>NZ_DIAX01000051.1:14889-73035 GCF_002414845.1 Gordonia sp. UBA5067 | reverse complement strand
GGGGCCCAGGGGTACGGGGCCCAGCAACCGGGCTATGGCGGCCCTCCTGCGGGATATCCCGATCAGTACGGCTCGGTCTACGGCTCGGCGTACGGGCCGCAGGGGTATCCGGCATACGTGGCGCGCTCGTCGACAAACGGCTTGGCCGTCGCATCGTTGACGGTCGGCCTGATCGGCGCCGTGGCGACAGTGTGCTTCTTTGCTATCGGCGCTATCAGCGGACTGGTAGCCACGGTGCTTGGGGCGATCGCCCTCAAACAGGTTAACGCCGATCCGGTGCCCGACGGTGCGAGTAGAGGCATGGCTATCGGTGGAATCGTGTTGGGTGTTCTGCAGTTGCTCGGCGCGATCGTTGTGATCGTGCTGTTTGCCGTCGGCGTCGCGTCGGGCTGGTAGACCCAGATGTCGTCAGACATGGAGAGAATGAGGATATGACCGACGGGAACGATGCCAACGCCCGCCCTGATTCGGCCGCCGCAGCGGCACCCGATGAGTGGTCGCCGGTCAACCTGAACAAGTCGGTGTCCCCTCCGGACCATGGATTCTCGCCGCCGCCGGGTTACCCCGATCCGGGGCCCGGATACACTGCGGCGCAGCCGGGGTTCACAGGGCCGCAAACGGGGCAGACTGCGCCACCGCCGGACTACTCCGCGGCAGCACGCGGATACGCGACACCCGGGTATCCCTCCGCTACGCCGGATCCCTATTCGGCGGCCTACGGCTATGCCGCATACCCGGTGCGGGGTTCGGGGACCGACGGGTTGGCCGTCGCGGCACTGGTGTGCGGTGTCCTTGGCCTGATGTGCTGCCTTCCCGGACCGGTCGCGCTGATTCTCGGAATAGTCAGCCTCCGGAACAACAATCGGAATCCACTGGATGGGGGCGGCAGTCGTGGGATGGCGATCGCGGGAATCGTGCTCGGCGCGATTGCCAGCGTCGTCATCGCGGTGTATCTGGTTGGGGTTGTCATCGCCGCGGTGTCGGGCTCCTAAGGCCGCCGCACCACGCGTTTTGGTCGTTGTGGTGCCTGCCCTGTATTCTGGTCGGGTTGCGCGCCCACCTGGGTATGAACCCGGGGATGTTGGCGCAATGACAAAGAACTTGAGTGAAAGAAGGGCAGTCCCATGGCCGTACCGAAGCGCCGCATGTCGCGGGCCAACACCCACAGCCGCCGCTCGCAGTGGAAGGCTGACAATCCTGTGTTGCAGGAAGTCAAGGTCAACGGGGTGCCGCAGCGCCTTCCCCGTCGCCTCGTGAAGGCCGCGGAGCTCGGCCTGATCGACATCGACCGCCGCTAGTACGCGAGAACGGCTTGCCGGGCGCCCGCACTGAACAGTGCGGGCGCCTGCTGCATGTTTGCTCAATGCTGTGCGATTACCTTGTTCACCAGGCGTGAGACGAAGTTGGGTACAACTTTGCTCGCGTTGTTGAGAACCGTCGTCTGCACGCCCACCGAGTAGTGGGTGCGATGGATCAGCTTGTCGGCGGTATTCGGGTGCACCGACGTCCAAACCCGGTCGGCGATCTCCTCGGGAGTTATCCGGATGCCGAGCGTCTTGGCCGACTTGGTGTCGGCGTCGGCCAGTGCGGTCTTGGCCCACAGCGGCCAGATCGCGACGACGCGGATGTCATCGCGCTGCCATTCTAATTCGAGGGCTTCGGTCAGGCCCGCGACGTAGAACTTCGCCGCCGAGTACGTGGCGATGTCGGGCTGTCCGTAAATGGCCGACGCCGACGCGATGTTCACCAGATGCGATCCCGGGGTGACCTTCAGATAGGGGTAGGCCGCCTGTGCGCCGAGCGTGACGCCCAGTACATCGATGTCGATCTGTGCCCGCACGGCCTCCGGTGAGATGGCATCGAGGCGTCCCCCGGCAAGGATGCCGGCGTTGTTGTCCAGCACGTCGAGGGCGCCGCCGGTGTGCGCAGTGAAGTCGGTCAGCGCCTCGGCCCACTGCGCGGGTTCACGGACGTCGAGGGTGCCCGTGATGAACTCCGGGTGGTCGGCTTTGACCGCCGCCACGGCCTGCGGGTTGACGTCGTAGACGCCCACGGTCCACCCGTCGCGCGCGAAGCGCTGCGCGGTGGCGAGGCCGATGCCGGCGGCGCCACCGGAAATGAAGATGGAGGGCATTGCGTGCCTGCTTTCGATTGCGTCATCACAGTGCAACACTGCTGCTTCTACCATATTCTGGCAGCTAACCGTGGGTGCCCTCTCGACCGGTGGGATGGTCGGCCGGTCCGGCTATTCCGTTCCGGCCATTTCGTTCCGGCCATTTCGTTCCGGCCATTTCGTTCCACGGGATCACGATTGGCTACTAAGGCGTGCGTGTCGCCGCCGACATTTGGTAGTTTCGGGCCTGTTCCGTATCAACACGAATAATAGGGGAGCTCCTTAATGACTCAACCGCCCTTCGATCCGGGCCAGCAACCGATCAACCCGGGACAGCCGGGGGCGTACCCACCTGCCGGCCAGCAGCCGGGGGCGTACCCACCTGCGGGCCAGCAGCCGGGCGCGTACCCGCCGCCCCCGCCCGGTGCGCCGGGCTCGTACCCGCCGCCGCCCCCGGGGTCCTACCCGCCCGGTCCGGCCGCGGGTCAGCCGTTCAGTGTCGGTGACGGTTTCAGCTGGGCGTTCAACAAGTTCGGCAAGAATGTCGGGCCCCTGATCCTTGCCACCCTCGTTTTCGGCCTGATCCTCGGCGTGGTGAGCTCGCTGTTCCAGTTCATCGCCGCCGCGTTGGGTGATACCTCGAGCATCAGCGACGGCGATTCATTCGCGGTGACGTCGAGCTACGGTGTCGGCAGCTACCTGGTGATGGCGCTCGGCTATATCGTTCTGGCAGTGCTTAGCGGCTACGTCGCAGCCTCGTACTGGAACGGCATCCTGCAGATCGCCGATGGCCAGCACGTCACGCTGGGATCCTTCTTCCAGCCGCGCAACGTCACAAATGTGATCATCGCGTCGATCCTCGTCGGTATCATCACGGGCATCGGATCGATCTTGTGCGTCCTGCCGGGTCTGATCGCTGCGCTGTTCCTGTACTTCACCACCATTGCCGTGGTCGACCGGAACGCTTCGGCCACCGAGGGGATGGGCCTTAGTTTCAACCTGGTCAAGGATAACTTCGGCCAGACGCTCCTCGTGTGGTTGCTCGCCATCGTGATCGTGCTGGTCGGTGCGATCCTCTGTGGTGTCGGCCTGCTCGTTGCCGTCCCGGTGGCAGCGTTGCTGGTGGCCTACTCGTGGCGTGGACTGACCGGCGGCTACGTCGCGCCGGCTACGCCGTAGCCACGATCTTCAGTATTCGGGCCCCCGCCGTGGCGGGGGCCCGAATGCGTGTGGTGACCGGGTAGGTTCGGTGTTGGCCGGCCGCCCCGGCCCGCTGCTCGAAAGGACTTCGACGATGACGCAACCCCTGCCCTCGGACGAAACTTCGCACCGCTCGGACGCCTACCCGGTGCACGTTGGCGCCAGTCCGCCGCAGCCGGTCTCCTCTGCCGTCCATGCCGATCCAAACGGGGTGCCGTTCAATATCGGCGCGGCGTTCACCTGGGCGTTGAGCAAGTTTTCGTCGAATGCGGTCGGTCTGGTCGGCGGCGCCGTCGTTCATACGCTGTTGCAGGCCGTTGGGCCGGCCGTGGCGATCGGCGGTGCGTTCGCGCTGAGTCAGCGGACGACCACGATCGGGCGAGCGGGCGTCGAGGTCGTCGAAGTGTCCCTGACGCCGGGCAGCATTGTCGCCATCGTTCTCGGAGTGCTCGTCGCCCTCGCCCTGCTCGCCTACTCGCTGAGCGCTTATATCGGGGGTGTCGTCGACATTGCGAATGGTGCGCTGACGAGTATCGGCTCCTTCTTCACGCCGCGGCGCTACGGATCGGTGGTGGCCGCAACGCTGATCCTGCTTGTCGCCGTCGCGATCGGATCAATCGTGATCGTCGGCGGAGTCATCGTCGTCTTTCTATTCTGGTTCACCATCCCGATCATCGTCGACCGCGGCGTCGGGCCACTGGTAGCGATGAAGGCCAGCGCGGCACTCGTGCGTGCGAATCTCGGTGAATCCCTGGTCACTGCACTGCTTCTCGGGATGGTGTGGATCGTCGGGAACAGCGTCTGTGGCTTGTTCATCATTGTGACCGGGCCAATCGTCACGCTCATCGCGCTGTTCGCGCTGCGCCGCCTCGCGGACGAGACGATCGCGCCGTAGCTGACGCCGGCGATCCAGCCGGTGGTGGGAATCATCGTGCTGCCGGTCGCCCAGTTGCGCAACGCCGTCACCGGCCGCCGCTTGTCCGGGTAACTCGTTGCGGTCCGATCGGTCGGCCTTCACCAATTCTCAGCCGTGCTGCGCTAAGAATTAGTCATGCGGATTCTGGTGGTGGATGACGATCGTGCGGTGCGCGAGTCGTTGCGCAGGTCGTTGACCTTCAACGGCTACACCGTCGACACCGGGGGGGACGGGCTCGAAGCGCTGGAAAAAGTCGTGGCGCAACGTCCCGACGTCCTACTCCTCGACGTCATGATGCCGCGGATGGACGGACTCGAGGTCTGCCGCCGCCTCCGATCGGCCGGCGACGATCTGCCGATCCTGGTCCTCACCGCGCGCGACTCGGTGTCCGAACGGGTGGCCGGTCTCGATGCCGGCGCCGACGACTACCTGGCCAAACCGTTCGCCCTCGAAGAGCTTCTTGCGCGGTTGCGCGCCCTGTTGCGCCGCGCGACACCGGAGGAGGAGGACTCCGAGGCGCTGGAGTTCGAGGATCTGCGCTTGGATCCGGTGACCCGCGACGTCACCCGGGGCGACCGGGCGATCAGCCTGACGCGCACCGAGTTCGCACTCCTGGAGATGTTGATGGCCAACCCGCGGCGAGTCCTGTCCCGCAGCCGGATCCTCGAAGAGGTGTGGGGCTACGACTTTCCGACGTCGGGCAATGCGCTGGAAGTCTATGTCGGCTATCTGCGCCGCAAGACTGAGGCCGAGGGTGAACGCCGACTGATCCATACCGTGCGCGGCGTCGGATATGTGCTTCGGGAGACGCCGCCCTGAGCCTCTGGTCCGACCTGCGACGGTGGTCGCAGCGCCATCGTGAAGAAGTCGCGCACCGCGAGATGCGCGAGCCGTTCGCGCTCACCCGCTCGGCATCGCTGACCACGCGCGTCGCCCTGTTGTCGGCGACCGTCGTCGCGGTGTCGGTGTCGCTGATGGCCGCCGCCGCGTACTTCGTCGTCTACCGGGCGATGTACAACGAGGTCGACCGGCAGTTGGAGAGCCGGGCCGACGGGATGACGGCGTTGTCGCGCACCGGGGCGCTGCGCGGCGACCCGCAGCGGGTGGTGTCCGGGGCGGTGTTCTCAACCAATATCTCGATCGCCCTGATCCGTCCCGACGGCCAGACCTTCCTCGTCGGCTCGGTGCCGTTCGAGGGGCCCGAACGCCGGATCGTGCGCAGTGTGAACGCGCCCGGCCAGTACAACCAGAGTCTGCGGACCGCGGGTGAGCAGCGGGTGCTGGCACGCAAACTCGACCGCGGATACACCCTGATCATGTCGCAGAACCTGCTGCACACCGAACGCGTCCTCAAACGTCTCGCGTGGGTGCTGCTCGTGGTTGGCGGCGGGGGAGTGGCACTGGCCGCACTCGCCGGCACGACCGTCGCGCGCACCGGTCTGCGGCCGGTGGCCCGCCTGACCCGCGCCGCCGAACGCGTTGCCCGAACCGAGGTCCTCGACCCGATCCCGGTCAGTGGCAACGACGAACTCGCGCGACTCACCGAGTCGTTCAACACGATGCTCGTCGCGCTGGCCAACTCGCGCGACAAACAGGCCCGCCTGGTCGCCGACGCCGGACATGAACTCAAGACCCCCCTTACGTCGCTGCGCACCAACGTCGAGCTGTTGATCGCCTCGGCCGAGCCCGGCGCGCCGACGGTGCCGCTGGCCGACATGATCGAGTTGCGCAGCGACATCGTCGGACAGATCGAGGAGTTGTCCACCCTGGTCGGCGATCTGGTGGACCTGTCGAGAGAGGAGGCGCCCGAGGTCGTGCACGAGGAGATCGACATGCTCGACATCATCGATCGCAGTCTTGAACGGGTCCGTCGGCGGCGCAACGATGTCGAGTTCGATGTCGACGCGGAGAGCTGGTTCGTGTTCGGGGAGTCGGCGGGACTCTCCCGCGCGGTGCTCAATGTGCTGGACAACGCCGCGAAGTGGTCGCCCGGCGGCCATAGTGTGGAAGTCCGGCTGCGCCAGACGGCCGTGAACGTCGCGGTGCTGACCGTCGCCGACGCAGGCCCGGGCATCCCCGCCGAGGACCGTGAACTGGTATTCGAGCGCTTCTACCGCGCCGCCGCCGCGCGATCAATGCCGGGATCGGGCCTGGGGCTGGCCATCGTGCGGCAGGTCGTCGAACGAATCGGCGGTACGGTGATCGCCGGGCAGTCACATCTGGGCGGCGCACTGATCACCATGGCGCTCCCGGGGCATCCGATCCCGGTGGAACCACCGCCGGTCGTCGTTCGTCAGTAGTGTGGACCGCAAATGTGCAGCGCGCCGACGCAGGGGTGCATCAACGCATAGGCTTTTTCGACCAAGACAGTGAGGCAGCGCAGTGACGCAACCCCCCACCAACGCCAACTCGCCGTGGCAGTCGCCGGGTGGCGCCGGGACCGGCGGCGAGTCGGGGAACCAGCCCCCGCAGCCGGTCTACGGCGGGCCGCCCGCATCGCCGTTCCCGGCCGACGACCAACCGACGATCTCGACGACGCAACCGACGACCACGTCCTATTCTGCGTACGGCTCCGCGCCGGCCAACCCTTACGGAGTCGGGTCGCCGGGATCGTATGGCGCTCCGGGGGCGGTCGGATCGACCGGAGCCCCGGGCGGCGAGCATAACGTCAGTCCGGCACCCAAGGTCCGTGGCAGTTGGGGCAAGCGGACCGCGGTGGTCGTCGGCGCGGTCGCCCTGGCACTCGCGTCAGGTGGGGTCGGCGGGGTCGTGGGCGCCAACCTCACCGGATCGGACTCCAAACCGATGTCAGTGGGCGGTGACCGGTACCGCGACGGAGCGCCGAAAGCGGATGTCCCCGCGCCGCCGGGCAGTGTTCAGGAGGTCGCGGCTCAGGTTCTGCCGTCGGTGGTGTCGATCGCGGTGCGCGTGGGCAACCAGGAGGGCGAGGGTTCGGGAGTCGTTCTCGACGCGGACGGCACGATCATGACCAACAACCACGTCGTGTCGGCGGGTGGGGCGCGGTCGCCCAACGCGCGCCCCACCATCATCGTGATTTTCCACGACGGTACTCGCGCCCCCGCCGAATTGCGGGGCGCTGACCCGATCTCCGACATCGCGGTGATTCAGGTCAAGAACCAGCAGGGGCTGAAGCCGATCAACGTCGGTTCGTCGAAGAATCTGGCCGTCGGGCAGGATGTCATCGCGATCGGCTCACCGCTCGGTTTGGCCGGTACCGTGACCACGGGCATCATCTCGGCGCTCAACCGCCCGGTGTCGACGTCGCGTGTCGGGGACAATACCTCGGTCATGGATGCGATCCAGACCGACGCCGCGATCAACCCGGGCAACTCCGGCGGTGCTTTGGTCAACGCACGGGGCGCGCTGATCGGGGTCAATACCGCGATCGCGACGCTGGGCGGTAGCGATGCCAACGGCGACACGCGGGCCTCGGGCAGCATCGGCCTGGGCTTCGCCATCCCCATTGACCAGGCGATGCGTATCGCCGACCAGTTGCGCAAGACCGGCAAGGCCCAGCATCCGAGTCTGGGGGTTTCGGTTGGACCGGCCTCGACCACCGACGCCACGCAGTCGGGCGCACGCGTCACGAAGATCGTTCCCGGCGGTGCGGCCGCGGCGGCGGGCATCCCCGACGGCGCGGTGATCCACCGTTTCGGGGGGCGCCAGATCTCCGGTGCCGACGATCTGGTCGCGGCGGTGCGGTCGTTCGCGCCGGACGATACCGTCGAGGTCGAGTACAGCAAGGACGGCAAGTCGGCGACGACTAGTGTCAAGCTCAAGACCTTGTCGCCCAACTGATCCGCGCCTACCCCAAGGAGTCCGATGCCCACCTCGGCGTTCGACGAAACCACCCGTGACGATTCGGTTGCTGATGCGGCCGCGCGTGAACTGTCCGCCGGCACAGTCGGCGATCGGGTCCAGACGACCCGGGCGCTTGTCATAGTCGTGGCCGACGACCACGAGGACTCCGACGGCCTCGGTGCACTGGTCGGGGAGTTGCTGGCGGAGGCCGATTTTCACGTCGACGCGAAGGTCGTCGTATCCGGGGACGAGGTGGAGATCCGCAACGCGCTCAACACCGCGGTCATCGGGGGTGTCGATGTCGTCATCTCGGTCGGCGGTGTCGGGGTGCGGGCCCGTGACGTGGCGCCGGAGGCGACCGAGCCACTCCTAGACCGGCGGTTGCCCGGCATTGAGGAAGCGGTGCGGTCGTCGGGCTTGGCCGCGGGTGCGACCGACGCCGGCCTCTCCCGCGGGCTCGCAGGGATTTCGGGACAGACGCTGGTGGTCAACCTGGCTGATTCCCGATCCGCGGTGCGCGACGGAATGGCAACGGTCACCATGCTTGCGCATCAGGTGATCGCCGACATCACCGAGTTTTGAGGGCACCGATGGCGGATGTCGAAGCAGCTGGTGACGCGGATCCGGGCTGGCGTCGGCGCCGGCGGATTGCCGAGGTATTCGGCGATGATTTGCCGGCGACGACCACCGATGAGCGCAGCGGTCCGCCGAGCAGCGGCCGCTCCCGCGAGTGGTATGAGCGCAACCGCCCGCCGCACCACGGGTAGCGGGTCCGATTCGTCGCGTGCGCAGGGGCTGATGGGCGCAGGGTGGGCGGGCAATGATACGGTCTCGATGAGATTTTTTGCGATGAGGCCACGACAGGGGAATGTGATGAGGGCGACGTCTACGTCGTTGCGGCGATACGTGGCCGCGGCAATTGCCGCGGCCGTGGCGGTCGGGCTATCGAGCGCGGGCGGCGCGCCGGCGATGGCACTGCCCAACGGGTCGAAGCGTTCGACCGGCATCGACGGGCAGATTGTCACTCTCAAGCGCACTGCCGAGTCGGCGTACGCCCAGCCCAGTGAGGCGAACAACGGCTTCGCGCGCTCGGCGCGCGTCTCGGGCATCTACACTGCGCGCATCAACCGCGGCGGAGGCAGCGTCCAGGTCGGCTACCTCGTCGGCTGCCAGGTGAATGTCGGTGGCCTGGACGTGGGTATCTCCGGTGGCCTCTTCGGAACCGGGACGTCGGCGGCCAATGGTCTGCCGGGCGTCCTGCCGATCATCAGTGGCAACATCTCCTTCCCCCTCGCCCCCGGGCAAGTCCAGGTCGTCCAGGCCCTCCATAAGAACTTCTCCAAGAAGGTGGTGAGCCTCCAGCTCTCTGGCGTGGAGATCTCCGTGCAGGGCTGCGGTGGCTTCGCACAGGCGCGGTCGTTCATCAAGGTCCTCGCCTCGGAGGGGTACAGCACTGCCCGCGGCACCGTCAGCGGCGAGAGCGGCGCCATCCAGTCCACCCTCTACGGCGCGCCGTTCAGCATCGGCTGACCCCCCTCCACGAAGGATTATTGACGAGATGACATCGCCCTTGATCACCGCACGTCGTGTCGCCGCACTCGGTACGGCGGCGGCCGTTGCGTTCACCGCGTTTGCCGTTACCGCACCGAACGCCGACGCCATGCGTCTGCCCGGCGGGAAGATCTCCCGCAAATTCGTCGATGGTTCCACCGTCACCGCCCGGCTCTACGATGAGTCCGCGCAGCACCACACGGGGAACGTTGCGAATGTCCCGACCAGCCGCGAGGTGTGGGTCTCGGGCAAGATTGTCGCCACGGTGGGCGGCGGTGCGCGCGGCGGAACCATCTACGGCGGCTATGTCGTGGGCTGCCAGCTCAACATCTCCGGGATGGACAGCGGGAACTCGGGCGGGGTGGAGCCGACCACGTTCAGCGGGACTCTCGCGAACAGCGGCACCACGCTTCACCTCGGCCCCGGTCAGGCGGGGTGGGTGCCGATCATCCAAACCACCTCTGGCGAGTACACCAACTATCGCGACTACAACGTCAACCAGTTCACGTTCCGCGGCAACCGCGGCGGTGTCGCCTTCAGCCAAGAGGCTTTCCGGGTCAACGGGTGCGGCGGCTACGCATCGGCCCGCGCCCGCTTCACCGTCGAGGTGGAGACCGAGACGGTGCGCGCGCAGGCCGTCGTGTGGGGCAAGCCCTTTAGCCTCGGCTGACACCTCCGACGCCCGGGGTACCGGACGCTGGGATTCCGCTGTGTGTTGCTGTGAGAGTGCTTGCGACTCGTAGCATTTCCCCGAGGCCGCCCTTAGGGTGGAAGAACGTTCACCGGCGGTTGAGCGCTGCGGGCCCGCACCGGGTGCGGCGTCTCCCGCACCGTGGGCTCCCGTCAACCCAGAGGATCAGATGGCCCGCAATCGAATGACGTCCGTCCCGGCCGACCACGACGAGGACCACGACGGCGAGGCCGGGCCCGAGGTCGACACGGCTCCAGATTCGGGCGGACGGCGCTGGCAGGAGGGCGACGGCGAACCGCTGCCCGATGCAATGCTGGTGCCGCCCGCCTCCCCGTTGCACGTCTTGGCGGCGATCCGGCGGTTCCGCCCCTACATGCACGGCCTGTACGGCCGCCTGATCGTGGGGATCGTCCTCCAGGTCGTCGACCTGGTCTCGACGGTGATCACGATCGCCCTGTTCGCCTATATTGTCGACCATGTCCTGGTGACCGGAGATCTCGCGGCGCTGGTGCGACCAATGATCGCGTGGGTGGGCGTCACCATCCTCGGCGCGGCCGCATCGTATTTCGGCGAGGTGACCACCGGGATTGTGGCGGAGCGCATGGTGACCCGCGTTCGCGACGACCTGTACGAGCGAACCCAGCAACTGGCTCCGCATGTGCGGCGCAAGTACCCTTCGGGCGACCTCATCGCCCGGCACAGCAGTGACGTGGAGTCGACCGAGCACCTGGTGTCGTCGGCCGTCGTCGATGCGAGTCTGGCGATCATCTCGGTGGCGGTGTACGCGACGGCGGCGCTGCTGGTGCAGTGGGAACTCGCCCTCGTCGCCTTCGCGCTGGCCCCGATCCTGGCAGTCGTGTCCCGATGGTTCGGCGGGGTCCTCAAGCGCGTGTCCCGGCGCGAACGGGTGGCCAACGGCAAGATCAGTGCCCTCGTCGCCGAGGGAGTCGACAATTCACTGGCCATCCAGGCAGACAATCAGGGGCCCGCAGACCGGCGCCGGGTCCGCACGCAATCGCGGGAGTGGATGCGCGCCCGGATCACCGAACTCAAGGCCGGCGAGCTCTACTCTCAGGCGGTCGGCATGGTCGAGCTGCTGGTGATGCTCGGTGTGCTGGTGATCGGTGCGTGGATGATCTCCACCGGCCGCACGACGCTGGGCGGCTTGATCGCCCTCACCGGCTATCTCGGCCAGCTGTATCCGCAGATCCAGTCGCTGGGCAGCCTCGCGGTGTCCATCACGACCGCGACCGCCAGTGCCGAACGGGTGGCGCAGGTCCTCGATGAGCCGATCGCCATTGGCGACGCCGATATTGACACCGATCCCGGCGCGCCGGTGCCGGTGCCGAGCGCGCCGCCAGCGCACACCGCCGGCGGAGTTCGGGTGGTGTTCGACAATGTCGGCTTCACCTATCCCGACTCGGGGAAGCGAGTGTTCGATGGGTTTTCACTCACCATCGGCGCCGGCGAATTCGTCTCGCTGGTGGGGCCGAGCGGCTCTGGCAAGTCCACCGTGACCCACCTGTTGTTGCGCTTCTACGACCCGGATTCGGGGCGGGTGCTGATCGACGACACCGACCTGTCCACTGAGCGCCTACAGGCGGTGCGCAGCCACATCACCCTGCTGCCGCAGCGGATCGCGGTGTACCGGGGCACCATCGCCGACAACATCGGCTTCTCCTGCCCGAATGCCTCCCGCGCGGAGATCGTCACCGCGGCGCAGGCCGCCGATGCGCACGACTTCATCGTTGGTCTGCCCGATGGCTACGACACCCAGCTGCGCGATGCCGGTGCGAACCTGTCGGGTGGGCAGCGACAGCGGATCGCGATGGCTCGGGCGTTCTTGCGCGACACCCCGCTACTCATCCTCGACGAGCCCACGACGGGGCTCGACGCGGCAACGACCGAGCGGGTGCTGGAGCCGATGCTGCGATTGGCCCGCTCGCGCACCACGATCCTGATCACCCACGACGAGAAGCTCGCTGCGCAAGCACCGCGCATTGTCGAGATGACGCCGTATCCTGCGGCATCGGCGGACCGCCTCGACTAGCGGGGTCGGTATCGGCTGCTAACGAGCAACTCGGCCCGCCATCGAATCATCGACGGCGGGCCGTGGTTGGCCGGGAGATCAGCGGGAATGCCGGCTGGGGTGCTCCCCGGGGAATTCTGGGCCTTCGCCGGGGAACGGCGGCGGCTGATAGTCGCCGCCCGGTGCGTAGCCCCTGGCCGGTGGTGGAGTCGGCGCGCCCGGGTAGTCGCCGCCGGCGACGGGCGGCACCGATCCGGTCGGGTAGCCGCCACCGGCGACCGGTGGCACCGATCCGGTCGGGTAGCCGCCACCGGCGACCGGTCGTTGCGTTCCAGTCGGGTAGCCGCCCTGTTCCCATCGTGGTATTGCGCCCGATGCGGGATTGCTTGTGCTCGGTCGGATCAGGGGTTCGCCACCGGCCAGCGGCGCGATGGCGGGCGGTGACGGTGCGTATTCGAGGTGGGCGGTTCGGGCTTCGCTGTCCGCCTTCTCCGCCGCCTCGGCCTCGGCGCGTGCGGTGGCCTCGGGATCCATCAGGTTTCGGATCTCGGTGAGCAGCGCAACTTCGGTGGCCTCTGCCTCCTTATCGCCGATTACCAGGCTGGAAAGCTTGTTGTACGGCAGCACGATGATGAAGTACACGACGAAGGCGACGATGAGGAAATTGATGGCCGCGGTGATCACGGCGCCGAGGTCGATGTAGTTCAGCGCATCCATCGGATTGGCATTGTTCGGATTGGCATAGCGGCATTCGCCGACGCAAAAGCCGACGCCTTCAGCGGCCTTCGCCGGGTCGCCGCCCGGGATCGAGTTGATCAGCGGCTCAAGCACCCGCTTCGTGAACGCCTCGACGATCGAGTTGAACGCAGCACCGATGATGACCGCGGTGGCCAACTCGACGACATTCCCGCGCAAGACGAAATCTCTGAATCCTTTGAGCACTGCGAGCCCTCCCTCGGTATTGACGCAGGCCGGATTGCGAAAGCCCAAGCAATCGAAAGGAATCCTAAACCAGTCTTGAGAGGTTTCTGTCGACAAATCGCCTAAGACACCGCACCGAGGTGGTTTCGTGCACGTTTTGAGACATTGTTGGACGGGTTTGCCGGTGGACGGGGTTGTCTCGGCAGGCTCCACTAGTGGATCACGACGGTCAGTGCCGTCGTCAGCCCCGCCGCGGCTACCCGGTGTGCGGCCGAAGCGTTGAGGGCCAGGAGTACCGGGGACCCGCTGTTCCCGCCTCGTCGCCCGGTTGGGCCCGACCCCAGCGCGACGACGGCGCCGGCGGCGATGACCCTCGGCGGCTCGGACGGACCGCCTTTGGTGAGGACGTCCACCACGTCGCCGGGCACCAACAGATCGGCAGTGCCGTCGTCGGCGAGGTGGATGGGGACGAGACGGGCGTCGGGGTCACCGGTCAGCTGCCCGGGGAGGCGTGACCCGAGTAGCCGGGAGTCGGTGATGACTTCGTTGCGCCGGACGATTGATGTGACGGTGCGCTCGCGGACGTCGGCCGATAGCCGCAGGGCACCGTCGGGAACAGCTTCCGCCGGTATCCGGATGACGGTGACATCGGCTGCGGTCAGTGTCTTTCCCGGCCGTAGATCACGGGCGGCGACGACGGTGGCGGTCCCCGGGGCCTGGCGGTGATCGGCGATGAAGGCGACGCTCGCGGCCACCAGAAGCACGGCTGCCGCCGTGCGGCGCACCGCCAGCGTTCGGGTCCAGCCGGGGCGCAGGGCGTGGCGGAGGCGGTCGCGTAAGCGGGGCGCCAGGTACTGGCCGCGGCGGTGGGTGGGCATGCTGCGAAAGCTACGCGTCCGGGATGCGGTGAGCGGCGGTCGTCGGGTTCGGTTGGGCGTCGTTGTGGAGGGCCGAAGACTGTGGGGAACCCGTGCCAGGCGAGGTGGACTGGCACTCGGAATGAACGAGTGCCAGCGTCGGTTAGAATTGTCGAGAGTAACGCTGATCCGTGTGGAGGTTTGATTGTGCCTACTTACTCCTATGCCTGCACGGCGTGCGATAACAAGTTCGACGTCGTGCAGTCGTTTTCCGATGATGCGCTGACCGTGTGCCCCGAATGTCAGGGCAAGCTGCGCAAACTGTTCAACAGCGTCGGTATCGTCTTCAAGGGCAGCGGCTTCTATCGAACCGACTCGCGCTCGGGCTCGGTGCCCGCCTCGAAGGACTCGTCGGCAGCCAGCGTGGGATCCTCGGATTCGAGTACGGGCAGTGGTTCATCGAGCACCTCGGGCAGTACCGAATCCTCGACCAGCAAGCCCGCCGCGACGGCTGCGTCCTAACCGTCCAGCCGGCGGAAGCCGGCCTCCGGAGTCAGAACCCATTCCATCGGCACGTCGTTCGGTTCGACCGGCAGGTCGTTGAGGACCTCGTCGTCGTAGACGATCGCGATCCGCACTGCGCGCGACGCGGGCAGGCTGCGGTCGTAATACCCGGCGCCGCGGCCGAGTCGGGCCCCGCCGTGCGTCACCGCGAGGGCGGGTACGAATATCACGCTGGCGTCGGCAAGGGCGCCCGGCCCGAGTGACTCGGACTTCGGTTCGACCAGACCCCAGCGCCTGGTCTCCAGCGGAGTGGCCAACGAGTAGGCCGCCCAGTGGAGCGGCTGCGGATCCCCGTCGGGGACGACCGGAACGATCAGCCGAAATCCCTGGTCGATGAGGGCGTCGAGCATCGCGTCGGAACCCGGTTCGCTGCCTATCGGCAGATAGCAGCCGATGGTTTCGCCCTCGCCGACCGGCATCGGTAGGCGGTACATCCATTCGGCGAGGTTCGCCGCCGCGCCCTCCACGGCGAAGACTGACATGGCCTCGCGCTTGGCGCGCAGGCGGGCCCGAACCTCGTCCTTGGTCATCGACTTCTCCCGCGGTTGTCGTGCACGGCGGCGCGCCGAATACAGTGTAGAGCCATGAGTTCCACCAAACCCGCCATCGAGGCCGCACCGCCCATTCCGCGCACGGCAGTCGTGCCCGCTGCCGGTCTGGGCACTCGCTTTCTGCCGGCGACAAAGACTGTTCCCAAGGAGCTGCTACCAGTCGTCGACACGCCGGGCATCGAACTCGTCGCCGAGGAGGCCAAATCGGCAGGAGCGCAGCGGCTCCTTATCGTCACGTCGCCGGGTAAGGACGGCGTCGTGGCGCATTTCGTGGAAGACCTCGTCCTGGAGAACACACTCGCCAAGCGAGGCAAGGCCGCGATGCTGGCCAAGGTGCGTAAAGCGCCCAACCTCCTCGAGGTTGCGTCGGTTATCCAGGACAAGCCGCTGGGCCTGGGGCACGCGATCGGCTGCGTCGAAGCGCATCTCGCCGACGACGAGGACGCCATTGCCGTGCTGTTGCCCGATGACCTGGTGCTGCCCGGCGGGGTCCTCGAGACGATGGCGCGGGTGCGTGAGCGGCGCGGCGGTTCGGTGTTGTGCGCCATCGAAGTGCCCGACGAACAGCTGTCGTCCTACGGGATCTTCGACGTCGAGGCGGTACCCGATGCGGCCAACCCCGACGTGCTGCGCGTGCGCGGGATGGTCGAGAAGCCGCAGTGCGCTGATGCGCCGTCGAACCTCGCCGCCGCCGGCCGCTACATCCTGGACCGCAAAATTTTCGACGCGCTGCGCCGAATCACCCCCGGTGCCGGCGGTGAACTTCAGATCACCGATGCGATCGCGCTGCTCATCGCCGACGGGGAGCCCGTCCACGTCGTCGTCCACCGCGGCACCCGGCACGACTTGGGCAACCCGGGGGGCTATTTGAAGGCGGCCGTGGACTTTGCCTTGGACCGGGACGACTACGGACCCGAGTTGCGCGCCTGGCTCGTCGAGCGCCTCAACGAGGGGTAGGCCGGCCGGCGGGAGTCGGCGTGGCGCCGCTGACCCGGTGGGGGGCGGCGCTAGAGTCGGTCTGTTGACCCAGAACCTGACATTGGGTACGTGAAGGAGGCGAGATGCGGTCGGTCGATGAGCACTTGGCGCGGGTGACCGCGTCCGCCGTGGTCCCGCGGCCGGTGAAGATTGCGATCTCCGAGGCGCAGGGTTTGATGTGCGCTGAGGAGGTCCTCACCGAGCGCCCGCTGCCCGGTTTCGACCAGGCCGCCGTCGACGGCTATGCCGTGCGCGCGGTCGATGTCGCGCTGGCCGGTGTGGTGGCGCCGAGCGGGGATGAGGAGTTCGATGCCGGGGAGGCCGACCTCGACACCCTCGTCGAGGGCGAATCGATCGCGGTCTTCCTGCCAGTGGTCGGGGATGTCGAACCGGGGTCGCGCACGCCGATCCGGCTGCAGCCGCGCCAGGCGGTGCGAGTGGAAACCGGTGCGCCGATGCCGACCCTCGCCGATTCCGTGGTACCGCTGCGCTGGACCGATGGCGCAAGCCAGAAGGTGCGCGTGGCGCACGGCGTCGATAGCGGCTCTTACGTGCGACGCGTCGGTGACGACGTGCAGCCGGGCGACGTTGCGGTGCGGGCCGGCGAGATCATCGGGCCCGCGCAGGTCGGGCTCCTCGCTGCGGTCGGACGGGCCCGGGTGTTGGTCCACCCCCGTCCGCGTCTGTCGGTGATCGCCGTCGGCTCCGAACTCGTCGACATCGACAGGGTGCCCGGGCAAGGCCAGGTCTACGACGTGAACAGCTACGCACTGGCAGCGGCCGCGCGTGATGCGGGTGCCGACGTCAACCGGGTCGGCATCGCCGAGCGCGACGCCGCCCGGCTGCGCGAGGTCGTCGAGGCCCAGCTCATCCGTTCGGAGATCGTCGTGATCTGTGGTGCGGTCGGCGGCTCGTCGTCGAAGGCGATTGCCGAAGCACTCGGGGACCTGGGCGATCTGGAGATCGCGCGGGTAGCGATGCATCCGGGTTCGGTGCAGGGATTCGGCCGACTCGGCCGGGACGAGGTTCCCACCTTCTTGTTGCCCGCGAACCCGGTGTCGGCGCTGGTGACGTTCGAGGTAGTGGTCCGCCCGTTGATCCGGATCGCGTTGGGCAAGCGTGACCCGCTGCGCCGGTTGATCCGGGCCCGCACGATCGGACCGATCGCCTCGGTGGAGGGGCGTTCGGGCTATTTGCGTGGTCAGCTCATGCGCGAAGAGGGGACCGGTGACTATATGGTCCAGGTCATCGGCGGGTCGTCCACCGGGTCGTCGCACCTGCTCGCCGAGTTGGCCGAGGCGAACTGCCTGGTCGTCGTCCCGGAAGCGGCGGCGAAACTCGACCCGGGCGATGAGGTCGACGTCATGTTCCTCGCCCAGCGCGGTTAGTCCGCCGGCGTCTAGAGTTGTAGCGTGTTCAGCTGGGGTTCGAATTCGCGCTCACGCCCGGGCTGGCCGGCGCGGTTGGAGCCGCTGCGGGTTGGGGCTGGTGCGGTCGCCTTGCGGCCGATCAGGATGCGTGATTCGGCCGACTGGAGCCGGCTGCGGATTCGTAACCGCGACTGGCTGGTGCCGTGGGAGCCGACCGCCGATGGGAACTGGGCGGCACGGCACCACCGCAGCAATTGGCCGGCGCTGTACTCCGTCCTCAAGGCCGAGGCCAAGCGCGGTGCACTCCTGCCGTTCGTGATCGAGGTGGACGGCGAGTACACCGGACAGCTCACCATCGGAAATCTGCAGCGTGGGGCGGTGCGCAGTGCGTGGATCGGTTACTGGGTGGACCAGGATTGGACCGGCAAGGGCGTCGCAACGGCCGCCGTCGCACTCGGGGTCGACCACGCGTTCGGGCCGGTTGGCCTGCACCGCCTGGAGGCGACCGTCCAACCGTCCAACGCCGCGTCTCGGTCCGTGTTGACCCATGTCGGCTTCCGGCACGAAGGCGTGCTGAAGCGCTACATGGACGTCAATGGTCGCTGGCGCGACCACGATCTGTTTGCGCTGACAGCGGAGGAAGTCATCAGCAGTGCTGTCGAAACCCTGGTCCGCTCGGGTCGGGCGCAGTTCCGGTGAGTGCATTGGAGATCACGGTGCGCGGACGCGCCGAGCATCGGTACCGGCCCGAACAGGGGACGGTGCTGCTGTCCGCGGTGTTCACCGAGTCCACCAGCGGATCAGCTCAGGCAAAGGCGCTGGAACTGCAGAGCGAAGTCGTGGCAGAGTTGACGCGGCTGGACGAGACCAATGCACTGAACACGTGGCACGCCAACGACATTCACTTTTTCGGGCACCGTCCTTGGGTTGACGGCAAACTGTCGTCGGACATCGTCTACACCACTCGGATCGCGATGACCGCAGAGTTCCTCGACTTCGCGGCGCTCGCCGCCTTCCTCGTCGACTGGGCGGGCCGGGACGGGCTGGAGGTCGGGCAAATCGTGTGGGATGTGCTGAACGAGAACCGGCCCCGGTATGAGGCCGCGGTGCGACGTGAGGCGGTCCGCGACGCCGTGGGGAAGGCGCAGGCCTATGCCGACGCCGTCGGGCGCGGGACGGTAACCGCCGTCGCGCTGGCCGACCCGGACATGCTCGGCACGGCTCAGCCCGAACCGGGCCCCATGCTGGCGCGTGCGGTGATGTCCGATATGGGTGGCTCAGAATTGTCACTGGACTTGCGTCCCGAGGATATCGTGATCGCCGTTGCCGTCGATGCCCGGTTCACCGTCGGGGATTGACGGCTGCTCACGGCGTTCGGCGTCGCAGCGTGGCCGCCGCCAACGCCAGTGACACCAGCATGATGGCGACGACCACGAGCAGATCGCGAATCATCGTCGAGGTGACCGACGCTTCGGTCGCGACCTGCTGGAGCGCCTCGACCGCGTAGCTGAGCGGCATGACGTTGGCGAGTGCCTGCATCCAGCCGGGTAGTTCGGCGCGCGCGACGAACAATCCGCACAGGAAGAGTTGGGGGATCACCACCAGGGGCAGGAACTGCACGGCCTGGAACTCGGTCTGTGCGAAGGCACTGCACAGCAGGCCGAGCGCAACACCGAGCAGGGCTACCGACAGTGCGATTACCGCGATCCATCCGCGTGAGCCCACGGTGTGCAGATGCAGTGCCCAGAAGGTGAAGCTGCAGGTGATGGCGGTCTGCGCGACGGCCAGCAGACCGAACGCCACCGCGTAACCACCGAGCAGACCCAGGCGCGACAGCGGCGTCGTCATCAGTCGTTCGAGTGTTCCGGCGCGACGCTCGCGCAGCATTGCCACCGAGGTGATTACAAACATCACCGTGAACGGAAGGATACCGAGCATGATGATGCCGAAGCGGTCGAACGGTGTTGCGTGCCCGGGTGGTACGGGCACGTTGACGAACATGAAGTAGAGCAGTGTGAGCAGCAGCAGCGGCAGCAGCAGCACCATCGCCAGTGAGCGGTGATCGGCGCGGACTTGGCGTAGAACGCGAATCGTGGTGGCGCCCAACAGTTTCGGATTCACGCTGCGGTTCCTTCGATGAGCGCGAGGAAGGCGTCGTCGATGGAGGGTTTGCCGGTGCGTGATTTGAGGTCGGCGGGCGTGCACTGGGCGAGCACCCTGCCCGCTCGCATGAGGATCATCTCGGCGCAGTGTTCGGCCTCATCCATGACGTGGCTGGAGACGAGCAGCGTGGTGCCGTCGGCGGCCAGCGTTGCGAAGTAGTGCCACAGTTCGGCACGGAGTACCGGGTCGAGTCCGACAGTCGGCTCGTCGAGGATCAGCAGTTCTGGTTTGGCGACGAGTGCGCAGGCAATCGATACGCGGTTGATCTGCCCGCCGGAAAGATCGCTGACGCGGCGTTTCGCGTAGGCCGCGAGGCCGACGGCAGCGAGGGTCTCGGCGACGTTGTCGGTCGTACCGTGCAGGCTGGCGAAGTAGGTGACGTTGTCGATGACGCTGAGGTCGGCGTACGTCGACGCGGACTGGGTCGCGTATCCGATCCGTCGCCGCAGTGTGGCCGTCCCCGCAGGCTCGCCGAGGACGTCGATGCTGCCGGCGACCTTGGCCTGCGTGCCGACGATGGAGCGCATCAAGGTCGTCTTTCCGCATCCGGAGGGGCCGAAGAGGCCGGTGATGGAGCCGCGATCGATGTGCAGCGAGACGTTGTCGCAGGCGACCGTGTCGCCGCGGTGGACGGTGACCGAAGTACATCGCACCGCCGGTTGCGTGGCCATGGCGGCAACCGTACCCGCGCCCGGCCGCCGCCGCGCTCAGTCGTATCGGATCAGATCGCCGACTGTCGGCGCGTCGGCGCCGTAATCGGCTTCGCCGGACCTAGATTGAAGTCGGGCACGTGTGACCAGAGTGAAAGACGGGAGAGTCGGATGCCGAACTCAGTGTTGTGGGTATGTCTGGTGGCGATCTGGCTGTTCGTACTGGTCCCGATGGTGATTCAGGGTCGGCCCGAGATCCGTAAGTCCACCCCGGTCGCTGCGGCGACCCGAGTGCTCAAGCGTGGCGAGGAGGCGGTGCGCCGCCGGGGCATCGGTGCGGGCGCGCACCCGCATGACCCGGACTATCAGCCGGTCAAGGCTGAGGCGGCTGACACCGATTCGGCGAGGCGCGCAGCGCCCGCCGACCCGCTCCCGCTCGCCGACCTCGAGGATGCCAACGACCTCGAGGAGGCCGACGAGGTCGATCCGGCGCGCATCCCGGGCAAAGTTCCCACGCGCAAGCGGGCGAGCGCCCGGACGGTCGTCGCAAGGATGCGTCGTGTGGTCAGCGTGACCGCCACACGCACCGTTGCCGAGGAGGTCACCGAGGTGATCCCGGTGGTCGACACCGATCGGTCGAACGCGCGAGGCGCCGACGCTGGGGGGTCGATTCTCGCTGTCGACGAGGACGCGATCATCGATGCCGAAGTCGTGGAAGAACGCACGGGGATCGTCGAGGTGCAGGCGGTCGAGGTGATCGACGTCGAGATCACCGAACGGATCGAGACGGTCGCAGACGAGGCGCCGACCGCGAAGATCGGCAAAGTGTCCGGCCCGAAGACCAGCGGTATGAAGCGCGGGCGGGCGGACGGTGCAGCAGAGCCTGTCGCAGCGACCCTGTTTGATCTCGATACCGTCGCTACGACTCCCGCCGACGACGACGTCAAGGACGAGCCGGCCGGCGAGTCGGACCAGTCTGTCGAGGATGCGAAGACGGTGTCGGAATCCGACGACGCGGTGGCCGACGAAGCGGTGGCGGACGAAGCGGTGGCGGACGAAGCGGAATCCGTCGAAGCGGTGGCGGACGAAGCGGAATCCGTCGAAGCGGTGGCCGAAGCCGACGAGGTCCCCGACGAGGTTGACGGGGTCGAGGAGGATTCGGAACTGACGGCGCGGTGGGATGACGTCGATCCGAACGAACTCACCCAGGTCTTGATGACGCGCCCGGGCCGGGGCGGCTTCGATCCCGAGGTGGACCAGGAGCGCCTGGATCTGAAATACAAAGAGCGGCAGCGAGTACTGCTGACACTGGTAGGCCTCACTCTGCTCACAGTCGGCGCCGGGGTCCTCGTCAAGACGCCGGGCTGGATTGCGGCGGGGGTGGCGGGCTTCTTCCTGGTTTCCTACCTGGTGTTCCTGCGCCGCGCGGTGAAGAGTGAGGCGCAGATCCGGCAGCGGCGCCTGGCGCGCCTCGAGCGGTCGCGGCGAGAGGAAGTGGCTCGTCGTCGGCGCAGCGAGGCGGCGTCGCCGACTGTTGACGTGGCGCCGCAGCCCCGGCCGCGGGTGCGGCGACCCAGTGGGATGACTGTGGTGAGCATTGACGACGAGGACCCGGTGTTCGACCACCTGCCGATTTACGAACCGCCGCGCATGATGCGTTCCGACGATGGGTACCGCGCGGCAGCGGTTGGTTGACCCGCTTTGCCGGCAGCGAGGGTCAGCGGGGTTCGGCGTTCTTCGGTGGGTGGGCGATCGCCTCGGGGTGGGCGACGATCCACGCCCGGCCGGCGTTCACCGCATGCTGGAGTGCCAATCGTTCACCGGCGTAGGCGAACGGTGCGCCGACCACGGGAACGAGGGACAACCAGCGCAACACGCGGGCCGGTTGCGGTCGTTTCCCCATTTCGTCGACGCCGCCCTGGAGGGTGCGGGCAATCTCCCACGTCGCCTTGAGCAGGGACTTGCGTTTGCCCTCCACCGGAATCGCGTCGGGGACCGGGGTCAGGCCGCGGGGAGTGATCGCCCGGTTGCCGAGGACGCTGGCGAGCAGTTCGACTTGTCGCTCGCGGTCGGTCACGCGATACTCCCGCGCGACGGCAACAAGGACCATCGCCTGATTCACAAAGCCGAGCACGGTCGTCACGGGCAGGCGGCGAGCCCACAATCCGAAGATGTTGGGGAAGGCGACGCCGACGGTGTTGAGGCCGCCGATCCGGGTCACCCACCACTGTGCACGCTCATCCATGGATAGTTCGTCCCAGTGCTTGGTGCCGGGGAGCGCGGTGAAGTCGACGGCCTTGGCCACAACATGCTCGACGCGGCGAACGATGCTGCCATTCCTCGGCTCGGCGTCAAAGGTCTTTGCCCTCAGGCCGGTCACGTCGGTCTGCGACAGGACGTCGATGACCGGATTGATCGCCGCGATCGTCCTGTTCAATGCGTCGATGATCTGCTGTTCACTCAGTTCTGGCACGCTCACAGACTAGTGGTCGGGTGCTTCGCGGCGCATGTCGTCGAGGTGATAGGGTTGCTGGCGGTCGACCGGCGACGGTCGCCCGGGGCTATGGCGCAGTTGGTAGCGCGACTCGTTCGCATCGAGTAGGTCGGGAGTTCGATTCTCCCTAGCTCCACCACAATATGTAGGTCAGATGCCCTTTCCCGACCCTGGGGGAGGGCGTTTTTCTTGTCTGCTAGACCGGCGTGGCGCCGAGCCGATCGACGATCAGCCGCGCGATGCCCTTGCTTCCCAGGGGAGTTGGATGTCGCACCTGAATCACCGAGTCCGGCCAGTTCCCGGCAAACCACGGAGTTCGCGAGCACACGTCGTGCCCGACGGCTGCGCCCGACACATCGATGAACATGCCGGCGGCACGTCCGGCGGCGTCCCGCAGCACTGTGTTGAACCGGTCGAAGAATCGCGCCACGAACGCGGCATCGCCGTCGCTGATCGTCGCTTCGGGGAAACACCCCGATGGTCCGAATATCCCGCCGTGGCCGACGACGACGATTCGGGCGTGCGATGCACGCCGCACCACCGCGGCAAGCACCCGGTCGACCTTGGCAGGGAGACCGCGCAAGGCACTGTCAATGGCGTGCTCGACTGCCGGATTCGTGCGACAGTTCGCATCCCCGACCGGGCTGAAGCATGGTGCGACCAGTGACCACCACTTGATGTCGTTACCGCCGATCGATAAGGTGACCAGCTTTGTGTCAGCAGTGAGCGCAGCAATCTGTGGTGCGATTTTTCGGCCCGACCCGGTCGTCTGCCCGTCCATGACGTCCTCGGTGGTGGCACCCGTGCATGCCACCGACCGGAATGTGACGCCAAGTAGCGCGGCTGCTTTCCCCGGGTACGCGTCGGTGGTGCGTCCGCAACCGTCGCCGGTCAATGGTGATGTCCAGGTCGGCGCCGCCGCCCTGGAGTCCCCGAGTGCGATGTAGTGGGGGCCGGTTGCCGCAGCGCTCTGCCCGCCGCTGCCGAGTGTCAGCGTGAGCGCCGTCGCACAGAGCAGCTGCTTTATCACCGGTCCAGGGTAGCGCCTGGCGCTTGGTCTCCGGCTGCACAAATGGCATCGACCAGCTTTCGCCAGATGCCACCACGAAGAGTGCACTAGTGCAATAGTGCACTAGTGCAAACAATGGTGGGCGGGGTGCGGGACCGCAAGCGGGCGGAGACGTTGCGGCGCATCCACGACGCAGCTGCCGAACTCACGAAACGGGACGGACTTGCCGAGGCGACGGTCAGTGCGATCGCCGAGCGCGCCGGAGTTTCGCGACGCACCTTTTTCAACTACTTCGACTCCAAGGAAGATGCCGTCCTCGGCATTCAGCAACCGCAGATCTCGCCGGAAGCGCTCGACGCCTTCGTCGAGGACGCCGTCGGCCAGCCCACCGTTTCCGCGGGCAGCGAGCGGTTCCGGCGTGCGCTGCGGATGACGGTGACCACCTTGGCGACGCTCGGGCTCCCGATGGGTCAAGACGGCGCACTCATGGCGGTGGTCGCCTCGCATCCCGAACTCCTCGACCGGCTGCGCGCCCACCGCGACGCTGTTCAGCATGAACTCGTCGTCGTGCTCACCAGGCGTCTCGCTGAAGAGAATCCGACCTCGCAGGCCTCCGACAGCGCCCGGGCGATGGTGCTCCTGGCCGGAGCCGTGCTGCGATACGCGCGCGGCAGCGAACCCGCGCTGCTCGACAACCCGGACCAAGCGGCGATCGATGCCGCGATGGCGGCATTTCGCGAAGCCTTGAAAGGAATTTGATGTCCACCCGCAACCACCCTGAATCGCTGCCGCCCTCGACACCGGCCGGCCCGGCCGGCGAGAAGGACAAGCGAACCGTCCTGTTCTTATTCATCGGCCTGATGATCACCATGCTGCTGGCCTCGCTGAACCAGACGGTGTTGTCGACCGCGCTGCCGACAATCGTCGGCGAACTCAACGGCGTCGACCAGATGACCTGGGTCATCACCGGCTACATTCTGGCCAGCACGATCGTGATGCCCGTCTACGGTCGGATCAGCGATCAGCTGGGCCGCAAGCCGGTGCTGGTCGTGGCCATCATCCTGTTCATCGTCGGGTCGATAGTCGGCGGGCTGGCGCCGAATATCGGGATCCTCATCGCCGGCCGCGTCCTGCAGGGGCTCGGTGGCGGTGGACTGATGATTCTGTCGCAGGCGGCCATCGCCGACGCCGTCCCGGCGCGCGAACGCGGCAAATACATGGGTGCGATGGGGGCGGTCTTCGCCGTCGCATCGGTCGCCGGCCCGTTGCTCGGCGGCTGGCTCACCGAGGGCCCCGGCTGGCGCTGGGCGTTCTGGATGAACCTGCCCCTTGGCCTGCTTGCGATAGCGGCCACCATTGTGTTCCTTCCGGCCCGGGCGACGCGGGCCGCGGAGCGCCCACGCCTCGACTATCTGGGGATGGCGCTGATCGCCGCGGCGACGACGACGCTGGTGCTGATCTGTACCTGGGGTGGACACACCTATCCGTGGGGCTCGGCACAGATCATCGGTCTTGCGGTGGCAACCGTGGTCCTGGCGGGCGCGTTCGTCTGGGCCGAGCGCCGCGCCCAGAGCCCGGTCATCCCGATGTCGCTGTTCGCGGACCGCAACTTCGCGGTGACCACTGTTGCGGCCCTCGCGATCGGGGTCGCCATGTTTGGTGCCATCGGCTACATGCCCACCTACATCCAGATGGTGACCGGCGTGGACGCCACCCACTCGGGCCTGCTGATGATCCCGATGATGGGCGGCCTGCTCGTCGCATCAGTCATCTCCGGCCAGGCCGTCACACGTACCGGGCGCTACAAGGCCTTCCCCATTGCTGGTGCCGTGGTCATCGGCATCGGGCTCGCGTTGCTGTCGACGATGACGGTCACGACGCCCAACTGGTTGATGTGCACCTACCTGGCGATTCTCGGCATCGGTATCGGCTTGAGCCTGCAAATCCTGACGCTGATCGTGCAGAACTCGTTCCCCGGCGCGATTGTCGGTACCGCCACGGCGGCGAGCAACTATTTCCGCCAGGTGGGCGCCACGCTGGGCTCCGCCGTCGTCGGCTCGGTCTTCGCGTCGCGGCTGATGTCCATCCTCGCGGAGAAGCTGGCCGGAACCGGTGCCGTCCAGGGCGGCGACAAGGGGCGCAACCACCTGACCCCCGCCGCGGTGAACGCACTGCCCGACGCGGTGCGGACCCCGATCGTGGAGGCCTACAACGAGGCGCTGCTGCCGATCTTCCTGTTCCTCGTCCCGCTGGCCGTGGTGGCGTTCGCGGTGCTGTGTTTCATCGACCCCAAGGAACTAGCCACCTCGACGCGTACCGAGGCCGTCGATCCCTGATCGGTCGTCACCAGCGGAATCGGGGCCGGCGGGACCAGCGGTTTCAACCCATCGGACCCGGACGTCACCGGGGTGGTCTTCGCCATGGTTTCGCACACATAGCAATTTCATAGCTAAGACAGGACTGACACAAATTTGGGCCTCATAACGTCAGTGGAGTCAGGCCAACCACCTGAGTTCAACACAGTTAACGAGGAGTCACCATGTTCCGTCACCTGACCAGCACCCAGAAGCCCCAGGTCCGCCACCGCTTCCCGCAGCCTGTGCAGACCAAGACCAAGACGAAGTCGAAGCCGAAGGGCAAGAAGTAAGACTTCGCGCGCAACGACCCCGGTCCCGCCCTCCAGGCGGGACCGGGGTCGTTTTCGGTAGGGGGCCATCGCCGGGGATGCCAGGTGCGGAAGGTTTCAGGCGGATGCGTCTACCGGGATGCTCACGGTGAATTCGGTGGCTCCCGGCCGGCTGCGCAGTGCGATGGTGCCGCCGTGGGCCTTGACGACCGCATCGACGATGGACAAGCCCAATCCCGTGCTACCGGCCTTGCGCGAGCGAGACGTGTCGCCCCGTGCGAACCGGGTGAACACCTCCGACTGCAGGGCCGGGTCTATCCCGGGCCCGTCGTCGGTCACCCGCAACGCGGCACGGTCGGCGGTCGAGGTGAGCTCGACGGTCACCGTGCTACCGGGCGGGGTGTGCACCCGCGCGTTGCCGAGCAGATTGGCCAGCACCTGGTGTAGGCGAGCCGCATCGCCGACGACAACCACGGGCTCGTCGGGCAGGTCGAGGTTCCAGCTGTGGTCGGGTCCGGCGACGTGGGCGTCGCTCACCGCGTCGACGGCCAGGTTCGACAGGTCGACCTTTTCGCGTTCGAGTGGACGCCCGGAGTCCAGTCGGGCGAGCAGCAACAGGTCTTCGACCAGGTGGGTCATCCGATCGGATTCCGATTGCACCCGCCCCATCGCGTGGGCCACCTCATCGGGCACGTCGGCGCGGCGCCGGCGGGACAATTCGGTGTAGCCGCGAATCGCGGCCAGCGGAGTGCGCAACTCGTGACTGGCATCGGCGACGAACTGACGGGCCCGGCTTTCGCTGGCCTGACGGGTCGCCAGCGCGGTGCCGATGTGGTCGAGCATCCGGTTCAGCGCCGAGCCCATCTGGCCGATCTCGGTGTTGGGGTCGGCGTTGGCCTCGGGGACACGGACCGGAAGGATCACCTCGCCGCGGTCGAGTGGCAGTTCGACGACCTCGCGGGCCGTCGCGGCGACCCGATGCAGCGGCGCGAGTGCCCGGCGAGTGATCGCGGCTCCGAGCGTGGCCGCGGCCAGGAGTGCGCCGAGGGCAACCACGGTCATGATCAGCAGCGCCGTCCACATCGTGTTGTTGATGTCGGCCAGCGGAAGTCCGGTCACCACGACATCGTCCTTCGGGGTGGTGGTGGCGATCACCCGATACTGGCCGCGGTCGCCGATCGGCACCGTGGTCGGTGCCGGGCTGGGAATCACCGCGGCCAGCTGCGCGACCTCGTCGTCGCTCAGACTGTGCCGCGCACCATGGCTGTCGAGGGAACCGGCGGCGACCTGGCCATCATTCGGGACGACTGCGGCGATCAAGCCGGCGGGCTGGCCGGCGGCGTCGAGAAACTCCGGACCGGGACCGGCCTGTTGGCGCCGAGAATGCCGGGGCGGCTCCGGGACTGCGGGCGAGGCCGCCATCATCGTCGAGCGGTGCGAGACTTCACGCAGTTCCTCGTCGAGCTGATTGACGAGATAGTGGCGCAGCGCGAGTTCGGTGACGGTGCCGATTGCGAGGCACACCAGGGCGAGGAGGATGACCTGGCCGACCAGAAGCTGGGTGCGCAACGGCCACGTGGCCGGCGACCCCCGGCGTCGGGCAGGGTTAGCGGGCGGGCTTGAGGACATATCCGGCGCCGCGCACCGTGTGGATCATCGGTTCCCGGCCGTCATCAATCTTTCTGCGCAGATAAGAGATGTAGAGCTCGACGATGTTCGAGCGTCCGCCGAAATCGTAGTCCCATACCCGGTCGAGGATCTGCGCCTTGGAGAGCACCCGCTTAGGGTTGTGCATGAGGAAGCGCAGCAGTTCGAACTCGGTGGAGGTCAGGGTCACCGATTCGCCGTCGCGGGCGACCTCGTGGCTGTCCTCGTCGAGGACGAGATCCCCGACGACGAGTTGCGAGTCACCATCGTCGGTGGTGATGCCCGCCCGGCGCAGCAGCGCCCGCAAACGCAACACCACCTCCTCGATGCTGAACGGCTTGGTGACGTAGTCGTCGCCACCGGCGGTGAGTCCGGCGATTCTGTCCTCGACGGAGTCCTTCGCGGTCAGCATGAGGACCGGCAGTGCCGGATTGAGCTTCCGCAACCGGAGCAGGACTTCGAGGCCACTCAGGTCGGGGAGCATGACGTCGAGGATGACGATGTCGGGACGGCACTCGCGGGCCGCGGCAATGGCCGAGGCGCCGTCGCCGGCGGTCGTCACCGTCCAGCCCTCGTAGCGAAGGGCCATCGAGACCATCTCGGCGAGGACCGCCTCATCGTCGACGACCAGCGCACTGATGGGAGAACCGTCAGTGCGGGTCAGCATCAGCCGTTGGGGAGTTGTCGACACCACCGTCACAGTATCCGCCGTCCGGCTATGCAATTGCTAGGTCAAAGCTATGCGTGGGCTGTGAGGGGGTGTGAGCAAGGTCGCGCAGGATAGATCACGGGAATTGGCAGCCGTCAGGTAGGCTTGATCCCAACTGACAGGCGTCAACGCACTGTCATGCGTCGTTAGAACGCTTCTTCTCCGCCGGATTGCACCGGCTGGTTGACTTCACAACGGCGAACGAATGCGCCCGGCCGGGCGTCTTCGCCATTTCTGATCCGCACTCGATAGCGCGCAACTGTGCGCGCCCGTGGATCGCCATGCCGGAAAGGCACCCACTAAACATGACTACAACTTTTGCTTCCCTCGGTGTGCCCGATGCGCTTGTCAAAGTGCTCGACGCCCAAGGAAAGACCGAACCCTTCCCCATCCAGGCCGCCACGCTGGGAAACACCCTTGAGGGCGATGACGTCCTCGGCCGCGGCAAGACCGGCTCCGGTAAGACCCTCGCCTTCGCCATCCCGCTCGTCGCGGGACTGCGCGAGATCGGGGTGACCACCAAACCTGGGCGCCCGACGGGCCTCGTGCTCGCCCCGACCCGCGAGCTTGCCACCCAGATCGCCGACACGGTCACCCCGCTCGCCCAGGCGATGGGCTTGTCGGTCACCACGGTGTTCGGCGGTGTGAAACAAGCCCGCCAGGAACAGGCGTTTCGACGCGGTGTTGACATCGTCGTCGCCTGCCCGGGCCGCCTTGACGACCTGATGAAGCAGGGCATTGTGAAACTCGACGATGTTGAGATCACCGTGCTCGACGAGGCCGACCACATGGCCGACCTCGGCTTCCTTCCCGTCGTGACCCGCATCATGTCGGCCACCCCGCAGGACGGGCAGCGGTTGCTGTTCTCGGCCACGCTGGACAACGGTGTCGACAAGCTCGTCCGCAAGTTCTTGCACGACCCGGTGACCCATTCGGTTGACGAGGCGAACTCGCCCGTGGCCAAGATGACCCATCATGTCTATGAAGCGTCCAACGCAACCGACAAGCATGCGCTGGTGCGGGAGTTGGCGTCGGGAACCGGCCGGCGAATCTTGTTCACCCGCACCAAGCATCAGGCCAAGAAGCTGGCCAAGAAGCTGACCGACGAAGGAATTCCGGCCGTCGATCTGCACGGCAACCTCAGCCAGGCTCAGCGCGACCGCAACCTCGCCGCTTTCGGCGGCGACGGGGCGCGCGTCCTGGTCGCCACGGACGTTGCGGCTCGTGGCGTGCACGTCGACGGCGTCGAGCTGGTCGTCCACGTCGACCCGCCGGCCGAGCACAAGGCATACCTGCACCGCTCGGGCCGTACGGCGCGCGCCGGTGAGGCTGGTGACGTGGTGACCGTGTGCCTGCCGGAGCAGCGTGGCGATCTGCGAAAGCTGTTGCGCAACGCCAAGATCGACGTTCAGCCGCAGCGGGTGACGGCCGCGTCGGAGTCGGTTGACCAGTTGGTCGGCCCGCGCGCAGCCCACGTCGAGCCGGCCCCCCGGCCGGCACCGGCGGCACCCAGGGCGGGCGGCGGTCGGCGTGGTGGCGGCCGTTCCGGCGGCCACTCCGGTGGCGCCCGCAACTCGGCCAACCGCAACGCCGGCGGCTCCCGCTCGCGGAGCCGCGGCACCCGTGGTGGACAGCAGCGGGCCGCGTCGCACAGCTAGTGCCGCAGACCGGTCCGGGCGAACGGGCCCGTCGCGCGAGTCCCGATCCGTAGGTTGGGGTCATGGGCGACACGGACGGTTCCACGGCGGGTTTGATCGTCACCACTTCCGCTGGTGCGGTACGGGGCACCGCCCGCGACGGCACGATCGCCTTCCTGGGTATTCCCTATGCGGCGCCACCCATCGGGCCGGCGGCATTCCAGGCGCCGGCCCCGCCGCCCGCGTGGGACGGGGTGCGTGATGCGACCGCATACGGGCCGACGGCACCACAGGTCGGATATCCGGCGCCGATCGCGGCGTTGTTGGACAACGACATCGAACTCGGCGACGACTACCTCACCGTCAATGTCTGGACGCGCGATCCGTCCGCATCGGGCCTGCCCGTCATGGTGTGGATCCACGGGGGCGCATTTGCGCGCGGGTCGAACCGGTTGCCGATGTATGCGGGTGATTCCTTTGCCCGGGACGGCGTGGTCTTCGTCAGCGTGAACTACCGGCTCGGCGTACCCGGCTTCGCGTCGGTGGACGGTGCGCCGGAGAACCGTGGGCTTCTCGACCAACTCGCGGCCCTACGGTGGGTTCGGGATAATGTCGAGGCATTCGGTGGCGATCCGGGGCAGGTCACTGTTTTCGGTGAGTCCGCGGGTGCGATGAGCGTTGCCTCACTGCTGTCCTCGCCGCTGGCGACGGGGCTGATCCACCGCGCAATCATGCAGAGCGGCAACGCTACCGCTGCTGTTGCCGTATCCGACGCGCGCAAGGTGACCGCGCGCGTGGCCGGGCTGCTCGGGGTTGGCGCCGATGCGGCCGGGCTGGGCTCGGTCTCAGCAGCCCTGCTACTCCAGGCGCAGACCGACGTGGCGCTGGAGTTGACCCTGAATCCTGATCCGGAGATCTTCGGCGCCACCGTCGTCGCGGTGGGGATGGGCATTATGTCGACCATGCCCGTCGTCGACGGCGAGGTATTGCCGAACCTGCCGATCGCCTCGATCGCGAGTCAGTCATCCGGGATCCCGCTGATCACCGGGTGGAATGCCGACGAGTTTCGCTTCTTCCTCGTCCCCACGGGGGTGGCCGCGATGGCGACGCCGGAGTTCGCACGGGGAATGATCGGCGGGATCGATGGCGCGGTCGAGCAGTTCGACGAGCACGTGACGGCGGGCACATCACCGGGCGACGCGCTGTGCATGGTGCTCACCGATATCGCCTTCCGGGCCGGTTCACTCAAGCTGGCGCGGCTACGGCCGACCGAGCCGACGTACCTGTACGAGTTCGGCGTGCCCAACAACGAGGCCGGGATCGGCGCCGCCCACGCGGTCGAGATCCCATATGTGTTCGACCACCTTGCCGTCGCCCGTCGGCTGACCGGCCCGGATGCGCCGCAGGCGGTCGCCGATGTCATGCACAGTGCCTGGGTGGCGTTTGCCAAGACTGGTGACCCGGGCTGGGCGGCGTATCTGCCCAACGAAACCGTGTACCGGTTCGGGTTGGACTAGGTCTAGTAGGGCGGGTTGTCGGGCCTGCTGCCGGACTTGCGCCAGCTGTTCGCGCGTTCTTCGGTTTCGAGTGCGTTCGGCCCTGTCGGCGTTCATGTTTGCGTTGCGTGCGAGTCTTGACGCGGCGGGGCCGTCGATGCTGATGTGTTCAGGGGTAATCCCGATGGTACGGGCGTGCCCGCCGGCGGCGGGGTCGCGATGGTCGTATTCCACAACGTGGTCGAGCTCGCCGGTGAAGGCGGGCCGGTCGCATCCGGGGGTGGTGCAGAGTAGCCGTCGCGGATGCGGATAAAGGTGTCCAGTGCTGCAGACGGGCGGTAGGGGCTGGCCTGTTGGTAAAGCGGCAGCGACGGTGGCTTCGGTTCGGGTGGTGCCGTCTCCGACGGCGCCGACGACCTGCCCAGTGGGCGCACGGTGGTGTCGGGGCGGTTGACAATGCCGTGGATGTGGTCGGCGCTGATGACACCGTGGTTGGCGAGGAAGCCGGGGTGGTCGGCAGTGCCGGCGGCAGTGGCTTCGTCGCAGACAACGTGCACGACGATGCGGGCGGTGGTGCTGCGGTCGGCGATGCTGCGTTCGCGGGTCTTCGCACCGAGTCGGGGTCGTGGCGGAACACGATGCGGTCGGCGAGGTTGCTGATGCCGCTGGTGGACCAGGCGCCACGGATCGGCGGCCGAAGTAGGAACCCCATCCTCGCCTGCGCTAGCACCCGCTGCGCTTGTCGCGAAGGGGGGAGCTGTGCTGGTAGGAGGTACCATGTCGCAATATTACTAGAACACGTGAACTAGTGTAATACATGTTGTGCGACGGCTCAATTGCCACGCGACAGCCGTCCTGATCGGGTCTCGACATCATGGCGCCACGATGCGACCGACTGGGCGGAGTCGGTCTTGTTGGTCCCAATGAAGCCGTTCGGACCGCGCTTGATCCAGCCGGTGACATAGACACCGGGGACGGGGATATCGCCGTCGACAACGCGGCCTGCGTCGTTGGGGATCACGCCGCTTTGTTCGTCGAAGGGAAGGCCCGGCACTGCCACACCGTGATACCCAACCGAGGACAGGACGAGCCCGGCGTCGATGTCGAGAATTTCGCCGGTGGGGGTGGCGGTGCCGTCGGCGGCAATGGTGTTGCGCGCGAAGCGAACCCCGCTGACCGTGCCGTTTTCAGTCCGAATCTCGGCTGGCGCGAGGCCGAAGGCAAAGCGGATCGTGGGGCGGGCCAACTCCTCGGTGGTGTAGGTGCGCTGCGAAATCTCGCGGAGGAGTGCGAGTTTCTCCTGCTCGGTGATGTTGTCGGGGTCGGCGGTGACGCCGACAAGGTCGGCCGGGTCGACGAAAATGGTGGGATCCTGGTGATCCACCAGGCCGATGAGTTCGGGCAGGGTGAATGCTGCTTCCCGCGGACCGCGTCGCCCGACGACGACAACCTCGCGAATTCCCTTGCGGCGCAGCGTATCCAATGCGCCACGTGCAATAGTTGTCGACTCGAGGCCGGTCGGATCGGCAGTCAGGATCCGGGCGACGTCGAGCGCGACATTGCCGTTGCCGATGACGATGACCCGCGGTGCGGACAGATCGAACTGCGCGTCGGCGAAATCGGGATGGTCGTTGTACCAGCCGACCAGCGACGTGGCGGCAGCGAAGCCGACAGCATCGGTACCGGCCACCCCCAACGGGCGATCGGTGGCGGCGCCACCGGCCCAGAACACTGCATCGTGGCGCGCACGCAATTCGTCGACGGTGAGGTCGCGGCCGACCTCGACGCCCAGCAGGATGCGCAGGCGCTCATGGCGGGCGATGTCGTCGAAGAGGTGCATCACCGCGCGGGTGGCGGTGTGATCGGGCGCGACGCCGTAGCGGGCAAGGCCGAACGGGGCGTCCAGCCGCTCGTACATGGTGATGGTGACGTTGGGCAAGCGCAGCAATTCGTCGGCCGCATACATGGCCGATGGTCCGGAGCCGACGATGGCGACGTGTTGCGGTCCGGCGCGCAACGGTCCGGGCGTGGCGACCGGGGCCAGCGGCAGACGCTTGGCCATGTCCACGGGAAAGCGGACCTCGCCGAGGATGCTATTCGCGCCGTACTGGGCGGCGTTCACCTCGGCGAAGCGCGTCTGCTCGGGCTTCAGGCGATGGCCGGGGACAATCGCGCCGACCGGACAGGCGGTGACACAGGCTCCACAGTCGACGCAGGTGGTCGGGTCGATATAGAGCATTTCGGCGGTGCCGAAACCGGGCTCATCGGGGGTCGGGTGAATGCAATTGACCGGGCATGCGTAGACGCAGGAGGCGTCGCCGCAGCACGCCTGAGTGACGACGTGGGGCATTGAGGTGGGCTGCTTTCTGGTCGGCCTGCGCGCTACGCGGCGGCCGAGTAGGTCGGCTCGCTGCGGTAGCGGGACGGCCGACCGGAGATCCGCATCAACCGCCAGACGCGTCGGGAGACCGGGTTCATCAGGCCGCACTGCTCGGCGAGCATCCGGACGTCGCCGAACACGTTGGCCAGGAACTGGCGCGACTGCGGCGAGCGCCAGAACTGCTCCTTCCACACCGACCGCGGAATATCGAAGGTGCGCCGGAACTCGCGTGGTGGCTTGGCAATCACCTCGCACAACAGGCGCATGACGATGGGCATTGTGATCGACAGGGCGAACCGGGTCAGCGGCCCCTTCTTGGGGATGGACTCGCGCAGCAGGTGGTGGGCAAAGGAGATATGGCGCGCTTCCTCGGCAACATGCAACTGCATGATGGCCTGCATGGTCGGATGCAGATTCTGATCCTTGCGCAAGAACTCCTTCTGAATGTGATCGATTGGCTCTTCGCCGGCGAGCACGCCGAAATAGAAGACGCTGGGGAAGATTGTCGAGAACAACGGGATGATCGGGGACAGGCGGCGGAACCAGCGCGGGCCGCCGGGGACGTCGACGCCAGTGCGGTTCACGAACTCCTGAAACATCAGGGTGTGGTTGCACTCTTCTTTGGCTTCATGCGTGGTGTAGCGGAACTCCTTGGCGCCGTTGGGCAACCGGTCGGAATACTGCATGAGGCCACGGATGAGGATCGACTCGAACTGCAGGCCCACCTTGGCGACGTTGGCCTGGCGCCACATGCCCATGGCGATCTGCTTGTCGACCGGTTGCTCGGCGAACCACCGATGCCGCCCGACCGGATCGTGCGGGGACATGATCCAGCGCCGGTCATTGGGAACGACGGCCATCTGGGGCGAGTCCCAGTCGATGTCGAGGTACGGGTCGAAGTTGCGGTGCACCGACGCGTCGGACAGGTCGTCGAGGACCTGGTGGTAGTCCTCACGAACCTGGGACTTGGCCACGGGGACGTATTGGTGGCTCGTACTCTGCGGGTTGAGTGTGCTGGTCATCGTCGACCTCCGAGGGCGGGGAAGCGGTGTCGCTCTCGCCGGGCCGGCAACAGCGCCATGTCTCAACAGCCATTGTAACGGTTCTTGGTGGCATTGGGAATGATGCTTCTCGGGATGACCGCTGGCCTGCTTCGATTGAGCGGTCGTGCTCATTCCCGGCGGGTAGCCCGTCATCGACAGTGGCCCGGCGCCCTCGGTGCCGGGAGCCGGAGTCTCCCGGCATATCCCTGCGGGCGCCATTGCGACACGACGCCACGCGAACCGCTGGGCGCCGGGCACAATGACGCCCATGGAAGCGATTCTCGTGATTATCGTCGGGGTCCTGGCCATTGCCGCGGCCAACGCACTCGGCCCGCGGGTCGCGATTGCGCCGCCACTGATCCTGGTGACCGGCGGCCTGCTCGTCGGACTCCTGCCACAGGTGAACGTGATGGTTTCGCCGGAATGGATCCTGCTCGGCGTCCTGCCGCCGCTGCTGTACTCGGCGGCCGTGTCGATGCCGACGATGGAGTTCCGCCGCAATCTGGCCGCGATCGGCGGCCTGTCGTTGACCCTGGTGGTGCTCAGTGCAGTTGTGGTCGGTGTGGTCGTGCACGCACTCATCCCCGAGATTTCGCTATGGACCGGAATCGCGGTGGGTGCGATCGTCTCGCCCACCGATGCGGTGGCGACGCAGATGGTCAAGCGACTGGGGGCGCCCAGCCGGGTGGTCGCGATCCTCGAGGGGGAAAGCCTGCTCAACGATGCGAGCGCGTTGGTCCTGCTGCGCACCGCGGTGGCTGCGACAGCGGTGAGCATCTCGATCGGCGGTGCCATCGGCGGCTTCGTCTGGGCGGTTGTCGCGGCGCTCGGCATCGGGTTTCTCGTGGGCAAGGCGAATCTTCTCGTTGCGTCCCGGCTGAGCAATTCGACGGTCACGACGGCGGTGTCGTTCACCATCCCGTACCTGGCCTATCTGCCCGCCGAACATGTGGGTGCCTCCGGTCTCGTCGCCTCGGTGACCGCCGGCATCGTCACCGGGGTGGGCGCCGCCAGCCACCTCAGCGCGGCGCATCGCATGGCGGAGGTACACAACTGGCGCACCATCGAACTACTCCTAGAGGGTGGGGTATTCCTGCTGATGGGCCTGGAACTGTCCTCGCTGATCGGGGATGTCAGCCGGGACGGGGGGCGGCTGCACACGGCGTTCGGCCTGGCCGCGCTGGTGCTCGTCGTGGTGCTGGCGGTCCGCGTCGCGTTTGTCGGTCCGATGGCTGGAATGTTGCACCGCCGTGCGCGCCGGCTCGACGACCTGGCTCCCAAACTGCGCGAGATCGGCAGTCGGATGCCTGACGACGCCCCACCCAGGGTGTCCCGCAAGTTGAACCGCAAACTCGCCGACCTGGACTACTTCTTGTCCTCGCCGCTCGGCTGGCGGGAGTCGACCGTCGTCGTATGGGCCGGTATGCGCGGGGCGGTGACGGTGGCCGCGGCACAGACCCTGCCGATCGAGACAACGTCACGATCGTTGCTGGTGCTGGTCGCCTTCCTCGTCGCGCTGGGTTCGCTGCTGCTCCAGGGATTGACGCTGGGCCCGCTGGTCCGCCTGCTCGGCGTCACCCCCGACGACGCGGAGATCGACGTCGAGCGCAATACCCTGCACGTCCGGCTCCGCGGGGTCATCGAGGACGACCTCGCCGACCGGTTCGCCACCGACCCCGAGCACTACCGGCGGGTGCGCGAGGTGGTGGTGCGGTCCGAGGACTCCGAGGACGGCACCGTCGCGCATGTCGGGCGCGCGGAGTTCGCGGCGCTGCGGCAGGCGATGATCGACGCCCAGCGGTCCGAGCTGCTGGCGCTGCGTGATGAGGGCCAGTTCAGCTCACAGGTGCTGACCGAGGCGCTCGCGCGGCTCGACGCCGAGCAGATCAGCGTCGACCTCTATCACTGACGCCGGGATCGATCTCCGGCTACGCGGTGAGCCCGAGAACTGTCGGGGCGACACTCATGAACAAAAGCAGTGTCGTCATGAGGAGGAACCACAGGAGCCCCTGCCACACCGGCCACCGATTGTTGACCTTCCAGGCCCGGTAGGTCCGGATCCCCGCGGCCACCGCACCGATAAGGGTGATCAGCGGGCACGCGGCGAGCAGCACGGTCCGCGTGGTCCCGTCGGCGGCGCCGCCGGCGATGAGGGCCCCCAACGCGAGTGCCACGGTGACGGAACCGTGGATAAAGGCACGTCGAATCGTTGGATCGGTGGTCACGGACATCGCTCCTCAAGTGGGAATTCAGGTCGACGCTGAAGTGAACGGACGATGAAACTTTCAGCCTGCCGTGGGCAATTCGTCCCTATTCAGCCTACGTCACACTACTTCGTTTGACGGTCGCAGCGGTTGGGGTAACGATGGACACAAGGTGCCCGATAGGTTGCCGATCGCCACTCGAGGAGGATCACTCATGCCCACTGTCGTCGTCGGAGTCGATAGCACCGAAACGTCGCTGCACGCGGCTCGTTGGGCCGCTTCGCTGGCCGCCCGCGAGGAGTCGGAACTACACATCGTCGGTGCGTATGATGCCAGCACTAGCGACTATGCCCCCGGCCTGGTGATCCCGCAGGATGTCGTCGAGGCGATCGCCGGCGAGGCCAAGGACGCCGTGAAGCAGGCGGCCGCCGCCGCGTTGGAGGCGGCACCGGATGTCCGGGTGCGCACCAGCGTCGGCGAGGGTGACGCCGCGCGGACCCTCCTCGAAGTCGGCAAGGACGCGACGGCCATCGTCATCGGCACCCGTCGCCTCGGCAGCGTGCGCGGCTTGGTGCTCGGCTCGGTGGGCGTCACCATCGCGGCGCACTACCACGGCCGGGTCGTCGTCATCGACGGAGAGGGAAAGGCCGGACCGGTCGTGGTCGGCGTTGGCGACACGCCGATCAGCGATCCGGCCGTCAAGGAGGCCTACCGTCAGGCGGACTCGCTGCGGGTACCGCTCGTCGCGGTCCACACGTGGGCGCAACTCGACGCCGACGCGCTACACGGCTTCGGTATTGAGCCCGACGCGGTCGAGCGGATGAGCACCGAGGCCAATGAAGCGGTCGCCGAGCGCCTGGCCGGCTACTCGCAGGACTATCCCGACGTGGAGGTTCAGCGCGTCGTCGTACCCGATGATCCGGCCAAGGCCATCGTCGCCGCCGCCGACGAGCGCGGCGCGTCGCTGATCGTCGCCGGCAGCCGTGGACGCGGTGGCTTCAAAGGTCTCCTGCTCGGTTCGACCAGTCAGAAGATCCTGCAGCATGCGAGCTGCCCGGTCATGATCGTGCGCGAGTGACCCCGTAGGAGCAGCCGCGTGCCTATGGTGGGCTGGTGGAAACCGGCCGGGTACGGAACGTTGTCAGCAAGCCTCGGCTGGACTATGCGGTATTCGGAAGCACCGCTGTCGTCGTCTTTGCCTTCGTCGGATGGGGAATCGTAGCCCCGCATTCGATGCGTGTCGCGACGACGAGCGCGATGACGTGGGTCACCGCCAACATGGGTTGGCTCTACATCGTCGCGGCCAGTGGGTTCGTCGTCTTTGTGCTGGTCGTCGCGTTCACCAAGTATGGCCGCATTCCGTTGGGCCGCGACGGCGAGAAGCCGGAGTACCGGACGATCAGCTGGATTTCGATGATGTTCGCCGCGGGCATGGGAATCGGGCTCATGTTCTTCGGCGCCTACGAGCCCTTGCTGCACTACCTGCAGGAACCCCCGGGTGCCACGGTGAGGACCCCGCCGGGGACGGTGGGGAACCATCTACCGGCGGCGATGGCGACCACGATGTTCCACTGGGGCTTGCACCCGTGGGCGATGTACGCGCTGGTAGGCATGGTGCTCGGCTATTCGACGTATCGGAAGGGCCGCGGCCAGCTGCTGTCTGCCGCCTTCACGCCGCTCCTGGGATCGCGGCGCGCCAACGGCCCGGCCGGGAAGGTCATCGACGGGCTTGCCATCGTCGCGACGCTGTTCGGCACCGTCGCCTCGCTGGGCTTGGGGGCACTGCAGATCGGCTCTGGACTGGAGGCGGTGAACTGGGTGTCGAGTCCGTCGAAGATGATGCTCGTCGCGATCATCGCCGTGCTGACCGCGGCCTTCGTCGCGTCGGCGGTGTCGGGTGTCGCCAAAGGTATCCAGTGGTTGTCGAACATCAACATGGTGCTGGCGCTGATTCTGGCGGTCTTCGTGTTCCTGGTCGGACCGACGGTGTTCATCCTCAACGTCATTCCGACGACGCTGGGCTCCTACTTCGACCAGATCATGGCGATGGCCGCACGATCCTCGGCGACGGTCGACGGGGCCGGCGAACAGTGGCTCGCCGAGCAGACCATCTTCTACTGGGCGTGGTGGGTCTCGTGGACGCCTTTCGTCGGCATGTTTCTGGCGAAGATCAGCCGGGGCCGCACGATTCGCGAATTCGTCGTCGGCGTGATGATCGTGCCGTCGACGGTGTCGCTGGTGTGGTTCGCCATCTTCGGCGGTACCGCGATCCGACAGCAGAACGAGGGCGCGAACTACCGCGTCGGATCGGCCGGCGACGAGGAGGACCTGCTATTCCGCGTCCTCGACCATCTCCCGCTGACGGGGATCGCCTCGGTCTTGGTGATGGTCCTGGTGGCGATCTTCTTCGTCTCCGGCGCCGATTCCGCGTCACTGGTCATGGGCACCTTGTCGCAACGCGGTGCCCACGAGCCGAGCCGCTGGATCACCGTCTTCTGGGGCGTGCTGACCGGTGGGGTGGCGCTCCTGCTGCTTGTCGTCGGCGGCGGCGAAGGAAGTGCCGATGCGCTGACCGGGGTCAAGCAGATGGCGATCCTGGCGGCCCTACCGTTCGTCATCGTGATGATCGCCCTCGGTGTGTCCTTCGTGCGGGACATCCGCCACGATCCGCTCGTCACGACCAGCTCGGCAGCCAAATCTCTTGATGCCAATGCAGTTTCGTGATCGGCACGCCGGTCAGCACCGGCCACAGCCAGGCGAAGTTGAGGATGACCACCGCCAGATAGAGGGCAACCAGACCGACGATGAGGATTTGGCGATCCGAGGGTGAATCGTTCGCGCGCCTGGGGATCGTCGCGCCATAGCGCAGGACGTCACCGAGGCACAAGGCGAGGCCGATAATGAGGAACGGCGCCATGAGGGTCGCGTAGAAGAAGTACATCTGCCGGTCGATGTTGGCGAACCACGGTGCGAATGCCGCGCCATAGGCGACGAGAACCACCCCGTACCGCCAGTCCCGGCGGCCCGCGAACGACCACACTGCCCACGCGAGGACGGGAAGTGCGGCCCACCAGATCGCCGGGGTGCCGATCAGCATCTGCACGCGCGCGCATTCGTCGGCGCCGCAGCGGTCCGGTCCCGTCTCCACCGCATACAGCATCGGGCGCAGCCCCATCGGCCACGTCCACGGTTTCGACTCCCACGGGTGGTGGTTGCCGGCCGCGTTGGTCAGCCCTTCGTGGAACTTGAGGATCCCCGACTGGTAGTACCAGAGGGAACGCCACGCCGCCGGCACCCAGCCCAGGGCGCCGCTGCCCCCGCCGCTGACCTGGTAGCGGTACACCGAGGTCTCCGAGGCGAACCACGGGGCGAAAGAGCCGAGGTAGAGCAGGACCGGCATCACGGCCAGGCTCAGCGACGACGGTAGGAGATCGCGTGCCAACACGCCCACCCACGGCCGCTCGACCCCGTATGCGCGGCGCGCGGCAACGTCGAACGCCAGCGACATCAGGGTGAACGCGACAACGAAGTAGATGCCGGACCACTTCGTGCCACACGCGAGGCCGAGCAGCACACCCGCGGTGAAGCGATACCAGCGGAAGCCCAGCCGCGGGCCGTACGCGCCGGAGAACGGTCCGCGACGATGGTAGGCGTCGTCGAGCCGGCGGCGCATCTGGTCGCGGTCGGCGATCAGCGCGGTGAACGCGGCGACGACGAAGAAGGTCTGGAAGATGTCGAGCATGCCCATGCGGGATTGGACGAAGAGCACCCCGTCGCAGATGGCGAGGATGCCCGCCATCGCGCCGACCAGCGTCGAGCGGGCGAGCCGGCGGGCGGCGCAATAGACCATGACGACGATGGCGATGCCGCACAGGGCCGAGACGATCCGCCAGCCCATCGGGGTGTAGCCGAACACGGCTTGCCCGATCGCAAGCATCCATTTGCCGACCGGCGGGTGCACGATGAGGCCGTAGGCCGGGTTGTCCTCGATCCAGTTCGCGCCGGTGAGCACCTGCCAGCCCTGCGGGACATAGTGCTTCTCGTCGAAGACCGGGGTTCCCTTGTCGGTGGGATGCGTCAGATCCCACAGTCGTGTGAGGCTGGCGAGCACAGCGATGACGATCCCCACCAGGAGTCCGCGCCGCCGGTCCGCGGCGCCGAAAACGGGGTCCGGAATCGTTCTGCCCGGGCTGCGGCCAAGGTCCTCGACGCCGCCCGGCGAGGAAATCGACCTGGGCGTGCCGCTCGGCCGAACGACGAGCCAACTGCTGGTGGCGTTGTCGTCGGCGGTCGTCACCAGGTCGATGGTAGTGGGCGCGACCGAGGTTGCGCCTAGGCTGGTCAACCATGAGTGCCGCGCACGCGAAACCAAGGGGGGATGGCCCCGCTGCCGGCGCCCTGGTGTTGGCCGCCACGCCGATGGGACAGTACGGCGATGCGTCGCCGCGCCTGCGGGCGGCACTGGCCTCGGCCCACATCGTTGCCGCCGAGGACACCCGCCGCACCCGTGCGCTGGCCGCCGGGCTGGGGGTGGTGATCACCGGGAGGATCGTCAGCTACTACGACCAGGTCGAGGCCGTTCGGACCCCCGGGCTGGTCGAAGCCATCGAGAACGGGCACACCGTCCTCGTCGTCACCGATGCGGGAATGCCGTCGGTCAGCGACCCGGGGTTTCGGCTCGTCGCCGCCTGCGCCGACGCCGGCCTGCCGATCACCTGCCTGCCGGGCCCCTCGGCGGTGACGACGGCGCTGGCCGTTTCGGGACTGCCGTGCGAGCGGTTCTGCTTCGACGGTTTCGCTCCACGAAAACCCGGCGCCCGGCGGAAGTGGTTGGCCCAGTTGGTCGCCGAGCCGCGCACCGTCGTCTTTTTCGAATCGCCGCACCGGCTGGCCGACACGCTCGCCGACGCCGTCGACGCGCTCGGCCCGGACCGGCGCGTCGCGGTGTGCCGCGAGTTGACCAAGACCTACGAAGAGGTGCGTCGGGGGCGTCTCGACGACGTCGCCGCATGGGCGGCCGACGGGGTCAGGGGGGAGATCACCGTCGTGCTGGCACCGGGAGCGGCGCAGGTCCCGGAGATCGACGATCTTGTGGGCCGGGTACGGACCCTGGCCGGCGGCGGGATGCGTCTCAAGGACGCGTGCGCCCAGATCGCCGAGGAGACCGGGGCGTCCAAGCGCGAACTCTACGAGGCCGCACACGACGCATGAGTGCCGGCGATCAGGTCGCCGCGATGATGGCGGCCGCCTTGTCCAGGCACTCTTGCCATTCGCGCTCGGGGACCGAGTCGATGGTGATGCCGCCGCCGACGCCCAGGCGCATCGCACCGTCACGATCGACTTCAACGGTCCGGATGGCGACCGACAGGTCGAGCTCGTGCTCGGGCCCGGCGATACCGACCGCCCCGCAGTAGACCCCGCGCGGCCGGGACTCCCACCGGCCGATCAGTTCGGCTGCGCGGATCTTGGGTGTGCCGGTCACCGAGGCGGGCGGGAAGGTCGCGGCCAACAGCGCATCGTTGCCGACGGTGGGATCGAGCTCGGCCCGCACCGTCGACACCAGGTGCCACACACCGGGGGCGCCGACGACCGTCAGCAACTCGGGCACGGTCACCGACCCGACGCGTGCGACCCGGCCGAGGTCGTTGCGGACCAGGTCGACGATCATCACATTTTCGGCGACATCCTTGACCGAGGCGGCCAGCACGCCGGGATCGGCTCTCGCGGGCGCGGTGCCCTTGATCGGCGACGAGGTGACGGCGCCGGTTCGGCGGCGCAGGAAGGATTCGGGGGAGAAACTCGCGACGGTGCCCCAGGGCCCCTGGAGGAAGGCGGCCTTCACCGGCGCAGTGGCCGCGGCGACGGTCCCGAAGAACTCGATCGGCTCTCCCCGCAGGCGCCCGTCGACGCGGGTGCAGATACACGCCTGGTAGATCTCGCCGGCGGCGATCGCCGCCAGCGCGTCCGCCACCGCCCGGCCGTGGTCGGCGCGGCGGTGGGCCGACGGCTCGTGCCAGTGCCCGGTCACCGGCTCGGTCCGCGGCGGGGGAGAGGTCAGCACGTCGGTGATCCAGCCCGGGCACGCCGCGCCCGTCACATCGGCATAGGACCATTGACCGCCGCGCAGGATGAGGATCGCGTCGGCGAGCCCGCCCGCCACACTGGGAAAAGGCGCATGCTCGCTGTGGACCGGGAAGCCCAGGTGCCCCAACCAGAACCGATCGGGATGATCGGGCGGACCCAGACCCGCGACGAGTTCGAGGGAGGGCGCGATAACGGCCTCGGCCCCGAACCAGGAACCGATGAGTGCCGCCGGCGGCGGCAGCCCCTCCTCGCGCGTGTGCCGGTGCAACGACCGCAGCACGTCGAGCGCGCTGGGGCTCATCTCCGATCAGTCCCGCGCGGGCGCCTCGAGGCGCGGGAAGACGGGGGTGGGCCGGGGCAGTTCGGTGCCGGGCGTCAGGCGCCGGTCGACGGCGGTGAAGTCCCGGTCGGCGGCCGGTACCGACAGTTGGTCGAGAATCTGCCTGCTGGACAGCGGCATCACCGGCTGGGTCAGCAGGGCGACGATGCGGACCACCTCGGCACAGACGTAGAGCACCGATGCCGTGCGCGCCAGATCCGTCTTGGCCAGCTTCCACGGCTCGTGGGCGGAGATGTACCGGTTCGCCTCGGCGAGGGCCTGCCACAGCGCTTCGAGGCCGAGGTGGATCGCTTGCGCGTCGAAGTGCGCACGCACCGTTGGTAGGAGTTCGGCGGCCTGCCGCAGCAGGGCGCTATCGGCGTCGGTGTAGTCGCCCGGCGCGGGGACCGCACCGTCGAAGTACTTCGCGATCATCGAGGAGGTGCGCTGGACGAGGTTTCCGAACTCGTTGGCGAGGTCGGCGTTGATCCGCGCGACCATGGACTCTGCGGAGTAGGAGCCGTCCTGGCCGTAGGAAACCTCGCGCAAGAAGAAGTAGCGCACCTGGTCGAGGCCGAACGCGTCGATCAGTTCGACGGGGTCGACCACGTTGCCCACCGACTTGCTCATCTTCTCGCCGTTGTTGAAGAGGAATCCGTGCGCGAAGACCCGCTTGGGGAGTTCGATTCCCGCACTCATCAGAAACGCCGGCCAATAGACGCAGTGAAACCGGATGATGTCCTTGCCGATGACATGCAGATCGGCCGGCCAGTACCGGTCGAACAGCGCCGTGTCGTCGGGGAAGCCCACCCCGGTCAGGTAGTTGGTGAGTGCATCGACCCACACGTACATGACGTGGCCGGCGTTGCCGGGGACCGGCACGCCCCAGTCGAACGTGGTGCGTGAGATGGACAAGTCGGTGAGACCGCCACGCAGGAAGCTGACGATCTCGTTGCGGCGGCTTTCGGGCCCGAGGAAGCCCGGTTCCTCGTCGTAGAGCGCGAGCAGCCGGTCGGTGTAGGCCGACAGGCGGAAGAAGTACGTTTGCTCCTCGGTCCAGGTGAGGACGTGGCCGTTGTCGCCGGCCACGCGCTGACCGTCGTCGCCGACGGTGGTGTCGACCTCGGCGTAGAAGGTCTCGTCACGGACGTCGTACCACCCCGAGTACTTGTCTAGATAGATGTCACCGGCCGCCGCCATCCGATTCCAGATCTCGGTCGACGCCCGCTTGTGATCGTCGTCGGAGGTCCGGATGAAGCGGTCGAAGCTGGAGCCGAGCCGCTCCTGCAGTGCCTGGAACTCGTCCGAGTTGCGCGACGCCAACTCGGCGGTGGCGATTCCCTGGGCCTGTGCGGTCTGCTGCATCTTCTGGCCGTGGACGTCGGTGCCGGTGAGGAACCGCACGTCGAAGCCGTCGAGTCGTTTGAACCGCGCCAAGGCATCGGCGGAGATGTACTCATAGGCGTGCCCGATGTGCGGGGCGCCATTGGGGTAGGCGATCGCCGTCGTCAGGTAGAACGGGCGGTACTCGCCATAGGAGGAGTGGCTGGCCATAGTGCCAGTCAGGTTACTCGGGACGGCTATACGGCTCACACCCCGGCGGCGCGAGGGGTGGAACCAGTGCGGGCCGTTCCGGAATCGGCATGGTCACCGGCGTCCCGTCCAGCTCGAACTCCGCGCCGTGATGCGCCAGTGTGATCGAGGAGCCCGACAGCAAGCGATACGTCGCGGTTTCACGGTCGATTGCGACGACGATCGACGAGTCACGGACAATCATGCGAAACGACATGTAGGTCAACCGTTTTGGCAGGCGCGGGGCGAAGGTGATGTTGCCGCCGAAGTCGCGCATCCCGCCGAATCCGGCAACGCAGTCCATCCAGGCGCCGGCCAGCGCCGCGATGTGCAAGCCGGACTCGACGTTGGCGTGCAGGTCGTGCAAATCGGTGAACACCGACTCGCACATCAGGTCGTAGGCGAGGTCGAGGTAGCCGACCTCGGCGGCGACGACCGCCTCGCAACACGCGGACAGTGAGGAGTCGCGCACTGTCAGCGGGTAGTAGTAGTCGAAGTTTCGCTTCTTGGCGTTGTCGTCGAAGGCGTCGCCGCGGGTGTACATGGCGAAGACCAGATCGGCCTGCTTGACGATCTGCTTGCGGTACAGGTCGTAGTACGGGTAGTTCAACAGCAGCGGGTAGCGGTCCTTGGACGCCTCGAAGTCCCATTGGCCGAGCAGGGTGAATGACTCACACTGCTGGTGGATGTCGAGTTGCTTGTCGTAGGGGATGCACATCGCGTCGGCGCATGCCTCCCAGCGCGCCGTCTCCTCGTCGGTGACGGCCAGCCGTCGGGCCACCTCCGGTTGCCGTCGGACGGCCGCGACGGCGTCGCGCAGGTTCTGCTGCACCGCGAGGTTGGTGAAGACGTTGTTGTTGACGATTGCGGTGTACTCGTCGGGCCCGGTGACACCGTCGATCCGGAACTCGCCGTTCATGTCGAAGTGACCGATGCCGGAGAACAGGCGCGCGGTTTCGACGAGTAGTTCGACGCCGCATTCGACGTCGAACTGTTCATCGTTCGTCGCGTTCAGGTATCGGGCGACGGCGTTGGCGATGTCGGCGCTGACGTGCACCCCGGCGGTCCCGGCCGGCCAATACCCCGAGCACTCGTCGCCGTTGATGGACCGCCACGGGAACATCGCGCCCTTCTGGGCCAGCTCGGCGGCGCGCGCCTTCGCCTTGTCCATCGTCGCGTGCCGCCACCGCAGTTCCTGGCTGGCGGCGACCGGAAGGGTGTATGTGAGCATGGGCAGCACGAAGCTCTCGGTGTCCCAGAACGCGTGCCCGTCGTAGCCGGGCCCGGTTAGCCCTTTGGCCGGGATGGCACGAGATTCACCGCGCGCGCCGGCTTGTAAGACGTGGAACAGCGCGAAGCGCACCGCCTGCTGCAATTCGGGGTCGCCGTCGAGTTCGATGTCGGCGTCGTGCCAGAAGTCGTCGAGGTAGGCGGTCTGCTCGGCGACGAGCTTGTCCCAGCCGGTGTCGACGGCCAGTGCGAGTGCCGCTTCGACCTGCGCGCCGAGTGCCGGCACCGAGCGCCGGGCCGACCAGCCGTAGCCGATGTACTTGGTCAGGGTGAGCTTCTGCCCTCGCGGCACGGTCGCCGAGACGGTCAGCCGCGCCAGGTCGCCGTCGGCGCGGATCGATGTTTCCGCGTCCGACGGCAGATCCAGGATGTGGTCCATGCCCGCAGCCATGTATAGCTCGGAGTTGCGCGTGTGGTGGGCGAGCACGGCGGAGTAGCCGCGGCTGTCGGCCATGTCCGACACCAGGGGCGAATCGAGGGCGGCCGCGAGGCGCGGGTCGTTGCCCGGCACGGGGATGGGCTCGTTCGCGAGGAGGTCGGACTGCAGGACCAGGGTCATGTCCTCGCTGAGCGGTTCCACCTCGTAGTGGATGGCGGCGATTGCCCGCTTGGTGAACGACACCAACCGCTCCGAGCGGATGCGCACCGTCCGGCCGGTCGGCGATGTCCAGACGGTTTCGCGCTGAAGCGTGCCGGTGCGGAAGTCCAGGGTCCGGGTGTGCGACTCGGTGGTGCCGTAGCGCAGATCCATCGGCTCGTCTTCAACGAGCAGCCGGATGATCTTGCCGTTGGTCACGTTGACAACCGTTTGCCCCGATTCGGGGTAGCCGTAGCCGGATTCGGCGTACGGCAGGCCGCGCAACTCGTAGAACCCATTGAGATAGGAGCCGGGCAACACGGTCGGCTCGCCTTCTTCGAACGTGCCGCGCAGGCCGATGTGGCCGTTGGAGAGTGCGAACAGGGATTCGGTGCGTGCCAGCATGTCGACGCGCAGCCCGCTCCATTGGAGTCGCCACGGGTGGACCTCGAAGCCCATCTCGCGAAGGGGGCCGTGCGGATCGGGATGGGAGTGGGTCATTGCGGTGCTCCTTCCGGCTGCCCGCCGATGCGCAGCCGGTCCAGGCTGGTGACGACGTCGGTCGCACCCGCGCCGGCGAGATCCTTGGCGTGCGGGCTCGGCTGGGTTTCGCTCGTGGTGCGGTCGACGCCGATCACGGCGGCGAAGTCGCCCGCAGATCCGGCCGCCACCCCGGATACCGCGTCCTCGAAGACGGCGGCACCCGCGGGGCCAACGCCCATCAGCTCTGCGCCGAGCAGAAAGGAGTCGGGTGCGGGTTTGCCCGCGAGGTGGCGCTCGACGATGTCGTTGCCGTCGACCCGAACCGCGACGAACTCGGTCAGACCGGCGGCCTCGAGGACGGGTCCACCGTTGCGCGACGAGGTCACCACGGCGATGCCCAGGCCGGCGTCGCGGGCGGCGTGCAGGTAGGCGACGGCGTCGGGGTAGGGGGTCACGCCGTCGCGATCGAGGATTGCCAGAAAGCGGCGGTTCTTCGCCTGCCCCAGTTTTGCGACGGTATCGGGGTCGACGGTGATCCGGCGGGCGGCGAGGAAGGCGTTGATACCGTCTTCGCGGGGCCGCCCGTCGACATGCGCGCGGTAGTCGGACTCGGTGAACGGCGCCGGGGTGTGGCCGTCGTCGTCGACGATGTCGGGCAGGAGGTTGTTGAACGCCTCGGTCCACGCGGTCAGGTGGACCGAGGCGGTGTCTGTCAACACACCGTCGAGGTCGAAGAGTGCAACGGTGACGGATTCGGGCAGCCCCAGCATTGGGAACACGCTACGCGAATCTTGCATGCGCTGCGCGGCGACAACCACGTTCGGTGCATGTCAGGAAATGGTGATTTGACATGCACCGGGCATGCTCAGCGGTCGGTGTAACACACCCACTCCCGCCCGTGTCCGCTATCGATGGGCATCCACCCGCCGACTCGGCCGTTGCTCGTGCAGGAATCACCTTTTGCGTGCGCGCTGGGGTTGAAGGTGGGCAGGCCGTCGTCGGTGTCGCAGACCCAGCGGTGGTTCGACTTCGAATGGTCCACCACCCACACGCCGCGGCGCCCGGCAGCGGTGCACCGGTCGCCTTGTTTGTGCAGCTTCGGATTGAATGCGCCGAACCCGTGGTGCGATGGCGGATTTACGTCGGCAACCGCTCCGCCACTGCCATTCACGACGCCGCCGATCACGAGGCCGCCGAACGCTGTGATCGTTGCAATGGCAACGGCGAGCCTGGAATTGCGTACAAGTCTCACGATAAGGTCCTTTAGTTTCAGGCAACTCGGGGAGTGTGGAGACTAGCTGCCGAACCCCGGAGCTCCGGGAACGGTGACGACGACACGGTTGGAGACCACCGAAGACGAGTAGAATCCGGTGTAGCACCGGATGGCGACCGTATATGTGCCGTTCGCCACTGGTTCACTTTTGATGTAGATGCGGCCGGGGTTGGCGCTATCGCGATTTCCAGATCCGATGACTCGGCCGCGGCCAACGTCTACCAGGGCGCAGCCGTTGTTGTCTGGATCGCCCCATTCGGGAGCGCCGAACGAGCTGGCTGCGATGGTGTTGCCGTCTGCGACCGCGTTGATGGTGAAGGTTTCGGCCTGAGCCTGGGAGGCACCGCCCACGATGCCCGGAATTAGCCCGGCGGCGGCGAGAGTGATCAGTGCGCGGCGTCGAGAATATGCATCTTTATTCATTGTGGTTCTGCAGTCCTTTCGCGGGGCGACATACAAAGGCGCCCCCCACCGAGGTGGGGGGCGCTCTAGCTTAGGAATCGGTAGCGATCCAGAACGGACCTAACCAGAATCCGGCCTTCGGTGCGGGCTTCTTCGGGCTTGGCGTCTGTCCGGGACCTTGAAACTGATTCTGGCCGGGCTCGGGTGGCCCACTGTTGGGGCCCTGCATCTGATTCTGACCGGGTTCCGGTGGGCCGTCGTCCGCAGCGGCGATGGATGCTCCGGCTACGGAACCGGTGAAAAGCGCACCGATGACGACTGTGGCGCCGAATATCCGGCGATGACTCGAGGCTAATCTCTTCATTCTCAACTGGCCTTTCGTTGCGAGTTCTAGGAGTCGAGGGTAGGACTGCGACCGACTGTCGGACAGACTTATCGTACGACTGACAGATACCATAATCGTACGACTGACAGATACCAAAATCGTACGAATACCGATGGTCAACCGATCGAACTTCTTGGACTGGGTGGACGCAGAGCTACCCTCAACCTCGTGGCTCCACGGATGACAGCCTCGGCCAGGCGGCGGCAGTTGCTCGAAGCGGCGGTCGAGTTGGCCGAGCGGTTAGGGTTCTCGTCGTTCACGATGAGGGATGTCGCGGTGGCCGCCGGTGTCTCCTTGGGCACGCTGCAGTACTTCTATCCGAGCAAGGACGAACTGGTTCGTGCAGTGGCTCTGGAATTGGCTGATCAGGTGGTTCAAGTCGCTGGACAGTTACCGCCCGGTGCAACAGACATGCGTGGAGTTGCGGGCCTGGACAACCTGTTGACCCAGGCCGTGGAGTCCTGGTGGGGGATCATCTCTTCGACGCCGACACGGCGGTTGGTGACCTACGAGATCGCCACCAACGGCATCCGTGGCGGTGGTCCCATACTCGACACCGCTCTGCTCCAGTACCGATTGAATACTGCCTACATCACGGCGATGCTGGTTACGTGCGCCGAGGTCGCGAGGGTGAACTGGGCGATCGATGTTGATGAGCTGGGGCTATTTGCGATGAACTTCATGGACGGCTACGTGTTGCGCTGGCTTCTGGAGCCGGAGGCATCGCCGGCGTCGGCGCAACGGCGCACACTCGTCAAAGCGATAGTGGCGTTTGCGGTCGAGGGCGACGCCACGTAGGCCCGTGCGACTCAACCGGGCGCGGCGCCTGTCCGGCGGCCCTGTCGGCTCGATCTGCTCGTGATCCTTTCCACGGGTAATCCGACGGAGTCTCGACGACGATCGTTCAGGCGTAGTTGGGGCGACCGACCACGTCGTAGGTGAGGGCGACGATGCCGGTGCCGAACACGCGGGAGTCGATCAGGTCGAGCGCGAAATCCAGGCCCTGTGCGGGGAACAGTCGTTCGCCCTCGCCGACGATGACCGGAAACTGCACCAGGTTCAGCTGGTCCACCAGCTCGTTCTCGAGCAGCCACCGGGCGAGCGCCGTGCTGCCCACCACGAGCAGCTCGCCGCCGTGCCGCGCCTTGAGTTCGCGCACGCGGGCCGCGACATCGCCGGTGATGACCGTCGTCTGCTCCCATGTCGGCTCGGTCACGGTGGTGGAGACAAGGTACTTCGGTTTCGAGCTGATCGCCTCGCCGAAGCTGTGGTCGTCGCGGCGGGCGCCCCAGTAGGACTCGAACAGGCCGTAGGTCCGCCGGCCGAGCAGGAAGGCGTCGGGACGCCGCCAGGTGTCAAGGATGTATTGCACGACGTCGCCGTCGTTGTGCGGCAGCGCCCATCCGCCGCGGGTGAATCCCGGGTCCGTCGCCTCGTTGTTGCCGCCGTTCGCCTGGGCGACGCCGTCGAGGGTGACCTGCAGGCTGACCGTGAGGTTCATGTGCGGTGAGGCTCCGGCCCGCCATCGGTGACCAAGTTCGAGCCGTCCAGCAGCTCGCGCGACTTCTTCACCACTCCGGTCCAGGTCATCCCGTGTCCCATGCGGCTTCCCTTCATCCGGCCAGTGCGCGCTGGACGCCGCCGCGACCGAACTCCTCGTCCGGCGGCACAGGGGCACCTCCAATCTATGAGACGGTGAACCGGTGAGCAAGAAGACTGACCGCCGCGAACCTCCGCCCGATCCGCAGCAGCTGCCCGGACTGGTGGACGCGCACACGCACCTCGCCGCATGCGGCGGCCGCTCGGCGGAGACCGTGGCCGCCATCCTCGACCACGCCGCCGCGGTGGGGGTCGAACAGGTGGTCACGGTGGCCGACGACATGGTCGACGCCCGGTGGGCGATCGCGGCCGCCGAGTGGGACGACCGGTGTTACGCGGCGGTGGCGCTGCACCCGATGCATGCCGGCGACCTCACCGCGCAGACGCAGGCCGAACTCGAGGAGATGGCGCGTCATGAGCGCGTCGTCGCCGTGGGGGAGACTGGCTTGGACTACTACTGGCCGTCGCGCTCGCCCGACTGTGCCTCGCCGCAGGTACAGGCCGAGGCGTTCTCCTGGCATATCGATCTCGCGAAACGGGTCGGCAAGCCCCTGATGATCCACAATCGCGAGGCCGACCGTGCGCTGCTGGACATCCTGGCTGCCGAGGGCTCGCCGGAGACGGTGATCATGCACTGTTTCTCCGGTGACGCGGCGATAGCGCGCGAGTGTGTCGAGCGGGGGTATGTGCTGAGCTTCTCGGGCACCGTGACCTTTGGCAATGCGCAGACGTTGCAGGAGGCTGCGCTCCTCGTGCCCGACGGGCAGATCCTCGTCGAGACCGACGCGCCGTTCCTCACCCCGCATCCCTATCGGGGGCGCCGCAATCAGTCGTATTGTCTGCCGTACACCGCACGGTTTCTGGCCGAGTTGCGCGGCGTGTCCGACGGTGAGATGGCTGCGATATTGGGCGGCAATGCCCGCCGAGTGTATGGAATCAGCTCGTAGAAGTCGCTGTTCAGCACCTAGTTGTCCACTTTCGGGTGGCCGGAAAGTCGCTAGTTCGATATCATTTCGTGACATGTCCGTCGTGAACGGGCCGCCCGTCGGCGTGTCGATGGGTGAGGGAGACACGGAACGACGAAGCAGGACTTGAATCGATGACGCACAACGTGACCCGCCATAAGGCGGCGCCAGCAGCCCCGCGCGCCCTGACCAGGGTGAACAGGTCGACGTCTCTGCGGCCGCGTATCGCGGTCGGCGCCGTCTTGGCCACGCTTGCCGCGGGCGGCGTCGTCGGCCTCGCGTCGCACAAAACGGTCACGCTCGACGTCGACGGCCAGTCCCGCACGGTGTCGACGATGGCGCTGTCGGTCGACTCGGTGCTCCGCGCACAGGGCTATACACCGGTGCCGGCCGATGTCGTCGTCCCCGCGGCCGCGGCCAAGCTCCGCGACGGTCAGACCGTCACCTTCAAACGGCACAAGCAGGTCACCCTCGACCTGGACGGGCAAAAACGCGCGGTGACGACCACCGCTTCGACCGTCGACGAACTGCTGGGTGAGCAGAAGCTCACGAACTGGGCGGCGGCCACCGACCTCACCACCCTGCCGCTGGCCGGCGCGGTGATCGCGGTCAGCAAGCCGGTTCCGGTGACCGTGACCGACGGCACGGTGACCTGGCGTCCGGTGATCGGTGCCCTGACCGTCGGCGACCTGCTCGCCCGCACCGGGAAACCGTTGGCGCCCACCGACAAGGTGGTGCCGGCCGCGAACACCCCGGTAACCAAGGACATGGCCGTGACGGTCACGCGAATCCGCACGGTGGCGTCGACCCGAGTGGAGAACGTGGCGCCGCCGCAGATCGCCAAAGCGGATGCGAACCTCATCCGGGACCGCAAGGTCGTCGAGAATCCGGGCAAGCCCGGCCAGGCGCGGGTGACCTACACGGTGACCGTCGTCAACGGCAAAGAGGTCAAGCGCACCAAGCTGGACTCGCAGACGCTGGTTCAGCCGGTAGCGGCGACCGTACGGGTGGGGACCAAGCCGGGCGCGCCCTACGTTCCGCACGGCTCGGTGTGGGATGCGCTGGCGCAATGTGAGGCCACCGGTAACTGGGCGATCAACACCGGGAACGGTTTCTACGGCGGCGTCCAGTTCGACGCCGGCACCTGGCTGCGGTGGGGTGGGGGCAAGTATGCGCCGCGCGCCGACCTCGCCACCCGCGAGGAGCAGATCGACATCGCCAAGAAGACCCTGGCCGCGCAAGGATGGGGCGCGTGGCCGGCGTGCACGTCGAAACTGGGCCTGCGCTGACCACGACGCCGTCGCCGCGTCTGCTGGGCCCGGCCCAGATTCGCGGGCTCGCCGCCGAATTGGGGGTGCGGCCGACCAAGACACTCGGCCAGAACTTCGTCCACGACGCCAATACGGTGCGTCGCATCGTTGCCTCGGCGGGGGTCGGGACCGCCGATCGGGTCCTGGAAGTCGGGCCTGGGCTGGGCTCGTTGACGCTGGCGCTGCTCGGTGCCGCGGGATCGGTCGAGGCCGTCGAGATCGACCCGGTATTAGCCGCCCGGCTACCGGCGACGGTTGCCGAATACGCTCCGGCACAACAGAATTCATTCGAAGTTATTACTGCTGACGCGCTGCGGATCTCCGCGTCGGACTTGACGGGCGAGCCGACGGCGTTGGTCGCCAACCTGCCCTACAACGTCGCCGTCCCCGTCCTGCTGCACTTGATGTCGGAGGTCGATTCACTCCAGGTCGCGCTGGTCATGGTGCAGGCCGAGGTCGCCGACCGGTTGGCCGCCGAACCGGGCAGCCGCGTGTACGGCATACCGAGCGTCAAGGCCCGGTACTTCGGCCGGGTGTCGCGGGCCGGCTCGGTGGGTCGCAACGTCTTCTGGCCGGAGCCGAAGGTCGAGTCCGGTCTCGTGCGCATCGATCGGACCGATGACTACCCGCGCGACGCGGAGACGCGCAAGCAGGTGTTCACCGTGATTGATGCGGCTTTCGCCCAACGGCGCAAGACGTTGCGCGCCGCACTGGCCGGGTGGGCCGGTTCGCCGCCGCAGGCCGAGGCCCGTCTGCGGGCGGCCGGTATCGATCCGTCTGTGCGCGGGGAGCGCCTCGGCGTCGCCGACTATGTCGCGCTCGCGAGGACTGCACTACCCTGAGGTTTCGTGTCCCTCAAACCCCGCGCGCGATCCGCTGCGATCACGGTGCGTGCCGCGGCCAAGGTCAACCTGCACCTTCGTGTCGGTGCAGTTCGAGCCGACGGCTATCACGAGCTGACTACGGTGTTCCAGGCGGTTTCACTCTTCGACGACGTCACCGTACGAGCAGCCGACGTGCTGTCGGTGCAGACGTCGGGCGAAGGGGCGGCCGAGGTGCCCGACGATCCCGCGCTCAACCTTGCCGGGCGCGCGGCGGTCCGCGTCGACCCGGATGCCAGAGTGGCCATTGAGATCGGCAAGTCGATCCCCGTCGCGGGCGGAATGGCCGGCGGCAGCGCCGACGCGGCCGCCTCGTTGCTCGCCTGCACCCGGCTGCTGGGCGTCGGCTGGAGTCGCGCCGAACTGATTGCCGCGGCCGCCGACCTCGGCTCCGATGTGCCGTTCGGGCTACACGGCGGCACCGCGCTGGGCGTCGGACGTGGGGAACGGCTCTCGCCGGTGTTGTCGCGCGGCCAGTACCACTGGGTGCTCGCGATCGCCAAGACCGGCCTGGCCACCCCCGCGGTGTTTGCCGAACTCGATCGGCTGCGGGCCAAAGAAGCCGCCGCCGAGCCGGTGACGCACCGGCCCGACGACCTGCTGCGGGCCTTGGCCGCGGGCGAGGTGGAGCAGGTCGCAGCGCTGCTGCACAATGATCTGCAACCTGCGGCGTTGTCGCTGCAGCCAACGCTGCGCCGGACGCTGAGCGCGGGGGTCGATGCCGGTGCGCTGGCCGGGATCGTCTCCGGTTCGGGGCCGACGTGCGCGTTCCTGTGCGCGGACGAGGAGGCGGCGGTGCGGGTCGCCGCCGAACTGGCCGGTCGCGGCGTGGCCAAGTCCGTGCGCACCGCGCACGGCCCAGTGCCGGGGTGCCGGATTGTTTGAGTGGGTAGTCGGGCGGTCGATAGGGTGTCTCACATGCGGATCGTGACGGTGTTCCTCGGTGCGGTTCTCGCGGTGACCAGCGTGTGTGCGACTCCGCCGGCGTCGGCGGACCCGGTCACCGGAACCGTGGTGGCACAATCGGCGGTACCCACGGTCAACCTGCCGTCCGAAGCCGCGCGCGGAGTGGCCGTTCGATACACGACGCGCGACCAGAACGGTCGGCCGGCGCTGAGTACCGGTGCCGTCTACTACCCCCGGCGCGCGGTGCCCGCCGACGGCTGGCAGGTGGTGTCGTGGGCCCACGGCACCAGCGGCATCTCGGCCAGGTGTGCGCCCAGCGTGCAATCGGGGCAACTCCTCGACCGCGACCAGCCCACCATCTCCGGGGCCCTGCGGCGCGGCTACGTGGTCACCGCCACCGACTACATCGGCCTCGGTGGCGGCGGCGTCGCCGAGTACCTCGGCGGCCGGTCGTCGGCCTTCAACGTGATCGACATGGTGCGGGCGGCGCGCAGTATTGACCCGGTGATCGGCAAGCGATGGGTGTCGCTGGGGCATTCGCAGGGCGGTCACGCCGCGCTGTGGGCGTCGCGGGTCGCACCCCGCTACGCGCCGGAGCTGACGATGCTGGGCACCGTGGCGATCGCACCGGCCAGTCAGATCACCACGATCGTGCCGCTCTTCCAGCAGCCCGGCACCCCGAGTCTCGGCTACTTCAACTCGATGTCCGGTTTTGGTCTGTATGTGATGAGCGGGCTCAACCACGCGCGGCCCGACGTGCATGCCCTGGACTACCTGACACCCGTCGGCCGGGAGTGGGTCGCCAAGTCGCGCAATCTGTGCGTCCACGATCTCGTCGTCGCGCTCCGCACCGTCGCGCCCGGAACGCTGTATGCGCGGTCGACGAGCAGTTCCCCGGCGTTCATGGCCGCACTCCGGGACTACGCCGGTATTCCGGCTACCGGCTTCGTTCGCCCGGTACGTCTGGAACAGGGCTTGACCGACGACGTCGTCAGCCCGATCGGCACCCTGGCATTGCAGGATCAGCTGCGCGCCGCCGGCGTCGCGGTGGCGATGGGCGTGTACCCGGGCGACCACATGGCGGTGACCCGCCAGTCGATGGCGGACACCATGGGCACGGTCGCGAGGTACTTTCGGTGACCGCCCCGGCCAACCCGGTACTGATCAACGCCGAGAAGATCAGCAAGAGTTTCGGCATCAAACCCCTGCTCGAGTCGGTGAGCGTCGGGGTGCACGCCGGTCAGCGGATCGGCGTCGTCGGCCTCAACGGCGGCGGGAAGACTACCCTGCTCGAGATCCTGGCCGGCATCGCCGAGCCCGACGGCGGCCGGCTGTCGCGGGCGAGTGAGGCGCGTGTCGCCACCGTCACGCAGGGTTCAGAGCTGCCAGCGGACACCACGGTCGCCGACATCGTCGTCGGATCACTCGGTCTCGCCGAACATGAATGGGCGGGGGATCCGCGGATCCGTGACGTGCTTTCGGGCATCGGCGTGGCCGAACTGCTCACCCGGCGCACTGACGAGCTGTCGGGTGGGCAGCGGCGCCGCGCGGCACTGGCAGCAGCGCTGGTGGCCGACGCCAACGTCCTCATCCTCGACGAGCCCACCAACCACCTCGATATCGAGGGTGTCGAATGGTTGGCCGACCACCTCGTTGCGCGCGGCGACGCCGTTGTCGTCGTGACCCACGACCGTTGGTTCCTCGACACCGTCGCCCAGCGCACCTGGGAGGTGCACGGCGGCGGGGTCGACGAGTACGACGGCGGATACAACGACTGGGTGTTCGCGCGGGCGCAGCGCTCACGACTGGCCGATGCCGCCGAGGAGCGGCGGCGCAATCTTGCGCGCAAAGAATTGGCCTGGCTACGGCGGGGTCCGCCGGCGCGGACGTCGAAGCCGAAGTATCGCATCGAGGCGGCCGAGAAGCTGATCGCCGACGTGCCCCCACCGCGTGACAGCGTCACCTTGTCGGCGTTCGCCAAACGGCGGCTGGGCCGCATCGTCATTGAGCTGGAAGACGCACACCTGACGACCCCGGTGGCCCAGGACGGCACCTCCCGTGTTCTGCTCGACGACCTGACCTGGCGACTGACCCCGGGCGAGCGGGTCGGCCTGGTCGGCGTCAACGGCTCCGGAAAGACGACGTTGCTGCGCGCACTGGCCGGTGAAGTGCCGGTTGCGCCCGGCCGGCGGATCGAAGGCAAGACGGTGTCGATCGGCTGGCTGCGCCAAGAACTCGACGACCTTGACCCCGACCAGCGGGTCCTCGACGCAGTGGAGGCCGTCGCCACCCGAATGATGGTGGGAGACAAGGAGATGTCGGCCAGTCAGCTTGCCGAGCGGCTGGGTTTCTCTCCCGCCCGTCAGCGCACCCCGGTCGGCGACCTTTCCGGCGGAGAGCGTCGCCGCCTCCAATTGACGCGAGTTCTGATGGCCGAGCCGAATGTGCTGCTACTCGACGAACCGACCAACGACCTCGA
>NZ_DIAX01000051.1:0-14711 GCF_002414845.1 Gordonia sp. UBA5067 | reverse complement strand
ACCAACGACCTCGACATCGACACGTTGCAGCAGGTGGAGGATCTGCTCGATGGGTGGGCGGGCACGCTGGTCGTCATCAGCCACGACCGCTATCTGGTCGAACGCATTTGTGATTCGACCTGGGCGTTGTTCGGCGACGGGAGGCTGACCAACCTGCCGCGCGGTATCGAGCAGTATCTCGAGCGGCGAAAAGAGCTGGCGCGCACCGAGGCTCGTGAAGCCAAGGCGCTTGCCGCCGATGTGGGGCCGACCTTGTCAACGTCGGCGAAGTCGTCGGCGGCCGAACACCGCGAGGCCCGCAAGGCGATGGGCCGTCTCGAACGCCAGATCGACAAGCTGGTCGGGCGTGAGGCGGCGCTGCATGCCGATCTGGCTGCCGCTGCCACCGATCCGGGCCGGCTCGTCGAACTCGGCGGCGAGCTCAAGCGGGTCGTTGCGGAGAAGGAAATGGCGGAGTCGGACTGGCTCACGGCCGCCGAATTGGCCCAGTAGCCCCGTGGGCTAAACCTCTTCGGTGGGCACCCAGTCGAACGTGGCGGGGTCGGGCCCGATCCGGCGATCCTCGTTGAGGGCGTCAATCGCGGCGACGTCGGCCGGGTCGAGGGTCAGGGTCAGCGCGTCGAAATTCTCGCGGATGCGGGCGACGCTCGATGCCTTGGGGAAGACGATGTCGTTGCGCTGCAGATGCCAGGCGAGGACGACCGCCGATATCGGTCGGCCGAGGCGCTCGGCGATCGCTTTGAGGGTGGCGTCGCCGAACACCTGCCCCTGGGCCAGCGGTGACCATGCTTCCGTCGCGACGCCCAACTCGGCGTTCACCGATCGCAGGGTGTGCTGCGCGAAGTAGGGGTGCACTTCGATCTGGTTGACCACCGGTACCACCGATCCGGTGGCGACGACGCGGTGCAGGTGTTCCGGTGCGAAGTTGGAGACGCCGATGGACCGGGCCTTTCCGGACCCCCGGATCTCCTCCATCGCGTGCCAGGTGTCGACATAATCGATCCCGATGGTCGGCAGCGGCCAGTGAATGAGAAACAGGTCGACGTAGTCGAGGCCCAACCGGTTCAGCGAGTCGTCGATCGAGGCGATGGCCCGACCGGGATCGTGATTGTTGTTGTTGAGCTTGGTGGTCACATAGAGCCCGTCCCGGGCCAGCCCGCTGTCGGCAATGCCCTGGCCGACCCCGGACTCGTTGCCGTACATCTGTGCGGTGTCGATGTGGCGATACCCGGCGTCGAGGGCAGCGGCGACGAGGCCACGGGCCTGTGCGTCGGGGATCTGCCAGGTCCCGAAGCCGAAACGCGGAATCGAGGTTCCGTCGTTGAGGGTGTGGTCGGGGTGGCGGCGGGGGTCCATGCCCCCACATTAGCGCCGGGGCAACTGCCCGTCGCGCGTACGGATTCGGCTCGCGCGTTGACAGTTGTCCGCGCGCGAGCAGAATCACTGCGCGGCACGCGTTCGCCGCCGAGGCCGCAAGGAACCGATACTCGCCCGCCTGCGTCTAAGACGTATGAACAGACTTCCTCGGGACCGCTACGGCCTCATCCGGCGACGGGATGCCATCGCTGTCGACGTCTCCGACGACGCACTTCGGTCGGCGGTCCGTGCGGGCGGCCTCATCAGGCTGGCGCCAGGAGTCTTCGCCGAACCCAGTGACCGGTTCGATGGTCCCGGCGGCGCCGACCAACTGGTTCGGTTGAGATCCATCGCGGTCGCCACGACCGAGCGCAGTAGCGGCTACCCGCTGAGCCATGCGTCGGCGGCGGCCGTACACGGCTTGGCATTGCTGCGCCCCGACTGCGGGCGCGTCCATCTGACCAGTGGGCGTGGCAGCGGAGGCACTACCAGTCGTGACCGGCATCTACACACCGCGCCGCTGGGCTGCGACGACCTCACCGTTGTCGACGGTGTTCGGGTGACCTCCCTCGCGCGCACCGCGGTCGATGTCGCCACGACGGGCGACCTTGCCCAAGGCCTCGTCGCATTCGACGGGGCGCTTCGGTCCGGCGTAAGTAAGGATCAGCTGGCGATCGCTTTGGCCGGGCGTCGCTACGGGGGCCGGCAGGCGAGACGGGCGTTGCTGTTCGCGCACAAGGATTCTGAGAGTGTCGGCGAATCGTGGAGTCGAGCGCAGATGATCGATGCCGGGATGCCGGGCCCCGAGCTGCAGCGGGTGTTGCGCTGCCCGGGCGGGACCTATCGTTGTGACTTCTGCTGGGGTGAGAGGCTGATCGGCGAGTTCGACGGTGCGGTCAAGTACGGCCAACTGCGCAAGCTCGGCGATTCCGCCACCGACACCGTGCTCCGCGAGAAGCGGCGCGAGGACGAGCTTCGCAGACTCGGGTTCATGGTCGTTCGATGGGCATGGCGGGACCTCGAACGAGGCGGGTTGCCCGGCATCCTGTTCCCGTGGCTGAGGCGCCTCGAACTCATTCCCACGTAAGGCGGCGCGGACTCATTCTGGTCGTGCGGGCCCAGCTGTGCATGCGTGACCAGAATGAGCACGCGGGAGCGCGGAGCCGTATTTCGGTGCACACATGTACACTGGATGCATGACGACTGCCGACCGACGTGCCGAGGTGCGCGCGCTATCCGAACTCGGCCTCACCGAGCTCGGCAACGCGACGCGGGGGATTCACCAGACCCACCGGGCCATCTCCGATCGAGTCTTCGGGGCCGTTCGCCACGGTGTGGGCCCGGCAGTGGCACCGATCAAGACGGTGCACGACGCCATCACCGATGGCGTGTATCTGATCGTCGGACAGACGATGACGACCGCCGGGCGTGTCGGCGGCGTGGCGGCTGACCTGCCGCTCAAGCAGGCACCCTCCACGACCAGGGTGGGGGCGACCATCATCGCCGCGATCAACGGCGTCATCGGCGACGAACTCGATTCCCGTCAATCGCCGCTCGCCGAGCCGATGTCGATCCGCGTCGACGGTGCACCGGTGCCCTTGACCGCGCCGGCGCTGGCCGTCGCGTTCCCGGCGGCCCGTCGGCGGCTCGTCGTCGCCCTGCACGGACTTGTCGAAACCGAGTACTCATGGGCGGCCGGTGAGTCCGAACCGTACGCCGACCGGCTGACCCGGGCCGGGATCACCACCGTGTTCGTCCGCTACAACACCGGCCGCCGGATCTCCACGAACGGTCGCGACCTGGCTGAACTGCTCGACGACCTGGTGCGCCGCTGGCCGGTGCCGGTCGAATCGATCGGCCTTCTCGGCCACTCGATGGGTGGGCTCGTAGCCCGCAGTGCCGCCCACTACGGCCGCGAAGCCGGGCATGGCTGGGTAGCGCGGGTGGACACCAACGTCTCGTTGGGCACTCCACACCTCGGTGCGCCGCTCGAAAACCTCGCGCACCTGGGCAGTGCCCGGCTGATGGCACTGCCGGAGACGAAGGCCTTGGGTCGCCTGCTGCGCCGCCGCAGCGGCGGCATTCGCGACCTGCGGGCCGGATCGATCGTCGACGAGGACTGGACCGGACGTGATCCCGACGACGTGGCGCGGGCCATGGCCGCAGAAGTGCCGTTGATGCCCGGTGCCGAGCACTACTTCGTGTCGGGTTCGATCACCCATAATCCGCGCAACCCCCTCTCGCGGATCATCGGTGACGGACTCGTGTTGCACCACAGTGCGAGCGGGCACAACTCGACCCGCCGGATTGGTTTCGATCCGAGCAACGGTCTCCACGTGGGCAAATCGAATCACCTCGCGCTGCTTAACGATCCCCGGGTCGCCGAGAAGCTGATGACCTGGTTCGCGCCCCGCATCTGACCAGCCTCACGGCCAACTCCGCCGCCGCGCTGGGTAGGGTGACCGCATGTCTGCCATCGCAACCTCCGTCGCCAACGGTGTCGGCAATATCATTTTGAATCGCCCCAAGGCACTCAACGCCCTCGACCAGGGAATGATCGGCGAAATGTTCCCCGTCCTGACGGACTGGGCCGATGACCCGGCGGTGGAGACGGTCCTGGTCACCTCCGGTATCGATCGTGCGTTCTGCGCAGGTGGTGACATTCGCGCGATCCGCGACTCCGCGCTCGCCGGCGACACCGCTGCGGTCAGGCACTACTTCAGCTCGGAGTACCAGCTCAATCAGCTCGTTGCCGACTACCCGAAGCCCTACGTCGCACTGATCGACGGTGCGGCCATGGGCGGCGGGCTAGGCATCAGCGTGCACGGCGAGGTGCGCGTGGTGACGGAGAAGGCCCTAATCGCAATGCCCGAGACGGCGATTGGCTTCTTCCCCGACATCGGGTCGACCTATTTCCTGCCCCGTCTGCCGGTTGGCGTCGGGATGTGGCTGGGACTGACCGGCGCACGCATTCGCGGCACTCAGGCGGTCGAGATCGGTCTGGCCACCCACTCGGTCGCGTCGTCATCGGTCGGGGATCTCGCCGCGGCGATCCGCTCGGGCCAGCCGCTGGGTCAGGCGCTGTCATCCTGTGCGGCTGCGCCCAGGGCCGACGCACTCCCGCTGCGATCAATCGCCGATTACTTCGGCGGCAACGATTCGGTGCCCGCGATCCTCGGCGGGCTACGCGGGGGCGATGACTGGGCGAGGGAGATGGCCGGGCTGATGGACAACTGTTCGCCGACGAGTCTGCTGGTGACGGCTGAGATGATTACGCGCGGCGCGGCCAGTTCGCTCGCCGAGTGCCTCGACCGCGAATTGCATGCCGCCGAGCAGATCACCGCGCTGCCGGACTTCGCCGAAGGCGTCCGGGCCGTTCTCGTCGACAAGGACCGTGCGCCCGCGTTCGACCCGGCATCGATCGACGAGGTGGATCCCGCCGTCGTGTGCAGGGTCGTCGGGGAGCGCTAGAACTCGGTCCAGATATGGCCCTGAATCAGGACTTGATCTTGAAATAGCGGCGTGATCTGAATCAGGGTTTGGCCTCAAACCATCCGCTGATGCGGATGGCGTCGGAACGGGCGGGCGCCGGCTGGTGGCCCGGTTCACCCGGCCATGGCGGAACCGGCGCGGGCTGCGCCGGTGGAGCCGGGGTGGGGCCGTCATCACCCTCGTCGTCGGGATTGGGTGCGGCGTCGTTGGGGGCGAGCGGGTTCTCGCGCATCGGAATGGTGGTGGGGCACACGAAGTGCCCGGCGGCACGCTTGGGTGACATCGCAACGATCTTGAGCGGGCAGCCCGTCGCCAGGTAGTACTTGCCGCCCAACGAGATACCGATGTCGACCGGGATCGACTCGACGAGCGGACCGACCCTCGGGTGATCCGGGCCGGGCAGTGGAACGACGCCACCGGTCAGGGCGACCGCTGGGAAGGTGATCTGACCCCCGTCTGACCCGGCGCCCCGGAAGGTGAACAGCAACCCGTCCGGCGGCACCTCGGGGGAGGCGTTGCCCCATTTGTGTAGCGACACGCACTCGTCGGCCGCGTTGGCGGGGGCGCTTGGCGTGTGGGTGGCCGGGGCGGCGGGCGCACGGGTTACCGGAACGACCCGGTGCGGTCCGCGGTGGCGGGCCGGTGGGTATTGGGGCGCCGGGGGATATTGCGGCGGGGGCACCTGGTTCGGCGGCACGACATTCGGCGGCAACACGTTGGGCGGCGGCGCCCAGGTGGTCTCGGGCGGTGGGGTCGCCGGGGCCGGTGCGGTGGTCGTCGCCGGTCGCGAGTCCCGGTTCTTCGGGAGGGCGACGAGCATCGAGCCGCGATCGAACTTCAAATCTGATCCCGAGCGGTAGACCCGGCCATCCGGCGGAATTTTCTGGCAGTCCGCGATCGGCACCCGATCGGTACCGGACTTCGCCGCCGACGATGGGGCCGGTCGGGGCGCCGATGGCTTATCGCTGCTCGAACACGCCGTTACCGCGACGAGGAGGGTGCAGGCGAGGGCGCCGGCGGCGGCGGTGGGACGGAACTGCCGGGACGCGCGCATCAGTCGGCCGCTGCCACGAGCGGTTCGAGCGTCACATCGGGATGCTCCTTCTCGATGTACTGCAGTCGCCATTTGTCGCTGAACAACGCGAGGAGCGCGCCGTCGGTCCGAGTGAACACCTCGACACCGCGCTGGCGGTCGAGTTCGGCGCTACTGGCCTCGTCGGTGCGGCGGGCCAGCGAGTAGCCCAGTGGCTCAAGGTCGGTTTCGACGGTGAACTCGGCGAGCATTCTGGCGGTGACGACTTCGAACTGCATCGGTCCCACAGCGGCGAGGACGGGGGAGGCGTCACCGCGGGTGCCGTTCCGCAGGACCTGCACGACGCCTTCGGATTCGAGTTGGTCCATCGCCTTGCGGAACTGCTTGTACTTTCCGGCGGTGCGGGCGCGCAGCGTCGCGAAATGCTCGGGTGCAAACGATCCGATCGGCGGGTACTCGATGGGTGGTTCGTTGTAGAGGGTGTCGCCGGGGGCCAGTGCCGTCGCGTTGACCAGCCCGACGACATCGCCGGGATAGGCGGTGTCGACGGTCGAGCGGTCCCGACCGAAAACCGCCTGGGCGTACTTTGTCGCGAATGGGCGACCCGTCTGGGCGTGGGTGACCACCATGCCGCGCTCGAATTCCCCCGACACGATGCGCATGTAGGCGAGTCGGTCCCGGTGACTGGAATCCATCCCCGCCTGCACCTTGAACACGACGGCGGAGAACGGGTCGGTCACCGCGCGAACGGTCCCGTCGACGGCGGTGCGACCCGCCGGGGCGGGGGCGAGTTCGACGAGGGCATCGAGCAGCTGGCGGACGCCGAAGTTCAGCATTGCCGACGTGAAGATCATCGGCGAGGTCTCGCCGGCCAGGAACAGTTCCTGATCGTGGTCCTGTCCCATCTCGCTGAGCAGTTCACTCTCTTCGCGGGCGGCAGTCCACGCCTCCCCTTCGACATTTGCAGCGGTGTGGGCGTCGAGGAGTTCCTCGGGGGCGATTTTGGCCCCACCCGCGGTGCGGGAGAACTTGATGTAGCGACCGCTGCGCCGGTCGTAGAGGCCGCGGAAATCGCCGGCGATCCCGACCGGGACGTACAGCGGCGTCGGGACGAGCCCGATGCGCTCGGCGATCTCGTCGATGAGTTCGAGTGGGGTTTGCCCTGGACGGTCCCACTTGTTGACAACGGTGATGACCGGGATGCCGCGGTGTCGACACACTTGAAAGAGCTTCAGGGTCTGCGGCTCCAGGCCTTTGGCGGCGTCGATGAGCATCACCGCGGCGTCGACGGCGGTCAGCACACGGTAGGTGTCCTCGGAGAAATCGGCGTGCCCGGGGGTGTCGACGAGGTTGATGACGGTGGGCTCGGTGTCGGGTTGTGCCTCGGTCCGTGTGTAGTTGAACTGCAGTGCGGTCGAGCTCACCGAGATGCCGCGCGCCTTCTCCATCTCCATCCAGTCCGAGACGGTGGCCTTGCGGCCGGCTTTGCCGTGCACGGCGCCGGCCTCGCTGATCATGCGCGCGTGCAGGGCCAACGCCTCGGTCATTGTCGACTTACCGGCGTCGGGGTGGGAGATGATCGCGAAGGTACGCCGCCGACGGACCTCGCGCGCAACGGTGTCGGGGCTGGAACTCACTCTTCGAGAATAGCCGTGACCGCCTCGGTCACTCGAAGGGCACCGGCGGCATCTTGACTACCTGCGCCGCATAGGACAATCCGGCGCCGTAGCCGAGGAGCAGTGCCGTGTCGCCGGGCTTGGCCTTTCCGGTGGAGAGGAGGTCCTCCATCGCCAGCGGGATGGAGGCGGCGGAGGTGTTGCCGGTGAACTCGATGTCGTTGGCGATGACAGCGGTGTCGTTCAGCTTGAGGTTCCGTGCGAGTAGTTCGTTGATCCGCGAATTCGCCTGGTGCGGGACGAACACGTCGAGGTCGCTGACGTCGACCTTCGCCACTTCGAGCGCGCGGTGGGCGGCCTTGCCCATTTCGAAGGCAGCCCAGCGGAAGACGCTGGTGCCCTCCATGCGCAGGTAGGGGCGCTTGGCGTGGTCGTCGCCGTCGATGTAGGAGATCCAGTCGATGTCTTGGCGAATCGCGTCGAACTGGGAGCCGTCGCTGCCCCACACCACGGGTCCGAGTTGCTGGTCTTCGGTGGGACCGACGACGACGGCACCCGCCCCGTCGCCGAAAATGAAGCAGATACTGCGGTCGCTCATGTCCATGGCGACCGAGAGTTGCTCAGAGCCGATCACGAGCACGTTGGTGGCACTGCCGCCGCGGACCATGTCCGAGGCCAGTGCCATTCCGTAGCCGAATCCGGCGCAGCCGACGGTGACGTCGAACGCGGGCACGCCGTTGGCGCCCAGTGCGGTGGCGACTGCTGTGGCCGCGGCCGGAGTCAGCAGCAGGTGGGTATTCGTGGCGACGATGACCGCGTCGATATCGGAGCCGGACAGTAGCGCGTTGGCGATCGCCTTGCGGCCGGCATCGATGGCCATGTCCATCGCGGTCTCATCGCGTCGGGCGAACCTGCGCGTCTTGATGCCGGTGCGAGTGTAGATCCACTCGTCGGATGAATCGATGTTCTCGCAGATTTCGTCGTTGGTGACCACACGCTCGGGGCGGTAGGCGCCGATACCGAGGATTCCGATGTTGCGCGTGCCGGTGACTTCGGCGAGTTCGACCATGTTTCGTGGGCCTTCCGTGGTTTGCGGTAGTGGTTCCACAGTCTCACAAGAGTTGGCTACGCGGAAGTAGGGTGCATTGCCGCAGCCGGTACGCCGACCGCCCGAACTTCCAATTCGCTCCACGGGCGGTCATGCGCAACCGTGCCTAGTCCAGGTCGTCGAAGCTGGTGATCTTCGGTGTCGGCGGTAGGGTTACGACGGCGCCGGCGTAGCTCAGCCCCGCACCGAAACCGAGGAGTAGTGCGGTTTGTCCGCCCTTGGCCTTGCCGGTCGCGAGCATCTCCTCCATCGCCAGCGGGATCGACGCGGCCGAGGTGTTGCCGGTGTTCTCGATGTCGTTGGCGGTCGGTAGATCATCGGGGAAGCCGAGGTTCTTCTTCATCAGCTCGCTGATCCGGGCGTTCGCCTGGTGGGGGATGAACACCTCGATGTCGGCGGTGTCTACGCCCGCCAGCTCCATCGTCGAGGTGAGTGCCTTGGGCAGCGTGATGGCCGCCCAGCGGAAGACGGCGGAGCCCTCCATCGTCACGACCATCCGTCCGACCGGATCGGTCTGGGGGTCCCTGCCCTGGTACTCCTGGGCGCGGTCCATGTACTCGGGGATCTCGTAGTTCTGCGAGATCGCGTCGGCGTGCTCGCCGTCCGATCCCCACACGGTCGGCGAGATGCCGTTCTCCTCGCTGGGGCCCACCACGACGGCGCCGGCGCCGTCGCCGAAGATGAAGGCGGTATTACGATCGGCCGGGTCCATCACGACCGACATGGTCTCCACTCCGATGACGAGGACATAGTCGGCGGTACCGGCGCGCACGGTGTCGGCGGCAATGCCCAGGCCGTAGCCGAAGCCGCCACAGCCGGCTGCCACATCGTAGGCGGGAATGCCGTTGAGCCCGATGTCGTAGGCGATGATGGGTCCGCCGTGGGGAATCTTCGACTTCCAGCTGCCGGTGGCGAGGACGAGCGCGCCGATCTTCTCCTTGTCGATGCCGGAGTTGGCGATAGCGCGTTCGGCGGCGGTCGCCGCCAGGGAGCGGGCGGTCTCATCACCCGAGATCCAGCGGCGGTTGCGAATGCCGCTGCGCTCGAAGATCCACTCGTCGGAGGAGTCGAGAGTCTCACATACCTCGTCATTGCTCACCAGGCGTTTCGGGCGACACGCGCCGATGCCGAGCATGGCCACGTTCGTCCGCGCGGGGTTGGCTGCCAGTATTGCCACGTTGGGTACTCCATCTTCGTTCTCGCCGGATCTGGACCGGCAGTTCGGGTCTTCTTTCAAATCTCGACGGACTGGTGTTCGCTAACCCGGCTGATAAAGGTCCGGTTCCGTCTGCGTCGCGGTGCCGGTCACCATGCGTGGACCGTGTTCTGAGCGGCCTCGAGTCCCTGGCCGATCAACATTTCGGTGGCCTCGGCGCCGTTGGCGATCAGCAGATCCACCGCGTCGCGGTCGCGGCCCGGAAAGGGCTTGAGCACGAAGTCGGCCGGGTCCTGACGGCCCGGCGGGCGACCGATCCCCAGGCGTACGCGCGAATAGTCGCGCGTACCCAGTGCCGCCGACAACGACCGCAGGCCGTTGTGGCCGCCTTCGCCGCCCCCGTGCTTGAGGCGCACCTGCCCGAACTCGATGTCGAGTTCGTCGTGCAGCGCGATCACGTCGGTCGCTGTGAGCGAGTAGAACTTCGCCAACGGGCCCAGGTTGCGGCCGCACTCGTTCATGAAAACGGATGGTTTGGCCAGTAACACCGACTCGCCGCCCACCGTGATCGAGGCCGTCTGCGCACCGGAACGCTTGTGCGTCGACCACCTTGCGCCGCTGTTGGCAGCAAGGTGGTCGACGACCAGGGCGCCGATATTGTGGCGGGTCTGCTCGTAGCGGGGGCCGGGATTGCCCAGCCCGACGACGAGTTTCACGCCGAACGCCTCGCGGCGGGCCTACTCGCCGGCTTCCCCGGCAGCGTCAGCCGCGGTGGCGTCGGCCGTCTCGGCCTCGGGCTCAGCGGCGGCCTTAGCCTCATGCACGGCGACAATGAGCGTCTCCGGCGCCGAAACGAGGGTGACGCCCTTGGGCAACTCGATGTCGGAGGCGTGGATGGAGGTCCCGGCGGTCGCGCCTTCGACAGAGACGGCGAACTGCTCGGGGATCGACAGCGCGTCGGCCTCGACCTGCAGCGTGTTCGCGTCCTGGGTGACGACGGTGCCACCCTGGGCGTCTCCCTCGACGACGATGACGACGTCGACGGTCACCTTCTCGCCGCGCCGGACGATGAGGAAGTCGGCGTGCTCGATGTATCCCCTGATCGGGTGGATGTCGAGCTGCTTGGTCAGGGCGAGTTGGCTCTTGCCCTCGATGTCGAGATCGATGACCGCGTTGGTGCCGCTCGCGCGCAGGATGGTCGCGAAGTCACGTGCCGAGACCGACAGGTGGCGCGGGGTTTCGCCGTGGCCGTAGATGACGGCGGGGACGTTTCCGGCTCGACGGGCACGACGGGCGGCGCCCTTGCCCTTTTCCTCGCGCAGTGCGGCGGTGAGCTTCGGCGCAGACGATGCGGCCATGGTGTTTCTCCTCGTTCCAAACGGATGGTTCTGGTGCGGACCACGACGGGCGCACCGAGGAGCATCTGCGATACACGCAGGAAGACTGTCTCGCCGCGCCGATAACGGTGATCGTGGATCACCCTCGCCGTGACAACTCGACCAGCGTATCGGGTCGGCCGGTGCCGGCGCGAATCCGCACCGGTTGTCCGGCATGATGCGGCGTAGTTAAGTGGACTTGTGTCCGCCACCGATCCCGTCACGTTGACCACTGAATTCCTGTGCGACCTTGCGTCGGGGCGCATCGACGAGGCACTCGCCGTAGTCGGCGAGAACATCCGGTACGAAAACGTGGGGCTTCCGACGGTGCGCGGCAGGGCACGGTTCGCCCAGGTCATGCGAGCACTCAACGGCCGGTTCGTTCACTTCGACGCGGAGATCATCACGGCGGCGGCCGACGGTGACACCGTCCTCAACGAGCGCATCGACCTGCTGAGCATCGGGCCGCTGCGGCTGCGGTTCTGGGTGTGCGGACACTTCGAGGTCCGTGACGGGCGGATCGTCGTGTGGCGCGACTACTTCGACGTTGCCGACTGCGCCAAGGCCCTGGTGCGAGCCGTCGGCGGGTTGGTGTTTCCCGGGGTGGTCAAGCCGATCCGGCCGGTGCAATAGCCGACGACCTCGGATGGCTACAGGATCTCGTCGACACGCTCGATCGGACGGGCTAGTCGCGCTCCCTTGGCGGTGACGACAAACGGCCGCTCCACGAGTACCGGATGCTGCACCATCGCGTCGAGGATCTCCTCGCCGGAGGCCTCGGCGAGGTGCAGTTCCTGGTACAGCGCCTCGCGCTTACGCGCGGCCTGGGCGGGGGTGACCCCTGCGTCGGCGAAGAGTGTGACGAGTTGCTCGCGGGTCCAGCCCTCCTCGAGGTACTTCACCACCGTCGGCTCGATCCCGTCGGCGCGCAGTCTGTCCAGCGTCTTGCGCGACGTCGAGCAGCGGGGATTGTGGTAAATCGTGATGGCGGGCGGGCCGGATTCTGTCGTGCCGGACATGACCGAACTCCTACGCGTTACCGTCGAACAGGCTGGTCACCGAACCATTCTCGAAGACCTCCCGGATCGTTTGCGCCAACAGTGGGGCGATCGACAGGACGGTGAGGCTCGCGAAGCGCTTCTCCGGCGGGATCGGCAGGGTGTCGGTGGCGATAACCTCCTTGGCCCCACAGTTTGCGAGGCGTTCGGCCGCAGGGTCGGAGAACACGCCGTGGGTGGTGGCGATGATGACGTCACCGGCACCGGCGTCCTTGAGGACCTTGACCGCGCCGGCGATGGTGCCGCCGGTGTCGATCATGTCGTCGATCAGCACACAGGTACGGCCTTCGACGTCGCCGACGACGCGGTTGGACTTCACCTGGTTGGGGACCAGTGGGTCACGGGTCTTGTGGATGAAGGCCAGCGGCGCGCCGTTGAGGGCGTCGGCCCACTTCTCGGCGACGCGCACGCGACCGGAGTCGGGGGAGACGACGCAGATGTTGTCGGTGCCATACTGTTCGCGCACGTACTCGGCGAGCTGGCCCTGGGCGTGCATGTGGTCGACCGGGCCGTCGAAAAAGCCCTGGATCTGGTCGGTGTGCAGGTCGACCGTGATGATGCGATCGGCTCCGGCGGTCTTCATCAGGTCGGCGATGAGGCGCGCCGAGATCGGCTCGCGGCCACGGTGCTTCTTGTCCTGGCGGGCGTAGGGGTAGAACGGCAGGATCACGCTGATGCGCTTGGCCGAGCCGCGCTTGAGCGCGTCAATCATGATCAGCGCCTCCATGACCCACTCGTTGAGCGGGGCCGGGCAGCTCTGCAAGACGAACGCGTCCGAGCCGCGGACGGATTCCTCGAACCGGACGAAGATCTCCCCATTGGCGAAGTTGCGCGCCACCTGGGGGGTGAGGTTGATGCCCAGCTCACTGGCGACGGCCGCGGCGAGTTCGGGGTGTCCGCGTCCCGAGAACAGCATCAGGTTCTTGCGGTTGTCGACGGTCCAGTTCATGGGCATTCTCAATCTGCCTTCGAGTGTTGCGGGGCTGGGCTATTCGGTTGTGGTTGCAGAGTCGTCCGCGGCGTTCGCGGCGCGTGCCGCGGCCGAGTCGGGTCGCTTGCGGGCGACCCACCCCGGAATTGTGCGCTGCTCACCGGCGGAGACGGCGAGCGCACCCGGGGGAACATCTTGCCGCACGACCGTCCCGGCGCCGGTGTAGGCCCCATCTCCGACGGTCACGGGGGCCACGAACATGTTGTCCGAGCCGGTGCGGCAGTGCGATCCGATGACGGTTCGGTGCTTGTTCTCACCGTCGTAGTTGACGAAGACGCTCGACGCCCCAATGTTGGTCTGGTCGCCGATCGTGGCATCCCCGACATAGGTGAGATGGGGGACCTTCGAGCCGATGCCGATCTGCGCGTTCTTCGTCTCGACGAAGGTGCCGATCTTCCCATCGGCGCCCAGTTCGGTGCCCGGGCGCAGGTAGGCGAAGGGGCCGACGGTTGCATTCGCGCCAATCCGCGCGGCGGAGCCGTGGGTGCGGATCACCTGCGCGCCGTCGCCGACGACGACGTCGGTGAGTGTCGTATCGGGGCCGACGAGCGCGCCGGCCGCGATCGCGGTGCGGCCGTGCAACTGCACGCCCGGTTCAATCCGGACGTCGGCGGCGATTGTGACGTCGACGTCGATCCACGTTGTGGCCGGGTCGACGACGGTGACGCCCGCCAGCTGGTGGCCGCGGATGATTCGGCGGTTCAGCTCGGCGCCGAGTTCGGCGAGCTGGACGCGGTCGTTGCAGCCGGCGACGACGGCGGGGTCGGCGACCAGATGGGCGCGCACCTGCTGGCCGTTGGTATGCGCGATGGCCACGACGTCGGTCAGGTAGTACTCGCCCTGCGCGTTCTCGGTGGACAGCGCTCCGAGCGCGGCGCGCAGCGCCGCCGCGTCGAAGGCATAGATCCCGGCGTTGACCTCGGTGATCGCCAGTTGCTCGTCGTCGGCGTCTTTATGCTCGACGATCGCGGTAACCTGCCCGGTTCTGGTGTCGCGGACGATGCGCCCGTAACCGGTCGGGTTGTCGGCGGTGAAGCTGGTCAGCGTGATCGCGGTGCCGGACGCGGTGTCTACGAGCGCGCGCAGTGTCGGCGCGTCGAGCAGCGGAGCGTCGGCGACGGTGACGAGCACGGTTCCGCTGAAGTCCGCGGGCAGTGCGGTCATTCCGGCGCGCGCGGCATCGCCGGTGCCCAGCGGCTCCTCCTGCTCGGCGATGAGGATCTCGCGACCCAGCTCGGCTGCGACGCCGCCGATGGCCGCGGTCACGCGCTCGCGCTCGTGACTCACGACGGCGACCAGGAAATCGGGGTCGATCCCGGCAGCTCCGGTCAGCGCGTGCCCGACGAGGGTGCGCCCGCCGATGGCGTGCAGGATCTTTGGAGTCTTCGACTTCATACGGGTGCCCGCACCTGCGGCGAGCACGATGACCGCGGTGCGGCCGGGTTCAGTCATCGCCATTCCTCAATGCTCGGTGAATTGACGCCGAACAAATCCTACGCAACCCGATTTCCTGGTCGCCGTCGTG
>NZ_DIAX01000065.1:46099-64056 GCF_002414845.1 Gordonia sp. UBA5067 | reverse complement strand
GTGCGCGCCGGCACCAGATCCGCGTCGCCACTCGCCGGCGGCACCCAGGCGTTGGACCGCAACTCGTCGCCGATCGCCGCCAGCAGCCGTCCGTCGACGGGGTTGCGGCCCATCCCGCGCGGCACCAGCGCCGGTCGATCAGCGGGGTCCAGCGCCAGCACCAGCGCGAGATACCCGGGCGCCACCACCCCGACATCGACACCGGGCATGAGGTGGCGCCGGTCGGGGGTCACCGGCAGGCGCGCAATCACCCGGGCCGGCACCGATATCTCGATGTCGGTGGGCGTCGGGGTGCGCAGCACTTCGGGATGTTCGGGCAAACCGGCGCGTGGCCGCAGCCACCGCACACCGCCGGTCACGGCTTCGCGCCACACCAGACCGGCGCCGGGCATCGCCGTGGCCGACTCGAAGCGGATCAGGCCGCCGGCGCGCACGACGGTCACCGAGCTGTCACCGACGGTGATCTCGCTCAGCGACGGCAACTCGAGGAGGCGGTCGCAGGCCTGCTCGGCAATGTCGGCCAGCAGCTCGTCGGTATTGACACCCTCGCGGGGCCACAGCACGATCTCGGTGTCGAATCCGCCGGCCGGCGGGGCCTGCCCAAGCCACGCCAGGCGCAGCAGCGGGACAGCCTCGTCCCGCAGGCTGAAGCCGGTGCCCAACTCGGCGATGGCCTGCTCGGTTTCACCGCGGTCGAAGACGAGAGTCGCGGTGCGCGAGCGGATCTCGACGCGGTCGGCGACGGGCACGACGGCGGAGAACCCGACGCCGAATCGCCCGACGATCGCGGCGTCGGCGTCCTTCGACGACACGCGCAGCGCCAGCAGCGAGGCGGCACCGGCGGCGCTCAGCGGCGCTCCGGTGTTCGCCAGGTGCAGCGCGCCGGCATCGTCGCGCCACACCGAGATCGCTCCGCGCACCCCCGCCTCGGCTGCAGCATCGGCGGCGTTGGCCGCAAGTTCGATGAAGAGCCGATCGCGATAGCCGACTGCGGCGAGGTCTGTCTCGGCGCGGGAGTCCTCGATTAGTCGAGTCGGCGAGGCCCGCCAGCCGGCGAGAACGGCGGCACGCAGCGCCGCCACCCCGAAGGGGTCGACGATCGCGGGTTCGACGGGTTCGGCGTCACCGGGCACGACAGTCAGTCCGCCGCGGCGAATACCTCAAGCACCCCGTCGTCGAATGGGTCGAACTCCGGCGTCGATACCGGCGGCTTGGCGATGACGTCGGAGTGGGCGCCGCAACCGTACTCGGCGGAGACCACGTGGCCGTCGGCCGAGTACTCGTTGGCACACACCCCGAACGTGAAGCGCAGCGCACCGGCCAACGGAAGGTAGAAACCACAGGTGTCACACGAGTGTTTGGCCGCCTGCGCCATCGCCGACGACGGACCGTAGTCGCCGTCATACCAGCGCTGCGCCGCCTCGTCGCGCCCCTGCGGGCTCAGCAACCGCTTGCGTCCCAGGCCGAGTTCCCCGTCGACGGCGGCGGCGTCACCGGTGTCGACCTGGTTGGGCACCAGGCGCGGATCGTCGGGTTCGGCCGCCAGCCGATCGCCGGGAGTGAGGTCGCCGGCGGCCACCCGCTCGGACCACGGCACCCACGGCGGCGCGAGCAGCGCCCCGTTCCCGGGCAGCAGCACGACCTCGCTGACCGTCACCGGACCGTCGGGCGAGGTGACCGCGACAACGGCGCACCAACGCCACCCGTGGTAGCCGGGCAGGGCGGCCGCGAAATAGTGCGCGGCGGAGTTGTCGTCCTCGACGACGACCCCGACATGATCACCGGGGGCGCCGCCGTCGGCGACGATCGCCTCGCGCGCCAGGTCGACGGCGTCGCGGAGCAAGTCGAGTTGGGCTGGAAGACTCACGCCTCCAGTGTGCCTCACCGTCGCCGGGCATGGCACGCCGCCCTGTCTGCGCGCGATAGGGAACAATCGGGTGCGTGAGTCTTGGCAAGCACCCCCGGTCGGATCGCGCCCATCCCGGCGCGGGCAGCTACCCGGTGCCCGGCGTGTCCGCCCCGGCCCTGCCACCGGACGTCGAAACCGCGTATCTGTCCGACGATCGGGCCACCCAGAATCCTCATCTCCCCCCGCTGGGGCCGACGCCCACGCCCGCCGCGCCGCCCGATCCGTTCGACGGCGCCCCACCGAGGGACTCGCTCGCCCGCCGGGCGGCTCAGCGCGGCAAGCGGCTGACGAATCGGGGAATCGACACCATCGCCCGGGCGGCGACCGCGGACGGCGCGGACCGGTCGGGGCTGACCGCGCTCACCGCGCCCGTCGTCGCCAACGCCGCGGTCGACGCGGCGATGGCCATCGCGCTGGCCAATACGCTGTTCTTCGCCGCCGCCAGTGGCTCGGAGGGCAAGGTCGGGCTCTATCTGTTGCTGACGATTGCGCCGTTCGCGTTGATCGCGCCGCTCATCGGACCACTGCTGGACCGATTCCAGCACGGCCGGCGCGTCGCAATGGCCGTCACGTTCATCGCGCGGGCCGTGTTGGCCATCCTCATCGTCACCAACTACGAATGGGACGCGGCGGCGCACCAGCTGGAGTACGACCCGTGGGTCCTCTATCCGTGCGCGCTCGGGCTACTGGTCTTCTCCAAGTCGTTCGGCGTCTTGAAGTCGGCGGTCACACCGCGCGTCGTGCCGCCGACTATCGACCTGGTCCGGGTCAACTCCCGCCTCACCACTTTCGCTCTGCTCGGCGGCACTATCGTCGGCGGCGCGGTGGCCGCAGTGTTCGAGATGCTCCTGGGCACGCTGCTGCCGCTGCACTGGCCCGGGGCGATGCTGTGGCTGATGATCGTCGCCTGCGTCGGCGCCTACTTCTGCATGAAGATCCCGTCGTGGGTGGAGGTCACGGCCGGCGAGATCCCCACCACCCTCACCTATCGCGACCAGCCGAAACCGGACGTGTCCGCCCGTGAACGTGCGAGGCGCGCCGGGCGGGTGATCTCCGAGACGATCCGCCAGCCGCTCGGGCGCAATGTCGTCACCGGGTTGTGGGGCAACGGCACCATCCGCATCCTCACCGGCTTCCTCACCCTGTTCATCGCGTTCTATGCCAGAAATCAGGATCATCTCGATGGCTGGGTGCAGATGGCGATGCTCGGCGTGGTCGGCGGCGCCGCCGGTATCGGAAACGTCTTGGGCAACGGGGCGGGTACGCGCCTGCGGCTGTCCAATCCCCCATCGATCATCGTGTGGGTCGTCGTGGCGTGTTTCACCGTCGCAACAATCACGGCAATCCTGCCGTTGCTGGTGACCGGTTCGGCGACGACCATGGTCACCGCCTCGATCACCGCGTTTGTCGCTTCGGCCGGGTCCGCCGTCGGTAAGGTGTGCCTGGACTCCTCCATCCAGTCCGATCTGCCCGAGGCCTCGCGCGCGTCGGCTTTCGGCCGATCGGAGACGGTCCTGCAACTGGGCTGGGTGTTCGGGGCCAGCATCGGCGTCCTGCTGGCGCGGTCGACCTTCTCCATCGGATTCGGCGTCGTCGCCGCCCTGCTCGCGCTGGGGCTGGCCCAAACGGTCCTGACCAGCCGCGGCGCCACGCTCGTGCCCGGCGTCGGCGGCGGGCACCGACCCGACGTCGCCCCGCCCACGATGGTCACCGACGTCATCGACCGGCGCAGTCCGTCCCCTTCCCCGATGTCCCCCACCCCGGCGCGACACGACACGCCAACGCGGGTCATCAGCAGCGGCGCACACCCCCGGCATCCTCAGCCGCCGGGCCCGACCGGCGCGCCGACGCGCGCATTTCCGACCCGGCCCATCGATGATGGCCGATACCAGCCCCGGAAGGATTCATGAATCTCACCGCCTCGGAGAAGCGCTTCCTCGCCCTGATCGGCGCGTGCGTACTGGCCTTTGCGGCCATTGTGATCGGTACCGCCGCCTTCTTGGCCTCGCGCACGCACGTCGACCACCGGCCCTCGGCAACCCTTTCGGTCGGGTCGGCTTCCACTCGGGTCTATCCGACAGTGCTGTGCGACTACCAGATGAACAACTGCGACGGCGACTTCCGCAAGATCGACGCGAGCCGCCACGCGCGCTTCCCAGTCCCGATCGGCACGACTGTCCGCGTGCGCCTGTCGCCCGATGTCGCGGGGGATCCGTGGTCAATCGTCGCCCAGTACCTCACGCCCACCGGGTCGACGATGGTCCTCAAGAACTTCCGCAGTGAAACCGGCACGAGGTCGCTCTATCTCGCCTCGACGCGCGAGCGCGTCCTGATCAACATCGAGATCAGCCTGCCCGCGCGGCTGCTCGCCGGTGATTCCGACGACCAGCTCGTCCGCCGCGGCTTCTTCGCCATCAACACGACACCGACCGGTGCCGACGAACTCCTCGCCGCCTACGAACGGTCCGCTGCCGGCAAGGAGCCCCGGCAGCGCATGGTCGACGACGTCTCCGAATTCGCCAGACGCGGTTAGTGGTCGAGTTCGCGCGCCACCGCGCGGACGACCTCGGAGATCCGTTGCGCGGTCTTGCGGTCCGGGTAGCGGCCCTGCCGCAGGGCGGGCTGCACCTTGCCCTCAAGCAGGGTGATGAGGTCGGCGACCATGCCGTGCAGCTCATCGGGGGTGTGCTGGCGGGCCTCTTCACGGGCTGCCTCGCGCGTGTTCTTCGCGACGCTGGGCGCGGGTTCGAGCAGCGTCACCGACAGGGCCTGCGGGCCACGCCGGCCGGCGGCCATGCCGAACTCCACCCGCTGACCCGGCTTAAGGGCCTCGACGCCTTCGGGCAGTGCCGAGGACCGGACATAGACGTCCTCCCCATCTGGCTGCGAAAGGAATCCGAAACCCTTCTCCGAGTCGTACCACTTCACTTTGCCGGTCGGCACCGCGCTCACCTTTACCTTCTCGACCGCACCCGACGTCGTTGTCGACGATGCGCCACGGAAAAAGCGCCTTGCCCGTTATCAGAGTCGGGCAAGACGCAGCCTCGGCAACCATGATAGCGCGTGGGGTCTAGCGTGGGCACGATGGGCACCAGATCGGATGGACGGGCGGCGAGGGCGATTTTCGTGCTGGGCGTCGGCCTATTTCTGGCGGGAATCGTTGCCGTGGGAGCTCTGTTCCTGGTACCCGCCGTCTGGCCGGGACACACCGCACCGCTGCCGGTCTACCTCCTCGCCATGAGTACCCCGGCCGGCTTCTTCCTGGCTGTCGCGGCCACGGTCGCCACCGGCCGGCGCCGCACTCGCCGGCCCACTCCCGAGTCGCAATGATGCGCCGTTCGCCCGATCTGGAGCCGGCGGAGTCGCCGGCCGCGCTGCGCCGGGCGTTCAGCTGTTTCCCGTCCGGAGTGGTCGCGGTTTGCGCACACGAAGGCGGATCGGCCTTCCTGGGTATGGCCGCAAGCTCCTTCTCAACCGTCTCGCTCGATCCGCCCCTGGTGTCGGTTTGCGTACAGAACACCTCGACGACGTGGCCCCGGCTGCGCGCCCGCGCGACGGTGGGGGTCAGCGTGTTCGCCCACGACCAATCCGACTTGTGCCGCCAACTCGCCGGGCCGGCACCGGAGCGGTTCACCGGGGTCGAACTCCTCTCCACCGACGACGGCGCGCTCTTCGTCGCGGGTGCAGCGGCCCACCTGTCCTGCGGACTGCACGCGGAGTTTCCCGGCGGTGATCACCTTGTGGTGCTCCTGCGCATTCGATCGCTGGCAGCCGACCCACAGCTGGATCCGCTGGTATTCCATGCAAGCACCTTTCGCACGCTGCGGATCGACCCCGCTGCTGAAGGAGCGGTGACCGGGACCACGTCCTGACTGTGACCTTCGTCACATAACGAAATGATCACGATACGGACACGAACCGGGAATTGGTGCCTGAACTGGGCGAACACTGAACCTGTACAGGAGACCCACTATTCTGGCCGAGTCAGGCTTTCGGCGGTTCGGGTAGGACACACCGCCACCACCCCGTAACCTCGTCGGTGGCCCTCATCCGATGGCCATCGCAGTATCCGACGCAGCCGGTCGCGCCGAGCCTCATTCCACCGGCCGCGTCGCCCGAACAACACAGTTCAGGAATGAGGACGGGGGACCCATCTCCCGTGAGAACGGGTTCTGACGGACAGCAGTCCGCCGGAATCCTTGGGGTGTAGCCGCACCGACACGCAGGTGTCACCGTGGCCGGGCAACCTCTCGCTCGAACCCGACAGCTGACTTCGTAGGCGCGTGGAGAGAGGAAACTCATCTATGTCCGGACGTCATCGCAAGCAGACGACCACATCGACCACCAAGACCATCGCCAAGGTCGCCCTCACCTCCGCCGTACTCGGCGGCGGCGCGGCGCTGGCCTCCGGTGCGACCGCCCACGCGGCCACCGACTCCGAGTGGGACCGCGTGGCGGCCTGCGAGTCGGGCGGCAACTGGGCCATCAACACCGGCAACGGCTACCACGGCGGCCTGCAGTTCTCGCCGGGTACCTGGGCCGCACACGGCGGCACCCAGTTCGCCCCCACGGCAAACCAGGCCACCAAATCGCAGCAGATCGCCGTCGCCGAGCGCGTCCTCGGGTCTCAGGGCAAGGGCGCCTGGCCGACCTGCGGCACCGGGCTCTCCGGCGCCACCCACCGTGATCCGGCCACCTCGCCGAACCTGAACGCCAATAAGGCGGCGCCCGCCTCGCTGAAGGCCACGTCGAAGGCCAAGGACAGCAACGAGGTCCGCGCCCAGGTCGACGGCGTCGTGAAGGCCCGCCAGAAGAAGGGTCAGATGGACCCGACCGTCTCCACGATCTGGGATGCGGCCAAGGCCAGCGGCTACAAGCTCGACAAGGGCCAGGTCGACCTCTACAACCAGCACAAGGGCCAGCTCCCGTTCGCCAACTAACGGCGACCGCAGGACAGTCCAGACAGACAACGGCGCCCCGCACACATCGTGCGGGGCGCCGTTGTCTGTTTGTTGGTCGCTCAGGTGTTGATGATGGTCATCGGATTCGTGTAGAGCAACTCGTCCTGCGGCAACGGCAAAGTGGTCGACCCGAATGGTGACAACGCACCGGCGACGCCGGCGGCGAACTCCGATACGGCGTGCTCACCATCAGGGTAGGGCCAGCCGTTGTCGACATACTTCTGCCGGGACTCATCGACGATCTGCTCGACATCGCGCTTCACGTCCTGGACGATCTCGTTCTCGCTCACGCTCCACATTCTGCCATGCGGGCCGCTGTGCCGGGCGATGAACCCGCACACACCGGCGCGACCCCTGCCGGGATCTGCGGACACTAGACTCGTCGAGGTGAGCGCCACCGACCAGCCAAGCGGATTGGCCCACACGTTGGCGCAACTCACCGACGACGAGCTGGTCGAGCTCCTCCTCGTGCGCGCCGATCTGGCGTCACCGCCGCCGGGCGGCGTGAGCGTGCTGGCGCAGCGGGCGATGTCGGCCGGCTCGATCAACCGCGCGGGCGACGACCTCGACTTGCTGCACGCGGCCATCATCGAGGTACTCCTGGATGCCACCGGCGGTGCGCACGGCACCCGTGCGCGGCGCGCCATCACCGAGGCAGCGGTGCGCACGGCCCTGACGGGCCGGGCCGAACCCGCCGAGATCAACGCCCACCTCGCGTCCCTCCGCAACCGCGCGCTCCTCTGGCGCGATGAGGCGGGCCTGCACATCGCCGGGCACACCGCTGCGGCGCTGCCCTGGCGGACACGACACATCGTCACCGAGCCCGGGCTGCGGTCACCCGGACAGTGGCGCGAACTACTCGATGGACTCGACACGCCCGCCCGCGACGTCCTGACCGCTCTGGCGACCGGCCCCAGCGTCGGCCTGACCAAGGATGCCGGACCCGACGCCGACCCGACCCGTCCGGTTCCGCGCCTGCTGGCGATGGGTCTCCTCGCACGCGTCGACCCCCAACTGGTGGAGATCGAACCGGCCGTGGCACAGATGGTCCGCGGGGAACCGCCGATCGAACTGGGCGATCTGCGCCCACCCCCGCTGCCCGCTGCCACACCGGCGTCGGCACTCGGCGGGTCGGGCGGGCTCACCGCCACCGCCGCCGGCGCCGCGCTGGAGTTCATTCGGGAGACCGGCGACGTCGTGACGAGCCTTGGCCGGGTCCCCGCCCCCGAACTCAGTTCCGGCGGTATCGGCATCCGGGAACTGCGCCGCATCGCCAAGGGCGTCACCCTGCCCGCGTCGCGGGTGGGTCTCATCGTCGAACTGTGCGGGCACCTGCACCTGATCGATGTCGGCTTCCCCGAACCCGAGCCAGCCCGGTATGACGGCGAACACGTGTGGGCTCCCACCATTGCCGCCGACGCCTGGACGCACCAGCCGCGCGCCCGGCAGTGGGCGGCCCTCGCGACGGCCTGGCTGTCCCTGGACCGCCGGGCGTGGCTGATCGGTGACCGCGACCGGGAGGGCGGGGTGGTCGGCGCCCGCGGCCCCACAGCCGATCAGGTCGCGCCGCGGGAGCGGCGATTGGTGCTGACCGCACTGGACGAGGCCGGCGCGGGGGTGGCCCCCACCGTCGACGACCTCGTCTCCCGGCTGCTCTGGCTCCGGCCCCGGCTGCGCCGGCGCCTCACCCGCCAGGCGGTGACCCACACGCTGCGCGAGGCCACCGAAGTGGGACTGGTGGCCCACGGCGCGCTCACCGACGTCGGGCGCCTCATCCTGGCCGACCCCACCGACGACGAGTTGACCGCGGCGATGGACCGGGCGCTGCCCGCGCCGGTGGACCACTTCCTCGCCCAGGCGGACCTGACGTTGATGGTGCCGGGCCCGATGACGGCGGAACTGGCCGCCGACGTGGCCCTTCTCGCCGACCTGGAGTCAGCCGGTGCGGCGTCGGTGTACCGCGTCACCGAAGACAGCGTGCGCCGCGCTCTCGATGCGGGACGCACCGGCGCAGAGTTGAACGCACTGCTCGCAGCCCACTCCAAAACCCCCGTGCCCCAAGGACTCACCTACTTGGTGGATGACGTCGCGCGTCGCCACGGCACGTTGCGCGTCGGTGTCGCCACCTCCTTCGTCCGCTGCGACGACCCGGCGACGATGACCGCCGTGCTGCGCTCCAAGGCAGCCGAGAACCTGGCACTGCGGCCACTGGCCCCGACGGTTCTGGTGTCACCGGCCCCGCTGCGCGACGTGCTCGACGCCCTGCGCGCCGCCGGATTCGCCCCGGCGGCCGAGGACTCGTCCGGCACGCTGGTGGATGTGCGGGCCACCGGTGTGCGCGTCGCCACCCGCCACCGGCCGGCCGGCCCGCGCCGCACCGCGCACCTCCCATCGCCGGGCATCGTCTCGATCGAACAACTCGAGTCGGTGGTCGCCCGGATGCGCAGCGCCGACGCCGCCGCGGACCAGGCCCGCACCGCCCGGGGCAAGGGGGTCAGGGCGAGCGGGGGCGGCGAGTCCGTGACCGCGCTCATCACCCTCGCCATGCGAACCGGTCGCCGGCTGCGAGTCGACTACGTCGACTCCCACGGCACTGCGTCGCGCCACGTCGTCAAGGTCGCCCTACTGCGCGCGGGCCGTATGATCGCCACCGAGGTTCCCTCTGGTGACGAGGTGCAACTGTCGGTGCACCGGATCACCTCGGTCGAACTCCTCGACTGATCGTGGACAATGGTGCGGTGACCGACGGACCCCTCATCGTGCAATCGGACAAGACCCTGCTCCTCGAGGTCGACCATCCCGACGCCTCGGCGGCGCGCGCCGCCATTGCGCCATTCGCCGAGTTGGAGCGCGCCCCCGAACACGTTCACACCTACCGGGTGACACCGCTGGCACTGTGGAACGCCCGCGCTGCGGGCCACGACGCCGAACAGGTCGTCGACGCACTGGTGACGTTCTCGCGCTACGCGGTGCCCCAGCCGCTGTTGATGGACATCGTCGACACCATGGGCCGGTTCGGCCGCCTGCAGCTGGTCAAACACCCCGCGCACGGACTGACCCTGGTCAGCTTCGACCGGGCCGTACTCGAAGAGGTGCTGCGCAACAAGAAGATCATCCCGATGCTGGGCGCGCGGATCGACGACGACACGGTCATCGTGCACCCGTCCGAACGTGGACGGCTCAAACAGATCCTCCTCAAGGTCGGCTGGCCGGCGGAGGACCTCGCCGGCTACGTCGACGGTGAGGCGCATGCGATTGAGCTGGACCAGTCCGACTGGGAGCTGCGGGACTATCAGGCACTGGCGGCCGAGTCTTTCTGGGCCGGCGGATCGGGCGTGGTCGTCCTCCCCTGCGGTGCGGGAAAGACGATGGTCGGCGCCGCGGCGATGGCGAAGGCGGGCGCGACGACGCTGATCCTGGTCACCAACACCGTCGCCGGCCGCCAGTGGAAGCGGGAGTTGATCGCGCGAACCTCACTCACCGAGGAGGAGATCGGCGAATACTCCGGGGAGCGAAAGGAGATCCGGCCGGTCACCATCGCGACCTATCAGGTGATGACCCGCAAGACGAAGGGCGAGTACCGCAACCTCGACCTGTTCGACTCGCGCGACTGGGGCCTGATCATCTACGACGAGGTGCACCTGCTGCCCGCACCGGTCTTTCGGATGACCGCAGACTTGCAGTCCCGTCGCCGACTGGGCCTGACCGCCACCCTGGTGCGCGAAGACGGCCGGGAGGGTGACGTGTTCAGCCTGATCGGACCCAAACGGTTCGACTCCCCGTGGAAGGACATCGAAGCACAGGGATGGATCGCACCGGCTGAGTGCATCGAAGTGCGTGTGACGCTCACCGACTCCGAGCGACTCACCTATGCGGTCGCCGAGAACGACGAGAAGTACAAGCTCTGCTCGACGGCACACACCAAGGTCAACGTCGTGAAGTCCATCCTCGATCGCCATCCCGGCGCGCCGACGCTGATCATCGGCGCGTATCTCGACCAACTCGAGGAACTCGGCGAGGCACTTGACGCCCCGGTGATCCAGGGATCGACGAAGACCAGGGACCGCGAAGCGCTATTCGACGCGTTCCGGCGCGGCGAGATCCAGCGGCTCGTCGTGTCCAAGGTCGCCAACTTCTCCATCGACCTGCCCGAGGCCTCGGTCGCCGTTCAAGTGTCGGGCACGTTCGGCTCACGGCAGGAGGAGGCTCAGCGCCTCGGGCGGCTGTTGCGCCCGAAGCACGACGGCGGTCAGGCGCACTTCTATTCGGTTGTCTCGCGCGACACCCTCGACGCCGACTACGCGGCACACCGTCAGCGCTTCCTCGCCGAGCAGGGCTACGCGTACCGGATCGTCGATGCCGACGACATCGTTGGACCCGCCATCGGCGAGGCCGGCTTGGAAGAGGAGCCGTGAACCCGGCTGACCGGCCGCCAGCGACCTCACAGAAACAGCTGTTAGCATTTCGTGACAAAATCAGATCGTTGTCAGAATGAATCGGATCACCCAAACAATCTTGACGTGAGGTAGTCCCCATGCGCACCACCGTCCTCGCCTTCCCGCTGACGGCCGCGATGGCCGTGGCACTGGCCGCGGCACCCGCCCTGGCCGATACCGGCAGCCTCGGATCGTCTGCCTTAGGCAGCCTCGGGTCCTCGAACAACACACCGCAGCATTACGGCAAGCAGGGCCGCGCCGATGCTCCCAACGGTGTTCGGTCGATCAACACCTGGGTATACGCGCCCTCCGCGTCGGCGCGCTCGGATTCCACGTACCCGGTCGGGGCCCAGGTTGGGGTGAAGTGGAACTCGGTCATTGCCGCCGGCAACCAGATCGATGGACCCGAGTGCACGATGAGCGTGCGCATCACCGGCCCCAAGGCTCCGGGCCCCTTCTCCACCAAACTGTGCACGTCGAAGTACGCGTGGAAGCTGAACGTCAGGGGCACCTATATTGCCCGGGTCACCGACGGCATCTCGGGCGCCTCCAACGCCGTGCGATTCGAAATCAGCTGATCAGACCGGGGACGCGATTCCGGTAGCGCTCTCCGGCGCGGACCGGCATCGGTGTCGTCGCGTCAGTGTCGTCGCCCCATCCACGGAAACGGAAGCCGGGTCAAATTGCGCACCACGTCGGAGACGGTGGGCACTTCGGCCGCCCGCGAGGCATCGAGCGCTGCCGCGACGGCCCCGGGTAGGTACAGTTCGGTCTCCTCGCGTCGGCCGCGCAGCTGAAACGAACCGCGGTGGACCCAGTTGTCCGCCTCATCGCCAGCCGCGTGCACGGCATCGCCGCTGGCCACGACGGGGACTTTGGCATCCTTGGCGATCTCGGACAGCCGTGCACACTCGTTGACCGGATCGCCGATAACCGTGTATTCGTAGCGGGTCTGCGCGCCGATGTCGCCGGCGAACACCGTGCCGTGCGACACCCCGATGCCCCATTTGATCGGTAATTCCTCACGCAGCCGGTCAGCCAGTTCACGCGAGGCGCGCAACGCCGCCGCAGCAGCGTCCGCAACCGCGACGGGGGCACCGAAAACGGCGAGCGCGGCATCACCCTCGAACTTGTTGATGAAACCGCCGTGCTCGTCGATGACCTCGGCGACGACGGTGAAGAACCGGTTGAGCAACCCGGCCACCGCTTCAGGGTCCAGGTGCGCGCCCATCATCGTCGAACCGGTGATGTCGACGAACAGAACTCCGACCGACGGTGTCGTCGCGCCGGACATCTCATCGCCTCGAGCCAGCGCGTGCTCGGCGACGGTGGACCCGACGTGCCGCTCGAACAGGCCGCGTACTCGTTCGCGTTCGGCGAGACCGTCGACCATCTGGTTGAAGCCGTGTTGGAGGACCCCCAACTCGGAACTGTCGTACACCGCAACCCGGGCGTCCAGGTTACCGCCCTGCACCTCGTCCATCGCGGTGGCCAGGTCGTCGAGTGGGTCCACGACTGCCGATCCGACGAGCAGCACGACGCGGGTGCCGGCGGCCAGACCGATCAGCGCGATGATCACGGTGACCCAGTCGACCGTTCCGCTCACCAGCGGAAGCAAGCCGGTGTGGCGACCGAAGTTCACTGCGAGCAACCCCAGCATGGGCACCGCCGACGACACCAGCCAAACCGCGAGCAACCGGGTGCGGACACTGGTCCTCGCTTCGACGGCAACCTGGTCGCGCATCGCCATCACCGATAGGGGCCGCGCAGCGCGCTCGGCAAAGATGTAGGTGAGGCACCCGCTGGACACCGCCGCGAGCGAGAACGCACCCGTCATGACGAGAAAGTCGCGGGAGCCGATTCCGAGTATCAGCGCGAACATCAGATAGAGGAACAGCGAGATGGCCCAGGCGGCCATGGTACCCAGCACCTGCCGCAGGGGGATCTTCTGAATCGATTCCCGCCGACCGGGCTCGGGCGGCGCACCGGATAGGAACCAGTTCAGGTGCGGACGCAGTGCGATCAGACCGAAAACGAGGTTGAGCGCCGTGCCCCCGACGATCGCGAGCAGCATCGCCCACAGCAGCGCGGTGTCCAGGCTCAGCATCTGCCGGATGTTGCCCCCGTTGAGGGCGAGCTGGACCAGGAGGAAGGTCTCCAATCCGATGATCGCGTTGCCGCCCACCAGGGCTACCGCCGACGCGGAGATGGATCCAGCGGCCATGCGCTTGCGCTGTTCGTCGGTCAGCCCCGACCACGAGCGCTGATCAAAACCGGGCAGTTCCTGCTGGTGCAGCATCCGCATCCGATCGATCAGGGGGCGCCACTGACTGCCAGCTGCGAAATCACGGCCGGCCACGTGTCCTCCTCGTCAGAGCGTTGATCCTGACTCTAGTGGACGCGTGGCCGGTTCCCTAGGAATCCGCTCAGGCCTGCAGACCGGCTTCGATCTCCAGGGTGATGGTGATCTTGTCCCCGACGACGACGCCGCCGCCTTCGAGTGGCATCTCGATGTCGACGCCGAAGTCCTTGCGGCTGATGACGGTCTTCGCTTCGAACCCGGCGACCGGGCCGTTGCCCATCCCGGGGTTCACACCGTTGAACTCGAGCTCCAACTCAACCGGCCGGGTCACGCCCTTGAGGGTGAAGTCGCCGGTGAGGATGTAGTCGTCGCCATCCGGGCGGACGCCGGTGCTCACGAAGGTGGCGGTGGGGTACTTCTCGGCGTCGAAGAAGTCGGCACTGCGAACATGTCCGTCACGCTGCTCGTTTCGGGTGTTGATGGAGTCGACGGCGATCTGCGCGGTCACCGACGGGGTACCGTCCGGCGCGATGGTGATCGAGCCGGAGAAGGTGTCGAAGGTGCCGCGCACCTTGCTGACCATGAGGTGTTTGACCGAAAAGCCGACGGTTGAATGGGCGGCGTCGATCGCCCAGGTGCCTGCTTGGATCGGGGCGGCTACTGCGACGGACATGAGGTACTCCTTGCTGGGATTGTGATTGGTACACCCAGCATAACCGGACTATGGTCCGGTTAATTCCCGGCAGATCGAGACTTCGCTCACTGCCAGGCAAATACCGGCTGTTCAAGCTGGTCAACACGGGTCGGACGGTCCCGCAACACCACCTCGGCGAACTGATAAAGCACTGCGGCAGTGGGGGCGTGGATAGTCCGGTCCAGCAGGGGCATCTGGATGACCGGCCGTGGCGATTGCGCAATCGTCAGGAACCGCGGCGTCCGCAGCAGGTCCTCGAACGGGACGAAATAGCTCTGCGCGACCTCGGCCGGATTCGGGATCAACGGCGGATCGTCGTCGAGCCAGCACACCACCGGCGTGATGAGGTAGCCCGACCGCGTCGGGTAGTCGTCGAGGACTCCCGCCACATCCGGCACGGACGCGACGATGCCGGTCTCCTCGTGGAGCTCGCGCAGGGCCGCCTCGACCGCGGACTCCCCGTCGTCGATCCGCCCACCCGGCAGCGCGAACTGGTTCGGATGGTTGCGCATCGTCGGTGGCCGCCGAAGGATCCAGATCCCCTGCGAGTCGCCGCGCCGCACCACGGTCAACGCTACCGCCGACTCACGCAAGTCGCCCGGGTCCTCGACCGCCCGCCGCGGCCACCTCGACAGACGTTCGTGCGCCACCTCACGAGAAACATTCACCTAACCAGTACTAGCACCTGGACAGCTGTCTACTCTGGGGGCATGTCGCAAACAGTCACAGGTGTCATCGCCCGTTCCAAGAAGGCCCCGACCGAGGTCGTCGACGTCGTCATCCCCGATCCCGGACCACGCGATGTGGTCGTCACCGTCCAGGCGTGCGGGGTCTGCCACACCGACCTCGCCTACCGCGAGGGCGGGATCAACGACGAGTACCCCTTCCTGCTCGGCCATGAGGCCGCCGGCGTCATCGAAGCGGTGGGTACCGACGTCAGCCACGTAGAAGTCGGCGACTTCGTCATCCTCAACTGGCGCGCGGTCTGCGGCGAATGCCGCGCCTGCAAGCGCGGGCGCCCGTGGTACTGCTTCAACACTTTCAACGCCAGCACCCCGATGACGCTGACCGACGGCACCGAGCTCACCCCGGCACTGGGGATCGGCGCCTTCGCCGAGAAGACACTGGTCCACGAACTGCAGTGCACCAAGGTCAACCCCGACACCGATCCGGCCGTCGCCGGCCTGCTCGGCTGCGGCGTGATGGCGGGCCTCGGCGCCGCGGTGAACACCGGTGGCGTCGGCCGCGGCGACTCGGTGGCCGTCATCGGCTGTGGTGGTGTCGGCGACGCCGCGATCGCCGGGGCCAAGCTGGCCGGCGCGACGACGATCATCGCCATCGACCGCGACCCGGCAAAACTGGAGTGGGCGCGCGAACTCGGCGCCACGCACACGATCGATGGTTCACAGGTCGGCGATGTGGTCACCGCGGTGCAGGACCTCACCGACGGAAACGGGGCGGACGTCGTCATCGACGCGGTCGGTCGGCCCGAGACGTACCGGCAGGCCTTCTACGCGCGCGATCTGGCGGGCGTCGTCGTACTCGTCGGAGTGCCGACACCGGAGATGCAGCTGGAAATGCCGCTGATCGACTTCTTCTCCCGCGGCGGTGCACTGAAATCGTCGTGGTACGGCGACTGCCTGCCCGAGCGCGACTTCCCCATGCTCATCGACCTCTACGAGCAAGGCCGGTTGCCGCTGGACAAGTTCGTCAGCGAGAAGGTCGGCATCGAGGACGTGGAGGCCGCGTTCTCGGCAATGGAAGCGGGCACGGTACTGCGCTCGGTGGTGGTCCTCTGATGAGCCTGCGGATCGATCACGTCATCACGTCGGGAACCTTCAGTCTTGACGGCGGGAACTGGGACGTCGACAACAACATCTGGGTCGTGGGCGATGACGACGAGTGCGTCATCATCGATGCCGCGCATACGGCCCAGCCAATCCTCGACGCGGTCGGCGGGCGCACTGTCAAAGCGATCGTGCTGACCCACGGCCACAACGACCACGTGACCGTCGCCCCAGAATTGGCCGCTGCCACCGGCGCACCGATCCTGCTGAACCGCGGCGACGACATGCTGTGGGAGCAGACCCATCCCGGCGTCACCCATGACGATTTGGCCGACGGACAGGAAATCGCCATCGGCGGCACCGTGCTGCGCGCAATCAACACCCCGGGTCACTCCCCCGGCTCGACGGTGCTGTACGCGCCCGGGTTGAGTGTGCTGTTCTCCGGCGACACCCTGTTCCACGGCGGGCCGGGCGCAACCGGGCGCAGCTTCTCCAACTTCGACGACATCGTCGACTCGATCACCGCGAAACTCCTGTCCCTGCCGCCGGAGACGGTCGTCCACACCGGCCACGGCGATTCGACCACCATCGGCGCCGAAGCCCCCCATCGCCAGGAGTGGATCGACCGGGGTCACTGAACGGTCGGCCAGGCTGCGGAGATCCGCCCCGTAGCGGACCATCGACGTGATAATCACGCCGGCGGCTCGCGGAGGGGCCGATCTCCGCAGCGCGACTGAACAGGTTTTGTCATGGCTTCACCTAAGCGCTGACTGGCGTTCACCACGGCGACAGTCGATGCTTGGGTGATCGGCGCACGCTGATGGCGATAGCCCACTGAGCACAACGGAAGGCGCGCCGAGAATGACGTCCTTGTGGAAACGAGCACTACCGATAATCCCGGTTGTCGGCGTGGCCGGCCTGGCCGCCTACGACCTCCTGCAGAAGCGGCACGCCATTCTGCGGAACTTCCCCGTCGTCGGGCACGCGCGGTACGCACTCGAGGCGGTTGGGCCGGAACTGCGCCAGTACATCGTCAGCAGCAATGATGAGGAACGACCCTTCAGCCGGAACCAGCGGCGCTGGATCTACGCGTCGTCGAAACTCCAGAACAACTACTTCGGCTTTGGCGCCGACAACGACACCGAGTTCACCCAGGGCTATCCAATCATCAAGCACCGCACCTTCTCCGACATCGCGCCGGCCACCAAGGCCAACCGCGGTCGGGGTGACAATGTGCCGGCGGCCAAGGTACTCGGCGGCCATCGGGAGCGGCGCGGTGCCTTCCGCCCCGCATCGGTCGTCAACGTTTCCGCAATGAGTTTCGGGTCGCTGTCCGCGGCCGCGATCGAAGCCGTCAATCGGGGGGCGGCCAAAGCGGGCGCCATGCACAACACCGGCGAGGGCGGAATTTCCGACCACCATCGGCACGGCGCGGACCTGACCCTGCAGATCGGCACCTCCTACTTCGGCTGCCGCGACGAGAACGGCCGGTTCGATCTGACCAAACTCATCGACATCGTCGATTCCAACCCGGTCAAGGCGATTGAGATCAAGCTCAGCCAGGGCGCCAAGCCCGGCCTGGGCGGGCTACTGCCCGGCGCGAAGGTGACTCCGGAGATCGCCGCGATCCGCGGCATCCCAGCGGGAGTGGACTGCGCAAGCCCGTCCCGTCACACCGAGTTCGACAGCGCCGACTCACTGCTGGACTGGGTCGAACTGCTGGCGAGTGAGACCGGCGTGCCGGTCGGTATCAAGTCGGCGGTGGGCAACCTCGACTTCTGGTCCGAACTCGTCGATCTGATGAGCACCACCGAGCGCGGTGTCGACTTCGTGACGATCGATGGCGGCGAAGGCGGCACCGGCGCGGC
>NZ_DIAX01000065.1:45786-45981 GCF_002414845.1 Gordonia sp. UBA5067 | reverse complement strand
GGCGGCACCGGCGCGGCACCGCTGATCTTCAGCGAGTCGGTCTCGCTGCCGTTCCGCATCGGATTCTCGCGCGTCTACGCACAGTTCGCCGAGGCCGGGATCGCCGACCACGTGGTGTTCATCGGATCGGGCAAGCTGGGCCTGCCCGACAACGCGGTGGTCGCCTTCGCGCTCGGCTGCGACATGGTCAACGTC
>NZ_DIAX01000065.1:45202-45614 GCF_002414845.1 Gordonia sp. UBA5067 | reverse complement strand
ACATGGTCAACGTCGCCCGCGAGGTGATGATGTCCATCGGCTGTGTCCAGGCACAGAAGTGCCATACCGGCAAATGTCCGACCGGCATTGCCACCCAGGACAAGTGGCTGGCACACGGCCTCGAACCACTCACCAAGGCCGACCGTGCGGCGAACTACATCCGAACCCTCCGCCGCGATCTGCTGAAGGTGTCCGAGGCCTGCGGCGTCGCCCATCCCGGGCTGATCACCACCGACGATCTCGACATCCTGAACGGCCACGAATCCGCCACCACGCTCCGCAAGGTCTACGGGTACGAGGCCAAGTGGGGCGTCCCCAACGAGTTCGACGCGGCCGAGATCTCCACCATCATGAACGGGCCGCGTTGACCGCCCGATAGGCGCCAGGCGCCACAACACAGGAGGGCCCGCCG
>NZ_DIAX01000065.1:23815-44938 GCF_002414845.1 Gordonia sp. UBA5067 | reverse complement strand
GCTAACCAACTGCGCCACAGGGCCTTGTGCTTGAGGCTTTCACCTCATGCGTACCCCCTACGGGATTCGAACCCGCGCTACCGCCTTGAAAGGGCGGCGTCCTAGGCCGCTAGACGAAGGGGGCCGGTGTTCTCCGTGGGGAGCCGGATCAGCTTATGTCACGCGATCCGACAAACACAAATCGCCTGGTCTGTGCCACTGTAGACCATGACCGTGGCACGCCTCCGCCCGTTCGGCGAAACCATCTTTGCCGAGATGTCAGCACTTGCGACCAGGCACAATGCGATCAACCTCGGTCAGGGGTTCCCCGACGCCGATGGCCCGGCGAGCATGCTGGCGGCGGCCCGGCAAGCCATCGCCGACGGCCGCAATCAATACCCACCGGGCATGGGCGTCCCCGCGCTTCGCCACGCGGTCGCCGAGCACCAGGCCCACCGCTACGGCCTGCGCTACGACCCCGACACCGAGGTCCTGGTCACCGTCGGCGCAACCGAGGCCATCGCCGGCGCCGTCGTCGGGCTGGTCGAGCCGGGCGAGCAGGTCGTGCTGATCGAGCCGTACTACGACTCCTACGCGGCGACCGTCGCCATGGCGGGCGCCACCCGGCGCACGGTACCGATGGTGCCCGACGGCGACGGTTTCCGCCTCGACCGGCCACGACTGGCCGAGGCCATCGGACCGATGACGGCCGCGATCATCGTCAACTCGCCGCATAATCCGACCGGCACGGTGTTGCCCGACGACGACTTGGCCGCCATCGCCGAACTCTGCGTCGCCCATGACGTCATCGCCATCTCCGACGAGGTGTACGAACACCTCCTCTTCGACGGCCGCGAAAACCGCTCGATCGCCACGCTGCCGGGCATGCGCGAACGAACCCTGCGGATCTCCAGTGCGGCGAAGACGTTCAACTGCACCGGCTGGAAGGTCGGCTGGGTGTCGGGACCGAAGTCGCTCGTCGACGGTGTCCGGGCGGCCAAGCAGTTCATGTCCTACGTCGGCAGCGGCCCGCTGCAACCCGCCGTCGCGCTGGCACTCGCTGAGGAGCTGGACTGGGTCGACGAATCAGCTGCTGCCTTGCAGCGCAAACGCGACCTCTTGTCGTCGGCGTTGGCCGGCGCCGGTTTCGGGGTGCACCGCAGCGAGGCCACCTACTTCGTGTGCGCAGATCCACGCCCGCTGGGCTTCGACGACGCCGCCCGCTTCTGCCGGGAGATGCCCGCCCGGATCGGGGTGGCCGCCATCCCCGTCAGCGCCTTTGCCGATGATGCCGCACCCTGGCGGCACCTGGTGCGATTCGCCTTCGCGAAGCACGACGACACCCTTGCGCAGGCGGCCGACCGGCTGGCTGCGCTGCGCCGGTAACCCGCAGCGGACTATCGCCTGCCTATGGGCGCTTGGCCACTCCGCCGACGATCTGGAACGATCCCGTCGGCGTCGTGCAGGTCACCGTCGCGTGCTTGCGTGCCGTGCATGTGATCCCGACGACGGAGATCGTGTGGTTGGGATACAGCCGTTTGGCGCCGCCGTAGGTCTCACCGCCGGTCGTGGTCCGCCGCGCGCCGCCGGGGCCGATTTCGACGGCGTCGTACTTCGAGGATTCCGACGCACCCGACGACGGGACCTTCGCGGCGCACCGCACCGTGTAGGTGCGATCCGTGGGGTAGATCCCGCACAGACTCGACTTCGCCGAGGAATACCGCCAGCGGAAGTTTCCGTGCCCACCCGGCGTCGCATACCGGCTCGAGTCGACGGTGACGGTGTCACCGCCCGGGGCGGCCGACGCCGTCGTGGCCGCAGCGGTGGCAAGTGCCGCCGGGACGAGTGCGCCGGCGAGCGCGCCGACCATCAGCCGGGCCATAAGCGAAGGTCGATGCTTCATGGGGCCACCTCGGCTGATCGGGGATGTGCGGGCCGCACGAGTCTACGCGAACCCGTCTGCCGGCGGCGTCATCGGAACCTCTCACGTATTTGCGGATCGGTCTGCCACCAGAGCCCCTGCCGGACCAGATCATCGGCCTCGGCAGCCGCCGAACCCGGCGGGGTCTGCTCGATCTGGGCATCCACCTGCTCCTCCCGCACTCGTTCCTGCGCCCGAAGCCGGCCGAAGACAACCAGGAGGAACGGCAGTCCGACGACGTCGCCCAGGATCCAGAAGACGCCCGCACCAACGGTCTGGTCGGTGCGGATGGACGGCCCCCAGTCACGGCCGAGCGCGGCGTAGAAGTCTGCGGCGATCAGCGGTCCCTGCCACAGGATCACGCCGAGCACGCCGTCGCCAAGGGTTTCGGCGAGCGACGCGAACAAGGTCACGCCCTGCGGGTAGCGGTGCGGCACCGGGTCGAGTTGAAGCCGCGCGTAGAAGTAGCCGAAACCAATGGCCACCAACAGGATTCGGGTGAGCACGTCGACGACCGAACTCACCAGCAACGCGCGATACCACCCGGACAGGTAGATCAGCCACGGCACCGCGAGCAGGGCCATCGAAGACGTCGCCGGGGACGCCAACAGGTGGGCGATGCGGCTCCGCGCGACGGTGCCGAATCGGGCCCGCCCGGTAGCACCCACGGCATCGCGCAGCGCGGTCAGCGGCATACCCAGGGCCAGGCCGAACGGCGCGACCATCAGGATCAGCACGAACTGCAGCGCCCGCACCCAGAACAGGACATCGCTGTACACCCCGACGAACCCGCACGACGCGACGAGCCACACCCCGCAACCGACCACCCCGAACAGCACCGCGCGATAGGCCGGCAGCGGCGATCGGCGCCACACGATGCCGTAGCCGACCAGTACCAGCACGATCAACACCAGTGTCACCGGATCGGCCCGCCACGACGCGAGTGCAGTCTCCAGTGTGAGGGGGGTGGTCAGGGCGTTCACTGCAGCCAGTATGCGCGCGGCGCAGCGTCTTCGTCGCGGGCGCCCGAGTTGCCCGAATCGATGCGCAATCCACGGGTATCCTGCGGTGCCCCCTCTCGGGCTCGAACCGAGGACCTGCGGATTAAAAGTCCGTAGCTCTACCAACTGAGCTAAAGGGGCGGGCGTGCCGGCAGGGTATCCCGGCGGCAACAGGTTCGTAGTGTACCCAACGCCGGAATGACCTTGGCGAGATGTCGCCGGCTACCGCAACCATCGGTGCAATCGTGTGCCATGCTCTAGAGCGTGTTCGAGATTGACCGCCCCAAATTGGAAGGCTCGGTCGCCGTGGGCGACCGGCGCCGCCTCGGCTTCGCACAGTTCGGCAAGCTCACCGCGCGGCCCTACTTCTGGCTGCACGGCACCCCCGGCGCACGCCGCCAGATCCCGCCGGAGGCGCGTCAACTCGCCGTCGACCATGAAATGTGCATCATCGGCCTGGACCGGCCGGGCGTCGGATCGTCGACGCCCTACCGCTATGCCAACGTCCTCGAGTTCACCAGCGACCTACTCACCCTGGCCAACGCTTTGGATATCGAGGATTTCGGCGTCATCGGGCTGTCCGGCGGCGGACCCTACAGTCTCGCCACCGCGTACGCCGCTCCCGAGCGCGTCAAGGTGGTCGGGGTGATGGGCGGTGTCGCACCGGCGGTCGGGCCAGAGGCGATCAGCGGCGGAGCCGTGGAGATCGCGAAGGCGACGGCACCACTGCTGCAAGTCGCCGGCGCGCCCATCGGCAAGGCCCTCAGCACATTACTGTCGGTCTCGCGTCCGGTGGCCGAGCCGGCGATCAGGCTGTACGGGCGGCTATCGCCACAGGGCGACCGGGAATTGCTGGCGCGCCCCGAGTTTCGTGCCATGTTCCTCGACGACTTGCTCCACGGCGGGGCGCGGCGGGGGGGGGGAGGCGAGGGGAGGGGCGGGGGGGGGNNGCACATTACTGTCGGTCTCGCGTCCGGTGGCCGAGCCGGCGATCAGGCTGTACGGGCGGCTATCGCCACAGGGCGACCGGGAATTGCTGGCGCGCCCCGAGTTTCGTGCCATGTTCCTCGACGACTTGCTCCACGGCGGGTCGCGGCGGATGGAGGCACCCTTCGCCGACGCCATTGTGTTCGCCCGCGATTGGGGTTTCCGGGTGGCCGACGTCACCACGCCGGTCCGCTGGTGGCACGGCGACAAGGACCACATCATTCCGTACGCGCACGGCGAATACATGGTTTCGCTGCTGCCCAACGCCAAGCTCATCGAGATGCCGGACGAATCCCACCTCGGCGGTCTCGGCTTCGCCACGCAGATCCTGGCCGAACTCAACTCGGCCTGGGACGAGCAGGACCGGTCTTAACCCGGCGCGGTGCCGGCCAGCCCGGCCGCCAGCCCCAGCGCTACCGCCATCACCGCGACCTCGACGGCGGCATGGCGCAGGGAGTCACCCGCGTCGACGCGGTGCGCCCGCGCCCGCGGGACCCAGCGTCGACGATGGGCGGCGGCGAGACCGGCCAGCCCGAGTAGGGCGAGGGCCTTCGCCGACACCACCCGGCCGTAGCCGCTGGTCCACCACACCGATAGGCCCGGCCCGCCGAAAGCGTCCACGTTCACCACCGCGGCGACGACGCCGCTGACCACCAGTAGCACCACCGCCCACAGCGCGGTTGCCGAGAAGCGGGGCAGTGCGCTCGCCCACCCGGCCCGGCCGCGCACCGTCACGGCCAGCGCTGCCAGTGTCCCGCACCACCATGCGGCGGCGATTGTGTGTGCCCCCACGACGACCGGGCCGAGGGCGGTCACGCCGGCATGACCGCCCACGGCGACGGCGGTGAGCCCGACTCCGGCGGCGCCGGCCACGACCGTCGGCGGCATATCGATTCGGGCGGTCAGCCGGCCCAGCGCCCACAACACCACCGCAAGCGCGCACCCCACGCCGATCAACTCCCCCGGATGCGCCGACCACGCACCGGCGAACTCCGTCACCGTCACGCGTGCGGGCGACACCCCCGCACGCTCAGCGGTCCCCAGCCAGACGATGCCGACAGCGGCGATGAACCACACGACGGCGCTTACGCCGATCACCCGCGCCGACGGCGCGACACCGAGCCGTTCAATCGAGCCCAGGCCGACCAACAGCACCGAGGCCCCCAGGGCCACCGCCCGCAGCCAGACCGACGGCGGCGGCCCCGCCGCCCCGGCAAGAGCGAGCGCGAGGCCGGCGCCGACGGCCAGCGCGACCAGGGTGCCCAGCCCGGCCACCCACCTCGCCGGATCAGCTTCGGCGCGCTTTGCCACCCGCCCCGCCCCGGGTGAACCATGCGATGACGCCGGCGGCGACCAGCAGGATCAGCGCCGCGCCGACGAGAAACGGCCATACCGGCGACCCGCCGGCCGACGACTCGTCGACGGCCTCACCCGGGGTTCCGGTACCTGCCACGGTCAACCGGAACGTCCGCTGGCCGGTCACCGGATGCCCATCGGCCGATGTGACGCGGAAGTTCACCTGGTAGACACCGACCGGCCCGAGGGGGCGCAGCGGAACGCTGAGCACTTTGCCCTTGACCGCCGGATCACCCGCATGCCAGAAGTGCCGATCGGGTCCGACGACGCTGGCCGTGGCGAACTCGCTCTGCAGCGGTTCGTTGAAGGTGATCTCCACCGCGGCCGGCGCCACCGCCACCGCTGCGCCGTCGGCCGGGTTCGACGAGAGAATTCGCGAGTGGGCCGCCGCGACCCCGCTCCCCATCACCGAGCCGGCGACAACAACGAAAAGCACCAACAGCAAGCCGGCAACACCGGTGGCGCGCACTGGTTTACGCATGCCCATTCTCCTCTTCGAGTCGATTCTCATCGTTCGGAGCCGACTTGCGGCCTCGTGCCGCGGCCGCCCCGATGGCGACCCCGGCGGCTCCGGCGAGCAGGCCCAGCCCACCCAGCCAGCGGGCCGGGTGATCGGTTGCCGCGGCCGCAACCGGCGGTGCGGCGTTGATTGTCGGCGCCGGATGCTCCGGCTCGTCAGCCCCGGCGGTGGACCGCTGATCCCAGGCCGCCGTCGTCCCGTCTGCGTAGCGCTGGACGGCCGGCAGCACCACCTCGCCGGCGAACGGCCCACCGGCGACACTGAACTCGGCGAACTGGTCTACCGGTATGCCCGGCGTGCCCGGGGCTGCGGCCCACCGGATTTCGGTGACCGCGCCATCGGCGTTCTTCGTCACCTGGGATACCCAACCAGGCTTACTCTCCGGCAGCAGGTGCTTGACGCCGGGAAATGCGACGGTGAACCCGGTCGTGGCCGCAGTATCCGATTCGTTCGGCACCATGAAGGTGACGACTCCGAACCCGTTCGCGCCCATCCCGGCGGTCCGGGCGACGACGTGGGCATCGGCGACTCCCGCCCCGACGATCGGGACGAGGGCAAGACCGGCTGCGACGGAAATGGCGAGAGCTGTACGGGTTAAACGGGCAGAAGTGATTGTCATGGTAATGCTGGTCCTCCATGGTTGATGGCGGGGCACCGGCTCCAACGCGGAACGGGTGAAACGGGCAGTCGCTACCGGTGCACCGGCGGTGCGCGCGGAGCGCTCCCCGCACCGGCGACGGCGAGTCCCGGCCGCCACCCGTCGCCGAACAAGCGCGCCTCCCCGACTGCCACTGCGGCTGGACCCGAGGTGAGCACGGTCAGCACCGCGGTGATCAATGCAGCACACCGCGCCACCACGACCAGCAGCGCGGCGCTGACCGGAACGGCCACCGCATGCCAGGCCAGCACGCCGGTGAGATGCGCAGAGTGCCCACCAACGACGTCGCCGACACCGGCGGCGGGGTGTCCGAAGAGTTGACCGACGGCCAGCACTACCGCCGCGCGAATCGGGGAGACCCGCTGCCCGGACCGGGCGACGACCGCGGCCAACGCTGCGCCGAGCGCGACGCACAACACGATTCCCGCCGAGCCGGGAGCCGACCCGGTGGCAATGCCGTGTGCGGTCAGCGCCAATCCGGGTACTGCCACCGCGACGCCGGCCCGCGATACCGATTCGGGATGCGCGGACATGGAGCAAAGCATCCCACACTGTCCGCCCCACCCCCGACTACGCTGCAAACGTGAGCGCCAACCGCACCGCGAAGTCCACCGCCTCAATCGCCGGCCACGGATTCGTCCGGGTCAGCGCCGCCGTGCCCGTGGTCTATCTGGCCGATCCGGCTGCCAATGCCCGGCAGACCGTCGACCTGTTGACGGCGGCGGCCGACGACGGCGCAGCGGTCATCGTCTTCCCCGAACTCGGACTGACCGGCTACAGCGTCGACGACCTGGTCCAGCAGGACGCCCTCCTCGACGCCGCACTCACGGCGCTGGACGCTGTGCGGGGGGCGACGACCGGGCGCTCCGCGCTCGTCTGTGTCGGCGTGCCGCTGCGCATCGGCGACGGCTTGTACAACACCGCAGCCGTACTGCACGACGGCGAACTCTTGGGCATCGTGCCCAAGTCCTATCTCCCGAACTATCGCGAGTTCTACGAGCAGCGACTGTTCGCCGCCGCCCGCGACGCCCCCGTCGACGAGGCGACGGTGTTGGGGCGCCGGGTCCCGTTCGGCGCGGACCTGCTGTTCGAGGCCGACGACGTGCCGGGACTGGTCCTGCACGTCGAGATTTGTGAGGACGGCTGGGTGCCGATCCCCCCGTCGACGTGGGCGGCGCTGGCCGGGGCGACCGTGCTGGTCAACCTCTCCGGCTCGCCGGTCACGATCGGCAAGGAGTCGTACCGGCGCGAACTGTCCGCGGCCACCTCGGCGCGCAACGTCGCGGCCCACGTCTACGTCGCCTCCGGGTTCGGTGAATCCACCACCGACCTCGCCTGGGACGGTGACGCCCTGATCACCGAGAACGGCACCCTACTGGCCCGCACCACCCCGTTCGCCACCCACAGCCAAACGATCACCGCCGACGTCGACCTAGACCGTCTGCGCCAGGAACGGGCACGGATGATCAGCCTGCGCGATCAGGTCGGCGACTACGCCGATCGGCTCCGCATGGTGCGCCGTATCCCGGTCACCATCGGTGCCCGGCGCGACCATCCGCCGCTGCGCCGGACCGTGGCCCGGTTCCCCTTTGTGCCGCCCACCGGACCCGACCGCGACACCCGCTGCCGCGAGGTGGGCAATATCCAGGTGCAGGGCCTGACCCAGCGGCTACGGTCCAGCGGCATCGAGCGCATCGTCATCGGCGTTTCTGGCGGTCTGGACTCCACCCTGGCTCTGCTCGTGGCCGTCGACGCGTTCGACCGGCTGCGTCTGCCGCGAACCAATATCCTCGCCTACACGATGCCCGGCTTCGCCACCGGCGACGCGACGCGGGGCCGGGCGCTGGACCTCATGGGCTCGCTCGGGGTGACTGGAGCCGAGACGGACATCCGGCCCGCGTGCCGCCAGATGCTCGCCGACCTCGATCACCCGGTCGCGGCCGGCGCGGAGGTCTACGACACCACGTTCGAGAATGTGCAGGCCGGGCAGCGAACGTCGTTGCTGTTCCGGTTGGCGAACGAGCACGGTGCGCTCGTGCTGGGCACCGGGGATCTCTCCGAGCTCGCCCTCGGCTGGTGCACCTACGGTGTCGGCGACCAGATGTCGCACTACAACGTCAACGGGTCGGTGCCGAAGACCCTGATCCGCCACCTCATCCGGTGGATGATCACCACCGAACTGCACGATGCGCGGACCGCTGCGGTGCTGAGCGAGGTCGTCGACGATGTCATCTCGCCCGAGCTCATTCCTCCCGGCGCGGACGGTGCGATCCAGAGCACCGAGGACACCGTCGGGCCTTACGAGCTGCACGACTTCTACCTCTACTACCTGACTCGCTTCGGCTACCGGCCGCGCAAGATCGCCTTCCTGGCCCAGCAGGCCTGGTCGGGCACGTACGACGACGATACGATCCGGCACTGGTTGACCGTGTTCCTCACCCGGTTCATGGCCAACCAGTTCAAACGCTCTGCCATGCCCAACGGGCCCAAGGTCGGCTCCGGTGGTTCACTCTCGCCGCGGGGCGACTGGCGCTCACCGTCGGACGCCTCGGTGCAACCCTGGCTCGACGACCTGGGCTAGTCAGTCGCCTGGTCAGATCGGCAGCTCGTTGGCGAGGTCGAGGAAGTCTGCGCGGGTCGTCTTGTGGTCGGTACGCCCGACCCCGAGCACGATCAGCGCCAGCTTCGGGTCGTCGAACTTGAGGTAGCCCTCGTTCTTGGCGGTGTACCAGAAGCCGGAACCGTGGTTCCACCGCAATGCCTCCGAATCGCGGGTGATCCGGCTCAGGTAGCCGTCGACGGCATCCTTCGACGAGAACCACATCGCGTGCAGGGCCACGGTCAGGTTGGCGCCGCAGACGAGCCGGTACCGCATCCCAATCGTCCCGGCCCCGTGTTCGGACGGCCCCAACTCATTGCGGCCGGGCCGGATCTGCCAGTTACAGTGCAGCGCCCGCCACGGTCCGTCAACCTTCGGCGCCGCGGGCAGCACCTTGGGCAGCATGGCGACCAGCGGCGCGCCGACCCCCCACCCGTCGCCGGCCGTCACGACGACCGGCTCACTCAGCGGTGACGGAACGCCGTTGGTGCTGGCCTGGACCCGATAGGTGTGCCGGCCCTTGGTGACCGTCGCGTCGACGCCGCGCGGTTGCGGGCCGGTGTAGACCACCTGGTCGTCGCGCAACAAGACATAGGTGTCGGCCCGGTCAACGGGTGGCCATTGCACGTTGACCTGCCCCACCCCGACGGTTGCGCGTAACGCCGACGGCGCTGGCGGCGCCGACGGTCCCGGCGACAGCAGGCGCACGCCGGCGTACACGACGAGCGCCGTCACCAGCGCGGCACCCGCCACCGCAGCGGTCCGCCACGAAAGGCTCTTCCTCACATCGGCAACCTTTCCGCCAGTCGCACGGCATCCTCGACGGTTCCCTTGCCCACGCACACCTCGACCACCGTCAGCGCACGCCTTTCGCCGTCGAAATCGATTCCCGCGCACCGGGTGTCGTTCATCGTGTATCGATGGACCGACCCCCGATTACCCTGCGCCGAGGTGAACGAACGCCCCGCGGTGTGGTGCAGGAGTGTCGGTTTGGCGGCGGCAAGACCCTGCGGATCGTTGGGGAAGCCGTAGATCGTGAACGCGAAGTCGACGGTGATGTCGTCGACCTTCTGGCAGGTGATGGTCTCCTGCGAGGTCTGATCGAAATAGACCGGCCCGTTGGCCCAGCAGCCCACCTGGTCAAAGCCGTTGGTGCTCAACGGGGATGCGGGCACGAGGTCGGGATAGAGGTCGGCGATCCACTGCGCCTGGCGCCAGGATGCAAACACCGTCGCCGAGCTCGACTTCAGCGAGAAGCGCGATGGGAGTGCGCCGGGGCTGCGGGCCGAAACCGAGTACTGGTAGACGCCCGGGAGCGGCAGCGGGTCGCGGAAGGCGGTGGCCGGCCCGACGTATACCTCGGTTTCGCCGCGCTTGAGCACATACTCGGTGGCACCGTCGATCGGCTGCCAGTCGACGTCGACGGCGTACTTGGTGATCGTCGTATCCGGCCGGTCCGGGGTCGCCAGCGCCGCGGCCGAGTTCTGCCACATCCCAGTCAGCGCGCCCACTACCGCGGCGGCCACCAGCGCGCCGCCGGCAAGCGCGATGCGGCGGCCGCGTGAACCGCGCCGCCGACCGTGGGGCCCGCTCGGCACCGGCGGCCAACTCGGTGGCGAGCCACCCAACACCCGCGGTGGCGAGCCGCCCAACACCTCCGGTGGCGAGCCACCCAACACCCGCGGTGGCGAGCCGCCCAACACCTCCGGTGGCGAGCCACCCAACACCCGCGGTGGCGAGCCACCCAACATCTCCGGCGGCGATTCGCCGATGAGGGTCCGCACGCCGGTCTCCTCATGCAGCGCCGACAGTACCGCCCGCGCGAATTCACCCGCGCTGCCATACCGCTGAGCCGGGTCTTTGGCCATGGCGACGGCCAGCACGGCGTCGATTCCGTACGGCAATCCGCGATTGCGCTCGTGCGCCGACGGCACCGGCGCGAACATGTGTGCGGCCATCACCCCGCTCAGGCTGTCCGCGGTGAACGGCGGTGTTCCGGTCAGCAGCTCGAAGGTCGTCGCCGCCAGCGAGTACACATCACTGCGCGCATCGACGGCCCCACCGCTGATCTGCTCGGGCGAGGCGTACCGCATCGTCCCCACTGCCATCCCGGTCCCCGTCAGACCACCGCCGTCCTCAATCGCCCGAGCGATGCCGAAATCGCCCAGCTTGACCGCGCCGGCCTCTCCGGGGGTGATGAGGATGTTCGCCGGCTTGACGTCCCGATGGGTCACCCCATGCCGATGCGCGGCGTCCAGTCCCGCCGCCACACCGGCGATGATCCCACTGGCCTGCTCGCGGCTCAGCCCGCCGGGATGTTTCCGCAACAGTTTCGCCACGTCGGTGCCCGGCACCCACTCCATCGCGATCCACAACGAATCGCCGATCTCTCCCCGGTCGCCGATCTCTCCCCGGTCATAGACTCGCACGATGTTGGGGTGTGCGATCGGGGCGATCAGGTCCGCCTCTCGTTCGAATCGGCGGCGTACCGCATCGTCGGCAAGGTGCGCCGTCCGCAACACCTTTACCGCATCGGTACGGGGCAGCCTCGGGTGCTGGGCCTGGTAAACCTCGCCCATTCCGCCCGCGCCCAACACACCGACCACCCGGTAGCCCGCGATCTCATCGCCCACCTGGTACACGCGCGCCCCTCCCGGCCTAAATATCGCGATCTCGCCCCCTCGGAGTGTATGCGCTGTCCGATACGATGCAGCGATGCCGCCAACCGAGGTGACCCCCCGTTTCACCGCCGCCGAACTCGACCGCGCGTTCGCCGGCTTCCAGGCCACTGTCGCGGAGGTCGCGCAGACCCACGATTGGGACAAATGGGCCGACCAATTCACTGAGGACGCCGACTATGTCGAGCACGCCATGGGCACCTTCAAGGGCCGTGAAGCGATCCGCGCGTGGGTCAACAAGACTATGCATGCGTTCCCCGGCAGCCATATGACCGGGTATCCGTCGCTGTGGCATGTCACCGACCCGTCGACGTCGCGGGTGATCTTCGAGGTGGACAACCCCATGCGGGATCCGGGGGACGGAACCCTCATCACCGCGACCAACATCACGATCCTCACCTACGCCGGCGCCGGCCTGTGGAGCCGTGAGGAAGACGTATACAACCCCCTGCTATTCGGTCGGGCGGCAATGAAATGGTGCCAGAAGGCCACTGAGCTCGGCACCATCGACGCCCCCGCCCAGCAGTGGATGGACACCGTCGGGAAGATGTTCGACCGCCGATAGCCTCGGCGCAGGCGCCAAACGCGCCTGCCCGGAGTGACTTGGGTCGATGCTGGCCGTGCCGTAGGCTTGGTGGCGAATATGTCCGAGCCAAGTGCTCGGCCGACCCTAAAGCACTTCGGAGGTTCCAGAATATGGCACGCGTACTCACGCAGCTCGAGCTGCTAAGCGAACTCGCTCCGGTTGCCGAAGACAACGTCAACCGGCACATCAAGCAGGCCCGCGACTGGAATCCTCACGACTACATTCCGTGGGACGAGGGCCGGAACTATGCGGCGCTCGGCGGTTCCGACTACGACCCCGAGCAGTCACAGCTCGACGAGGTCGCCAAAGCCGCGATGATCACCAACCTCCTCACCGAGGACAACCTGCCGTCTTACCACCGCGTCATCGCCGACAACTTCTCGATGGACTCCGCCTGGGGGCATTGGGTTGGCCGGTGGACCGCCGAGGAGAACCGTCACGGCATCGCCATGCGCGACTACCTCGTCGTGACGCGCGGCGTCGACCCCGTCGCCCTCGAAGAGGCGCGAATGATCCACATGACCAACGGCTATGACCCGGTACTGGTCGCGGCAGATCGCATGGAGGACCTGACCAACGAGTACGGGGACCTCGATGAGGTCGGCCTGCTGCACTCGGTCGCCTACGTCACCTTCCAAGAGTTGGCCACCCGCGTCAGCCACCGCAACACCGGCAAGGCCTGCGACGATCCGATCGCCGACCGCATGCTGCAGCGCATCGCCGCCGACGAGAACCTGCACATGGTCTTCTACCGCAACATCTGCGGCGCCGGGATGGATCTTTCCCCCGACCAGACCTTGCGGGCCGTCACCGACATCGTCACCAACTTCCAGATGCCGGGTATGGGCATGCCGAACTTCCGCCGGCACGGTGTGCTGATGGCCAAGCACGGCATCTACGATCTGCGCCAGCACCTCGAAGAAGTTGTCATGCCGGTCCTGCGCAAATGGGATGTGTTCGGTCGCACCGACTTCGGCCCCGAGGGCGAGAAGACCCGCGAGGAGCTCTCGGCATTCCTCGAGCAGCTCGACAAGGACGCGACCCGGTTCGAGGAGATGCGCGATCGTTCGCTGGCCCGCGAAGCGGCGAAGCGGGAGAAGCAGGCGTCCTGACCGCCGGCGTCATCGACAGTTCCACCCTGCGGATCGGCCCCTTTCGGGTCGATCCGCCGGTGGTTTTGGCCCCGATGGCAGGGGTCACCAATCGGGCGTATCGGCGCCTGTGCCGCGAGTTCGGCAGCGCTGACGCCATCTACGTCTGCGAGATGATCACCGCGCGGGCGATCGTGGAGCGCAACGAGAAGACGTTGCACATGATGAGTTTCGACGACGACGAGTCGCCCCGCTCCATGCAACTCTACGGCGTGGACCCGGTCAACCTGGGCGAGGCCGTGCGGATCGTCGCCGGCGAAGGCTGGGCCGACCACATCGACCTGAACCTGGGCTGCCCGGTCCCCAAGGTAACCAAGCTCGGCGGCGGTGCTGCCCTGCCCTATAAGCGCGCCTTACTGGCCCGGATCGTCGACGCGATGGTCACCGCAGCGCAACCGTACGGAGTACCCGTCACCCTAAAATTCCGCAAAGGCATCGACGACGACCACCTCACCTTCCGGGACACCGGCCGAATCGCCGAAGAGGGCGGCGTGGCGGCGATCGCCCTGCATGCGCGCACCGCGGCGCAGCGCTATTCGGGCCAGGCGGATTGGGATTCGATCGCTGAGCTCAAGGCGGCCGTGACGACGATCCCGGTACTGGGCAACGGTGACATTTTCAGCGCCGACGACGCGGTGGCAATGATGGCGCACACCGGTTGCGACGGTGTCGTCGTGGGCCGCGGGTGCCTGGGACGGCCGTGGCTGTTCGCCGAGTTGGCGGCCGCCCTGCGCGGCGAACCGCTCCCCACCCCGCCGCGATTGGGCGAGGTCGGCGCAATCATGCACCGCCACGCCACTCTCCTCGCCGAACACCACGGCGAAGAGCGCGGGCTTCGGGACCTGCGCAAACACATGGCTTGGTACCTCATGGGATTCCCAGTTGGCGGGGACCTGCGGCGCAGTTTCGCAGCGATCTCGACCGTCGCCGAGCTTGCTGGTCTGATCGCGCAGCTCGACCCCGACGTGCCGTTTCCCGTCGACGCCGGCGGGCCGCGCGGCCGCCAGGGATCACCGGGCAAGGTGTCGCTGCCCTACGGCTGGCTCGACGATCCACAGGACATCACCGTCCCGCGGGGCGCCGACGTGATGCACTCGGGCGGCTGACCGGCACGGTCCGATAACGCCACTGTGACGCGGCGCTTTGGTTTGCGTCACAGTCCGGCGGCGACTCTGCAAGCTCTCAGGTGCTGTCGGTACCATGAAAAGCCGGTATGTGGCGCGTGTGCGTCCAGGAACGTGAAGGAAAACCGTTGAGCCAGCAGCCCCCGGGCGACGGATGGATTGGTGCGGCCGGATCGGCTGAGCCGGATCCCAACGTCTTGCGCGAGCCCGCGATGCGGGATCGCTATGTGCGCGCCCGGTCCCGGCTCACCGTTCGCGAGCTGATGGACCAGCTCGATGCGACGCCGCGCCAGCCACAACCGCACCCCGATCACCCCACGGCCCAATGGTTGGACCAGAGCCAACCGGTCTATCGGACCGTCGACGACGGTGGTCCGATCTCTGACGAAGTCACCCAGCGCATCCCCGTCGTGCGCCGCCGCAGCAACGCTCCGGTCGACCTCTCCGCCACTGCCACCAACCGGCGCGTCCGCACCGAGTCGCGCCACCAGGCGCTGCAACGCACCCCCGACCCGGTCGACATGGTGGTCAAGAAGGGGCGATCCGGCCGCAGCCGTCGTGAACTCCTCGCCCGTGATGCGCGCGTCGTCGGCCGCGTTGCCGCGACGGCGGCCTGCGTCATCGCCCTCGTGGGCACGGGGACGGCCTGGGCGATGAACGGCTCGGTCAACAACTCGTGGCGCACCGTCTCAGCCATCGATGGCAACGACCACAACATCAAGGGCAAGCAGGACCAGTACGGCGACGAGAACTACCTCATCGTCGGCACGGACACGCGGGCGGGAAAGAACTCGAAGTTCGGCGCCGGCGATGCCGCCGAGACCGAGGGGTCCCGCTCGGACACCATCATCCTGATCAACATCCCGGCGAACCGCAGTCGTGTCGTCGCGGTGTCGTTTCCGCGCGACTTGGCCGTCGACCACCCCGAATGCGAGGGCTTCAACGATCAGACGGGTGCGTATACCGGCGAATGGGTGCCCGCCACCGACGATGTCAAACTCAACTCGGTGTACGCGATAGGCGGGCCGAAATGCCTGGTCAAGACGATCACAAAGATCAGTGGCCTAAACATCAACCACTTCATCGGCATGGACTTCGTCGCCTTCCGCAAGATCGTCGACACCGTCGGCGGCGTGTGGGTCTGCTCGACGACTCCGCTCTACGACTACGAAGTCGGCACCGTGTTACCCAAGGCCGGCCGCCAGAAGCTCAACGGCCGCAAGGCGCTCAAGTATGTCCGCGCCCGCACGATCTCCACCGAGGGCAACGGCGACTACGGCCGGATCAAGCGCCAGCAACTGTTCATGTCCTCGCTGCTGCGCTCAACGCTCTCGAGCAACGTGTTGTCCAACCCGGCCAAACTCAACCGGGTGGCCCGCACGTTCACCAGCAACGCCTATGTCGACAATGTGAACACCGAGTCGCTGCTGAACCTCGCGGACTCGATGCGCGGCATCGACGCCGGGCGCGTCACCTTCATCACCATCCCGACCTCGGGTACCAGCCAGGACGGGCAGAACAACGAGATCCCGCGCAACGACGACATCCAGGCACTGTTCAGCGCGATCATCAACGACGAGCCGCTGCCCGGCGAAAAGCCGAAGCCGAAACCCACCAAGGCCGACGCCAAGAACGATCAGCACGCGCCGGCTCCGTCGACGCCGAGCAAGGTCAACGCGCTGGCGATGACACCGTCGAACGTCGGCGTCCGCATCCTCAACGGCACAAACACCTCGGGATTGGCCTCCCATGCCAGCGAGCAACTGACCCCGAAGGGATTCGAGGTGCGCGGCATCGCGGACTCGAGCGAGAAGGTCGACACGACAATCGTCCGCTACGGACCCGGTGAGCGCGACGCGGCAGCCACCGTCGCACGGATGTTCCCGGGCGCGAAGATCCAATCCGACCGGACGGTCAAGTCGGGCGTCGAACTGATCCTCGGAGACGATTACACGACCTCGTCGACGCTGAAGTCCTACGCGACTCCGGGTACGACGATCAGCGCCGATCAACTGCCGCCCCGCGTCGTCGAGGCGAACCTGCCCAGCGACCTCTCGGTCACCAACGCCGGCGACGCCACCTGCGAATAGGACGCGTCGACCGGCAGCACCAGCGGTCACAGTAGGGTGAATCCATGCGGAAACGGTCCGACAAGGAAAGCGCATACCAGGAACAGGTAGCCGCGCTCAACGGGACGCTCGGCCAGATGTGCGAATTGGCCGGCAATGCGATGGACCGCGCCACCCAGGCGCTCCTGCAGGCAAACCTGCCGGTCGCCGAGGAAGTGATCACCGACCACGACCAGATGATCGAGTTGTCGGCCAAAGCCGAGAAGCGGGCGTTCGCCCTCCTCGCCCAGCAGGCGCCCATGCCTGCCGACCTGCGCGCCACGGTGACCGGGTTCCAGATCGTGGCCAACGTCGACCGCATGGGCGCGCTCGCCCTGCACGTCGCGAAGGTCGCGCGGCGCCGGCATCCGAACAAGGCGCTGCCCGAGGAAGTCGACGGCTACTTCGCCGAAATGGGTCGCCTGGCCGTCAAACTCGCCCATGCCGCCCGCGAAGTGCTCGAATCGCAGGATCCCCAGCATGCACTTCAACTCGAAGAAGACGACGATGCGATGGACGATCTGCACCGACATCTGTTCTCGGTTCTCATGGATCGCGAGTGGAAGCACGGCGTCGCCGCCGCCGTCGACGTGACCCTTCTCGGGCGCTACTACGAGCGTTTCGCCGATCACGCTGTGCTGATCGGCCGGCGCGTCGTCTTTCAGACCACCGGTATGACGCCGCAGCAACTGATCGACACAACCTAACCGCCGTAGGCGACGTCGGCCCGGAATCGCTCGAATCCCAGGTTCTCATACATGCGCAGGGCAGCGGTGTTGTCTCCCTCGACATACAGGCTGACCACCGGAACCCGATCTGCCAGGTAGTGCAGTCCGGCCAGCGTCAGGTGGCGGCCCAGTCCGCGGCCGTGGGCAGACGGGTCGACCCCGACGATGTAGACCTCACCGAGCCCGGGACCGTGGATCTTCGTCCAGTGGAAGCCGAGTAGCTGCTCCGCACCCGCCGCGCGCGGCTCCCACGCCAGAAACAGCCCCGCCGGGTCGAACCAGGCCGCCGCGGTCTGCTCGGCAAGCTGCCCGGCAGACCAGCCACCCTGTTCCGGGTGCCAGTCGAAGGCCGCATTGTTGACTCGCAGAATCTCCGCGTCATCGGCGGCGCCGGCATAGGTGCGCAGCGCGATGTCGGCCCGCTCGGTCAGCGGTGGTAGCGGGTTGCCGGATCCGAGGCCGCGCCGCAGCTGAAGCAGCTCGCGCCGGGCGTGCAGGCCAAGTCTGGTCGCCACCGCCCGCGCCGCGGGCAGATCGCCGTGCGCCCACACGGTGGCACCCGGACCACCGGACTCGAGCGCCCGCGCGATCAGTTCAGCACCGATACCGCGGCGCCGCTCCGCCGGGGCGACGACGGCCTCGACCGTGGCCGGCTCACCGTCGCGTCCCGGCAGCACCGAGGCGTAGCCCACCGGCGATCCCCCCTGGACCGCCAGAAGGTGCGAGACGGTGGGCCGCGAACTGCCCAGAAGGGCAACCGGCGCCTCCCCCAGGGCCTCTACCCCATCGCCTACGAGCGCTGCGGTGAGCATCGCCCGAACGGCCCGCTGCTCCTCGTCGGACAATTGCTGCGGCTCGACGATCTGGGTCACCCTCGACCTTCCCGACCGCGGCTACGGTGCGGCAGTCTGTCCGTCGAGTATCTCATCAGCACCGAGGTCGTCGTCGGACTCCGCACCCCGGCCACGCGCCGGGCGCACCGCTTTGTAGCCAACGTTGCGGACCGTGCCGATGAGCGCCTCGTGGTCGGGACCAAGCTTGGCGCGCAACCGTCGCACGTGCACGTCGACGGTGCGGGTGCCACCGAAATAGTCATACCCCCAGACTTCGTGCAGCAGTTGCGCTCGCGTGAACACGCGCCCGACGTGCGCAACGAGGTACTTGAGCAGTTCGAACTCTTTGTAGGTCAGATCCATCGGCTTGCCGCGCAGGCGTGCGGTGTACGTCTCTTCGTCGATGGAGACGGCGCCGAGGACCAGGGTCGACCCGGCCTCCTCCGCTCGCGGGGGGATGCGGCGCGCGGTTAACATCCGCAACCTGGCGTCGAGCTCCGCCGGCCCGGTGTCGGCCAGCAGAAAATCGTCGAGGCTCCACTCCGCGTTGACCGCGATCAGGCCGCCTTCGGTGAGGACGGCCACCACGGGAACCGCCGCGGTGCTGGCGAGCAGGCGGCACAGATTGCGCGCAGCGGCCAGGTCGGTGCGTGCGTCGACGAGTACCGCGTGCGCAGACTCGGTGGTGAGGAGCGCCGACACATCGGCCGGCGCATCCCGCACGGTGTGCGCCAACAGTGCCAGTGAGGGCAGGACCGAACCGGGATCTGGGTGGGAGGTCAGGAGCAAGATGTCCATCATGCACTCCGCATCTAATGTCAGGTCGCGGAGCCGAGAATGGCAGCGACGGCGGTCGGGCGCCGACGAAGGCGCCCGCACTGACAACGGCGGCAGCGGGGTCGGATGTAAGAATAACGCTGATGACACCCGCAGTTCACATCGCTGACTCTCCACGTCGTCGACGATTCGCCGTCGCGGCCGTCGCTGTGCTGGTCATCGCCTTGTTCGGCGGCTTGGTGACAGTCGACACGGTGCGCGCGGCACACAGCGAGCGCAGGTTGGCGACGGCGCTGCTCGCATCGCCGCGGATCACCTACGAACCGGAGGTGACGCTGGGCGGATTCCCCTTTTCGACATACGCCCGCCGCGGCGACTTCCCCGGTCTGGTGATCACTGCGCGCGGTGTGGCCATCGCCGGCCCGGCTGATCTGCGCGACGTGCCGCAGACCTGTGCCACGACCCGGTGCTACGCCGAGATCGGAATCCGCGCCGCGTCGGTGCGCGCCAGCACGGCAGACCGGTGGCACGGCGGAAGTCCCATCGAGGTCACCGGCGTCGATGCCTATGCGAAGCTCGATTCGGTCAACCTCGGCCGGCTGCTCGACATCACCGACCTCGCCGTCAACACCCCGGCGCCGACGAACAAGGCGGGTGGTGGCGGCCCCGGCGACGGACTTCTCGAACGGACCTCGGGGGTGCTACTCACCGGCACCGTATCGCTGCCGCCGCGTCGCCCGAGCCCGCGTACCGACGGGCGCTACCCGCCGTCGGCGCACGAGTTCGCCGGCACCCATGCCAAGGTGAGTGTCACCGTCGATCTGTCCGTGGTCGAGGGCGATCTCGTCATCGTCGCGACCGGCTTCTATCTCGGGCCCGAGGAACATGCCGACGGCACGGTACCCGCCGAGTTCGAGCGGGCGGTGCTGGCGCGCTTCAGTGCCCGCGTGCCGTACCCGAGACTGCCGTGGGGCATTCCGCCGACCACGGCCAACAGCGCCGGCAGCGACATCGTCATCAGCGGAACAGCTCCCGCGATGACCGTTGCCCCGGACCAGTTCTGAACATCGCAGCGCGCTGTTGTATCGTCGATGGCATGCAATCAGGCCGAGAGCTCATGCTCACTCGCCGCTACGCGATCGACTTCTGTCGTTTCGCGGCCTGTTGCTGTCGCTAGCCGGTGGTCGCCCACGCGCCACCACCTGACGATGGCGGCAGCGGATTCTTCTCCAGACCTCTCGTGCTCCCCGAAGCCCCTTCTCGGGCTTGATCGACACGGCCGTCATCACCCCGGAACCTCCCGTTCCACTCCCCCATTGATTTCCAACCATGTGAAAGGGAACCACCATGGCACGCAACGATGTCCTGGTCAGCGCCGATTGGGCTGAGCAGAACCTCAACACCGAGGGGATCGTCTTCGTCGAGGTCGACGAAGACACCTCCGCCTATGACGGCGGGCACATCCCCGGCGCCGTGAAGCTCGACTGGAGGCAGGACCTGCAGGATTCGCCGCGCCGCGACTTCCTCAACGCCGAGCAATTCGGAAAGCTCCTCTCCGAGCGCGGCATCGCCAACGACGACACCGTCGTCCTGTACGGCGGAAACAACAACTGGTTCGCGGCCTACGCCTACTGGTACTTCAAGATCTACGGCCACCAGAATGTGAAGCTGATCGACGGCGGTCGCAAGAAGTGGGAGCTCGATGGCCGTCCGCTGAGCGCTGATACCGTCACGCGCCCGGCAACCACCTATGTCGCGAAGCCCGCCGACACCAGCATTCGCGCGTTCCGCGACGAGGTCATCGCGGCCATCGGCATCAAGAACCTGGTCGACGTCCGTAGCCCTGACGAGTTCAGCGGCAAGATCTCGGCGCCCGCCCACCTTCCCCAGGAGCAGGCGCAGCAGCGCGGCCACGTGCCCGGCGCGATCAACATCCCGTGGTCGACCACCGCGAATGAGGATGGCACCTTCAAATCGGACGACGAGCTCACCGCGCTGTACGCCGACAAGGGTTTCGACGACAGCATCGACACCATTGCCTATTGCCGCATCGGCGAGCGCTCGAGCCACACCTGGTTTGTCCTCACCGAACTGCTGGGCAAGAAGAACGTCAAGAA
>NZ_DIAX01000065.1:23349-23678 GCF_002414845.1 Gordonia sp. UBA5067 | reverse complement strand
AGGGACAGCAATTGCCGGCCGGTGTCGATGTGGAGAAGGAGACGGTCCTGACCGGGCAGGTCACCGATGGCAGCGGCGCGCCGGTTCCCGGTGCCTTCGTGCGCCTGCTCGACTCGACCGGTGAGTTCACCGCCGAGGTCGTCACCAGCGGTACCGGTGACTTCCGCTTCTTCGCGGCGCCGGGCACTTGGACGCTTCGCGCGCTCAGTTCGCTGGGCAACGGCGACGTGATCGTCACGCCGGAAGGCCCGGGCGTCCACTCGAACACCATCACGGTGGTCAAGTAGCACCAGGCAGCCGGAACAACGGCGGGGCCCCGCACCAGCAGG
>NZ_DIAX01000065.1:0-23189 GCF_002414845.1 Gordonia sp. UBA5067 | reverse complement strand
TGGGCACCTCAACTCCACCGACTGGGCACCTCAACTCCACCGACTGGGCACTGGCTAGCTGATGAGCTGGAGCCCCACAACACAACCGACAATCCCGAGAATGAACACGACCCGGGCCACCGAAGCCGGCTCGGTTCCACTGACCATTCCGTACGCGACGGTGAGCGCCGCACCGATTCCGACCCACACGGCGTAGCTGGTTCCGGTCGGAAGACTGCGCATCGCGTACGCAAGTCCGGCCATCGACACGACGAGCGCGGTTCCGAAGAGCACGGTCGGACCGAGACGGCTGAATCCGTCCGAGCGGCCCAGCGCTATTGCCCAGACTGCTTCCAGGACTCCGGACAAGACCAAGATCAACCACGCCACAATGCACCTCGACTACGCCGTCTTGTCGCGGGCCGGGTACGGCGCCCCTCGTCCGGTGTCGATTGTCGACAGTTCCGAGCCTACCGAATCGCCGAGTGGGCATTGGAAATCGTCGAGTGGGCACCACATTCCCGTCGAATAGGCCTGTCGTCGAACCGCCGGGCTCCTGGCCGACGCGTTCCGAACTTTCGAAGCCGACGACGAGGCGCGGGTAGCGGTGCTCACCGGCTCAGGCGGCACGTTCTGCGCTGGCGCCGATTTGAGCGCGGTGGCCGAGAGAGGCGCGAGGGTCAACCGACTCGCGCCGGACGGCGACGCACCCATGGGCCCAAGTCGAATGCATCTCACCAAGCCGCTCATCGCCGCGATCGAAGGCTACGCGGTCGCCGGCGGGCTCGAACTCGCGTTACTCGCCGATCTGCGGGTGCTGGCCGATGATGCCATCACCGGCGTGTTCTGTCGGCGCTTCAGGGTCCCGCTGATCGACGGTGGAACTGTGCGCCTGCCGCGCATCATCGGCCAGGGCCGAGCACTCGACTTGAGTCTCACCGGACGCACAGTCGGCGCCGCCGAAGCGCTCGCGATGGGTCAGGCGTTGATGGCGGCACAGGATCTTGCCCGCGAGATCGCCGCATTTCCCCAGACGTGCATGCTCGCCGGACCGCGCAAGTGCGTACCAACAGTGGGACCTCGCCTCGCCTTAGACGACGGTATGCGCGCCGAGTTCCGCGGTGGTCTGGACGCCATCGCCAGCGGCGAGACCATCGCCGGCGCGAACCGGTTCCACGACGGCACCGGCCGCCACGGCGGTTTCTGATCTCTCTCAACGCAATGCCGGACAGGACCCGAACCAGTGCCCGGGTGTCGGCCGCGGGATCGGCTGAACCATGGATCGCCGCAAATCACGACGCCCCAAGTGGGGCGAGCAGTCGTCGAGAATCGGCGTCGGGATCAGCCGAGCCGTGCCTGGACATCAATTCACGGGCAGTCTCGAGAAGAGACACCCGACGAGGGTCGGCGCTTCTGTGCAGACACGGTCGGGTCCAGGAGTTGCGCTTGCCGAGCGAGCAGCTCCACCTGACGGTGCTCGCCCAGGTCGGTCAGGTAGTCGGCTATCGCGTCGCACGGTGCGTACCGGAAGGAGAGTTGCGCATGCGGAGCCGCCTGTCATCGCTGCCCAACCGCAGTGATCGCGACGACCATCCACCCCCGCCACACCGGTGACCCAAACACCACTCCAACCGGTTAGACTCAGCGTCGTGGAACACTTCTTCACCGCACTGCTGGTCCTGTGCTCGATCCTGATCACCTGGTTCGGCCTGTACGCCGTCTACCGCCTCATCAACGACGAGTCGTGAGCCGTTCCGGCAACGAGGCGATTGACCAGGCGGCCTCGATCGCCGAGACGACTGGTTCACGCAATCTGCCGACGTGGGGCGATCTGCCGCTGCCCGGCGATACAGCCAACCTCCGTGAGGGCGCCGACCTGCACTCGGGCCTGCTCGCGCTGCTTCCGATGGTCGGAGTCTGGCGCGGTGAGGGTGTCGGACACGGCCTCGGCGACGACGGCGACGACCTTCGGTACGCCGAGCAGATCATCGTGAGTCACGATGGTCAGAATTTCCTCAACTGGCAGACGCGGTCGTGGACGATCAACAGTCGGGGCGACTTCATCGCTCCCCTGTTCCGCGAGTCCGGCTTCTGGCGGATAAGCGAGGATGACTCCATCGAACTGATCGTGGCGCACGCCGAGGGGTCAATCGAACTCCTTTATGGCCGGCCACTCGGCCAGACCGCCTGGGAAGTGGCCACCGACGCACTCGTCAGTTCGGCAACCGCCCCCAAGCTACATGGCGCCAAACGCCTCTATGGCATCGCCGAGGACGGGTCCTTCGCCTACGTCGAAGAGCGACTCGTCGACGGGGAGCTCACTCCTCGATTGTCGGCAAAGCTCGACCGGTATGCGGGCTAGCTGCCCACTCGGCAGGAATCAGGTGCCCACTCGGCGGGAATCAGGTGCCCACTCGGCGGGAATGAGGCGCCCACTCGGCGGGGGTCAGGTGCCAGTCGGCGAGGTATGCGAAGCTGACGCGGCCGGTGCGCGGGGCGACAGCACGACGTCGGCGTCCAGGCCCGCCGGCAGGTGATGCGTCACGACGATCACGGTGCGCTCCGGCGCGAACAAGCCGCCCAGCGCCGCGTTCAGCAACTCGTCGGAGTCCACCGCATCTAGGTGCTCGGTCGGCTCGTCGAGCAGCACGACCGGCGACTCGTTGAGCAGTGCCCGGGCCAGCAGAATCCGCCGCCGTTGTCCACCGGACACCGCTGCGGTCCCGCCGTCGAGCAGGGTATCGAGCCCGTCCGGCAGGTCCGCGAGCCATTCACCAAGGCCCACCGCACCCAGTGCGTCGACCAACTCGTCCTGAGTCGCATCACCCCGGCCCACGCGCAGATTCTCCCGCAACGACGCCGAGAACAGGTGGGCGTCCTCGGCGCAGTACAGCGTTGCCGCGGCGAGGTCGACGGCAGCCGCGTCGGCCCCGTGGGCCGACACCGTGCCCGACCGCGGCTCGAGAAGGCCCGCCAGCGTCAACATTAGGGTCGACTTGCCCGATCCGCTCGGGCCGACGACGGCAACCCGGTCACCGGGCCCGAAAGACCGGTTCAGCGGGCCACCGAGCGGTGGCCCCCCTGGCCAGCCCCACGCCAGGTCCGCCGCCGAGAGGACCACCGGACCGCGGTGCCTCGGCACGTCGGCCGCCGCCGCCGAATCCGCTACCCACCCGGCCGGATCGCCAACCAGATCGAGGACTCGCCGCGCAGCAGCACGACTGTGCTGCCAAGCGACCCCAGCCGAGGCCAGCGGGGTGATCGCATCAAACGCGGAGAGGCCGAGCAGGATCAGCACCCCCAACCGCATCGGGCTCGGGGTGCCGCCATCGGCCAGTGACATGCCGATCAGGCAGGCGGCCACGACGGTCAGCCCCATGGCCAGTGGCGTCACCGCGGCCGCCATCGCCTGCAGTCGAGCACCCCGATCGGTGGCACGGGCCACCCGGTCCTGCGCCGCCGAGACATCGGCGAGAATCTCTGCTCGACGGCCGGCCACAGTCAACTCCGCACCGTGATCGAGCAACAGCATCGTCGACTCGGCTACCTCTGCGCGCCCGCGCACCGCTGCCGACGCGACCGATGCGACACCGCGCGACGCGAGCACCGGGGCCGCGACCCCGGCGACGAGCAGCGCGAGGGCCAGGACCGCCGCCGCGCCCGGCGAGACGAATGCCATGATCGTCACCGCGACGACGCCGGTGACGGCGGCGACTGCCGCGGGAAGTACCGCGCGGACGACGGCGTCGCCGATTTCGTCGATGTCAGCGCCGGTTCGCGCGAGCAGGTCGCCGCGACGAATCGAAACAGTTGTGGCGGCGTTGCCGTTCACCAGCGCCAGATACACCTTCTCCCGGGCAGTCGCCATGGCGCGCAGGGCGACGTCGTGGCTGGCCACGCGCTCCAGGTAGCGGAACAGCCCACGGGTGATACCCAGAGCGCGCACAGCGGTGATCGCCACCGACAGCGACAAGATTGGTGGCTGCTGCCAGGCGCGGGTGATCAACCATGCGGACAGTGCGGCCAATCCCAGCGCGCTCAGCGAGCCGCCGACTCCGTACGCCACCGACAGCGCAAACCCGCGGCGCCGAATGTCGAGGGCACCGAGCACCCGCCAGACCGGGTCGCTCCTCGTCCACGCCGTCACCGGGACACCGCCGCACCCAGGTCGACGACCAGGTCAGCGCTATCAAGCCAATCGGCACGGTGGGCGGCGACGATCACGGTCGCCCCGGCCTGCGCCCGGGCCGCCACCTCGGCGACGACTCTTTCCCGGGCCTTCACGTCCAGGTGGGCGGTCGGCTCGTCGAGGACGAGGACGGGCACGTCGCGGGCCAGGGTCCGGGTCAGCGCCAACCGCTGACGCTGACCGGCCGACAACCCGACGCCACCCTCGCCGAGCATCGTTGCGCCGACATCGGCGCCGCCGCCGACCTCGTGCGCCACACGATCCCAGCCGGTTGCCCGGGCCGCAACGGCCAATGCGATCGGATCGAGCGAACCGTAGAGCTCGAGGTTGTCGGCGACTGTGCCGGGCACGATCGCCGGATGCTGCGGCAACCACGCCATCTGCGGCTGGCACGCGGTGCGCTGCGCCGACGAAAGCTCGTGACCGTCGACGACGATCACGCCGGCGTCGAGGCGGACCAGTCCCATCAGGGCTGCCAGCGCCGTCGACTTGCCCGATCCGTTGGGCCCGGTCAGCACGGTGATCGTGCCGGGCACGCAGACGACGTCGAGGGCGCGCGGCGCCCACCCGTCGCGGGCCCGCACGCCGACACCGGCGAAGGTGATCTCAGCGCCGCTCAGCACCACCGGAGCGGTCGTCGCCGCGCTGCCGTCACCATTCCCATTGGTACCGGCAGGGGCATCAGCCACCAGGGCGAACGCATCGTTGGTCGCGGCCACCCCGTCGGCCGAGTCGTGGAAGGCGGCCCCGACCTGGCGCAACGGCCGGAATGCCTCGGGCGCGAGGACCAGGGCGAGCACCCCGGCGAACAGCGACATCTCGCCGTAGACGAGGCGCAGACCGATGCTTACCGCGACAAGTGCCACCGACAGTGTCGCCATCAGTTCCAGCCATGCGCCGGACAAGAAGGCAACGCGCAGCGTGCTCATCGTCGAGCGGCGCCACGACGTACCCAACTCCTCCACCTGCTTGGCAGCGCCCTGCGCGCGGTGCACGGCGCGCAGCGTCGGAATGCCGGCGATCAAATCAAGCAGCATCGACTGCTGGCGGGCGGTAGCGTTGAGCTTCGCCTGAGTCCGGTCACGGGTCATCAAGCCGATCAGGATCCCGAAGATGGGGATCAGTGGAATCGTCAGCACGATCAGGCCTGCCGAGACGAGGTCGACGGCGGCGATCACGGCGATCACGATCGGTGTGAGCGTGGTCGCCAGGATTAGCGACGGCACATAGCCGGACAGGTAGGGTCCGAGGTCGTCGAGGCCGCGCAACAGTACCGTTGTGGCCCGCCCGCGCACTGCCACGAGCCGTCGCGCCTCGGTACGCGCCGGGTCGGTCAGCACACCGAGGACGTCGTTCCGGACTTCGCCGATCACCGACGCGGCGGCGCGCTGCGCATAGCGCTGGCTGGCGTAGGTCGTCGCGATCTGTACGGCGAAACCGCCTACCAGCAACAGCAGGTGGGTAATGCGCACCGAGTCGGTGGAGCCGGTCACCAACTCCGACAGAATCGACGCGACCGCGAAGGCGACGACGACGACCGACACCGTGGTCAGAAGCCCGGCCCCCACGGTCACGCCGAGGTAGCGCCGCGCCGCCGGCGACAGCCTCAGCAGTCGTGGGTCCAGGGGCGCCCGACTATCCCGGGTCGAGCCGTCGGGGGTGGCGCTCACCCCCGCAACGATGCCAGCCCGACCGACGGCGGGATCGCATCGGCGGAGATCCGCGCACGGAACACCCAGTACGACCAACCCTGGTAGATGACGACGATCGGGGTGATCAGAGCCGCCGCCCAGGTCATGATGACCAGCGTGTAGTGGCTCGACGAGGTGTTCGCAATGGTCAGGCTGTACGCCGGATTAGTCGTCGACGGCAGCACCGCGGGGTACAGGCAGCCGAACAGGGTCACGATCGTCAGAATGATCGCAATGGAGGTGGCGCCGAATGCCCACCCTTCCCGCTTGGTCCACGTGAACGCCACCGTGGCGATTGCCGCGACAGCGGCGGCGAGGACGGGCACCCAGGTCCAGCCCTTGCCGTAGGCGAACTGTGTCCACAGCAGGAAAGCAGCCGCGACCGCAGTCATGACGATCGACAACCGTGACGCCCACACCATCGACTCCGCGCGCAGCTCGCCCGCAGTCTTGAGCGAGAGGAACACCGCACCGTGGGTGAGGAATACGAGCAGCGTCGTCACACCGCCCAGCAGGGCGTATGGGTTGAGCAGACCCCAGAAGGTGCCGGTGAACTGCGCGCTGGCGTCGATCGGCAGACCGCGCACGACGTTCGCGAAGGCCACTCCCCACAACAGCGCCGGGACCCAGGATCCGATCGCGATGCACCAGTCCCAGGCGGTTCGCCACTGCGAATCGTTGATCTTGCCGCGCCATTCAATCGCGCACACCCGCACGATCAGTGCCACGAGGATAATGAGCAGCGGGATGTAGAACGCGGTGAACATCGTCGCGTACCAACCGCCGAACGCGGCGAACATCGCGCCGCCGGCGGTCAGCAGCCACACCTCATTGCCGTCCCACACCGGGCCGATGGTGTTGAGGATGGCGCGCCGCTTATTGTCGTCGCGGCGGCCGATCAAACCCATCAACATGCCGACGCCGAAGTCGAAACCCTCCAGCACGAAGTAGCCGGTGAACAACACCGCGATAAGAATGAACCAGAATTCGGGCAATCCCATGATCGTCTCGTCTCTCCCGTAGGCGGATCAGTAGGCGAACGACAATTGCTTGTCGTCGTCGGACTTCTCGAGTGCTTGTTCTTCATGGCCCGGGGCGGCCGGGCCCTCCCGGATGTAGCGGCGTTGCAGCGCGAACCAGACGACGCCGAGCGCGCCGTAGAGCAGGGTGAACACGATCAGCGACCCCATCACGACGCTGGCCGAGTTGTTCGAGACTCCCTGTTGTACCAGCATGGACACGCGCAGCGGATCGCGGTCATCGACCCAGTTCGGTGCGACGATCCACGGCTGACGGCCCATCTCGGTGAAGATCCAGCCCGACGAGTTCGCCAGGAACGGCGTCGGGATCATCAGCAGCGCGAAGAAGCCGAAGCGTTTGGACGTCACCGCCCGGCCGCGGCGGGTCAGCCACAGTCCGCCGAGCGCGACGAGCACCGAGCCCAGCGCCCACGTGATCATCGCGCGGAACGACCAGTAGGTGACGAAGAGGTTGGGCGCGTAGTTCTGGCCCTTGTGGGCGGGGTTGTCCTTGAACTTCTGCTCGTATTCCTTCTGCAGGTCCTTGACCCCTCTGATCTCGGTGTCGAATCGGTGGTCGGCAAGGAAGGACAGCATGCCCGGTACAGCGATCACGTGCGTGATGTTGTCGCAGTTGTTCTGCCGTCCGATCGAGAGGATCGAGAAGGCGGCCCGATGTTCGGTGTCACACAGCGATTCGGCGGCCGCCATCTTCATCGGCTGCTGCTTGAACATGATCTGCGCCTGGAAGTCGCCACTGATGATCACCGCGACGCCGGCGGCGATGGTCAGCCATAGGGCGAACCTGGTGACTGGGCGCCACATCTCCTTCGCGTCCTTGTCGAGTTGCTCGGGCGACGCGTCGACGAGACTCGGTGCGGTGGTCGTCTCGACCTGTGCGGACTCGCCCCGCTCGCCGCTGGTCTCGGCGGCAATCCGTAGCTGACGGGCGCGCCACGATGCGCGCGCCATCCACCAGCAGCCGATGGCCGCGACGAAGGTCGACGCCGTCAGCAGCGCTCCGGAGATCACGTGGGGGAACGCCGCGAGGGTCGTGTTGTTGGTCAGCAGCGCGACGATGTTGTTCATGGCCGGCCGGCCGCGCGTGGTGTCCCACTCGACGCCGACGGGGTGCTGCATCCACGAATTCGCTGCGAGGATGAAGTATGCCGAAGCGTTTACCCCGAACGCCACCATCCAGATGCAAATCAGGTGGACGCGTTTACTCAGCCGGCCCCAGCCGAAAATCCACAGACCGATGAACGTCGACTCGGCGAAGAAGGCCACGAGCCCCTCGAGCGCGAGCGGCGCACCGAACACGTCCGCGACGAAACGGCTGTACTCGCTCCAGTTCATGCCGAACTGGAATTCCTGGACGATGCCGGTGGCGACGCCGAGCGCGAAGTTGATCAGGAAGAGCTTGCCGAAGAACTTGGTCGCGCGCAGCCAAGCCTCGTTGCCGGTGACGTACCAGACGGTCTGCATCACCGCGATCATCGGGGCCAGCCCAATGGTCAACGGCACGAGAACGAAGTGGTAGACGGTGGTGATACCGAATTGCCACCGGGATATGTCGACGACATCCATGCGTTTGCCTCATCTGCTGGGCTGGAGCTGAAACGGGCTGACTACTACGAAGGCTAGTAGACGCGGTCAAAACTACTGCGCACTATTCACTTGAAACAAGGGACCCCGGTCCCTGATCGGGGTGTCGCTCGTCACTCGAGTAATCCACCGCCGAGGTTAAGCCCCGACCACCGCGCGCGCGGCCAGTTCGGCGAACTGCACCGCATGGAGGCGGGCCGAACCGTCGAACGACACGACGGCGTCGTCGATCCGGGTGATCCGCGCCGCGATCGTCACCGACGAACACAGCCACACTGAATCAGCCGACCGCAGGTCGTCGGGCGTCAGCGGCCCATCGGCGCACTCCCACCCCTCCCGGCGCCCGAGCGCAAAGATCGCGGCCACGGTGGTCCCTGGCAGAATCCCCGACTCGGCGGGGGGCGTGCGCATCGTCCTGCCCCGCAGCACGACGACGCTCGACCGCGGCCCCTCCAGCACCTGCCCGTCCGACGACGTGTAGACGACGTCGTGGAAGCCGTTGGCCGCGGCATGCCGCAGCGCGGCCATGTTTGCCGCGTAGCTCAGCGTCTTGACGCCGATCAACTGCCACGGCGCGCGCGCGGCGAAATCCACGGCGTAGCCACGGTCGAGCAGGCACACCTCGACACCGTCGGCGCGAGCCCGGGCAGCGCCGGGCCCGACCGCCACAATCATCACCAGCGCCGTCGTCCGGTCCGGAGCATCCAAACCGGCCGGCCCCGCCTCGCGGCCACGGGTGTAGACCAGGCGCATCAGACCGTCGATGTCTCCGTTGGCCAGCGTCCATGCGGCGACCGCCGCGTTGATCGTCTCGTCCCAGGCGGCCATCACCGGCCGCGGCAGCTCCATGCGGACGGACCCGGCCTGAAACCGCGCCAGGTGGCGCGCCAGGTTGCACGCTTCCCCGTGGCGGACCAGCAACGTCTCGAAGACCCCGTCGCCCCGCACCACCGAGAGGTCGTCGGCATAGACCTGCGGCCGCTGCGGATCGCAGCGGCCCCGATGGACGTCGAAGAGGACAGTGGTGACCATGCCGCAAGGCTATCGTGGGCCCCGGCCCCGGCTCCGCCTCTGCGACGAAGCCGCGCCGCCCGGTCGGCCCCGGACGAAGGCGCCCCACTCGGTACGCTGGGAGTTGTGAATCAATCGGTCATCCTCACCAGTCACCTCGATGCGAGCACATCCGGTGCGGTCGCCGAGCCGGCCGGTGTCTACGGGCATGACGATGCCTCGCGGCAGGTCGCCTGGCACTATGGCGATCCGCTCGGCGAGCAGCGCGCCGCGACAACGAGCACCATCATCGTCGACCGTTCCGATCGTGCCGTGCTGGAGGTGTCAGGCGAGGAACGACTCTCGTGGCTGCATACGATTTCGAGCCAGTTCATCTCCGACCTGCCCGATCGGCACAGTGCCGAAAACCTGTCTCTCGACCTGAACGGGCGCATCGTCGAGCATTTCGTGCTCACCGACATCGACGGGGTCACCTGGATCGACACCCCGGGCCCGCGCGGCGCCGAACTCGCCGCCTTCCTCACCTCGATGGTCTTCTGGGCCAAGGCGGCCCCGGCGCCCCGCGCCGACATGTGCGTGCTGACTCTCGTCGGCGGCACCGCGCGCACCGGTGCGATCGCCGAGCTGCTCGAGATACCCGCCGGTGCCGCGGTCTACGATGCGGGCGACCTGCCCGAACTGCACCACGACGACGAACCGCTGGGATTCTGGCGCATCATGCCGCCGATCGGCGAGGACCGATCGCTGCCCGTTGTCGATCTCGTGGTCCCGGAGTCCGAAGCGCAACAGCGCTGGCACTCCCTGGTCGACGCGGGTGCCGTCCCGGCCGGCTCATGGGCCTATCACGCGCACCGCATCGCCGCACGACGCCCACTCGTGCACGTCGACACCGACGACCGCACCATCCCCCACGAGGTCCACTGGATCGGGTCGCGCGAGGAACAGGGCGCAGTCCACCTCGACAAGGGCTGCTATCGCGGCCAGGAGACGGTGGCGCGGGTACACAACCTGGGCCGCTCACCACGTCATCTGGTGCTGATTCATCTCGACGGCAGCACCGACGCACGACCCCAGACCGGCGACCCGCTCACCGCGGCCGGCCGGCCGGTGGGCCGGATCGGCAGCGTCATCGACCACTTCGAGCTCGGACTGATCGCATTGGCGCTGGTAAAGCGCGGTGTCAACGAGACGATTGAGCTGGCCGCGACGACTGATGGCGAGCCGGTTGCCGCCCGCGTCGACCCGGATTCCGTGGTCGCCGACGGCCATCCCCAGGCTGGCCGGGAAGCGATTGACCGGCTCCGGAAGGGGTAATGATTGTCCACGCAATCACGTTGTGGTGCCCGGTGGCGCCATTCGGTGACGGTTCGCGCTAGACTAGGGTTCACGACAGATATTCCTACGGAAGCACGGGGCCGCCACCAGCGGATTGTGGCCGCCCCGGCAGTGTGCGAGGGGGTCCCAGATGGGCCGCGGCCGGGCAAAAGCCAAGCAGACGAAGGTTGCTCGTCAACTCAAATACTCTTCACCCCAAACCGACTTGGACAGCCTGCAGCGCGAGCTTTCCGGTGGTGAAGATCCCCGCCAACCGAACCCGGCGGACAGCTGGGCGGACGAAGATGAATGGAAGCACGCTTGACGCCCAGCGTCTGAGCTGACCGCGGACCATCCCGTCCGGAGGTCCATCTGCGCTGTGGACGGGCTGCCCGATGCGGTGCACGCAGACCGCTCGTCGGCCGAGTGGCGCAAATGGGCACACGAGCATCAGCGAGATCGCCAGCGTTTCCAGACCGCGTGACCGGTGGCGCGAGTCTTGTCGTCGTATCGCAGCTCGGCGTCGCAGACGATTTCAGCTTCGGTGGACTTGGTGACGACGGCATGGAGTTCGACCGCACTGTCCAGCGGGCTGGGGCGCAGATAGCGGACATCTATGCCGGCTGTTACAAAGGGGAGCAAAGCGCCCGGCGGAGCAGCCCATCCCTGCAGCGAGGCCTCATTCAGGACGGCTGCGGCCGAGTGGCAGTCGAGCAGGGTGGCGATGATACCGCCGTTGAGGAAACCCAACCCGTTGTCATGCTCGGGCCACGGCATAAATGTGGCGGTGACGTACCCGTCACCGAGGTAGCTGTTAAGGTGCAGCCCGCGAGGATTGGCCGTCGCGGCAACTTTTGGCACCGACAGAACCGCTGCGGCAAGACGTACCACCACGTGCGAGGACGGCCCCGGCTCCTCAGCGCCCGCAATCACCTAAAAGCGGGGATGCTCCCCAACCAGGCTCGCGATACCGGTCTTCCCTGATCCGTGGCGATCGCCGGATTTGATGGTGCCCAGCACCCAGTTGTCGACGTGGCGCGCAGTCAATACCGCCTGCGCGCGGTCGGTGTCCTCGGGGGCGACGATCGCGACCATTCCGACACCCATGTTGAAGGTGCGCTCCATCTCGTCACGCTCGACCCGGCCCCGCTGCGAGATCAGCGCGAAGATGGGCGCGGGCGACCAGCTCGACCGGTCCAACTCGGCGGTGACACCCGGCGGCAGTACGCGCGATAGGTTGTCGGCGAGTCCGCCTCCGGTGACGTGGGCAAAGGTACGCACATCGGCTTCGGCGACAAGTGCCAGGCAGTCGCGCGCGTAGATGCGCGTCGGCTCCAGCAATTCGTCCCCGAGCGTGCGATCGAGTTCTTCCACATGCCCGTGCAGATCCATGTGGCCCCAGTCCAGCAGGACCTTCCGGGCCAACGAATAGCCGTTGGAATGCAGACCCGACGAACCCATGGCGATGACGACGTCACCCGGGCGGACTCGGTCGGCCGACAGCACCGCATCGGCCTCCACCACACCGACCCCGGTCGCGGAGATGTCGTAGTGGCCATCCTCCATGAGTCCGGGATGCTCGGCGGTCTCGCCGCCCAGCAGGGCGCACCCGGCATCGACACAGCCGTCGGCGATCCCCTTGACGATCTGCTCAACGGTCTCCGGCACCACCTTGCCGATAGCGATGTAGTCCTGCAGGAACAGCGGTTCGGCACCGCAGACGACCAGGTCGTCGACGACCATGGCGACGAGGTCGCGTCCAACCGTGTCGTGGCGCCCCATCGCCTGCGCGACTGCCAGCTTGGTTCCGACACCATCACTGGAGGCGGCGAGCAGCGGCTCACGGTAGCCGCCCTTGAGTGCGAACAGTCCGGCGAATCCGCCGATCCCGCCGAGCACCTCCGGTCGCGAGGCCCGCTTGGCGTGCGGCTTGATCAATTCGACCGCACGCTCACCGGCGTCGATGTCGACACCCGCCGCCGCGTAGGAGGCGTTCAGCGGGGGCAACGGGGCCGAGTCACGTGTGGACATGGCGGAACTCCTGGTGAAGAAAGCGGGGACGGTCGTTTACGCTACCCGACTTGCTCAGGGGCGCATCACGGCGCTGACGTTGTCATTGGCGACGGTGAGCGGATCGACTCCCGGCGCGCCCCGCAGCGACTCGAGGACCGCCTTGCCCACCGCGGTCTCGGTGGGTAGCGCGATCGGGTACTGACCGTTGAAACAGGCCTTGCACAGTTGCGAGCCCGGCTGTTCGGTCGCCGCGACCATCTCATCGATCGAGATGTATCCGAGCGAGTCCGCACCGATCGCCTGGCGCACGCCCTCGACCATGGCCTCCGGCTCGTCGGCATCCATACCGTTGGCGATCAACTCGGCCGGCGAGGCGAAGTCGATGCCGTAGAAGCACGGCCAGCGCACCGGCGACGAGGCGATCCGCACGTGGACCTCGGCGGCGCCGGCCTCGCGGAGCATGCGGATCAAGGCGCGCTGGGTGTTGCCCCGGACGATGGAATCGTCGACGACGACGAGCCGCTTCCCGCGGATCACCTCGCGCAGCGGGTTGAGTTTGAGGCGGATGCCCAACTGTCGGATCGTCTGCGACGGCTGGATGAATGTCCGCCCCACGTACGCGTTCTTCATCAGGCCCTGCCCGTAGGGGATTCCCGATTCCTGGGCGTAGCCAACCGCGGCCGGGGTGCCCGACTCTGGTACCGGGATGACCAGGTCACCGTCGACGGGGTGCTCACGCGCCAGGCGGCGGCCGATCTCGACTCGCGCGGAATGAACCGTGCGCCCGTTGATGACACTGTCGGGGCGCGCGAGGTAGACGTACTCGAAGATGCAGCCCTTGGGAGTCGGCGCCGCGAAGTGGGTCGAGCGGACCCCGTCGGCATCGATGGCCAGCAGTTCGCCAGGTTCGATATCCCGCACGAAAGAGGCGCCGACGATGTCGAAGGCTGCGGTTTCCGAGGCGACGACCCAACCACGGTCGAGTCGGCCCAGTGACAGCGGCCGGATGCCGTGCGGATCGCGGGCGGCGTACAGCGTGTTCTCGTCCATGAACGTCAGGCAGAACGCGCCCTCGAGATCCGGGAGCAGGTCGAGGGCGGCCTGCTCAAGGGTCTTGTCGGCCGCGCCATGGGCGAGCAGCGCGCCGACGATGTCAGAATCCGACGTCGCTCCGCCGCTTCGGTCGAGGCGGAGATCATGGGCCCGGGCCGCGAGCGCGGCGGTGTTCACCAGGTTGCCGTTGTGCCCGAGTGCGACGCCGCTGCCGGCCGGGGTGGTGCGAAAGATCGGCTGGGAGTTCTCCCAGGTCGTGCTACCCGTCGTCGAATAGCGGCAGTGGCCGATCGCCACATGGCCGACCATCGACGCCATCGTCTGCTCGTCGAAGACCTGGCTCACCAGGCCGAGATCTTTGAAGACGATCACTTGGGCGCCGTCGCCGACGGCGATCCCGGCCGCCTCTTGACCGCGGTGCTGCAAGGCGTAGAGGCCGTAGTAGCTGAGCTTGGCCACATCCTCACCAGGGGCCCAGACGCCGAAGACACCGCACTCCTCGCGGGGTTCGTTGTCTGGTTGATCGATCGGGACCGGACTGGTCCGCGCGCACGGGGAGGCCGCAGCTGCGTCGGGGAGGCTATTGGGCGAATGGATCGACAGATCGGTCACGCGTCGCTCCGGGATTCTCGAGGTTGAGGGCCAAGCCCCATTCTACGGGCCGATTGCGCCGATCAACGAATCTTCAAGGGTGTGATCGGCAACAGCCACAGCACGACTGTGGACGCGAAGAAGGAACCAGTCGCCGCCTAGCACGCTCCCGCACCGAGGGCGGAGTCATCGTTGGGTGAGACGCACGATCGGAAGGTAGTCCGCAAGGTCGGCCGCCCGCGCCCCGGAGGCGTCGATTTGCCCCGCTTCGACGGCCTGATCAAAGGTCAGGACACCGGTCGCCAGACGCAACCAGATACGCGGAGAGGTCTCGACGACATTGGGTGGCGTCCCCCGCGTGTGGCTTGGCCCTGCGATGCACTGCACGGCGACGAACGGTGGCACCCGAACCTCGACCGAAGCTCCCGGCGCGAGCTGCGGCAGCGTCCGCGCAGTCAGTCGGACGGCCGCCGCGATCTCGGCGCGAGTCGGCATCGGCGACTGCTCGTCGACGATCCAGTCCCCGATGGCGAGCACCGCCGCCCGGCACGCGGCTGATTCTGCTGCGGTCATGGCCTGGAATTCCTAATTCTCACTTGCGACCTGCTAGAAAATACCCCCGGGTGACCCATCGGGGGAAATATTCCCTCGGCAGGTCAGGAGGGGGGAAATCTCAGCGATTCTGTCCGGAGACGAGGCCGGCTCCGGTGACCAGCGGCAGATCGAGTGCGGTGACCAAACCCGGCTCGGCCGCGACGACCGCCGGGACGGCGTTCACCAGACGCATGGCCGTGACGACCATGCCGGAGACATTGTGGTCGCCGTGCTCGCCGTGGTGGCCGAACTCGACGTTGAGTACCGGATCGCCGGTGATGTCGATGCGGTAGCAGCCGTCGCCGGTGGTCGGCTTGGGCCAGTCGGGGCACTGGTCGGGGTGGTTGCGGGTGTAGTGCTCGAGCACGATGCGATCGACGCCGTCGACCTGTCCGACCACCTGAAAGTGCAGCGCCCCCCGCGTCCCTTTGGGAATTTTGCCTGAGACGGTGTCGTAGTCGCGGTCGGCGGCCACCTGCTCGATCCGTTCGACCAGCGGTTCGTCGAGCGTCACCCCCAGCCCGGCGGCGATCTGGCGGACCACCGCACCCCAGGCCATCGACAGAACGCCGGGGTTCAGCAGCATCGGGGTCTGGTCCATCGGCTGGCCGAAGCCGAAGATCTGGGAGTTGACGACCGGCTGGTAGTAGGTCGAATAGTCGGCGATCTCGGCGCAGCGCACCTCGTCGATGCGGCGCGACAGGCTCGTCATGGCCAAAGGCAGCACATCGTTGGCGAAGCCCGGGTCAATGCCGTTGACGTGCAGGCTGACGCCACCGGCCTTGGCCGCCTCGACGATCGGCTCGGTGACCGAGTCGGGCACGACGCCGAATGGATACTGCAGCAGCACCGGGCCCGACGACACGACGTTGATCCCGGCCCGCACGAACGCGGTGAGGTCAGCGATCGCCTCGAAGATGCGGTCGTCGGTCATCGCCGTGTGCACGATCGCGTCGGGCTTCAGATCGAGCAGCGCTTGACGGTCGTTGGTGGCGATAATGCCGAGATCACGATCGAGGCCGGCGAGGCGACCCGCATCCTTGCCGACCTTGGCCGGGTCAGAAACCCAAACGCCCACCAACTCCAAGTCTGGATGGGCATCAATTCCAACAATGGCGTGTCGACCGACAGTGCCGGTCGACCATTCGACGACGCGAAGAGTCATGATCCGAGACTAGAACAGGTTTCAGTTCCGTGGAGCAAGAAGCCAGCGCTTGGTCGGACCGATCGCGCCAGGAACAGGGTGGCGGTCGCGAGACCACGGCCCCGAGTCCAGGCATGATGGCCACACCAACGAACAATGCCTTGCTGTGTAGACCGAACGCAGAGTAATACGCTGTGTCGTGGGTGCGGCCAGGCGACGTCCCCGTCCACGCGCCCCTGCCGAGGCCGACCGCAGCCGTGCAGAACGATCTCCGCGAAGCGGACGATCGCCCCCGGCGCCAAGGATGAGCTGGCGAGGTGTCCTATCTGCCCACGTCGACCCGCTACACAATTTCGTCGTCCCTAGCACCAACGGTGGTCATACTGTCCAAGGTTCTGCACCTGGAGGCGAAATTTTGCGAGGACTCGGGCGAAAGAAAACTACTGGTCGCGCCGGTTAGACCCGTAGCGCCGTGAACGGCGCAATCGGGATGTTCCGGATGACGAACCAGGCGACAACAACCACCAGGATGACCATCGCCGAGTACCGCCAGTGCTGCCACGTCCGCCAGCGTCGGCCTGACCACAGCCGGACGCAGTACGCGACGAAGGACCAGGCCAACAGGAACAGCGCCACCAGCCCGACGGCGTTGTAGTGCACGGCAGCCCTGAAGTCGCCATGCATCAGCGAATCCACCATGCGCATCGTCCCGCACCCGGGGCACACAATGCCCAGCAACGACTTCGTCGGGCACGTCGGCAGATGACCGCCGGGCGTCGTGGGATCACCGAACCAGATCACCGTGCCCACGGCGGCAACGCCGACGACGACCGCAACCGGCCCGATCAGCCGATTCCTGCCGAATCGCTCGGCCACCGCGATCAGACGGTCGGTCCGGTCGGGCGCACGCCGCAGATCCGCGCCAGACTCGGGCGCCATGGTCAGCGGCTCGTCCATTTGTACTGGTGAGTCAGTAGGTGGGATAGGTGTACGTGCGGGTATAGCTGTAACTGGGGGTGTAGGTGTACTTCGACGTCGTCGATGCGGCTCCGATGATGCCCACCGCGAACAGGATGATGGTGCCGACCACCACCAGGATCGTCCAGACCGCGCCGGCGATCATGCCCCACATCGACCACCGCTTCGCCTCATCCGCCGCAGCTTGTGCCCCCGCAAAGTCGCCGGCCGCCCATAGCTTGTCCACCGAGGTGGACTTGACGATGGCGACAATGCCGAGCGGAAGGCAGCAGAGGATGGTGGTGATGATCGCCCACACCAGGTTGTTGTCCGGCTTTACTGCGAATGGATAGCCGCCCTGACCGCCATACCCGGGCGCGCCGTACCCGGGGGGCGGACCGTAGCCGGGCGCCACCTGACCGGGCGCACCGTAGCCGGGCTGACCATATGGCGCCGGACCGGGATCCGGCTGACCGTAGCCGGGCTGACCGGCGTCCGGCTGACCGTAGCCGGGCTGACCGGCGTCCGGCTGGCCGTAGCCGGGTTGGTGGCCGCCGGGAATGGCGTTCGGGTCATAGGGGTTGGTCATCGTGGTGCTCCTGTGTGCAGGTCAAGTGGGGCGATCGCAATGTCGCGAGAGTACTAGAATGTCGCGAGAGTACTAGAACGCCGGTCCCGCCGTCAGGTCGCACCGGTACTCGCCAGGAACGCGAAGTACGCGATCCACATGATGATCGAGAGGAGGACCATGACGCCGCCGACAATCGTGCCGATCATGCCGAACTTCTTCGCATCATCGGCATTGCGCTGGGCACCGGCGAAATCACCAACCGCCCAGGCAGACCCGACCGAGCTGCCCTTGACGAGCGCGACGACCCCGCAGACGAGGGCGATGATGCCCAGGCAGCAACTGAACGTCGAGATCCCGCCGACCACACAAGCCGCGATCCCCCAGCCCATGTTGCTCGCCGGCGGGACGCCATAGCCGCCGACGGGCGGCACACCCGGATAGGGCGGCGGATAGGCACCGGACTGATGGGCGCCGTACGGATCTGGCACGCCGTTCGAAGGCACCGGGTAGCCCGATTGCGGGTCATAGGGGTTGGCCATGGCTCTCCTTCACAACTGCGCGAGTGTCAGACCGCGTGCAAGCCCTCACCGAACAGTGCCGGCAAGGTGGCGCCGTGCACCTCGCGCAACTGTGCCAACGGTAGGGAGAACTGGTCCTGCACGCTCACGTCGTCGGCCCCCTGATCGACGACGCCGATCCGCGCCCATGGCACCGAGCGGGCGTCGAGCATCCCGCAGAACCGGGACTCCTCGGTGCGCGGCACCGCGACGAGGACTCGGCCGGCAGACTCGGCGAACAGCCAGACGAACGGATCGGCACCTTCGGGCAGGATGATCCGGCAACCGGTCTCCCCGGCCAGCGCCGACTCGATCACAGCCTGAATCAGGCCGCCCTCGGAAAGGTCGTGCGCCGCCGAGACCAGGCCGTCGCGGGACGCGGCGACGAGGATCTCGCCGAGTAGGCGCTCGGCCTCAAGGTCGACCTGGGGCGGTACCCCGCCGAGGTGGTCGGCGCTCACCTGAGCCCAGATGGAGCCGTCGAACTCGTCTCGCGTCTCGCCGAGCAGGATCAGCGTCTCGCCGGGCTCGGTCCCGAACCCGGTCGGGATGCGGCGCCCGACGTCGTCGATCACACCGAGCACACCAACGACCGGGGTGGGGAGGATTGGCGTCGCCCCGGTCTGGTTGTAGAAGCTGACATTGCCACCGGTGACCGGGATGCCCAGTTGCACGCATCCGTCGGCCAGTCCACGCACAGCCTCGCTGAACTGCCACATCACCGCCGGATCCTCAGGTGAGCCGAAGTTCAGACAGTTGGTCACGGCCACCGGCGTCGCACCGGAGACGATGACGTTGCGGTATGCCTCGGCCAGCGCCAACTGTGCGCCGCGATACGGGTCGAGGTAGGTGTAGCGGCCCGACGCGTCGGTGGCCAGGGCGATGCCGCGGCCCGTCTCTTCGTCGATACGAATCATGCCGGAATCGGCGTGCTCGGCCAGCACGGTGTTGCCGCGGACGTAGCGGTCGTACTGCTCGGTGAGGAAGGCACGGCTGCACAGTGCCGGCGAGGCGATCATCGCCAGCGTCGTGTCCCGCAGTTCCTCGGGCGTCGCCGGACGCGGCAGCGAGCCGCTGGTGTCGGCGACGACGGCGTCCTGCCACGCCGGACGCGCCAGCGGGCGTTCGTAAACTGGGCCGTGGTGGGCGACGGTGCGCGGCGGCACGTCGAGGACGGTTTCACCGTGCCAGTCGATGACCAGGCGCTCACCGTCGGTGACTTCGCCAATCACGGTGGCCAGCACATCCCACCGCTGGCAGACCGCCATGAACTTGTCGACGTTCTCGGGGGTGACAACGGCGCACATGCGCTCCTGTGACTCGCTGGAGAGCACCTCGGCCGGTGTCATCCCCTCGGCGCGCATCGGCACCTGCTCGAGGTTGATATGCATCCCGCCGTCGCCGGCAGCGGCCAACTCCGAAGTGGCACAAGACAGTCCCGCCCCACCCAGGTCTTGAATGCCGACGACGAGGTCCTCGCGATAGAGATCCAGGCAGCACTCGATGAGCACCTTCTCGGTGAACGGGTCGCCCACCTGCACCGCCGGCAGCTTCTTGCGGCTCGGGCGGTCCTCCCCCGCATCGTCGAAGGTCTCCGACGCCAAGACGGACACGCCGCCGATGCCGTCGAGGCCGGTGCGCGCGCCGAACAGAATGATTTGGTTGCCGGCGCCCGAGGCGAAGGCCAGCTTCAGGTCCTCAACGCGGAGCACCCCCGCACACAGCGCGTTGACCAGGGGGTTGCCGGCATAGCTGGCGTCGAAAACGGTCTCGCCGCCGATGTTGGGCAGCCCCAACGAGTTGCCATAGCCGCCAATGCCGCGCACCACCCCGTCGACGACGCGGCGCGTGTCGGGGGCATCGGCGGCGCCGAAGCGCAACTGGTCCATCACCGCGATCGGGCGGGCGCCCATCGCCATAATGTCGCGGACGATGCCGCCGACGCCGGTGGCCGCGCCCTGATACGGCTCGACGTACGACGGATGGTTGTGCGACTCGACCTTGAAGGTCACCGCCCAGCCATCACCGATGTCGACGACGCCGGCGTTCTCGCCGATGCCGGCGAGCATCTTCGAGCGCATCTCGTCGGTGGTGGTCTCGCCGAAGTAGCGCAGGTGCACCTTGGATGACTTGTAGCTGCAGTGCTCCGACCACATCACCGAATACATCGCCAACTCGGCATCGGTGGGCCGGCGTCCTAGGATCTCGCGGATCCGCGCGTACTCGTCATCCTTCAGACCCAACTCCTTGAACGGCTGGGGCTGGTCGGGGGTCTGCTGAGCATTCGACACGGTGTCGAGGTGGGAAGTCACATGGTCAATTCTAGGCGAGCCCACCAAACCCGCTTGTTGGCGCTCGTTCCCGCCCCGTCTCACCCAACCCACCTCGATCGACGCGGGATCGGCGAAACCCGGGAGGATTCAGGCGCGGATCGCCCCGAGGATCGACTGGGCCAGCTCCGTCCTGCACACGATTAGGTCCGGCAGGTAGGTGTCGCGCTGGTTGTAGATCAGCGGCGAACCATCGATCCTGCTGCACCACAGCCCCTTCGCCCGGGCGACGACGACGGGCGCGGCCGAATCCCACTCGTATTGACCACCAGCGTGAACATAAGCGTCGGCCTCTCCGCGAACAACGGCCATCGCCTTCGCGCCGGCTGATCCGACGGACACCAGCTCGGCGTCGAGCGCAGCGGCAACAGTGTCGGCGAACACCGGTGGCCGGGACCCGCTCACCACCACCCGGCGACGGCCGGTGCGCGGCGGAGCCAATCCCACCGCCGGCGCGATCGGCGTCGGATCCGACGCATAGGTGACGCCCAACGCCGGCAGCGCAACCGCACCGGCAACCAGCGAACCGGCACCGTCCTCGCCACGCTCCCACAGTGCGACATGCACTGCCCAGTCGCGCCGGCCCGACTTCCCATACTCGCGGGTCCCGTCGACCGGGTCGACGATCCACACCCGAGACGCCTCAAGCCGGGCAAGGTCATCGGCGGATTCCTCCGACAGCACGGCGTCGCCGGGGCGCAGCCCGGCGAGCCGTTCCTGAAGGAAGTCGTCGGACTGCCGATCGCCGGCGTCACCGAGGTCGCGGCCGGACAGCCCTGACTCGGCACGCACGGTGTTCAACAATTCTCCCGCCGCCGTCGCGAGGGCAGCGGACAACTCGACGTCGGAAAGCTCAGCAGTCAATTCTGCAGATGCAGCCATGTCGCAGACACCTTCTTTTCTTCACAGCCCCAAATCGCGCAGGATGGACTCGGCGACATCACTGGCCGCACCGTCCCTCGGGGTGACGACGACATCGGCGGCAGCAGGCCGCTCATATGGCGAGCTGATCCCGGTGAAGTCGGCAATCTCGCCAGCCCGCGCCTTCGCGTAGAGACCCTTCGGGTCGCGCAGTTCGCAATCCTCGATCGGGGTGTCGACGAAGATCTCGTGGAACTCCAGCGCCTGCTCTTGGTGGATCTCGCGGGCCGCGAGCCGGTCGGCCGCGAACGGGCTGATCATCGAGACGATCACGACCGTCCCCGAGTCGGCGAACAATGCGGCCACCTGCGCGGTGCGACGCAGATTCTCATGGCGATCGGAGTCGGAGAAGCCTAGGTCGGCGTTGAGGCCGTGGCGCAAATTGTCGCCGTCGAGAATGTAGGCGGGTCGCCCGGCCGCGACGAGTCGGCGCTCGAGTTCAATGGCCAAGGTGGACTTGCCCGAACCGGAGAGACCCGTCATCCATAACGTGGCGCCGAGGTTGGCACGCTGTTCGCGACCGACTTTCGTCGTCTGCCACACGATGTTGGTGTTCTGGGTATGCGGTCCGTTGATCATGCCCGCGGCGACGGTCCGATTAGTGGCCTCGTCGACGAGGATGAAGCTGCCCGTCTCGCGGTTGCGCGCATAGGCGTCGAACATCAGCGGATCGCGCAGGTGCAGCCACACGCGGCCGATATCATTGAGCGACAAGCGATCTGCGGACTCGTCGCGATGCAGCGTATTGACGTCGAGGCGGTAGTTCAGCGCCGAAACTTCTGCGCGGGTCGACGATGTCGCGGCCTGTAGGACGTAGCGCTTGCCACCAAGCGGCCCCCCACTCCGATCGACCGGGGCCAGCTCGGAGTCCTCGGCGAACCAACACACCAGCGCGTCGATATCTCGTCCGACATGCGGCCGGTTGTTGGGTCGGGCGAGCATGTCACCGCGCACGATGTCGATCTCATCGGCCAGTTCGGCGGTGACCGCCATTCCCGCAAACGCCTCGTCGACCTTGCGTCCGCCGGGCGCCCACAGGTTGGTAATGGTGGAGGTGAAGCCGCCGGGTAGGACGACTACCTCGTCACCGGTCGAAAACCGCCCGCCCGCAACCGTTCCCGCGTAGGCACGATGATCCGAACCCGCGACGTCCTGCGGCCGCACCACGTATTGCACCGGCAGCCGCGCGTCGATCAGATTGCGGTCGCTGGCGATGTACACCTCTTCGAGGTGGTCGAGCAGCGCGCGCCCGGTGTACCACGGCATATTCGACGATTCGTCGACGACGTTGTCACCGGCGAGCGCCGAAATCGGGATGAACGCCAGGTCGGCGACGTTGAGTTTGGCGGCGAATTCGACAAAGTCGTCGCGGATCTCTTCGAACCGTTCCTGCGACCAGTCGACGAGGTCCATCTTGTTGATGCACACCGTCAGGTGTGGAATACCCAATAGGGACGACAGGAACGCATGCCGACGGGTCTGTTCCAAGACACCTTTACGGGCGTCAATCAGGATGATCGCGAGGTCGGCCGTCGACGCGCCGGTCACCATGTTGCGGGTGTACTGCACATGCCCCGGGGTGTCGGCGATGATGAACTTTCGGCGCGGGGTGGAGAAGTAGCGGTAAGCGACGTCGATGGTGATGCCCTG
>NZ_DIAX01000054.1:53693-53869 GCF_002414845.1 Gordonia sp. UBA5067 | reverse complement strand
AGGAACAGAAGAAGGCCGAAGCCGTCCGGGTCCGTACCCGGACCTATCACTACCCCGATGGACTGGTCGACTACATCAAGCACCTGAATCGGACGAAAACCGCCATCCATTCTTCGGTCATCGGGTTCTCGGCGAAAGGCGAAGGCCACGAGGTCGAGATCGCGATGCAGTGGAAC
>NZ_DIAX01000054.1:27305-53543 GCF_002414845.1 Gordonia sp. UBA5067 | reverse complement strand
CTTCGCCAACACGATCAACACCCACGAAGGCGGTACCCACGAGGAAGGCTTCCGCGCGGCACTCACGTCGACGGTGAACAAGTACGCCACCGACAAGAAGTTGATCAAGGACAAGGACGGCAAACTTACCGGCGACGACATCCGCGAAGGGCTCGCCGCGGTTATTTCGGTCAAGGTGGCCGACCCACAGTTCGAGGGCCAGACCAAGACCAAACTGGGCAATACCGAGGTCAAGAGTTTTGTGCAGAAGGCGTGCAACGAGCACCTTGGGCACTGGTTCGAGGCGAATCCGGCCGAGGCCAAGACCATCATCCGCAAGGCGGTCGATTCTTCGCAGGCGCGTATCGCCGCCCGCAAGGCCCGCGAGCTGGTTCGCCGGAAGACGGCGACCGACATCGGCGGCCTGCCCGGCAAGCTTGCCGACTGCCGTAGCAACGACCCGACCAAGTGTGAGGTCTACATCGTCGAGGGCGACTCCGCCGGCGGCAGTGCGAAGTCGGGCCGCGACTCGATGTACCAGGCGATTCTGCCGCTGCGCGGCAAGATCATCAATGTCGAGAAGGCCCGCATCGACCGCGTCCTGAAGAACGCTGAAGTCCAGTCGATCATCACCGCCTTCGGGACCGGAATCCACGACGAGTTCGACATCGCCAAACTGCGCTACCACAAGATTGTGCTGATGGCGGACGCCGATGTGGACGGCCAGCACATTGCGACTCTTCTGCTCACGCTGCTGTTCCGGTTCATGCGCCCGCTTATCGAACACGGCCACGTGTACCTGGCCCAGCCGCCGCTGTACAAGCTGAAGTGGCAGAAGGGTGCCGAACCGGAATACGCCTACACCGATCGTGATCGTGATCGGCTCCTTGAGGCGGGCCACACGGCCGGAAAGAAGATCAACACCGCCGACGGCATCCAGCGCTACAAGGGTCTCGGCGAGATGAACGCCAGCGAGCTGTGGGAAACCACGATGGATCCGTCCATCCGAGTGCTCAAGCAGGTCACCCTCGACGACGCTGCTGCTGCCGACGAACTGTTCTCCATCTTGATGGGCGAGGACGTCGCGGCGCGACGCGGCTTTATCGCCCGCAACGCCAAGGATGTCCGGTTCCTCGATGTCTGATCACAGATGATCCGAAAGTGCTTGTGCCAAACCAACTTTGGTGACTGCTGTGGGCAATCGCCAGAACCAAAGAGGACCCGATGACTGACACCACACTGCCACCCACCGAGGACGAAGGCCACGACCGCATCCTGCCGGTGGACATCCAGCAGGAGATGCAGAACAGCTACATCGATTACGCCATGAGTGTGATCGTCGGCCGTGCGCTCCCGGCAGTCCGCGACGGACTCAAGCCGGTGCACCGCCGCCTGCTGTACGCGACGAACGATGCCGGCTACCGCCCCGACCGCGCGTACGTGAAGTCGGCGAAACCGGTCGCCGAAACCATGGGCAACTACCATCCGCACGGTGACACCGCGATCTATGATGCGCTGGTCCGGCTCGCCCAACCATGGTCGATGCGTTACCCATTGATCGATGGCCAGGGAAACTTCGGTTCCCGCGGCAATGACGGCCCGGCCGCCATGCGCTACACCGAGGCGCGCCTGACGCCGCTCGCGATGGAGATGCTGCGCGATATCGACGAGGAGACCGTCGACTTCGTGCCCAACTATGACGGCAAGACCGATGAGCCGACGGTGTTGCCCGCGCGCATCCCGAACCTGCTGATCAACGGTTCGGGCGGCATCGCGGTCGGGATGGCGACCAACATTCCGCCGCACAACCTGCGCGAGGTGGCCAACGCCGTGTTCTGGGCACTGGACAACCACGAAGCCGACGAGGAGGCCACCCTGGCCGCCTGTATGGACGCCGTCAAGGGTCCCGACTTCCCGACGGCGGGTCTGATCGTCGGCGGGCAGGGGATTCGTGATGCCTACACGACCGGCCGCGGCTCGATCCGGATGCGCGGCGTGGTCGATATCGAGGAGAACAAGGGCGTTACGACTCTCGTCATTACCGAGCTGCCCTACCAGGTGAATCCCGACAATCTCATTCAGTCGATCGCCGAACAGGTCAACGAGGGCAAACTCAAGGGCATCAGCCGCATCGAGGACCAGTCCTCAGACCGGGTCGGCATGCGCATCGTGGTCACGCTGCGACGCGATGGGGTCGCGAAGGTCGTGCTGAACAATCTGTACAAGCACAGCCAGCTGCAGACGAGTTTTGGCGCGAACATGCTCTCCATCGTCGACGGGGTGCCCCGCACGCTGCGCCTGGACCAGATGATCCGGTTCTACGTCGCCCACCAGATCGACGTCATCGTGCGACGCACCCGGTACCGGTTGCGCAAGGCCGAGGAGCGGGCCCACATCTTGCGCGGACTAGTCAAGGCCCTCGACGCGCTCGACGAGGTCATCGCCCTTATCCGAGCGTCGGCCAACACCGAGAACGCCCGCAACGGGTTGATCGCGCTCCTCGACATCGACGAGATCCAGGCCGATGCGATCCTGGCGATGCAGTTGCGCCGGTTGTCGGCACTGGAGCGCCAGAAGATCGTCGACGAACTCGCCGAGATCGAACGCGTGATCGCCGACCTGCAGGACATCCTCGCCAAGCCCGAGCGCCAGCGCTCGATCGTCCGTGATGAACTTGCCGAGATCGTCGACAAGTTCGGTGACGATCGGCGAACCCAGATCATCGCGGCCGAAGGGGATGTCGCCGATGAGGACCTGATCGCGCGCGAAGACGTCGTCGTCACCATCACCGAGACCGGATACGCCAAGCGCACCAAGGCCGATCTGTACCGCAGCCAGCGCCGAGGCGGGAAGGGCGTGCAGGGCGCCGGTCTCAAGCAGGACGACATCGTCGCCCACTTCTTTGTGTCCTCGACACACGACTGGATTCTCTTCTTCACGACGAAGGGGCGGGTGTACCGCGCGAAGGCCTACGAACTGCCCGAGGCGGCCCGGACCGCCCGCGGGCAGCACGTCGCAAACCTGCTCGCCTTCCAGCCGGAAGAGCGGATCGCACAGGTCATCCAGATCAAGTCGTACCAAGACGCTCCCTACCTCGTGCTGGCGACGCGCAACGGCCTGGTGAAGAAGTCGAAGCTTGAGGACTTCGACTCGAACCGGTCCGGCGGCATCGCCGCGATCAACCTCCGTGGGGAGGACGAGTTGGTGGCGGCGCGGTTGTGCCGTGCCGAGGACGACCTGTTGCTGGTGTCGGCCCAGGGTCAGTCGATCCGCTTCAGCGCGACCGACGATGCGCTGCGGCCCATGGGCCGGCAGACCTCAGGCGTGCAGGGGATGCGGTTTAACGAAGGCGACGAACTTCTCTCGATGGTTGTCGTCGACGAGACGGACTTCCTCCTGGTGGCGACAACCGGCGGATATGCCAAGCGGACGTCGATGGACGAATACCCCGTCCAGGGTCGCGGCGGTAAGGGCGTGCTGACCATTCAGTATGACAAGCGGCGCGGCACTTTGATCGGCGCGATTCGCGTCACCCTGGACAGTGAGGTCTATGCGATCACCTCGACGGGCGGAGTCATCCGGACCCGGGCGAAGGAAGTCCGCAAGGCCGGTCGCCAGACGAAGGGTGTTCGCCTGATGAACCTGGGCGAAGGCACTACGCTGTTGGCCATCGCCCGAAACGCTGATGAGCCCGACGAGGATTCGTCGGACGAGAGCTAGGAATTGCTACGTGACGACTGAAGATTCTGACCCGAAGGAGGTCGGCGTGGCGTCGACGGACGACCCGAAGTCTGGCACGAGGACGCAGTCGAAGGCCCAGGGGGCGGCGGAGTCGGCTACCGAGGCGGCGCAAGCCGCATCGGACCAGGGGGAAACGTCCGGTGCGGACCGGACCGGTGGCGACAAGAGTGCTGCGGACAAAGCTGCTGCGGACAAGAGTGCTGCGGACAAGCCCGGGGTGAAACCGCCCTGGCAACGAGCCAACGACCTCACACCCGAAACCGGCGGCGGCGCACGGTCGGTGCCCAAGAAGAAGAAGCCGATCATCACCGGCACCGCCGCTCCGAAACTCGACGAGTCGGCAGAGCCGGCCGGGACCGACGGCGATCGGTTCGTCGAATCGCCGACCCGCAGTATCGGGCGGTCGCAGGTGAAGGCCAAGGACCTGCCGAACCTCGACGAGATTCACGCGGCCGCGACGGCGCCCCGCGGGGGCGCGCCGGCCGGGCAACGGTCGGCACCGACCCAGGTCGGCACCGGTGGGACCGGGGCGTCGCGTGCCTTGCGCGCGACGGTGCAAATTCGGCGGATCGACCCCTGGTCGACGTTGAAGGTCTCGGCGATCCTGGCGGTCATCGGCTTCTTTATCTGGATGATTGCCGTAGCGGTGCTCTACCTGGTGCTCGACGGTATGGGGGTGTGGTCGCAGGTGAACTCGTCGGTTGGCACGCTGACCACCGACGGGGGCGGTGCCGCTGATGCGATCGGTGCCGGCACGGTATTCGGCTGGGCGTTCCTGATCGGGGTCGTCGATGCGATCCTGCTGACCGCGCTGGCGAGTCTCGGAGCGTTCATCTACAACCTGTGTGCCGACTTCATCGGCGGCGTCGAGGTGACTCTCGCCGATCTCGACTGATCCGGGCGAGCCGGTCGTCGACGTCCTGTTTTGTGTCGGTACCCGTCGGTGCGGTAATGTCTGCTCTCGGTTCACGGGCCTATAGCTCAGGTGGTTAGAGCGCTTCGCTGATAACGAAGAGGTCGGAGGTTCAAGTCCTCCTAGGCCCACCATCCGTACTTGCCGGGCTGGTGTGATCCACCAGCCCGGCGATCGGGGCCTTAGCTCAGTTGGTAGAGCGCCGCCTTTGCAAGGCGGATGTCAGGAGTTCGTTCGTTATCTCCGGTTGACAGGCTCGGTGAGGGGTTGACCAGCAGAGATGCTGTGGTGGACATGTCCGCCACGAGGCCGTAGTTTGGCGGTGGGACGGCGCCCAGCAGTGGGTGCACAACCGAATACGGGGGCTTAGCTCAGTTGGTAGAGCATCGCCTTTGCAAGGCGAGGGTCAGGGGTTCGAATCCCCTAGCCTCCACTGTGTGATGAGTCGCGACATGTGTCACACATGAGTCGCGACATGTGTCACGTGGAAGCCCCCGGCCATCGGCCGGGGGCTTTCTGCGTGAGGTCAGGATCACAAAGATCGCTTCCGACACCCAGCCACTACCGCTTACGGGGCGAGCGACCCTTTCGTGGGCCGATTGTGGTGATGGTCGCGCCCTCATCACTGGTATCCGATCCGCCGGGGTCGGCGTCGTCTGCAACCGGGGCGTTCTCCCTGACGTCAGCGCGTAGCTCATCCTCGGCCGCCGCGAATCTCGGGCGCTCAGTCCGCAACGATTCCAATCGCTGTTCGATCGCTTCTTCGAGGAGCGCTTGATGGCTGCGTATGTCGAGGAACGTGCGCGCCAGCTCCATTCGCTTGCGCAGCAACGCACTCGCGCGAAATCCGAGCGCTTCAGTGGGTTCCGCGCGGCTCGGACGACCAGGGCGTCGCTGCTCAGACACGCCGTCCCCTCCGTCCAAATTCGCCGTTTAATGTAAAAATGTAACGTAAACTCGCGCTCGTGAGCGAGTGCATCCCTCGGTTCCCTGTGACTCCGGACCAGGTCGATGCCCAGTGGGCTCTCGTTGAGGGCGGTGCGGTGATGGCCCGCCAGCGTCGAAACGCGCTGGTGCTGGTTGATGGCGTCGAGCATTCGCGACGTTGTGAATCGGGCCTCGGAGCGGTCACGAACACCGCCTTGCTGGATGTGTTGATGAATCTGCCGCTCGAAGATCCGGTGCCGGTCTCCGGCCTCTCCGCGCGGGAGTATGCGGTTCTGTGCCGCGCTCCTGACGGTGTCGTCAGCCATGAAGACGGCTGCGTGGTCAGGCATCTGAGCGAACCCGCGTCAGTGTCCGCCGCCGTCGTTGAGGCCAACACGTGGATACACGCGCAGGCCGCGCTGGCGGCTTTCTCGAACGTGGCTCAACGAGTCGCCGTCATCAGCGATATGCCGACCGCCCTGTCGGTCCCTCGGTGGGAGGCCGATGTGGCAGGGATCGGCATCTGGACGAGGCTCAACGGGGAGTTGGTTGAAGTCATCGCTCCGGCACCGTTCGCTCCGCGTTACCGGAAGCCCGCCAGGTGGAGGTTCCTGGAGAACGCGTACAAGCAGTGGCTTAAAGCCACGCACCCGACGTCGTCGTCCTCCTTTGCTGAGGGTCGTCGAGTTCGCACAGCCGACGCAGGATGACGTCGGCGTCGATCGGCTCGCCCCCGGAGGTCAGGCTCAGGTGTGCCGCGAGAGCATCAGCGCGACTACGGCGCAGCCAAGCGGCCCGCTCGGGATACTCGCGGTCGTTGAGTTCGCGGACGAACTCGTCGATCGCGTGGAGATTGTGCTCGACAACGGCGAGCTTGTCCTCGTCGTCGGAGGTGTACGAGTCGACCGCCGTGTTGCAGTCGGGGCAGACCGGCGTCGGGAGGTCTGCATACCAGTCCTCGTAGATCGCCGGACTGCGCATCTCAAGGAGTTCGCGATGAAACAGGCCCGGGATAAATCCGGCCGCGTGCGGTCCACCTCCCGACGCGGATGGTCGCGGTGGGCGTCTCCAACTCGACTTCGCGCCGACGAACGCGGCGGCCGCCCCCAAGGACAAGGCGTCAGTCGCGACGAGCGGATCCACATACACCAGCCACGCACCGGGGTGGTCGGCAAGCACAGACCGTAGGCCCGCAACCCGCCCGTGAGCGGCGAGACCATCGAACGGGCCGACGACAGCGAGCGCCAGACCCGGCTTTGGCGTCAGCGCCCGCAGCGGTCGCAGCGCCGCCCGTACAGCGTCGACCTGATCCAGGAGAGTGATGTCCAGTGCGATGAACGGCACGACAGGCCAACGTGCCTCCTGAACGACCTCCACCACCGCAGACAGCGCATCCAGCCGGTCGGCGAGTAGCGAGGGCGTGAGGATCGCGTCGATACCGAGATCCTTGATCCGCGTCAGGCCCCAGGATTGAATGCCGGGATCGAAAAGGGTGCCGGCACCTTCCGAGTCGGTCAGAGCTGTGGGCCGGTCGACTGTGGCGATCGTGTTCCATTCATGTGGATCGATGGTGATCGATCCGGCGACACCGGCTGACCGAACCTTCACCACGGTGTCGTCGATGCCTCCCCGATCACGCATGAGCAGCGGCCAGGTCCACGGGACGTCATTGCCGCGGTACTCCTGCAGCTGCTCTACAGTCTCGGGATCAGCTGCAACGCCGAATCCTGACACCGCACCTTCAGGCAAGGCCTGGCGTTCGATCTCCATAGATCACTGTCTAGTCACTTCCGCGGGCCGCCACCGGCGATTCGGATATTCCGGTCACATCGATTGGTGCACCTAGCAGCAGGTAGCGAGTACTGCGCGGAGTGCTTCGAGGGCATCAGGTTCGGCGCGGTATAAGACGTTGATTCCACGCCGCTCGGAGCTGACCAGGCCGGCCTTCTTGAGCTGGCCGAGATGGTGGCTCACGGTCGCCGACGACAGGCCCACGGCCTCGGCGAGATCGCCCGTGCTGACCTCGCCGGGACGGGCAGCCATGAGGATCGAGATCAGCTGGATCCTGGCGGGGTCGGCGAGGGCCTTGAGTCGCAACGCGAGCTCGAGCGCGGCTCCGGCGTCCATCACGCCCGCGGCGAGCGGTGCGCAGCAGATCGGGGCGCTGATATCGACCACGGGAAGCGTCTTGGGCATGACTCCAATCTACCCACTTGTTGACATATGTCAAAGTGTGGTTTAGAACTGAACCCGCACACCTTTTAGATATATGTCTCAGCCTTGGAGGTTCTCATGTCCCGCGTCCAACTCGCCCTCAACGTTGACGACCTGGAGCAGTCGATCACGTTCTACACCAAGCTGTTCGGCACCGGCCCGGCGAAGGTCAAGCCCGGCTACGCCAACTTCGCGGTCGCCGACCCGGCCCTGAAGCTGGTGCTGCTGGAGAACCCCGGCCAGGGCGGCAGCATCAACCACCTCGGCGTCGAGGTCGACTCCAGCGACAAGGTGCACTCCGAGATCGCCCGCCTCACCGACGAGCGGCTGTTCACCGAGGAGGAGATCGGCGCCACCTGTTGCTTCGCCACCCAGGACAAGGTCTGGGTCACCGCCCCGGACGGCGAACGCTGGGAGGTCTACACCGTCCTCGCCGACGCCGAGACCTTCAACGGCGAACCCGCCGCAGCCCCCGCTGCCGGGGCGGCAGGCGATGCTGGCGCGACGCCGGCGGCATGCTGCACCCCGGCCTCGGCGAACTGCTGCTGAACGCCCGACTGCCTGGTTCGGCCGGCCGGTTCGATGGCCGCCACCCTGCCTGGGGTGGCGGTCATCGCCGCATCCTGGGCGAGCAGCTCCAGGCCTTGCGTCGTGAATCGATATCTGTCAATATCGATGTGTGTCGAATTCGATTCCGTTGACCGACGTGACCGTGCGGTGCTCACCGCTGGTCCGCGAGCCCCTGTCGGAAACCCAGTCCGTTGACCTGGCGGCGGTGTTCAAGGCTCTCGCCGACCCGATCCGGTTGCGGCTGTTCAGCTTGATCGCCAGCCACGAGAACGGCGAGGCCTGCGTCTGCGATATCTCTCCGGCGGTGGACGTCTCGCAGCCGACGATCTCGCATCACCTCAAGGTCCTCAAGACCGCGGGGCTGCTCGAGTCCGAGCGTCGCGCCTCCTGGGTGTATTACCGCGTCGTCCCCGACGTCTTGTCCTCGCTCGCCGGGATCCTGCAGTCCGGCGAACCCGCCACCTCGATGGAGGTTCTTTCGTGACCAGCCCCGCCCCGACCGCCGAGCATCAGCCGGTCGTTGGCAAACTCTCCACCCTCGACCGGTTCCTGCCGGTGTGGATCGGCGTCGCCATGGTCGCCGGTCTGCTGCTGGGCCGGATGATCCCCGGACTGAACACCGCGCTGGAAAAGATCCAGGTCGACGGAGTCTCCCTGCCGATCGCCATCGGCCTGCTGATCATGATGTACCCGGTGCTGGCGAAGGTCCGCTACGACCGCCTCGACACCGTCACCGGCGACCGCAAACTGCTCCTCGGCTCGCTGCTGCTGAACTGGGTCCTCGGCCCGGCGCTGATGTTCGCGCTGGCCTGGATCTTCCTGCCCGACCTGCCCGAGTACCGCACGGGCCTGATCATCGTCGGCCTCGCCCGGTGCATCGCGATGGTGATCATCTGGAACGATCTCGCCTGCGGTGACCGCGAGGCCGCGGCCGTTCTGGTGGCGTTGAACTCGGTGTTCCAGGTGATCATGTTCGCCGTCCTCGGCTGGTTCTACCTCTCGATCCTGCCCGGTTGGCTCGGCCTCGAACAGACCACCATCAGTACCTCGCCGTGGCAGATCGCCAAATCGGTGCTGATCTTCCTCGGCATCCCGCTGCTCGCCGGCTACCTCTCGCGCCGGATCGGGGAGAAGACCAAGGGCCGCGACTGGTACGAGGGCAAGTTCCTCCCGAAGATCGGCCCGTGGGCCTTGTACGGGCTGCTGTTCACCATCGTCATCCTCTTCGCGCTGCAGGGCGAGCAGATCACCTCCCGCCCGTGGGACGTCGCCCGGATCGCGGTGCCGCTGCTGGTGTACTTCGCGATCATGTGGGGCGGCGGCTACCTGCTTGGCGCCGTCATGGGCCTGGGCTACGAGCGGACGACCACGCTGGCGTTCACCGCTGCGGGCAACAACTTCGAGCTCGCGATCGCCGTCGCGATCGCCACCTACGGCGCCACCTCCGGGCAGGCCCTGGCCGGCGTCGTCGGCCCGCTCATCGAGGTCCCCGTCCTGGTCGCCCTCGTCTACGTCTCCCTGGCGTTGCGTAAGCGTTTCCCCCTCACCCCGTCCTCCACTGCGACCGCAGCTGATTCGTCCAGGAGCGTGAACTGATGCCCGCCAACCCCGCCACCACCGACAAGGCCGCCGAGATCGAGACCGGCACGCCGAGTGTGCTGTTCGTGTGCGTGAAGAACGGCGGCAAGTCGCAGATGGCCGCCGGTCTGATGCGCAAGACCGCCGGCGACGCGGTCGCCGTGTACTCGGCCGGCACCAAACCCGGGGCCGCGGTCAACGGCCTGTCCGCCGAATCCCTGGCGGAAGTCGGCGTCGACATCACCGGCGAGACTCCGAAGCCGATCGATCCCGAGCTGCTCGCCCGCGTCGACCTGGTGGTCACCCTCGGCCGCGAAGCGGTCGTCGACACCCCCGCTGGTGTGGCGCTGGTCAACTGGGACACCGACGAGCCGTCGGAGCGGGGCATCGACGGGATCGAGCGGATGCGCCTGGTCCGCGACGACATCGCCGCCCGCGTCACCGCGCTGGCCGCCGAACTCACCACCCGGTAGCAACTTCTGCAGGCCGGGATCGGACGAACGGGAGCACCCGGAAATGAACGCCACCACCGAACCGGCCGGCACACCGGAACTGCTGATGCCGCAGGCGCTGCTCGCCCGGACTGCGGAGCGGCTCGCGGTCCAGTACCGCGGGATCGTCTCCGAGCAGACCGTCGAACGGGTCGTCTTCGAGTCCTACACCGCGCTGCGGCGCACCGCCCGCATCCACACCCACCTGGTCACCCTCGCCGGCCGGTTCGCTGCCGAACGCCTCGCCGCACTCGCCCAGTCCACGGGTGCGACCAGTAAGACGGTGCCGGAGGTGCTGTTCATCTGCGTGCACAACGCGGGCCGCTCGCAGATGGCCGCCGCCCTGCTCACCCACCACGGCGGCGGGCGGGTGCACGTCCGCTCCGCGGGCTCACTGCCTGCGGCGGTGATCAACCCGGTGGTCGAGCAAGCCATGAGCGAGGTCGGCCTCGACCTGGCCGCCGAGTTCCCCAAGCCGCTCACCGACGACGTCGTCGCCGCGGCGGACGTGGTGATCTCGATGGGCTGCGGCGACGCCTGCCCGGTCTACCCGGGCAAGCAGTACCTGGACTGGCAGGTCACCGACCCCGACAACCACCCCATCGAGACCGTCCGCCTGATCCGCGACGACCTCGACCGCCGCGTCAAAGCCCTCCTCACCGACCTCCTGTCGGCTACTACCTGACCCACCCCCGTCTCTGATCTGGTCGACCGCCCGGCCTTCGCCGCCGTCGGCTGTGTTCCGCTGCCCTGCTCATCTCGCTTGTGTTCTTGGAAGGGAACGAAACTTCATGTCTGCACGCAAGATCATCGCCATCGGCGGCTCGGACGCCGGGATCTCCGCCGCCCTGCGGGCCCGCGAACTCGACCCCACCAGCGAGGTCACCGTGGTCGTCGCCGACGCCTACCCGAACTTCTCCATCTGCGGCATCCCGTACTACGTCTCCGGCGAGGTCACCCACTGGAGCAACCTCGCCCACCGCACCGCCGCCGACCTCGCCGCGACCGGCATGACCGTGCACACCGACACCCTCGCGACCGCGATCGACGCGGCCGGGCACCGCCTCACGGTCACCGGCCCCGACGGCGCCACCCGCGACCTCGACTACGACGCCCTCGTCATCGGCACCGGCGCGGTATCGGTGCGGCCGCCGATCACCGGCCTCGACCAGCTCGGGCCCGACGATGGTGTGCACCTTCTGCACTCGATGGGCGACACCTTCGCCGTGATGAACACCCTCACCACGAAGGACCCGAAGACCGCGATCATCATCGGCGCCGGCTACATCGGCCTGGAAATGGCCGAAGGTCTCACCGCCCGCGGCATCCACGTCACCCAGATCGAAGCCCTCCCCGAGGTACTGCCCACCGTCGAACCTGAACTCGGCGCCCTCGTCCACGCCGAACTGACCCGCAACGGCGTCGACGTCCGCACCGGCACCCTGGTCACCGCCGTGAACCGCACCGCCACCGGCGGGCTGGCCGTGACCACCAGTCGCGGCGAAGAGACCGACCAGGTCACCGCTGATCTGGTGCTCGTCGTCGTTGGCGTGCGCCCCGACACCGAGCTGGCCGCCACGGCCGGGGCCGAGCTCGGCATCAAGGGCACGATCGCCGTCGACGAGCAGATGCGCACCAACCTGCCCGACGTCTTCGCCGCCGGCGACGCCGTGCACACCCACCACCGCCAGCTCGGCATCACCTGGCTCCCACTGGGCACGACCGCCCACAAGCAGGGCCGCGTCGCCGGCGAGAACGCCCTCGGCGGCACCGCCCACTACACCGGATCCCTCGGCACCCAGGTCGTAAAGATCTTCGACCTCGTCGCCGCCCGCACCGGCCTCAAAGAGACCGAAGCCCTCGCCGCCGACCGCGGCTGGGTACCGGTATCGACAACGTCCACACCGGACGATCACAAGGCCTACTACCCGGGCGCCACCCCGATCAGCATCCGCATCACCGGCGACCAGAACACCGGCATCCTGCTCGGCGCCCAGCTCATCGGCCATCGCACCGCGGAGATCTCCAAGCGCGTCGACACCTACGCCACCGCCCTGCACCACGGCATGACCGTCGACGCCCTCTCCGAGCTCGACCTGTCCTACACCCCACCCCTCGGCTCCCCATGGGACGCCGTGCAAGTCGCCGCCCAGAACTGGGTCCGCGAGCACCAACTGCACCACCAACGCAGCGCCCTTAACCTGAACCCGTGACCACCAGCGACCACGACACCCCGGCGATCGTCGCGATGCGGCCCGAGCACGGGCCACAGGTCCTCGCGATCTACCAAGCCGGGATGGACACCGGTAACGCCACCTTCGAAACCACCGCACCCAGCTGGACGGACTTCGACCAACGACACCTACCCGAGCACCGCTTCGTCGCCCTCACCCCAGGTGGGCAGGTCACCGGGTGGGTCGCCGCCGCGCCCGTCTCGGGGCGCTGCGTCTACGCCGGTGTCATCGAGCACAGCATCTACGTCGAGCCCGGCCACGCCGGGCAGGGGATCGGAGCGGCGTTGCTGCAGGCCCTCATCCGGTCCGCCGACGCGGCCGGGGTGTGGATGATCCAGACCGGGATCTTCCCCGAGAACCACGCCAGCCTCGCGCTGCACCGGGGCGCCGGGTTCCGCACCGTCGGCACCCGCGAACGCATCGGCCAACGCGACGGTCACTGGCGGGATGTGGTCCTCATCGAACGACGCCGCTGACTACCGCCTACGCCTATCCGGACTCAGCCGGCGTCACCGACTTCGGAACCGTCGTCTGGTTCGTCCTGCGCTCCCTCTGGGTCGCGGGTGATCGACACGATCACCGACGAGCGGCGGAACTGCTCAGTGTCGAAGGGACTCGCGGGATCGTCGAACCAGACCAGCGACTGATCACCGACGCGCGGCCAGCGGGACACTCTTGTGATCCGGTGTGCGATGCCGTCGTAGTCGAACGCCCCCGACGGACTGGCGGGGCCGGGACGGCGCGTGTAGGTCAACGCGTCCAGATCCCACAGGTGCGTAGATCCCTGGGATGCCACCACCCACCGGCCGCGCATACCGCCCGCGAGCTCATCGACCGTCTCGGAAGGTGGATCGTTGACGTCAGGCGCCTGGTGGACATCCGGCTCATCCGTCATGGGGACTCCTCGTATCGGGGTCGGGCTCGCTGTCCCGGACGCTAGGCGGTGTTGATCTGGGGCGCCGCCGCCGGGTGCGCCCATGATTTTGGGCCTCGGGTTCGCGTGCCGTCTTTGGCGGATCTACTCGGCGGGCTCGAGGACGCGAGGATGGATCAGTTCGATGCGTGGGACGTGGATTTCGGCGCCGCCGAGAACCCGCACCCGCGGCCACTCGCCGTCGACCATCGTCAGGCCGGCCTGCGCGGGGGTGAGGCCGTCCTCGGTGGGGATCAGGCACGCCTCACCGGGACCGGCCTTGCACCCTGGGCAACCGGTCTTGACCTCAATGGTGATTCGCGACTTTTCGAGCTCGAGCTTCTCCTCGTCGGTGGCGTGGCGCCAGCAGCCGAAACCTTCCTGGTGGCCGACTCCCGCCTGGTACAGCGGCCGCATCTGACACGGTTTTCCGTTCGTCTTCGGCCGCAGGCACTTCTGCTTGAGGCTGCGGTCGAGGTCGTCCTTCTTGGCCTTGATCCGCTCGACGTTGAGAGCCATCTGCGTCAGGTAGTCAGCGGTGTTGTCGCCGGCCGCCTCGTGCAGGGCGAACACCTGCCGCGGAGACCGAGCGCCGGTCCACCGCCGGCCGTCCGACCCGTATACGGCGACGGGAAGCTTGCGTGCGACGATGCCGATTGCGGCCTCGATGTAGTGCGTCAGGCCGGTCGCTTCGGGTGTGTTGAAGACCCGCTCCGGAGCGATGGCGATGCCGTACTCGCTCTCGATCCGTGCGGCCTCGCGGTTGAATCCGTCGACGGCGATTTCGACTTGCCGCAGAGCTGTGATCAGTGGCGTGTGATCGAGCGGGGTGGGCGCGGGCTTCGGGCGAGGGGTGCGGCTGCGATCTGATCTCCGGGACATTGGTACGAGCGTGCCAGTAACCAATTCGGAGGTTGCTCGACGGTCGCCCGATGCTTGGTAAGACCGTATCCCGCCTCGGCAAAAGATCGAGGCCATGGTGTGGGGCTACGCCGCTTGCCGAATCACCGGCTCCGGACTCGCGGACGGGTGCGTCGGCGGGAGCGCGGTGACGCGGCCGGCGCGGACGCCGTTGGCGATGACGACGATCTCGGCGAGTTCGTGGACGGCGACGACGGCGGCGAGTCCGAGGATCCCGAACAACGCGAGTGGGATGAGGATCGCGATCAGGCCGAGGGATAGGCCGACGTTCTGCAGCATGATCGTTCGGGCTCGGCGGGCGTGGTCGAGGGCTTGGGGGAGGGTGCGGAGGTCTTCGCCCATGAGGGCGACGTCGGCGGTTTCGATCGCGATGTCGGATCCCATGGCGCCCATGGCGATGCCGAGGTCGGCGGTGGCCAGGGCGGGGGCGTCGTTGACGCCGTCGCCGACCATCGCGGTGAACGAGCTTTGGCGGAGGTCGCCGATGATGCGGGCCTTGTCCTCGGGCCGCAGGTCGGCGTGCACGTCGTCGATGCCGGCGATCTGCGCCAGCGCGGTGGCGGTGGCGGTGTTGTCGCCGGTGAGCATCGCGACGGTGGCGCCGCTGCGGTGCAGATGGGCGATCACCTCGCCGGCTTCGGGGCGCAGCTCGTCGCGGACGGCGACCACCCCGATGACCTGGCCGTCGTGTTCGACGAGGACGGCGGTGGCGCCGCCTGCCTGCATCGCCGCGACTCGCTCGGCGAGGGGGCCGGGTTCGATCCATCCGGGACGCCCCAGCCGTGCGGGGCGGCCGTCGACGAGACCGGTCAGGCCGGCCCCGGGGACGGCCTGCACATCGACCGCGGCGGTGGTCTGGCCGTGGGCGGTGAGGATCGCGCGGGCCAGCGGGTGTTCGCTGTGTGCTTCGAGCGCCGCTGCGATGGCGAGCACCCGCTCCTGACCGTCAGTGCGGCCACCGCTCGCGCTGCTACCCGGGCCGGTGCTGGGCGTGGTGATGTCGGTGTTGGGTTCGGTGGTGGCGATGTCGACGACGGTGGGTCGGTTCGCGGTCAGGGTGCCGGTCTTGTCGAGGGCGACGGTGCGGACGCGGCCGAGGGCTTCGAGGGCGGCGCCGCCTTTGACGAGGACGCCGATCTTGCTGGCGGCGCCGATCGCGGCGACCACGGTCACTGGGACGGAGATCGCCAGCGCACAGGGGGAGGCGGCGACGAGTACGACCAGGGCTCGTTCGATCCAGGTGGCCGGGTCGCCGAGGAGGGATCCGAGGATGGCGATGGCGGCGGCGAAGATCATGATCGCCGGTACCAGGGGTTTAGCGATCGTGTCGGCGAGGCGCTGCGCGTCGCCCTTGCGGGACTGTTCGGCCTCGACGATCTGCACGATCTTGGCCAGGGAGTTGTTCTCCGCGGTGGTGGTGACCTGCACGGTCAGGGCGCCGGTGCCGTTGATCGACCCGGCGTAGACCTGCGTGCCGGGTCCGGCTTCGACGGGCACCGATTCGCCGGTGATCGCGGAAACATCCAGTGCGGTACGGCCATCGGTGATGGTGCCGTCGGTGGCGATCCGCTCGCCGGGTTTGACCAGCATCAAGTCCCCGACGACCAAGTCGTCGGGGGAGACGACGGTCGGGGTGCCGTCCCGCACGACGGTCGCGGTGTCCGGGACCAGGTTCAGCAGAGCGCGGAGGCCGCGGCGGGTGCGCGAGACCGCGTACTCCTCGAGACCTTCACTGATGGAGAACAGCACGGCGAGCATCGCCGCTTCGCCGACCTCGCCGAGGATCACCGCGCCGACCGCGGCGATCGTCATCAGGGTGCCGACGCCGATCTTGCCCTTCGCCAACCGGCGCAACGTGGAGGGGACGAACGTCCACGCCCCGATCAGCAGCGCCACCCACTCCAAGGCGAGGGCTATCGTTTCGGGGCCGCCGGTCCAGCCGACTATGTACGCGGCGAGCAGGAACGCCGCGGCCGCGGCGGCGGCCTGCAGCTCCCGCACCTGCCACCAATGCTCCGGGGCCTGCTCGTCCTCACCGGCGGGTTCGTCGTGCCCGCAGCCGCATGCGTCGCTCATCGCCGCACCGCCTTCGCCGCCGAAGCTCCCTCAGTCCCGGCGACGGTCGCCTCGTCGCTTCCGCAGCACGGTGCGGCACTGTCGGTGCCGTAGTTCGGGCACAGCGCGACGGCGTTGCCGGTGGCCGCCAGCAGCGTCTCCGCCGCCGCGAGCAGATCCATCAACTCCGGCCGGGCCAGGCTGTAGAACACCTGCCGGCCCTCCGGGCGGCCCTCGACGAGACCGCAGTCCCGCAGGCACGCCACGTGCGCGGACACGGTCGACTGCGCCAGCCCCAACTCGGCCATCAGGTCCGCCACCCGAGTTTCGCCGCCGTGGGCCAGGCGAGTCGCGATCGCCAGGCGGGTGCCGTCGGAGAGGCTGTGGAACAACGCCACCGCGGGATCGAGGCCAGCCCCGGCCGCCACCGAACACTCATTCATCGCCATACGGCGACGATAGCGGCCTTCTGTGGTGTAATCGAATCATCACGAAGAAACTCCCGGCCGCGGGCTCGCGGCCGGGCGAGCATGGTGGGAGCTGCTGGTATGCCGTCGATGTCGACGATCGAATCACTGTTCTGCCGCAGTGTTCCATGGGAGGCGGTCACCGGCAGGTGGGTGCTGCCGTGGGCGCTGCAGAACGTCCAGCCGCGGGGCAGGGTGCTAGAGATCGGCGGCGGGGGCGGTGCGATGGCTGCACAGATCCTCGCCACCAGCCCCGACGACGTGGAGGTGACAGTCACCGATTTCGACCCGGTGATGGTCGCGACCGCCGCTGATCGCCTGCGGCGGTTCGGTGACCGCGCCCACGCCCAGGTCGCCGACGCCACCGCCCTGCCGTTCGAGGACGGCGGCTTCGACACCGTCGTCACGTTCATCATGTTGCATCACGTCGTCGATTGGGAGCAGGCCCTGGGCGAAGCCGTGCGGGTGCTCGCTCCCGGTGGGATGTTGGTCGGGTACGACCTACTCGGCAGCGCACCGGCGCGGCTGCTGCACCACCTCGAAGGCGCTCCACACCGGTTCATCAACCGCGACGAGCTGCGCCCGCACCTGGCATCCCTGCCGCTCACCGACATCAAGGTCGGGGAGAATACTGTGCTCACACGGTTCCAGGCGCGCGCTGTGTCCACCCAGAGCAGTTACCAGACGATCATCTAGTTCTGCGCTGGCGGCGCGTCGATGTCGAGGCGCCAATTGGCGTATGGCCGACCACGGTCACTTGACACGATGGCTCGGCCGGGGCAGCACCCCCTAGGTGTATTTAAGGGTGGTCATCATGCCCATTTCCATGTGATAGATGTTGTGGCAGTGCAGGGCCCATGTTCCGGGGTTGTCGGCGTCGAGGTCCACCTCGACTGAGCCCATCGGTTTGATGAGCACAGTGTCCTTGCGCAGTCCGGCGCTGCCGGGCAGTGACCAGGTGTGGCCGTGGATGTGCATCGGGTGCAGCATCATCGTTTCGTTGGTGATCTGCATCCGCAGTCGTTGGCCCTTGCCGACCGTCAGCGGGTTGTCCTCGCCGTGCTTCTTGCCGTTGATGCCCCAGGCGTACGGGTCCATCTGACCGTTGAGCGCGACTTTGATCGTCGAGTCCGGTTCACGGTCGGGCAGGCGTGCGGAGTCGGCGGCGGCGAGCTCGGTGGCGCCGAGGAGCACAGGGCCGTCCAGTTCGGCGGGACGCACGTCCGGGGCGGGGGCAGCGCCGGAACCCGTGCGCAGGACGGCGAGTGCCTGGCCGTTCTTGCCTTCGGCGGCGGCGACGAGGGGGAACACGCCGTCGCCGACGGTGACGGTCACGTCGTAGCGTTCGCCCATCGCGACGAACAGGGCACGGGCCTGCTTGTCCTGCACTCGGTGGCCGTCGGTGTGGGTGACCCTCAGGGTGTGTCCGCCGAGGGCGACCCGGAAGACGGTGTCGGAGCCGGCATTGATGATCCGCAGGCGGATGCGTTGTCCGGGTTTGGCGCGGAACTCGGTGGGTGCGGCCGGGATCCGGCCGTTGATGAGGTAGTGCGGGTAGACCACGTCACCGGCATCGCCGAGCCGGGAACTGCTCATGCCGGGCATCGAGGAGTGGTCCATGCCGCCCATGTCCATGCCGGGTTTGATCGGGCCGGTCTTGGCCTGGAAGTCGGCGAGGATCTGGTCGGGGTTCTTACCGACGCCGTCGGTCCAGTCGTCGAGGACGACGATCCATTCGGCGTCGTAGGCGCCGGGTTCGTTGGGGTCGTCGATGATGATCGGCGCGTACAGCGCGCGGTCGAGTTGCGCGCCGACGTGCGGGTGGAAGAAGTGGGTACCGGCATCGGGGGCGGTGAACTCGTACACGAACCGCCCGCCGGGGCGAATCGGATCCTGGGTGACGCCGGGAACGCCGTCGGCCTGATTACGCAGCCGGATGCCGTGCCAGTGGATGCTGGTGTCGGCGGGGAGCCTGTTGTCGAGGGCCACGCGCAGGAAGTCGCCGGCGTTGGCGCGAATGACCTTGCCCGGCAGGGCGTCGTCGTAGGCCCACGTTCGAGCGGTGATGCCACCGAGGTCGACCGTGCTCTCCCGGGCGGTGAGTGTCGTTTCAACGACCTTCTGCCCGGGCTGGGGTGTTGCTTGCAGCGGGGGACCCTGCAGCGGACGGGAGGCGCCGCCGGGCGTGCTGGCGGTGTTGTCGCCGCACGCGGCGAGCGCTCCGACGCCGAGGGCGGCGAGGCCGCCGAACAGGGCTGTTCGTCTGGTCACCGGTGTCATGCGTGATCCCCTTGGGTCGAGTCGAGAGATGGAGGCAAGCAGCGGTGCCTACGGCGCGGCGGGGCTGGTGGAGGGGCTGCCGTGGTCCATCCCCGGCATGTTTGGCATCCCCGGCATGCTGGGGTGCGGTGCGGGGGGCGAACTCGGGGTGCTGCTCATCGAATGCCCGGCGGGCATCTGCGTTTGGGATGAGGCCGGTGTGCTGCTGGTGTCGTGATTCATCGACGACATACCGTCGCCGCAGGCGGTGGTGGCGAGGACGATGGTGGCGGTAACAGCTGCCGTGGTGAACAGTCGCTTGGGATTCATGGGTTCTTCCTTTTAGCCGGGATTCTCTGGGGGACTCTGCGGTGGGTTTGTCTGGGCGGTGAGTTCGGCACCTCGGTGGTGTCGGGGGTCGGCGCTGGGTAGCCACGCTTGGCGCTGCGGCACTGGTAGATCGGCAACGTTAGCGTGAACTGGGCGCCCCGGCCGGGCCCGCGGCTGGTGGCGGTAAGGGATCCGTCGTGGGCTTCGGCGAGCGCACGGGCGATGGTCAGTCCGATTCCGCCGCCGCCGGCGTCGCGATTGCGGGAGGTGTCGGTGCGGTAGAAGCGGTCGAAGACGTGTGGGAGGTGTTCGGGGGCGATGCCTTCGCCGGTGTCGTCGATGAGGATGTCGACGAGATTGTGGTCTCGGCGTCGGCTGCTGACGGTGACGCTACCGCCGGGTGGGGTGTGTCGGCGGGCGTTGCTGAGCAGGTTCGCCAGGGTCTGGCCGATGCGGGTGCGGTCCGCGGCGACCAGATCCGTGGTGGTCGGGCCGACGATCAGGTCGATACCTGCGTCGTCGTAGCCGGGTTGCGCTTCGCGGACCGCGGCGGTGGTGATGTCGTTGACCGCGGTCGGTTCGGGTTCGACACGCAGTTGGCGTTCGCCGGCGCGGGAGACCGAATCGATGTCGTCGGCGAGGCGTTTGAGCCTGCTGGTGGCGCTGCGGATGACGCCGTACATCTGCTCGCCGGGGGTGCGGATGCCGTCTTCGGCAGCTTCGATCTGCGCGGCGATCGTAGTGATCGGGGTGCGGAGTTCGTGGGCGAGGTCCGAGAGCATCTGCTGGCGGATCTCCTCGGTGGTATCGAGCTGCTCGGCCAGCCGGTTGACACTGCGGGTCAGGTCGCTGAATTCACGGCCCAGGCGGCTGGGCGGGACTCGGACGGCGTGGTTACCGGCGGCGATGTTCGCGGTCGAGGTGACCACGGCACTGATCGAGCGCTGCACCCGACGGGTGATCAGCCAGCTGACCACCAGTGCCAGCACCACCGAGCAGAGCAGGGCGACCGACACGGACACGATCAGCGAGGAGGCGAACGCCTCCTCGACGTGCTTGGCCTGCGGGGATGTGGTGGGCAGGCCGGCGTGGGCCATGTGGGTGTGGAACAGGTGCGGCGCGACCGTCCAGGCAACCAGAGCGGAGCTTGCAGCGCCGGCAGCGATCACGACGGTTTGGGCGATGAACAGGCGAGTGGTGAACCCCGAACGTTGCCGCCCGCCGGCCCGCCGCCCGGACAGCAGCGTGCTCATCGTTGCGACCGGCCGTCACCCATTCGGTACCCGATCCCGCGAATGGTGCGGATGTAGCGGCGCTCGGCCGCGGTGTCACCGAGCTTGCGACGCAGGCTCGCGATGTGGACGTCGACGACGTGGGCGTCGCCGACCCAACCGGGACCCCAGAGCTCGGAGAGGAGCTGATCGCGGCTGAACACCATCCCTGGTCGGCGGGAGAGCACATCGAGCAGGTCGAATTCAGTGCGGGTGAGCGCGATCGGTGTCCCCGCAAGGCTCACTTCCCGCCCCTGCGGGTCGATCACCAGCTCGTCGATCCGGCGTTCCCCGGGCAGCGGCATGCCAGAGGCGTTGACGGTTCCGGCGCGCGGCCTGCGGAGCATCGCTTCGATCCGGGCGATCAGCTCGCGGGGGCTGAACGGTTTGGTCAGGTAGTCGTCAGCTCCGACGGACAGGCCGACGAGGGTGTCGACCTCGTCGGCGCGGGCGGTGACCATCACCACGTAGGCATCGGAGAAGGTGCGCAGTTGCCGACAGACCTCGACGCCGTCCAGCGAGGGCAAGCCGAGGTCGAGGACGACGACGTCCGGGGGCAGGCGATGCGCGGCGGCCACCGCAGCGGCGCCGTCGCCGCTGATCTCGACGTCGAAGCCGCTGCGTTGGAGGTAGTCGGCGATGACCTCGGCGAGGTCGGGATCGTCCTCGATGACCATCGCGCGCAGGCCCAGTTTCGGCCGCGGCTCAGTCACCGCCGCCGGCCTGGGCTCGGCAACAATCGCATCCATGCCTCCCATCGTGGCCTGACGGTATGCCGATGTTCGAGCCGAGACGGCGATCTTGAGCAAATCTTGATCTTGAGCATACGTAACCGCCCGGTTAGGGCACGCACAGTCGTAAGCGGTCAGACACCCCTCACCGGACTGATCACGATGTGGCGCGTTTTCACCAGGGCGCGCCCCAGGCGCGCCGCCCCCGCTGGCCCCTGCCGGTGCCGCAGCGGACCTCTGCTGTGGCCGGGCGGCGTCGCCGCACACCTGCGACATCCTGCTTCGCCCTCCGAAAGGAATACCCCGACGTGAGCCTCCACGCGACTACGGTTCCCGCCCAACAACCGCCGGTACCGCTGCATCATCCGGCGTTGCCGTACCGGCAGTTCGGCGAGCCCACGGCGTCCTCGGACCGGCCCGGCGCTTTGGTGGGCAACACCCCGGTGATGCGGATCGCAGAGCCGTTCACACCCGCCGGGCATGGTTTCTGGGCGAAACTGGAGGGCTTCAACCCCGGCGGGATGAAGGACCGGCCTGCCCTGCACATGGTCGAGCGGGCCAAGGCACGGGGCGATCTGGCGCCGGGAGCGCGGATCGTCGAATCCACCAGCGGCTCCCTGGGGCTCGGCTTGGCGTTGGCGGGGATCGTGCACGATCATCCCGTGACGTTGGTGACCGACCCGGGACTGGAACCGATCCTCACCCAGATGCTCGCCGCGTACGGCGCCCGGGTGGACATGGTCACCGAACCGCACCCGAGCGGTGGGTGGCAGCAGGCCCGCCGGGACCGCGTCCAATCGCTCCTGGCCGCCGATCCGACGGCCTGGTGCCCGGATCAGTACACCAACCCGGACAACGTCAGCGCCTACCAGCGGCTCGCGCTCGAACTGCTCACCCAGCTCGGGCACATCGACGTCCTCGTCTGCTCGGTCGGCACCGGGGGCCACTCGGCGGGGATCAGCCGCACTCTGCGGCAGTTCCTGCCCGACGTCGAGCTCGTGGGCGTCGACACCATCGGATCGACCATCTTCGGCCAACCCGCGCACAAGCGGCTCATGCGCGGTCTCGGCTCGAGCATCTACCCGGGCAATGTCGACTACGCGGCGTTCTCCGAGGTGCATTGGGTCGCCCCCGAGGAATCGGTATGGGCGTGCCGGACCCTGGCATCGACGCACTACGCCACCGGCGGCTGGAGCGTCGGAGCGGTCGCACAGGTAGCCGGGTGGATCGCCGGTACCCGCTCCCCGGACACGGTCGTCGCCGCGATCTTCCCCGACGGCCCACAGCGGTACTACGGCACCGTGTACAGCGACGAGTACTGCCACGCCAACGGCATCGACCCGACCGTGGCGCCGCCATCGGCGCCCGTGACCATCGCCGACCCCACCGCGACCGTGGTGACCCGATGGTCTCGTTGCAGCGCCGTGCGCGACCCGCTCACTGCGCGATGACCGGTCCGATCGCCACGTTCCGCACCTTCGACCGGCCCAGCCAGGTGTTGATGGTCAACCAGTTCACCATCAACCTCGGCTTCTACATGCTCATGCCCTACCTCGCCGGATACCTGGCCGGGCCCGTCGGACTCGCCGGGTGGGCCATCGGTCTGGTGATGGGGATCCGCAATTTCTCACAGCAAGGCATGTTCCTCATCGGCGGCACACTCGCCGACCGGCTCGGATACAAACCGCTGATCGTCGCCGGGTGTCTGCTGCGGACCGTCGGATTCGGGCTGCTGGCCACCGTTGATTCCCTGCCCGCCCTGCTGGCCGCGTCCGCGGCCACCGGGTTCGCCGGCGCATTGTTCAACCCCGCTGTGCGGGCGTACCTCGCCGCTGACGTCGGGGACCGCCGCATCGAAGCGTTCGCGATCTTCAACATCTTCTACCAGGCGGGGATCCTCGTCGGCCCCCTGGTGGGGGTGTTGCTCATGGCGTTCGACTTCCGCGTGACCTCACTGGTGGCCGCGGTAGTGTTCGCCGCACTGACCGTCGCGCAGATCCTCGCGCTGCCCCGCGATCGCCGCGAAGGTGCACCTGCCGGCGAGCCGCGGCGCTCGGTGCTGGCGGACTGGCGGATCGTGGCCGGGAACCGCCGGTTCGTCCTGTTCGCCTGCGCGATGATCGGCTCTTATGTCCTCTCGTTCCAGGTGTACTTGGCGCTGCCGCTGCACGCGGCGGCGATCACCGGCAGTGAACCGTCGTCGACGTACCTGGTGGCGGCGGTGTTCGTGGTCACCGGAATCATCGCGGTCGCCGGGCAACTGCGGATCACCAGCTGGTTCCGCCGCCGATTCGGACCCACCCGCAGCCTGGGAGTGGGTATGGCGGTGATGACCAGCGCGTTCGTTCCCTTGTTCGTGGTACCGACCGCAACGCTAGCCGGAAAAGCCACCGCTGCCGGCGCGCTGCTGATCGCTGCCGCCGGCCTGGCAATCGCGACCGCGACCGTCTTTCCGTTCGAGATGGACACCGTGGTCAACCTCTCCGGCGACCGGCTGGTCGCCACCCACTACGGGCTGTACAACACAGTCGTCGGCGTCGGGATCCTCGCCGGCAACCTGGGGACCGGTGCGCTCCTTTCGCTGGGCATTCGCCTGGGATTCCCCGGGTTGATCTGGGCGGTACTGATCGCTATCGGCGCCGCGGCGACGATCGCGTTGGGCGCCCTGCACCGCACCGGCGCACTGACTAGACCCGAGCCGACAGGCGCCGCGGCCGCCGCATCCCCAGCCGCCCGGATCCGCGCCACGTCCCACCGAAGGCCTGCTGAGGCCGGCCGGCACCGGCGGTGGTAGGCGGATGCGGAGTCAGGGTCCGAAGGCCGCGCGGGTGCGTTCACACGCCGAACCCGGCGGGTTTGTTCCGCCGGGTTCGGATGGGGAGAACCTTGGTTCAGGTCGTAGTCACGTCTGTGTCCTTCGCCGGCTCAGCGGCTGGTGTGCGCCGCAGCGTGACCAGAGCTATGCCGGAGCCGACCAAAGCGATTGCGCCAGCGCCAAGGAAAGCGGCGGAGAATCCGTCAGTGAGTGCCTGCGCATTGCCGAGTTGATCGGCGCCGAACGCAGCGGCGATCGCGGTCATGGCGGCGAGCCCGAGCGCTGATCCGACCTGGTAACTGGTGTTGACGATGCCCGCGGCAAGACCGCCCTCCTCTGGGCGGGCAGACGAGATCGCGGTGCCCAGCGACGGGATGAAGGCCAATGACATGCCGAGTGCCGCGACGAGAGAGGCCGGCAGCACGTCGACCCAGAAGTTGCCGTCAGGACGGATCAGCGATAGCCATCCCATACCGATGGCGAGGATCAGCAGTCCGGCGACGATCGGGACCTTCGGCCCGAACGCACCCATGATCCGGGGCGCGAGCACGATCATGCCGAGCATGATCAGCGCGGTCATCGGCAGAAGCGCGGCGCCCGACGGGAACGCGGTGTAGTCGAGGACCTGCTGCAAGTAGAGGTTGAGGAAGAACCACATCGGGATCCACGCGCCGCCGAGCAGTATCTGGGCGAGGTTCGCCGCGCCCAGATTGGGAGTGCGGAAGATCGAGAGCCGCATGAGTGGTTCACGACTCACGGCCTGGGAGACCACGAACGCCACCAGCAGGGCCGCGGCTACGCCGAGAGCGATCCAGGTCTCGCCGGAGCCCCAGCCGACCTCGGGGGCACGGACGATGCCGTACACCGCGGCAGCGAGGCCGAGAGTGACGGTCAGCGCTCCGAAGATGTCTACTGAGCCACGGCCGCCCATCGCCCCGCCGGGCATCAGGGCCGGGGTGGCGATGAGAGCGACGGCGGCGATGGGGATGTTGATGAAGAAGACTCCAGGGCCACGAGATGTACTCGGTGATCACGCCGCCCAGGAACACACCGGCGGTGCCACCGGCGGGGGCGGCTGCGCCGTAAAGCGCGAGAGCCTTGGTGAGTTCCTTCGGGTTCGCTCCGAAGATCATCATCAGCAATGTCAGCGCAGAGGGGGCGATCAATGCGGAGCCGGCGCCCTGGATGGCGCGGCCGGTCAGTTCGATGCCGACGTTGGTGGCGAGCCCGGCGACGAGTGAGCCGACGAGCAGGACGAGCCAACCGGTCGCGAACATCCGGCGGGCGCCGAACAGGTCGGACAACCTGCCGCCGAGCAGGAGTAGGCCGCCGAGGGCGATGACGTAGGCGTTGAACACCCACGACAGGTTGTGCTGGGTGAACCCGAGGTCGGCCTGCATCTGCGGCAGGGCCACGCCGATGATCGAGGTGTCCATGATGACCATGAACTGCGCGGTGGCGATCAAGGCGAGTGCCCACCAACGGGTGGTGCCTCCTCGTGTTGTGCTTTCGGTACTCATCATGTACTCCATTCCGGTAGGGGGTATGTGCCCGGCCGGAGGCCGGTGGCGGTTCTACTGTGTGTGGGATTCAGTCGGTGGAGATGCTGCGGAATCCGCGGAGCCGCAGGCTGTTTCCGACGACGAAGACGCTGGAGAGGGCCATCGCTGCGCCGGCGAGCATCGGGTTGAGCATGCCCGCCGCGGCGACAGGGATCGCTGCGGTGTTGTAGGCGAAGGCCCAGAACAGGTTGGTCTTGATCGTGCTCAGGGTCTTGCGGGACAGGCGGATCGCGTCGACTGCGCTGCGCAGGTCGCCGCGGACGAGGG
>NZ_DIAX01000054.1:0-27251 GCF_002414845.1 Gordonia sp. UBA5067 | reverse complement strand
GGGATCGCTGCGGTGTTGTAGGCGAAGGCCCAGAACAGGTTGGTCTTGATCGTGCTCAGGGTCTTGCGGGACAGGCGGATCGCGTCGACTGCGCTGCGCAGGTCGCCGCGGACGAGGGTGATGTCGGATGCTTCGATCGCGACGTCGGTGCCGGTGCCCATGGCCAGGCCGAGGTCGGCCTGCGCGAGGGCCGGGGCGTCGTTGACGCCGTCGCCGACCATCGCCACGACCTTGCCCTGCTCCTGCAGCCGTGTGACGACAGCGACCTTGTCCTGTGGCATGACCTCGGCGATCACCTCGTCGATGCCGATCTCTGCCCCGATCTGCTGGGCGACGGCGGTGTTGTCGCCGGTGAGCAGCACGGGCGTCAGGCCCAGGGCTCGCAGTTCGTGGATGGCCTGTGCGCTGGTCGGTTTGACAGTGTCGGCCACCACGAGGACGCCCTTCGGGTGGCCGTCCCAGCTCACGGCGACGACGGTCTTTCCCTCCGCTTCCGCGCGGGCCTTACCCGCCGCGGTGTCCGCGCTCAGCGAGACCGCCCAGTCCGCCAGCAACGACTCGCGGCCGACGATCACGGCGTGGCCGTCGACGGCGCCCTGCACACCCTGACCCTCGATGTTCGCAAAGCCCTCCGGCGCCGGCAGTGCTCCGGTGGCTTCCGTCGCCGCGGTGGCAATGGCCTGCGCGATCGGGTGCTCAGAAGCGTTTTCCAGTGCGCCTGCCAGCCGCAGCAGTTCGTGCTCGTCCACGCCGTCCTCAGCGATCACCTCGACGAGCGTCATCTTGCCGGTGGTCACCGTCCCGGTCTTGTCCAGGACGATGGTGTCGACCTTGCGGGTGGACTCCAGCACCTCCGGCCCCTTGATCAGCACGCCCATCTGCGCGCCGCGGCCGGTGCCGACCAGCAGCGCGGTCGGGGTCGCCAGGCCCAGCGCGCACGGGCAGGCGATCACGAGGACCGCGACCGCCGCGGTGAATGCCGCCGCGATGGGGAAGCCGGCGCCGAGCCATCCGCCGAGGGTGATGATCGCGATCGCGATGACGATCGGCACGAACACCCCGGAGACGCGGTCGGCGAGGCGTTGGACCTCGGCCTTGCCGGTCTGCGCGTCCTCAACGAGTCGCGCCATCTGCGCCAGCTGGGTATCGGCGCCCACACGCGTGGCGCGCACCACCAGCCGGCCGCCCGAGTTCACTGTCGCTCCGGTGACCGTGTCACCGGCGGAGACTTCGACGGGCACCGATTCGCCGGTGAGCATCGAGGCGTCGATGGCTGAGGACCCGGCAGTCACGACGCCGTCAGTGGCGATCTTCTCGCCCGGGCGCACCACGAACTCGTCGCCGACCGCGAGGTCCGCGACGGGGATCCGCACCTCGGCTCCGTCGCGCATTACCGCCACGTCTTTGACGCCGAGTTCGAGCAGGGCGCGCAGCGCGGCGCCGGCCTGCCGCTTCGAGCGCTTCTCGAAGTACCGCCCGGCGAGGATGAACACCGTGACGCCCGCGCCCACCTCGAGGTAGATGTTCGCCGCACCGTCCGACGGTGCGATGGTGAACTCGAAGCCGTGCTTCATGCCGGGTGTGCCGGCGGTGCCGAGGAACAGTGCGTACAGCGACCACAGGAACGCTGTCAGGGTGCCCATCGAGATTAGCGTGTCCATCGTTGCGGTGCCGTGCTTGAGGTTCATCCACGCGGCGCGGTGGAACGGGAAGGCGCCCCACAGGATCACCGGCGCCGCCAGCACCAGGGATGCCCACTGCCAGTAGGTGAATTGCAGTGCAGGGGCCATCGCCATGGCGATCACCGGTACCGCCAGCACGGCCGAGCCAATCAGCCGCTGGCGCAGGGACGTCAGTTCCGGGTCCGATCCGCCGTCGCCGTCGGGATCGTCGCCGTTGCCCTCGCCCACCGTCCCAGCCCCGCCTGCGGGGGCCTGTGGCACGGTCGCCGAGTAGCCGGTCTGCTGCACCTCGTTGATTAGCTGCTGGGTGTCGTACGCCTCGGGCACATGGACTTTGGCCTTCTCGGTGGCGTAGTTGACCGTCGCCTCGACCCCGTCGAGACGATTGAGCTTGCGTTCGATCCGGTTGGCGCACGATGCGCAGGTCATCCCACCGATCGCCAGCTCGACGTCCTTACCGCCCGAAGGCGCTCTCACGCTCATATCTTTCCTCCGTGTGTCATTAGTGCTCTAGTGCCCGGATCCGTGCGACGGCGCAGCCCCAGCGTTGCCGCCCTGCTCATTCCGGCCCTGTCCGGCGTCGACGACGAACTGCGCGGTGCGCACTACGCCGTCGACCTGGAAGTCCAGGTAGAGCAGGTACCGGCCCACGGTGGGCACCTCGGCGGCGAACCCGATGTCCGGGCCGGATGTGGCGCCCGGGCGCGGCTCCTCGCCGGTGGCGTGCACGTGCAGGTAGGCGAGGTCGCCCTCGCGCAGCGCCACCAGGTGGCCGTACGCGCCGAGGTAGGGCTCGAGGCCCGTGACGGGTGCTCCGTTCCTGGTGATCGTCACCGTGAGGTCGCTCGATCCGCCGGAGGCGAGGTCGCCGCTCAGGGTGGCGGTGAACCCGTCCACCTGTGCGGTGCGGGTGGGCTCGCGCCGCTGGGCGACGGACGCGCCGTCGACCTGGACGGTCCGCGTCAGTGCGGTCGATCCCTTCGCGCCGGTTGCGGTGAAATCGGCGTAGACCCGATAGGTACCGGCCTCGGGCCAGGTGACGGGCACCGACCAGCGTCCGCTCGCGGCGTCGAGCGTGGGATGCAGGTGCTGATAGTGCGCGCCGTCGGCGCGCACGGCGATCAGATGCAGCTGCTTCTCATGCGCGACGTCGAACTCACGCACCGGCTCTCCCCGACGGTCGAGCACCGTGAAATCCACATTCCCGGCGACGTTCGGCACGGCCGGCGCCGTCACCGGCCCCAGGGTGTACCCGTCCGCGCTGAGCGAGACGCCCTTGATTGCGGCCGCGGCCGGGGCGGCGGTGTCGGCTGCGGTAGCGCTGCTGCCTGCTTGATGCTCCGACCCGGCGTGCGAGCTCGTGCTGCTTCGCTCCCAGCCGGCGACGACGGAATCGGGCACCACGGCGCCGGCGATGCCGTAGGCGCCGGCGAAAGCCACCACCAGCCCGGCCCCGTACGCGGCGAGCTTCTGCGCCGCGTTCATCGGTCACGCACCGCCGAATAGCCGGCCTCCTCGACCGCCGCGAGGACCCGGGCGTCGTCGATGTCCTGCGCCCCGGTCACCCGCAGCCGTCCGGTCTGCGCGCTCACCTCGATCGATTCGACACCGTCGATCAGGCTGACCTCCTCGCGGATCGACATCTCGCAGTGTCCGCACGTCATGCCGCTCACCTGGTACTCGTTCGTGGTCATGTCGGTCTCCCTTCCCTGATGCATACCCCTGTGGGGTATCTGGTCCTTTCAGGGATAGCATACCCATGGGGGGTATGTCTAGAGCGTCGGAGAGATCGGAGGGGAACCGCGCTCGGTCAGAACCAAGGGTTGACACCGATACCCCCAGGGGGTATATATCTAGGTACCCCGATGGGGTATCGGAATCCGGTTCGACCGTCGAACCCCGACCACGAGAGAAGTGAGGTTTCCCATGACCGACAACGCACCGCGCCAGTCCTGCTGCGGCCACGCCGGCGACGCCGCTGAGCCGTTGGAGCTGTTGCAGAGCGCCCCTGCGGCCGGTAGCGAGGAGATGGCCGAATGCCCCGTGATGGCCGGTACCACCGTGCACAAGGCCACCGCGGTCAGCAAGGGCCTGTACCGGGACTTCGAGGGCACCCGCTACTACCTGTGCTGCGCCGGATGCGGTCCGCGATTTGACGCCGACCCCAACAAGTACGCCACGGCGGCGTCGGCATGAGCGCCGTGTCCGCAGACAACGTGCTCGTCCAGCCGGAGTGCGCAGCGGCCGGATCCGCGCTGGGCGCACCGGCGCCCGCGGCGTCGGAGGTCTGCTGCCAGTCGCAGCACGGGTATCTGACCGACAAGAGCCGATACCTGGCGCGAGCCAAACGGATCGAGGGTCAGGCCCGCGGAATCGGGCGCATGATCGACGAGGACCAGTACTGCATCGACATCCTCACCCAGATCAGCGCCGCGACCAGTGCCCTACAGGGGCTGGCGCTCGCGCTGCTCGATGACCACATCCGCCACTGCGTAGTGCAAGCCGCGCAGTCGGATCCAAACGAACTGACCACCAAACTCGACGAGGCGACCGCGGCGATCGCCCGCCTGGTCCGCACCTGACCAGACGAGCAGCGCCGGCCCGAACTCCCAAGGAGCACACCATGGACCACAGCGCACATGCAGGACACCCCGCCCCCGCGATCCCGCAAGGGTTGCAGGTGGCCGAGCAGGGCTACCGGATAACCCCGCCCTTCCACACCGCGGACGCGGGCACGAGCCGGATCGAATTCACCATCGTCGGCCCCGACGGGACGCCCGTGACCGACTTCGACGAGCGGCACGACAAGCGCCTGCACTTCATCGCAGCGCAGCGCGACACCAGCGTGTTCCACCACCTGCACCCGAGGATGGACGCGGCCGGCCTGTGGTCGGTAGAGGTGGACCTGACCCCGGGCGTATGGCGGCTGTTCGCGGACTTCGCGCCCACCGGCGCCGATACCGCGCTCACGCTCGGCGCCGACCTCGCGGTACCCGGCGACTTCCGCCCCCGTCCGCTTCCCGAGCCCAGCGCCACCTCGACGATCGACGACTACACGGTCACCCTCGCCGGGGACCTCGCGGCCGGCCGCGGCACCGAACTGCGCGCCACCGTCACCCGCGCCGGGGTGCCCGTCACCGACCTGCAGCCCTACCTCGCCGCCTACGGCCACCTCGTGGCGCTGCGCGCCGGCGACCTCGCGTACCTGCACATCCACCCCGAGGGCGACCCAGCCGACCCGACCACCCCGGCCGGGCCCGACATCCGCTTCCACGCTGTGGCTCCGTCGGCGGGAACATACCGATTGTTCCTCGACTTCCGGCACGGCGGGACGGTGCGCACCGCCGACTTCACCCTCACCGTCGACGACACGCCCACCGAGCACACCGCTGCGCCCCCCGCCCCGCACCACGCGGGACACGGCCACCACCACCACTGAGATCGAACGCGAATCCACTACCCGTCAGGAGCCATCGTGGGGCCCTTCTCCCATCGCGACTTCCGGCTGCTCTTCAGCGCGCAGATCGTCGCACTGCTCGGCACGGGACTGACCACCGTCGCACTCGGCCTGCTCGCCTACGACATCGCCGGCTCGTCGGCCGCGGTCGTTCTCGGCACCGCCCTGACCATCAAAATGGTGCTGTACGTGGTGATCGCACCGATCGCCGCCGCCTACGTGGACCGGTTGCCCCGCCGAGCGTTCCTGGTCTCGCTCGACATCCTGCGGGCGGCGATCGTGCTCGCGTTGCCGTTCGTGACGCAGGTGTGGCAGATCTACCTGCTCATCGGTGCCCTGCAGGCGGCTTCGGCGGCGTTCACGCCGACCTTCCAGGCGGTGATCCCCGACATCATCACCGACGAACGGCAGTACACCACCGCCCTGTCGGCGTCCCAGGTCGCATACACGATGGAGAGCCTGGCCAGCCCCGTCGTGGCCGCGCTCGCGCTCCTGGTGATCGAGTTCAACGTGCTCTTCCTCGGCACCGCCGCCGGATTCGTGATCTCAGCCGCGCTGGTGCTCCGCGCCGCCGTCCCCGACGCCCGCCGCGCGGCCACCGCCGGCGGCCCGGCTGAGCGGATCCTCGCCGGAGCCAGGATCTTCACCAGTACCCCCAGCCTGCGCGGGGTGCTGGCGGTGAACTTCGCCGTCGCCGCAACCGGTTCGATCGTCGTGGTCAACACCGTCAACTACGTCCGGGACCGGCTCGGCGGCACCGAATCGGATGTCGCCTGGATGCTCGCCGCCTCAGGCGGCGGCACCCTGGTAATGGCGCTCGCAGTTCCGCGGCTACTGGACCGATTCACCGAGCGGACGGTCATGCTCACCGGCGCAGCGCTTCTCACCGCCGCCGCCATCGGCGCGGTAGCCATGGCCTCAGCCGACCGCACCTCGTGGGCAGTGACCGCTACGGTGTGGCTGGCCAGCGGCGCCGGCTCGGCGATGGCCATCACACCGACCGGCAAAGTGCTCCGCGCGGCCGCAGCCCCCAGCGAGGTGGCCGCCGTGTTCGCCGCCCAATTCTCACTCTCGCACCTGGCCTGGCTACTGGCCTACCCGATCTCAGGCTGGGGCGCCAACCGCTTCGGGCTCGTCCCCGCCTGGGCGCTCCTGGCCTTGATCGCCGGTGCGGGGGCAGTCCTGGCCCCGCTACTGTGGCGGCGCACCCCGCCCACCGTTGCAGGCGACGACACTGCGGCAGGCACCGCGCCCAACCCACTCGAGCCCGGCAGCCCCGCCTGGCGGCACACCGCCGCCGCCGGCGGCACCCTCACCGAATGCCAATGCACCTGCACCCAGGCGGCGTGACCGCGCGGCGCCCGCGCCTGGGCGAACCGCATCGTCCACGCCACGGCAGTTGGCCGGGACGTGGTTCTTATCGACCACCGCCGGTGATCGATGAGCCACGGGTACCGTCTGCGCATTGCGGGCGGCTCGGCCCGGCACAAGGAGACGTGCGACGGACGGGCTGGCAGGCTCAAGAGCATGGCAGATGATCTGACGGACGACGCCCTCGCTGGTGTCCGTGCCCGCTTCTTTCCTGGGGCCTACCCGACGCTCGACATCAGGCCCGGCTGGTATTCGATCGTCATCGACCTCGACCAGGCGCTCGCGGCGATCGACCCCGATTACCAGCTGGTGCAGGTCAAGGAGAAATTCGGTGGCCTGCGGTACTACATCGAATTCGAGCCCGACAGGCCCCGGCCGGGTTTCGATGACCTCATCCGCGCGGCCGAACAGCGCTCGGAACGCACCTGCGAGGAATGCGGCAGCGATGGTGCCCTGGCGCACCGCGGCAGTTGGGCCCGGACACTGTGTGCCGCGGACGCCGCGGCGAGCGGTTTCGTTCCCGACGCATCCGAGTAGGGCGGCCGAACCCGTCATTTAGTGATCGGCGGCAATGATCCGCTCGAGAGGCAGCGTCATTTCGTGATCGCTGAACGTGAGCGTGATGCCGATGTCCCGGATCCCAGCGGCTGTCAGGTGTCGCTGTAGCGCCCGCAGAACCTCGGCGACGGCTGGCGTGCCCGCTGCGGCTGCTGCCGCGGCCGCGGCCCCGTCGAGCACCTGGGCCGCGTCGCGGTAGCGGCGGTCCATCTGATCCATCTCGGCGATGATGGCATCGGCCTGTTGCCGCCGGCCTGGATCGGACAGGATCCGGGTCAGACGCTCATTGCCGGACACGAACTGCACCGCACCGTCCTGGTTCGCCATAGCTGCCAGTATCCCACTCCCAGGCCTGCCCGGTCCGGCCCGATTCCGGTGGTGGCTGCCTGGCCTCGTGAGTGGACAAGCCCGCCGCCGGCCACGGATCATCAGCACTGTGAACGACGCAGCCGATGCCGAGGACGCGGAGTCCGTGCTCGATGATGTGGTCGGGCCCTTCTATGACGCCGAGGGCGTCGTGCGGTATCTGGCGCTGTGCGAAGGCGAACTCGCTGAGCGGATCGCGACGAATGGGGTCATCTGGGCAGCGCTCGCGAACGGCACGCCCGTGTTTCCCGCCTGGCAGTTCGACGATGACGAGCGTGTCCGCAGTGGGCTGTTGCGGGTGTGGCAGACCCTGCGGAGAGGGGCTGATCCCTGGACTGCGGCGCTCTGGATGTGCGTGCCGGCACCCGATCTCGGCGGACTGACGGCGGCCGGGTACCTCGCCGAGGATGCCTCGGACGTTCGGCTGGAATACGTGACGATGCTCGCTGACCTCGATAGCGAGCGGTGGCTGCAGTAGGCCACGACCAGCGCACCGGGCGCCGCGATCGAGTGGCCCGGCCGCGAATCAGTCAGCCTTTGCTGCCCGGGGGCTGGGTGAGGCCTTCTTCATGGGCGCGTCGCCACGCTTCCGCCAAGTTCTTGGCGCGGGATCGCTCGCGGACTTCGCCGAGGAAGGCGCTTCTGGTCTCGCGGCCGGGTTCGCTTGCTTGCCACCGTAGCTCGGCATAGATGCGCCGGTAGCGGGGCTGCAGAGCGACCCGGCCGAGGGCACCGTTGGCGCCGTCGACGATGACGACGCGGCGTTCACGGCCACCGGCTGCGTGGTCCTGATCGATGGTGTGCGCCGGCTTCTTCGATCCCGGCGGTGTGCGCCACTGCTCGTCGCGGACCGTGGTCGGATTGCGCTTGGTCCCCATCTGCGCCCCAGAGGATCAGGTCCGTAGCGATTCGGGTCAGACCATGCTCAGGTGGCGTGGTGCCCGTGTCGGATCCGCAGTGCCGAAGAGCGCGGCACGCTGCGCCCCAGTCAGAAGCGTGATGTCGTCGAGCTCGGCGGTGGGGTAGCCGGCCTCATCGAGCTGCTCGAGGATATCTGCGACCAGGCGGGGCTTGTCGGCGTCGACGCCGGCGCGGTGCCCGTGGACGCGGCCGGTCTCATTGAGGAACCGGAACATCGACCGGTACTGGTAGTCGGTGAAGACGCCGCGGTCGCGGGCCCGCACCACCAGGGAGGATTCACTGACGCCCCAGGTCATGCGGAGCTCGTCCAGCTCGTGCACGGTCCGCACTGACACTCGGTCAAGGGCCGGGCCGATGTCGTCGATCGGTGCTAGGAACTCCGCGGCGAAGGCCGTCGCGCGGCGTTCGACCTCGACGGGGCTGACCAAGGTCATCGCGTCCATCACCAGGTGCCCCAGTTCGTGTGCGAGGGTCATCCGCATCCGGTCCGCCGGCAGCGCCGCGTTGACGTACACCACATGCGGATGGTGCTCGGTGGCACGCAGAGTGACCGCGTCGACCTCCCGGTCGGCGAAGTCCTCGGCGACGACGAATACGCCCGCGGCCTCGAGGACCTCGCTCATCGATTCGATGGGGCCCGCCAGCCGCCACAGCCGCCGCACCACCTGTGCCACGGTGATCTCACCGTCCTCAGCGGCGTAGTCTGACGGATCGAGCTGCGGCAAAGGGTATTTCGGGTTGACATCGGTGTACTTAGCCAGGCGGCCGATCCGCAGCGCCACCACGTTCGCCCGCGCCCAGATCCGGTCGCGCTTCCACTCGGCCGCGCTGGCGTTGGCCCGGAAATGAGTGCCCTCCGCAGGAGTGCGGCTAAACGGCACACACAACAGCTCCGTAGGGCAGGACAGCGCTGCGGCGTAGTCAGCCAGGGCCTTGCCGGCCAATGGAATCCGGCTGGCCTCGACCCGGCTGACGTGCGAGGAATGCACCCCGGCTTCTTCGGCGAGGCGCTTCTTCGACCAGCCGCACGAGAGCCGGACCAGTTCCACCATCACACTGTTCGCCTCGGCATACGGGTTCGGTGCCACCACAGATTCGCCTCCACATCCGTTCCCGGTGCTCCTGGTCTCCGACCCTAACTCCGACCGGCGACAAAACCGCGCAGAAACACCGTGTGATCTGCGTCTTCCTGCTCAGCCGCACTCCCACGCTCTGCGACGGATGAGGCTGATGTGACGAAAGCCGCAGCGTACACACCGAAACGCCAGGCAAATCGGCGTGCCGAACTCCGGCGTGTCGCGCCGGGCATACCTTACCACGGTCTGCACGATTCTGTGCAGATATTTCGGAGCGAATGGAGGAGGTAGCGATGAGCGAGATGATGGATGATCCCGAGCCGCTGGCGGTTCCGCTGACCCGCAAGCAGGCGCGTCGGATGCTGGGGCAGGTCAGCGTCGGGGTGGGCGCGATGCTGCTGTCGGCGGTCGATCACTGGAACACGCTCTCCGAGCTCAACTCCGCGCATCTGCGGACCGTGCTGCAGGTGCTGGGGCGCGGCTCGTACGTGGCGGCCCTTACGGCCGCCGGCACGGAGGTGTGGTTGAGCACCCACGGCGTGCACCCTCCGGGGCATACGGTGTGCAAGCAGCAGTCGGTCTGGCCGGCGGTCGCCGCGCTCGGCAAGGCCTACATGGAGATTCACCACAATGAGGCCCAGCCGACCAACGAACGGCGGCAGGCGTTCTGTGCGCAGGACTCCGGCGCCCTGGGGTTGCCCGGCAACCCGACGCACTGCGAGCTGACGTGGGAGTACGACCTGCGGACGGACAAGTACGTCAAGCACATCTGGGTGAGCGCACCCAGGGTGGACTGGGAGCGTTTCGAGGTGCCGATGGCCGCGGTGCAGGCCCAGTACGCGACCTGGAGTAAGCGCAACATGGTGTGGCTGCCGGGGGCGCTCCCAGTGGCTGCAGATGTAGCGGCAGAAGCGTTTCCCGCACGCGATGGTGCAGTGCGTCCCGACATCGTGGTGCGGCCCCGCCCGGGCGAGCAGACCGGGGACGCCAAGTGAGGGCGGTCCCGGTGACCGTGCACGGGCAGCCCTCCTGGACGGTCGTCGACACCACGGGCCTGCCGGTGACCGAGATCGAGCAGTTCCTGCACTGGCAGCGGGCGATCGACCGCTCCGCGAACACCGTGCGCTCGTACGCTCGGCACCTGAGCCTGTACTATCGCTGGCTCGCCGCGCGGGTGATCGACTGGGACGCGGTCACTTTTGACGGTCTCTGCGACTTCGTCGGCGTCCTGTCAGCGGGTCTGCCGCCGCTGGTTCCCCGCGACGGCGGAGGCCGCGCGCCGTCGACGGTCAAGGCGGTCAACGCCGCGGTCCGCGAGTTCTACGAGTTCCACCGCGTGGAGGGCCGCGGCCCCACCGATCTGGTGTTGACCCGCAATCCGTCGCGGCTGCCGCGCCGCTCGCACAGCTTCCTCGCGCACATCGAAGCGCGGCAGCCCTCGGACGTGCCGCGGCTCGCTCGCGCTGGTCGCCCGGCGGCGGAGACGGTGCACGTGATCGACTTCGATACCGCGTTTTGCCGGCTTCTCGACGCGGCGTCGACCGACCGCGACCGGCTTCTGCTGTCGGCGATGTACGACCTGGGCCTACGGATTGGGCAAGCGCTGGGCCTACGCCACGGCGACCTCGACCCTATGCGCCGGCGCGTGCGGATCGTCCGGCGCGAGGACAACCTCAACGGTGCCCTGTCGAAACAGCGGGCCCAGTTCACCGTCGACGCGCCACGCCGCTTCTTCGACCTGTACGCCAGCTACCTCCTCGGTGAGATCGCCGACCTCGACAGCGATTACGTCTTCGTCAACCTCTCCCGGCACCCGATCGGCGCGCCATTGACGTACTCGAACGCCTACCAGCTCATCGAGCACATCGGTGCGAGCGCCGGAATCGACGATCTGCACCCGCACATGCTGCGCCACACCCACGCGACCGCCCTCGCCAAGGCGGGGTGGACAGCGCCCGAGATCGCCGGCCGCCTCGGCCAATCCCACCCCTCCAGCGCCGATGTCTACATCCACCTCGCCAGCGACGACCTCACCGACAAACTCCGCCGCACCGAGCACCTCGTCTGGCCCGACCGGCAGGACAACACCCCTTGCGGCAGACCGCACGGACGAGCGCCCCGCGACGGGAGGGCCCGGCGATGAACCGACGTGAACCCCACCGCTCCCCAGCCCCCGCGGCGCGGCCGGCGCTGGTCATCCCGGAGGGCCCGTGGTGCGCGAGCACTTGGCAGGTCATCGAACCTGCCGGAGACCGCCGCCGGGCCGCCGCACCCGCCGACCTGTGCTCGGTCGACGCGTGTGACGGGGAGCGCTACTGGCTCGGCGGCCCCGTCGTGGGAACCGCTGTGCGGCGGGGACTGTGCTACGCCCACTACTTCCAATGGTTCCGCGCCGGCCAGCCGACCGACTTCACCGCCTGGGCCGCCGTCGACGCCAAACCCATCGGTCGGCCCCGCGGCCGCACCCGCACCCTCACCGTCGACTTCCGCACGCTCCCAGCGACCGCCGCCGACGAGATCCGGTTCGTCGTCGCCACAAAGATTCGCCGCGGCGACTGGACCCCCAACGCCAGCCTGCGGCGCTTCCTGATCGTGCTGATCGACACCGCCGCAACCCGCATCACGGGCTCGCTGACCGAACGCACCGCAGACGACTGGGTCCTGCTGTGCCGGCAGAGCTGGCCCCACACCGGCTGCTACGAGACCCTCTGCGCGTCGTACGTGCGCCGCTTCTTCCGGCTGCTGGAAGGTGCCACGGACCCGGACCCGTGGAGCGCGGATCACTGGCGCTGGCGCGACGGCTTCGAGTTCGTCCTCGACGCCACCCAGTCCGGCTCGACCCACACCGCCGTCGACTGGGCGACCGTGCCGGTCCCGTGGCTGCGGGCGGCCGTCAAAGACCTCGCCCGACGACAACTGACCACCGCGCACCTGTCCTGGGGCACCCTGACCCAATGGGTCCGCGCGATCCGCCAGCTCGGCCAGTACCTGACCCTCAACGGCGAGATCCCCGATCCAGCGGCGGTGACCCGGCCGGTGTTCCTCGACTACCTCGCCTGGGCCCGCAGGCCCGACACCCCCGCCGATCCTCGGCTCGCGAACACCGCCGCCTACCTCCTGGAAACCCTGCACGACACCCAGATCGTTCCCGACCTCGGATCCGCCGTGTTCCTGCGACGCGGTGAGAACACCCACCGCAAGTCCCGCCGACCGCGGCCCTTCCCACCGGACGTCATCGAACGCGTCGACACCCTCATCGTCGACAACCCCGCCACCGACCCGACCCTGCGCGCCATGATCGCCACCACCCGATGGGCCGGCTGCCGGATCTCCGAGCTCGTCGCCCTGCCGATCGACTGCGTGCACCACAGCGACGCCGGCCACTGGATCGAATACTGGATGCCGAAAACCCGCTCCTGGCGCAGATTCCCCATCCCCGACAGCCTCGCCACGGTCATCCTCGACCAACAGGCCCGAGTGCGCGAAATCTACGGCACCGACGCCGAGCACCTGTTCCCCGGCGCCCGCTCGAGCGCCACAGCCGGCCGCACCCAGCCCTGGTCCGCCAGCGGCCTGCGGCACCGTCTGGCGAATCTGTTCACCGAACACGGCATCACCATCTCGACGACCACCGGGGAACCGATTTCCGGTGGCGATGTCCACCGCTTCCGGCACACCATCGCGACCACTCTGCTCAACAACGGATGGACCCAGCAAGAGGTCCGGGACTTCCTCGGCCACCAGAGCGACACCATGACTTCCACCTACGCCCGCATCACCGACGACACCCTCGCACGCAAGGCCCGCGAATTCTGGGACGCCGCAAGCAGTGGTGCCGATAGCCACCCCGATGTCGAACGGCTTCGCGCTCGCCTGGTCGCCGCCTTGCCCAACGGCTTCTGCACCCTCCCCGCCGCACAGCGCTGCGAATTCCGCCCCAACCCTTGCCTGGATTGCTCCTTCCACGAACCCGGCGGACCAACCTACCTCGGCAGCCACATCGCCCACCGCGACCAACTCCGACGCCTCACCGACGCCGCCACCGAGCGCGGCGACACCGAGGTCGCCGAGCTCAACGCGACCATGCTCGACAAGGTCACCAAGCTCATCGACGAGATCGGCCCCACCGAGCAGGATCAGCTGTGACCGCCACCGACCGTGCTGCCCGCACCGCCCGGCTCACCGCGGCCGCACGGGTCCGCAGCGCCGACACTGAAGCCCGAGCCCGGCGTGCGATCGCGCGCCTACACAACAGCGGGCGGCCCATCACCTTCACTGCGATCGCGCAGGCCGCCGGTGTCTCCACGAGCTTCCTCTACCAACATCGCGAGCTCCGCGCAGACATCATCGGCCGCAGAAACAGCCACGCGCCGAACACGAAGGCCCAGACCGTCTCTCCGGCGACGATGGACTCCCTGCGCGCCAAGCTCACCGCCGCGACCGCGCGCAATCGTCAACTGGCAGAACACGTCGGGCAACTCACCGCAGAGAATCAGGCCCTGCGCAGCCGCCTGCTTGAGCCCCATACCCCGCGGCCCCATGCCCACCGGCCAGCGGAGCCGCCCTAGCATCTGACCGCGCAACAACCCATCGCTATTTCCCAGTACCCCAACATGATTTACCCGAAAGGATCCCACCACTATGGCCAAGAATCCATCGCAAGAGCGACCGACGCAGGCCCAGACGCCGCGCACCATCGTCTACCAGAACGCCGATTTCGTCTCGGCGATGCTGCAAGAGATGTACCAGGTCGGTCTCCTCCAGTCCGCGGAGAGCGATACTGCCGGGAAGAAGACGACGACCGGGAACAAACAGAAGAAGGCCAGCGCCGGGGCTGGCGCCGAAGGGTCCGCGCCGCTCCTCGCCAAGGCCACCGGCAGGCTCGACGGCGAATGGGTCCGCCAGCAGACCGAGGCCGACGAACGGTCGAGCGCCCAACGACAGAAGTTCGTGTACTCACAAGCGCACTACCTCGACGCCGTGCGACGCGGACTCGCCGAACGCGGACAGCTCTCCACCGATGCGTTCGCCGCCTCAGCCGGCGACATCGCGGAGTTCACCGCCGTCACGGTGCGCCCGAACGAGGTCAACGCCCTGCTCGACATCGCAACCCCAACGCTGGTCAGAGAGGTCACCCGCTTCGCCATCCGACACAGTAAACGCGCCGAGATCCAGGAAGCGTTCGATCAAGCCGAAGCCGCAGGCGTCGACATCGACGCAGGGAAGATCGCCGCGCAGCGCGCCATCCACGAACTCACTGCCTCCGACGCGGCCACCGTCGCCGAGGCAATTGCCGAAGCACTCCACGTCGACGCACGACGCACCGCCACCCGCGAGTACCACGCCACTGTCACCGACGACCGCAACGCCGTCCTCATATGCGACGCCGCACATTTCGTGACCGCAGACCCCGATCGGCTCCTCGACGGCCAATTCACCGTCCTCGGCAAGGTCATCAAGCCCTTGACTCCCAGCACACCGATCCTCGCCAACAACAAGCTACTGCGACGATTCCAACCAGAGGCAGTAGCCGACCTCCTCGGTACGTTCGGCGCCGACGAGGCCGCAGCCGAGTACTTCGATCTTTCCTTCGACACAGAGATCACGAACGCGATCACCGTCATGCCCATCGCGATCTACATCTGAACCGTCGGTCCTGTCGTGGAGTAGGTGCAGATAACCGCTCCACGACAGAGGGCACTCTGAGCAATTAGCACTGTCGCCCACGTCGTGGACAGCCAGTAGTCACCTAGAGATATCGAATCTCCTAGGCTCCACGAGGCAGGGTCGTGTCCGGACCGACGAGAAAGATGGACCGTCTCGATGGCGCTGAACCTAGCCTGGACGCGTAACCGAACAGGACCATCCGTTACTCTGAAGACCATGTTTGCCCAACGGACGGCGGGCCTTCGGGCTGCGCTCTGCATCGCAATCGCGGCCTGCGCGGTGCTGGCGGTGGGGAGTGGTCCCGTTGCGGCGGCACCGCAGAATGCGGCGGAGACCGTGTTCATGGGTCCGATCCGCGGCGGCAATTGGTTTGCCGCGTATATCCCCACTTCCAGTGGCGCGAAAATCTACGCCGATGTCCTCATCCCCCGCAATCGGGTGGGACGCGTGCCAGCGGTGCTGGCCATGGGGCCGTATTTTCAGCATTACCGGCAGGGCGGCGAATTTCCAGTTCAGCAGCCTCCGGAACGCTACGACGATCTCGTCGAGAATGGGCACCTACTGGATCGCGGATACGCGGTGGTCTTCGCCGATTTGCGGGGATTCGGCGGTAGCACCGGGTGTCTCGACAACAGCGGTCCGGCTGACCACGCCGATATCCGAGCGGTGGTGCGATGGGCGGCAACGCAACGGTGGTCCTCGGGCAAAGTCGGTATGTACGGCAAGTCCTACGATGGAGTTTCCGGCCTTGTTGCGGCTGGTGAGCGGATCCCCGGGTTGGCCGCGGTGGTGGCTCAGGAACCGGTCTACGACTGGTACCGCTACCTGTACGGCAACGGGATTCCCCGTACGACTCGTGTAGGTACGCCATTGTCATTGGCATACACATCGATGAACCCACTGCCGGCGAACGTCGCGGTGGACAGCCGCGAGTTCCAGAACTTCGTGTCCAGATCTGCGGCGAACGTCATCAGTCCAGCGTGCATCTCGGCTGCATTCGCGACGCAGAGTGCGCTTCCCTCCGACGGATACTGGCAGTCGCGCCGCATGATCGACAGGCTGCGCGGTTCGACTGTGCCCCTCTTTTTGTCGCAGGGATTTATTGATCAGAACACGTCCGCGGACGGTTTGACTGAGGCGTTGCACAATATGTCGGGTCCGGTCACGGGCTGGTTGGGCATGTGGGATCACGTTCGGGGCAACGATACCGACCGTACGTCCATGATGGGGCAGGCGACTGATCGACCGTCGACCGGGCGATCGGACTATCTGGAGCAGGTCGGGCAATTCTATGACCACTACTTGAAGGGACAGGGCCAGCCGCCCCGGGGGTTCCTCGTCCAGGACAACACCGGTTCGTGGCGAGCCCAATCGGACTGGCCGATGCGGGCGTCGACACGTTCAGTGCGCTTGAATCACGGCTCCTATCGATACGACGGAAATCAGGCATCGGTAAAGATTCTGGTGGGGGGCCGTTGGCTGGCCACCCAGATCGACGGCGTAGCCGCCGCATCCAACGTCACCCAGACCACACACGACAGGGTGGCCAACGCGGTGTGGACACTGCTGCCGCCGGAGCCGACAGCCATCCGAATCAGTGGTTCCCCCAGGGTCAGGGTGCGGACCCGGGTGAATCACAACGACTCGAACCCGTTTGTTCAGCAAACGCCGGTAGCCGTCAACATCTACGATGTCGATCCGTCCGGACGGGCCGTCATGATCACCCAGAACGTGTCGATGCTGAATCGGGGCGACACGTGGATCCGGCTCTTCGCGACGGACTGGCTGGTTAAGGCTGGTCATCGACTCGTCGTTCGGGTTACCGACGCGAATCGTGGCCGGTGGGACTACCCCGTGCCCACCAGCAATGCGACAGTCGATGTGGTCGACGGACAGCTGCGCCTCCCGCTCGGACCGGTTGACGCCGGCACCCCCACCGAGGGCACGTCCAACACCAGCCTGGAAGGCTACCTGCAGCGCTACACGTACCCGGTGCCGCGCAGCTGACGATCGCCCTCGAGCCGTCTCAGCTGCCGCCGACGGCGAAGATCAGGTAGGTCGCGATACCGAGTACCAACGCGGTGAGGTAGGCCCAGCCGATAATGAGGGCGGCAACCGCGTAGGGGTCACCGGTCTCGCCGGTTTGACCGATCTCTTTGCGAGCCTTGCGTCCCAGGTAGACCCCAACCGGTGCGGTGATGCCGAAGAAGGAACACAGCAGTGCCGGAATGGCGTGCTTGTTGAGCCTCGGTTCCGCCGGCGCCGGGAGCGGGTGCGGTTTGGCGGCGGGTGCGGGGTTGGCGGGCGCCACCGGCCTGACCGGGGGCGCCGGTTTGGCCGGGCCCGGCACACCGGGTGGCTTGGCGGTTGGTGGGGGGCCCGTCGGAGCGCCGACGGGGGTGGCCGGCTGGGGGGGAAATGATACCGGCGGCCCCGGCTGGAGTGTGGGGCTGGGCGGCTGCGGGCTATTCGGCCCTTTCATTGCCGGCGGCGCGGCCGCGGGCCGGGAACGACTCGCGAGCGGCGGGGCCGCATTCCCCGGTCCGGGCTGGTTCTTCGGTCCGGGTTGGTTCTTCGGTGTGGGCGGACCGGACCCGGCCGCGGGTTGCATCCCTGGGCGATTGCCGGCGCCGGGTCCGGTCCCGGGCGGGCGGCGTCGGGCCGGTGGCGGCTGGGCGGGCGTCCAGGATCGCGCACGGGTGCCGCTTGGCGGCGGCGTGGAGATATTCGGGGAGTTGGCGCCGGCGCCGGGTGTCGGGTGCGCCGTCGGCACGGGCGGCACGGGACGCCGATTCAGCGGGCCGCCGCCTGTTGAACCGTCGCTGCGCTCATCTGAAGTCATGTGGCAAAACTACTCGCTGCTGCGACGTCAACGCGTGAAGTCAGTTACGCGGGGCGGGGAGGCGGCGACCGGGTCGCGCCCGGCGGCATCGAGGCGGCGCTTGAGAACGGTCACGACGGTGACCACCGCGACTGCCGTCATGATTGCGGCGACCATCCTTGTGAAGCGCATGACTACAGCCTGCCAAATCCGCGGGCCGAGGACAAACTTCAGGGCGCCGATTCGGTCCGACCGACCCCCTTCCGGTGCGGAGATGGTTGGATGGCGGGTGTGACCAATACAGCGATCATCCACACCAATCGCGGCGATATCGCCGTGACCCTTTTTCCCAACCACGCGCCCAAGACCGTGGCCAACTTCACTGGTCTGGCCGACGGATCCAAGGACTACAGCAGCGCCAACGCCAACGGCGGTGACTCGGGACCCTTCTACGATGGTTCGGTCTTCCACCGGGTTATCGACGGGTTCATGATCCAGGGCGGCGATCCGACCGGCACAGGGCGCGGTGGCCCGGGGTACAAGTTCGAGGACGAGTTTCACCCGGAGTTGTCCTTCGACCGCCCGTACCTGCTGGCAATGGCCAACGCCGGACCGGGCACCAACGGTTCGCAATTCTTCATCACCGTCGGCCCGACCCCCCACCTGAATCGTCGCCACAGCATCTTCGGCGAGGTCATCGACGAGGAGTCGCGCAAGGTCGTCGACGCCATTGCCACGACCGCGACAGGTGCGGGGGACCGCCCGAGTGACGACGTCGTGATCGAGTCGATCGAGTTGAAGGACTAGTCATCACCTTCTCGGTTCCCCGGTCGGGCGCCGCTCTCGGGCGGGCCCGGCCGGTGGCCACCTACGCACTGATCGCCATTAATGCCGTGGTCTATGCGGTCTGTTTCGCTCAGGCGGGAACGGGCAGCTTCTACGGATTCGTCGAGTCGCCGGTGTTCAACAATTCGACGTTGATGCCGCTGGACCTCGTCCATCACGAGTATTGGCGGCTGCTGACGTCAGGCTTTCTGCACTTGTCGCTCATGCATATCGCGGTCAACATGATCTCGCTGTATATCCTCGGGACAATGCTCGAGCCGATCCTGGGAACCGCGCGCTTCCTGATGATCTACCTGACGTCCCTCTTCGGGGGTAGTGCAGCGGTCGCGATGCTGGCAGGTGAACACACTGCGACCGCCGGTGCCTCGGGGGCGATCTACGGGTTGATGGGCGCGATGCTCGTCATCGTGCTCAAGCTGAAGGCCCCGCCGGGCCAGGTCCTCGCGGTTATCGCGATCAACCTGGTCATCTCGGTTTCCGTACCAGGGATTTCCCTGGTGGGGCACCTGGGTGGACTGGCATTCGGCACGCTGGCCACGGTGGCCGCGTTGTACGTCCCGGAGTTGGCGATGGGCCGGCAAACGCCGACCGTTGCGCTGCGCCGCCGGGCAAGCTCGAGTGCCTGGCTGGTCATGGCGGCGCTCCTCGGCGGCGCAATCCTGATCGGCGTCATCTCACCGGAACTGCGTCCGCGCTGACCCGCTCCGGTTGACTCCCAGCAATCTGACAGGTGCCGGCCAGCGGGTCGGGAAGATTGGCCGCCTACAGTTCTGGTATCGCAACCACTGGGTAGTGCGCTGATCAAGCAGTCGCACCGCGGACACGGGGAGGCCTCGCGAGATGTTCTACATTCCGTTGCGGCGCGGTCGCCGGGTTGTCAGTTGCACGTGGGGTGCAGAGGACCCTTCTCGCACGCCGAAGTCCAAAGCCCGCTTTTACAACAAGGCGACCGGCCGCTGGGAGTGGCGGTACTGCTACTGAAGCCCGCCGATAACTCCCGGATCACCGGGGGTCGACGGGAAAGCCGGCGTCCTGGAGTGTCTGGGCGACCTCGTGCGGGTCGGCGCCCAGATCCCACCGGCCGAGGACTACCAGTCGCGAGTTGTCCAGCGGTGCGCCCCGTCGTGATGGATCAGTAGCGGCCGCCAGCGACTCATCGGTGGCGAGGTCTAGTTCGAGTTGTGCGGTGCGCCGGCCGATGTGGCGCATCGACAGCACGCGGATGCGGTGCACTTCTTCAGGTGGATAGGACTGTTGGCCGGTCAGTGTTCGCACGGTGAGGAGGTTGTCGTGCACGGCCAGCCGTGGCCGTAGCCGCAGTGCCGAGAGTCCGAAGAACATGAGCCCGACGACGGCGATCAGCACCAGTCCCAGCCCGACCGGGTCGAGGCCGACGGCGAGTGCGCCCCCGAAGAGGGCGATCGCACCGATGAGCAGTGCATAGCCAAAGCCGACTGGGGTGGACCAGGACGCTTGCACGCACCCTCCTATGCTGAGTTATCCACAGTGGTTACCCACAGTGTGGACGAATTACACACATGTAATTTCCACAGTGTGGAAAAGTCTCGAGCCAGCACGCCGGAGCGGGCGGCGTCAGCGCCAGCGCATGGTCATCAGCAGCCCGACCACCATCAGGGCAAACCCGATGAGGAAGTTCCACGGGCCGAGGTTGGCCATCCAGTGCAGGAACTGGCCGTCCCCACCGTAGGTCGACGGCGTGGCGGCGAGGTAGTAGACAACCAGCCAGACGAGGCCGAGAAGCATCAGGCCGAACATGACACTCTGGTACACCAGACCCGACGGCCCGGCCTTGACCTTGACCGGCGTCCGGTTTGCGGTGTTGATCGTGTAGTCAGTCTTCTTGCGGACTTTTGACTTGGGCATACCTCAACTATCCCATGACCGGGCGGTAGCCTGTCCACGTGAGTCAGGAAAGCCGGATCCTCGTGATCGACAACTATGACAGCTTCGTTTACAACCTGGTCCAATACTTGGGCCAGCTCGGGGTTGTCGTGGACGTCTGGCGCAACGATGATCCCCGGCTGACCGAGCACCCGCTCACGGCAACGATCGCGGAGTACGACGGCGTTCTGCTCAGCCCGGGACCCGGCACCCCGGAACGCGCCGGGGCGGCCATGGATATTGTCCGTGCCGTTCGGAGCACGCGGACGCCGCTACTCGGAGTCTGCCTGGGCCACCAGGCCATCGGTGCAGTTTTCGGCGCCACCGTCGATCGCGCACCGGAGCTGCTGCACGGCAAGACCTCGGCGGTCGTCCATGATGGGCGCGGCGTGCTGCGCGGTCTGCCCAGTCCGTTCATCGCCACGCGATACCACTCGCTCACCGTTCTCCCCGAGACGATCCCCGATGAACTCGACGTCACCGCGCACACCGAGAGCGGCATCGTGATGGCGATGATGCATCAGGATCTGCCGATCCACGGGGTGCAGTTCCACCCGGAGAGCGTCCTGACCGAAGGGGGGCACCGGATGCTCGCCAACTGGTTGGCGGTGTGCGGGATCGACATCGACGCCGGCCTTGTCGAAAGCCTGGAGGCGCAACTCGCCGCCGCACTGGACTAGTCGGCTACCCGATCAGGCGGCCTTCTCCGACGACGATGCTGACGCCGTCGTCTTTGCGGATGGCCGACCCGGCCGGCGGATCCTGGGCGACGACACGACCGCTGTCCCGGTGGCCGAGCGGCAGCCCGCGGGCCGACTGGGTCAACGTAGAAGCCCGCCACCCCGCGCCGGCGAGGGCCGCGCGTGCCTGCGTCGGCGTCTTGCCGACGAGGTTCGGAACGATGAACATGTTGCCCCGCGAAACGGTGACCGTCACGGGCTGATCGTCGGAGATCGTGGCGCCGGCCGACGGGGACGTCGTCACGACCTCGCCGCGCGGCATCTCGGAGTCACCAGGGACGACTGACATCTTCACGCCGAGCTGCTTGAGAATGGCCCGCGCCCGGTCCTCAGTTTCGCCGGCCAGTTCCGGAATCGTCACCTGTTTGGGACCCTGGCCGATGTGGATCACGACTACGGAGTTGACCTCGGTATCGGTGCCCGCCGGCGGAGTGGAGTTGACGGCTTTGTCCAGGAGCTCTTTCGGCGAGTCCACCTTGTCGGTCTTGACCACGGTGAAGCCGAGCATGGACATCGTGTTGACGGCATCGGCCTTCGACTTGCCGTGCACGTCAGGAATCTTGTGACGCGCTGGACCGGTGGACACGTACAGGGTCACCTCGGAGCGCTCCTCGGCGCGCACGCCACCGCCCGGGGTGGATCGGGTCGCGTTGCCGACGGGGATGTCGAGGCTAGCCTCCTGCATCTTCTTGACCTTGAATCCCATCTGATTCAACAGCTGTTCGGCCTGTTGACCGGACATCCCGGTGATGGTGGGGACGGTGACATCGCGAGCCGGACCAGACCATGGCGCCCACACCAGCAGACCCCCGACCAGAATCAGCACAACGGCCAAGATCGCGGCGGCCCGTAGCCGGCGCTCCCGGTAGATCCTGCCACCGACGGCCGCTCCGCCGCCGTCGCGGCGCCCACCGGCCGTCGGCCGGACAAGGGCGCGCGGACCCGTGTCGATGAGATCGGTGCGCTCGGCATCGCTCATGATCATCGGCGCGGCCGGTCGCTGGCCGGACAAGACCCGGATGAGATCGGCCCGGAACTCGGCGGCAGTCTGATAGCGGTTTGCCGGATTCTTGCTGATCGCCTTGAGAATCACCGAGTCCAGCTCGGGCGAGATGTCGCTGCGCAGGTCCGAGGGCACCGGCGGGGCCTCGTGCACATGCTGATGCGCTACGGCCACCGGCGAATCCCCGGTGAAGGGCGGCTCGCCGGTCAGCAGCTCGAAAAGCACGCAGCCCATCGAGTAGATGTCGCTGCGCGGGTCGACCTTCATTCCGCGCGCCTGTTCCGGAGAGAGGTACTGGGCGGTCCCCATGACCGCCGACGTCTGCGTCATCGTCGCCGACGTGTCGTTCATCGCGCGGGCGATACCGAAGTCCATCACCTTGACCGCACCGGTCCGGTCGATCATCACGTTGGCCGGCTTCATGTCGCGGTGGACGATAGAGGCACGATGGGAGAAGTCCATCGCGGCAGCGACGTCGGCCATCCACGTCAACGCCTGCCGCGGTGCGAGGGGGCCATCGGCGCGCAGGATGTCGCGCAGCGTCTCGCCCTCGACGTACTCCATCACGATGAACGGCAGCGGGCCCTCATCGGTTTGCGCCTCGCCGGTGTCGAAGACCTGCACGATCGTCGGATGGTTGAGTTTCGCGGCGTTCTGCGCTTCGCGGCGGAAGCGGAGGTAGAAGCTGGGATCACGGGCCAGGTCGGCGCGCAGGACCTTGACGGCGACATCCCGGTTCAGCAACAGGTCGCGGGCGAAGTGAACTTCCGACATGCCGCCGAAGCCGAGTGTTTCGCCCAGCTGGTAGCGATCCGATAGGTGGTGCGGAGTGGACGTCATGGCACTAACCCGGCAGGCCTGGGATTCGGAACGGCGGCCACGGCGCGGTCGGCGCGCCGGGGTCCGGTGGAAGGTCCTCGGGTCGTGGTTTGGGCTTGGGCCGGGGGGCCGTCTGGTCGGGTTGCGTGGTGCTGGTTTCGGCGTCGGTCGTCGCCGACTGCGTCGGCCGGTGTGTCGTGGTCGTCGTACGCGCCGGCTTTTGCGTCGTGGTGCGCGGCGTGGCGGGCCCCTGGTGCACGACCGTCGTCGACGGGGTCACCGCCGGTGAGCTATTCATTTGAGAGACGAGGTAGCCGACCAGTCCGAGCGCGGTCAGCAACAACATCACCGCAATGGCGGCCAGCGCCTTCTGCCCGCCCGTCCACCCGCCGTTGTCTGCGGCGGGCGCCGATGTGCGCCGCGCCGGTGGCGTCTTCGCGGTGGTGTTCGCCGTGGTCCGGGAGGGCTTTCGGGCCGTCGCGGCACCGGCCAAGCCGGTAGCCGTGGTCGGCGCGGGCAGCGCGCGCCCGGCTCGAACCGCGGCGACCGCATCAGCGAATTCACCGCCGCTCGCGTATCGCTGATGTGGATCCTTGGCCAGGGTCGATTCGATCAGGTCACGCACCTCGGCCGGCAGGTTTGCGGGCAGCGGCGGCGGTGTCTCGCGAATGTGCTTCATCGCGATAGTGATGGCACCGTCGCCGAGGAATGGCCGGCGACCGGTCAGTGCCTCGTAGCCGACGACGCCGAGCGAGTAGACGTCGGAGGCGGCGGTGGCATCGTCGCCGTTGGCCTGCTCCGGCGAAATGTATTGGGCCGTGCCCATCACGATGCCGGTCTGTGTGACCGGTGCCGAGTCGGTCGCCTTCGCGATGCCGAAGTCGGTGATCTTCACCTGTCCGGCCGGGGTGATGAGGATGTTTCCGGGCTTCACATCGCGGTGGACCAGACCTTGTTCATGGGCGGCCTGCAGTGAGCGCCCGGTCTGCTCGAGCATGTCCAGGGTGTTTGCCACCGGAAGACGCCCCAACCGGGAGATGACCGCGTTCAGCGGCTCGCCGTCGACGAGTTCCATGACGAGGTAGGCCAGCGCTTGACCGCCGTTGCGGTCCGGTGTCTCACCGTAGTCGAACACGCCGGCGATGCCGGGATTGTTCAGCCGCGCGGTGGTCTGCGCCTCGGTGCGGAAGCGCCCGATGAACTCCGGGTCGTTGGAGTACTCGGATTTGAGGACCTTCACCGCGACGCGGCGGTTGAGACGGGTGTCGAGCCCTTCCCAGACCTGTCCCATTCCGCCGGTGGCGATCAATCGCATGAGCCGGTACCGGTCGGCGATCACGGTGCCCTGTTGCAGTGTCATCGTCCGCTACCTCCTCTCAGTGCCGCATTGATCACTTCTCGTCCGATTGGCGCGGCTACCGTCGCGCCTGTCGTATCCGTTCCCAACTGTCCGTTCTCCACCACTACCGCGACGGCGATCTTGGCGTTCGTGGAGGGGCCGAATGCGATGTACCACGCATACGGCACCTCGTCGGTGGCCGGACCAGCCGAGTGTTCGGCGGTGCCGGTCTTCGAGGCGATGGTGACCGGTCCTCCGGACTGCCGTTCCGAGTCGATCATCAGCGAAGTCAGGGTCGCTGCCTGCGCTGCACTGATCGGTTCGTTGACCGTCGTCGGCGATGTCGTGGACAGCGTCCGAAGATCGGGTGCTTGTAGCTTATCGACCAGGTATGGCTGCATGCGCACCCCACCGTTCGCAACCGTCGCAGCGATGATGGCATTCTGCAGTGCCGACACGCGGACGTTATACTGGCCGATGGCCGATTGGCCGAGTGCGGCGCGGTCCGTGGGGGCGCCGAAGGTGGACTTGGCCCGCACCGGCAGTGGGGTCGCCGGGGTCGCCTCGTCGAGTCCGAATCGGCGGGCGGTCTCGGCGAGGGTTGCGTCGGGAAGCTTCATCTTGTTGACCACGAGGTCGACGAATGCGGTGTTGCACGAATGTTGGAACGCTTGGGCCAACGTGACAGTTCCACCGACGGCCCCCGGGCACGGCTGGTCGCCGTAGTTGGTGAGGGTGGCGGTGGAGTCGGGGAGGGCGATACTCCGGGCCGCGGTGAGCCGGATGTTCGGGTCGAGTCCGTCGCGCAGTGCGGCGGCGGTCGTGATCACCTTGAACGTGGAGCCGGGTGGGTATAGCTGGTCGAGCGGCCGGTTGAGCATGGGGTCGGCCGTGTTCCGCGGATTCGTCCACGCCCCCCAGGCCTGCTCGCGGACCTGCTGGTCGTGGCTGGCCAGCTTGTTGGGGTCATAGGACGGTGAGCTGGCCAATGCCAGGATCTTGCCGGTACCGGGTTCGATGGCGACGACGGCGCCCCGGCAGACGCCGTCGCACCGGCCGGTGCGCAGGGCGTCGTAGGCGGCCTGCTGAAGGTCGGCCCGAATGGTGGTGACGACGTTCCCGCCGCGTGGGTCACGCCCGGCGAACATGTCCATGAATCGCTGGCCGAACAGCCGATCGTCATTGCCGTTGAGAACCGCGTCTTCGGCCAACTCCATGCCCGAGCTGCGGTACTGGAATGAGAAGTAGCCCGTCACCGGGGCAAACGCCGACGCAGTGTCCGCCGGGTAGGAGCGGAGAAAGCGCAGGCGACCGTTGGTGGGCACCGAACTTGCGATGACGTCACCGCCGGCGGTGATCGCGCCGCGCTGCCGGGCGTACTCGTCAAGGAGCACACGATTGTTGCGCGAGTCGGTGCGCAGCGTGTCGGCCTCAAACACCTGGATGTAGGTCACATTGGCGAGTAACGCGACGACGAGTGCGCACGCGAACAGCCCGACGCGCTGGATCGGCTTGTTCATCGGCTACCCTTGCTCGCCGTCGGATCGGGTCCGCTGGCGGCCGGGATCATCGTGGTGGGGACGCCCGCGATCCCCGGCGCCGGCCGCGCCGGCCGTTGCGGTTCACGGGCCGCGTCGGAAATCCGGACGAGCAGTGCGATCAGGAGGAAGTTCGCGACGAGCGATGATCCACCATAGGAGACGAACGGCGTGGTCAGCCCGGTCAGCGGGATGAGTTTGGTGACGCCGCCGCCGACGACGAACAACTGGATGGCGACCGTTGCCGCAAGTCCGGTGGCCAGCAGTTTGCCGAAGCTGTCGCGCACGGTGATACCGGTGCGCAGCCCGCGGATGACCAGGACCAGGTACAGGCAGAGCACCGCGGCCAGGCCGACGAGGCCGAGTTCCTCACCGATGGTCGCGATGATGAAATCGGTGTTGGCGAAGGGCACGATGTTGGGCCGTCCCGACCCCAGCCCGGTGCCGAACAGGCCACCGGTGGCCAGGCCGAACAGGCTCTGCGCGATCTGGTACCCACGGTCGGCATAGTCGGCGAAGGGATCGAGCCAGATCTGCACGCGCACCTGAAGGTGGGGGAACAGCTGGTAGGCGGCCACGGCACCGGCGGCGAAGAGCACGAGCCCGATGACGACCCAGCTGACCTTGTCGGTGGCCACGTACAGCATGGTCAGAATGGTGGTGAAAATGAGGAGCGGCGTGCCGAGGTCGTTCTGCAGCGCGAAAATGGCGATCGCGATGACCCAGGCGATCATCAGCGGGCCCAGGTCCCTAGCCCTCGGGACGTCGAACGGGCCGATGCGCCGGCCTGCGGTCGTGAAGAGGTCGCGTTTGCCGACGAGGACGGCAGCGGTGAACAGAATCAGGGCGATCTTCGCGAATTCGCCCGGTTGGATGGAGAAGAACGGGGTGACGATCCAGTTCTTCGAACCGTTGATCTCCGAGATCGAGGCCGGCAGAACGGCGGGAATCAGCAGGAACACCAGTCCACCGAAGCCGAGCGTGTAGGCATAGCGGGCGATCGTGCGGTGGTCGCGCACGACGATCAGCGCAGCCGCGAAGCCGATGATCCCCACCAGCGTCCACAGCAGTTGCTGGTCGGCGTTGTGGGTGACGGTGGCGGTACCGGTGATCGACTCGCCGCCGTGCTCGGCGCCGAGGTCGAG
>NZ_DIAX01000027.1:12851-65000 GCF_002414845.1 Gordonia sp. UBA5067 | reverse complement strand
GAGCGCGTCTTCGCGATCATGGGCATCGATTCCGCGGAGGCCCAGGAGAAGTTCGGCTTCCTGCTCGACGCATTCGCCTTCGGCGCACCGCCGCACGGCGGGATCGCCTTCGGCTGGGACCGCATCACAGCGTTGCTCGCCGGCGAGTCGTCGATCCGCGAAGTCATCGCATTCCCGAAGTCCGGCGGCGGGGTGGATCCCCTGACGGCCGCGCCGGCGCCGATCACGGCCGCCCAGCGCAAGGAGTCGGGCATCGACGCCAAACCGAAGGCATCGGGGCCGGCGGCGACAGACAAGTGACGGGCATCGCATTGTTCGGTAGGTTGGAATGATCATGACGGCCACCGTTGAGTCTCCGATTGAGGGCGCGTTGAGCACCGCGGAAGCCGTCTTGTCGGGACGTGCGGGGACTGCGGTGTCGCTGACTGATCCAGAGGACTTGGGCGGAAGCGGGCGGACCGTCGTCGCCCGGGTGCGAGTCTCGCGCAATCTCGTCTCCACACACCGAACTCTCGTCATCAAAGCGCTTGGCGCCGACGACAACCCGGAGGCGTTCCACCGGGAGGTCGCGGCGTATCAGTACGCCACTGCGCTGCCCAGCGAGAGTCGGCCCGGTCCACAGCTCATCGCCCACGACCCCGGGAAACGAGTCATCGTCCTGTCCGACCTCGGCACCGGGCGGGCGATGACCGATCTTCTCGCCAGTCCCGACGTCGAAGAAGTCTCCCGTGCGGTGAGTGCTTGGGGACAGGCGTTGGGCCGCATGCATGCGGCGACCGTCGGCGGCGAGGGGGACTTTGATGCGCTGGTCCGCCGTTCGCGGGCGCGCATCGCTCGAAGTGCGCCCACTCGGTTGTCCCGGCGGGTGGTCGCCGAATTGCCGGCGGTGGCCGATTCTCTCGGCGTGGCGGTGCCGGACTCGGTCCTCGCCCGACTCGGCGACGCCGTCCGTCTATTCACCGACGGCGACTTCCGCGCCTTCAGTCCTGCCGACGTCGGGCCCGAGAACATCCTCATCAACTCTGATGGTGTTCGGTTCATGGACTACGAATGGGGCGGGTTCCGCGACGCCACGCTGGACGTCGCCTACGGGCTGGCCACCTTTCCCGAGCATCTCGGGGCGCGAGCCACATCGGTGCGCGCGGACCTCGAGACCGCTCTGGTCGACGCATGGCGTGCTGAGGCGCAGACGATGTGGCCGGCGTTGGCCGACGAGCGTGCGGTCGCCGACCTCATCGCGTCGGCGCGACTGCTGTGGGTGTGGCTGTCGACCGTGGTGCTCGTCGGGGTCGGCGACGGCCCGCTCGACGGAGCCGAAGAGATGTTGCTGGCCCACGACTGGGCGATCATGACGACCGATGTCGTCGTCGCGTGCAACCGGTGGCAGGCAATCGCCGATGCGGCCAACCGGGCGGCCGAGAGCACTCAAGGACTCGCCGAACTGGGTGGCTTCTGCGAATCCTTCGCCGCCGCACTGCGGCGGAACTGGTTGTCCTAGCCGCCGCACATGGACAGCCTGTTCGAGCCCGGTAGCACGCCGGATCGGCCCGCGCCCGATCATCGCGGCGGAGCCAACCGGTCGGCGCCGCTCGCAGTTCGGATGCGTCCCCAGCGGCTCGGCGACGTCGTCGGTCAGGATCACCTACTCAAACCGGGGTCACCGCTGAACCGCCTCGTCGAGGGAGCCGGGGCGGCCTCGGTGCTGCTCTACGGGCCGCCCGGTACGGGAAAAACCACGATGGCGTCGTTGATCTCGCAGGCGACGGGCGGGCGGTTCGAGGCGCTGTCGGCGCTGTCGGCCGGTGTGAAGGAGGTCCGCGCCGTCATCGACCTCGCTCGTCGTCGGCTGATCGCCGGCGAGCAGACCGTCTTGTTCATCGACGAGGTGCACCGGTTCTCCAAGAATCAGCAGGACGCGCTACTCGACGCCGTCGAGAACCGCATCGTATTGCTGGTGGCGGCAACAACGGAGAATCCGTCGTTCTCGGTCGTCGCGCCGCTGCTATCCCGGTCGCTGGTGCTGGCGCTACATCCGCTGTCCGACGCCGACATCGGCGCGGTGCTCGATCGGGCGGTCAGCGCCGAGAGCGGACTGGCCGGCACCGTCCGGCTCACCGCCGGGGCCCGTGACCACCTGATCGCCGTAGCCGGCGGTGATGCCCGCCGTGCGCTGACCGCGCTCGAGGCGGCCGCCGCGGGCGCCGACGATCGCCGGCCCGAAGTCGGACCGGCGGAACTGTCGGTCGCGGACGTCGAAGCGGCGATCGATCAGGCGGCGGTGCGGTACGACCGCAACGGCGACCAGCACTATGACGTGATCAGCGCGTACATCAAGTCAATCCGGGGGTCGGACGTCGATGCCGCGCTGCACTACCTGGCCCGGATGATCAGTGCGGGGGAGGATCCGAGGTTCATTGCGCGGCGGCTGATGGTCCACGCGAGCGAGGACATCGGGATGGCGGACCCGACCGCACTGACGACTGCGGTGAACGCCGCGCAGGTGGTGGCGCTGGTGGGCCTGCCCGAGGCGAAACTGGCCTTGGCCCAGGCGACCATCCACCTCGCGACCGCCCCCAAGTCCGACGGTGTGGTGGCGGCGATCGGCGGGGCCATGGCCGATATCGCCGCCGGCCGGATCGGCGCCGTACCAACGCATTTGCGCGATGGACACTATGCGGGGGCGGCGGCGCTGGGAAGTGCCGTCGGCTACCGCTACCCGCACGCCGATCCCGACGGCATCGTCGCGCAGCAGTATCCGCCAGACGAATTGGTCGGTGTCGACTACTACACGCCGACTGAGCGCGGCGCCGAGCGCGAGGTCGCTAGCCGGCTTCCCCGGCTGCGCGCCATCATCCGCCGTCTCCGCCGCTGACCGACGCCGGTAGAATCGGACGCCGGTGCGCCGACCGTCGCGCCCGTCACGTTTTCCCGCCGACAAAGGACAGCCACGCAGTGCAGACGCACGAGATCCGCAAGCGATTCCTGGACCACTTCATCGCCTCGGGCCACATCGAGGTCCCGAGTGCGCCGCTGATCCTCGACGACCCGAACCTGATGTTCGTCAATGCGGGGATGGTTCCGTTCAAGCCGTACTTCCTCGGTGATCAGACGCCACCGTTTCGGCGTGCGACGAGTGTGCAGAAGTGCGTGCGAACCCTCGACATCGAGGAAGTCGGCATCACGACCCGGCACAACACGTTCTTCCAGATGGCGGGGAACTTCTCCTTCGGCGACTATTTCAAGCGCGAGGCCATCACCTTCGCCTGGTCACTGCTGACCAATCCGGTCGCCGACGGCGGCTACGGCATCGACCCGAGCAGACTGTGGCCGACGGTCTATCTCGACGATGACGAGGCGGAGACGATCTGGCGCCAGGAGATCGGCGTCCCCGCCGAACGGATTCAGCGCCGCGGGATGAAGGACAACTACTGGTCGATGGGGGTGCCGGGGCCCTGTGGTCCGTGTTCGGAGATCTTCTACGACCGCGGACCCGACTACGGCGACGAGGGTGGGCCGGAGGTCGACGAGGACCGGTACATCGAGATCTGGAATCTCGTGTTCATGCAGAACGAGCGCGGCGCGGGCGGCGCCAAGTCGGACTACGAGATCCTCGGGCCACTGCCGGAGCGCAACATCGACACCGGGATGGGCATCGAACGCGTCGCCTGCATCCTGCAGGGCGTCGACAACGTCTACGAGACCGATCTGCTTAAACCGACGATCGATGAGGCGGTCTCGCTGACCGGCCGGGCCTACGGCGCCGGGGGATCGGCGGGGGCCGCCGACGACGTGAAGTTCCGGGTCATCGCCGATCACACCCGCACTGCGGCTATGCTCATCGCCGACGGTGTGGCGCCCGGAAATGAGGGCCGCGGGTACGTTTTGCGCCGGCTCCTGCGCCGCATTGTGCGGTCGGCGCGCCTGCTCGGCGCGACGGGCCCGACAATGGCCGCGCTTGTTTCGACGGCCATCGACGTGATGGCCCCGTCGTATCCGGAACTGGCCGCCGAACGGGACCGCATCCTCACCGTCGCCGTGGGTGAAGAGGGCACCTTTGCCAAGACGCTGTCGGCGGGATCGGCGTTGTTCGCCGATGCCGCGGCCGAGACGAAAGCCGCCGGCCGCGACCGGATCAGCGGTGACGCCGCCTTCGCGCTGCACGACACCTACGGGTTTCCGATCGACTTAACGCTCGAGATGGCCGCCGAGGCGGGACTGTCGGTAGATGCCGACGGTTTCGCCGCACTCATGTCCGAGCAGCGCAAGCGTGCCAAGGATGACGCGAATGCGCGCAAGAGCGGTCACGCGGACCTGAGCGTGTACCGGGAGTTCATCGACGCCCATCCGACCGAGTTCCTCGGATTCGGGGAACTCGTCAGCGAGGCCCGGGTGCTAGCCGTCGTCAGTGCTGGCCGCCGGCTGGGTGCCGCCGGGCCGGGCACCGAGGTCGACATCATCATGGACCGCACACCGCTCTACGCCGAGGGCGGCGGCCAGCTGGCCGACGTCGGTACGATCACCACGAGTTCGGGTGTTCGGGTGGTCGTCTCCGATGTCCAGAAGGTCGGGAAAGCCGTGTGGCTGCACCGAGGGGTGGTCGAGGCGGGTGAGATCGCCGAGGGCGACGATGTCATCGCCTCGGTCGACCCGGTGTGGCGCCACGGCGCCACCCAGGGGCATTCGGGCACGCATCTCGTCCACGCCGCGCTGCGCCAAGTCCTTGGTCCGACGGCGACGCAGGCCGGATCGCTGAACAAGCCCGGATATCTGCGCTTCGACTTCCACGCAAACGGCCCGCTCACCGAAGCACAGCGGGGCGAGATCGAGGAGATCTCCAACACCGCGGTTGAGGCAAACTATCCGGTGCACACTTTTGAGACCGGGTTCGACGAGGCCAAGGCGATGGGTGCGATGGCCCTGTTCGGCGAGAACTACGGTGACGTCGTCCGTGTCGTCGAGATCGGCGGGCCGTTCTCGATGGAGCTCTGCGGCGGGACACATGTCGCCGCGTCGTCGCAAATCGGTCCGATCACGGTGATTGGCGAGTCCTCGGTCGGGTCGGGCATTCGGCGCGTCGAGGCGTTCGTCGGGATGGACTCGTTCCGCCATCTGTCGACCGAGCGCGCGCTACTCGCCGGCCTGGCTTCGTCGCTGAAGGTGCCCAGCTCGGAGGTGCCCGGCCGAGTCGAGCAGTTGGTGACCCGACTCCGCGACGCCGAACGCGAGGTGGCGCGCCTGCGAGCCGATCAGGCCCGCGCTGCTGCTGCCGATCTTGTCGAATCCGCCGAACGGGTGGGTGAGGTGGACATCGTCGGCGGTCGGGTGGCCGACGGCCTCGAGCCGAAGGAGCTGCGCGAACTGGCAGCTGATCTGCGCAATCGGGCTCGCGCCGACAAGACGGTGGTCGTCTTGTTCTCGGCGACCACCATCGACGGGGCAACAAAAGTCCCGTTCGTCGTCGCCACGACAGCGGGTGCGCGGGATGCCGGAATCGCGGCCGGTGCGGTCGTCAAGGAGGTGTCGGCGCTGGTCGCCGGTCGCGGCGGCGGCAAGCCCGATCTGGCCCAAGGGGCCGGGACCGATCCAGCCGGCATTCCGGCAGCCATGGCCCGGGTCGCGCAACTAGTCGAGGGCGACTAGGTGTTGCAGCCGCGCGGCCGCCGACTCGCCGTCGATGTGGGATCGGTACGGATCGGTGTCGCGGTGTGCGATCCCGACGGGATTCTGGCGACCCCGGTGGAAACCGTCTCGAGGGCAGGCGGCGACGACGACGCGCTGGCGCGGCTGGCCGAACTGGTCGCCGAGCACGAGGCGCTGGCGGTCATCGTCGGGCTGCCGCGCGATCTTCGGGGTGACGAGTCGTTTGCCGCCCGGGCGGTGCGGGACTTCGCCGAACGCTTCGGGCAGATGATCGCGCCGATCCCGATGATCTTCGTCGACGAGCGGATGACGACGGTCACGGCGGCTCGGGCACTACGGGAGGCCGGCCGAGACTCGCGCAGCTCGCGTGGAGTGATTGATCAGGCCGCAGCGGTCGCTATTCTGCAAGGGTGGTTGGATAGCGGTCGGCGGTAGGTGGCGATTCGGCGCGCGGGGCACTGATGTCCTGTCCGTCTGGCGATTGAGTCGGGAAAGCTCGGCGAATCGGACATTTGACGAAGGGACGACGTGCGTGACTGACGACGCAGAGGCTTCGAACGGCTCCGCCGAACCCGACGGCCGTCGGGACGGCGCAACGCATCACCGGACCCGGCGCGGGCGTTCGGCCGATCTGTCCGGGGCCCCGGCCTGGATGACCGGTGAGCTGCCCCGCGTCGCCGGCGAGGTGGCGCCGGATCGATCTCGATCAGGTTCGGGACGCCGAGCGGTTGCCGCGAAACGGACTGCGCCCAGCGTCGCGCCGAACATCGTTCGCCACGTCGATGGGCCGGCATCCGGCGACGCGCCGGACGAACCGCCGGCCACCGGCACCGATGGGCAAGACGAGTCGGCGACCCCGAGGGTGCCGGCTTGGCACGACGATCTCGACGAGGAGCGCGAAGCCGCGCGGGCCGCGAACCCAGCCGGCCACCCCGACCAGATGCCGCGCCGCCGGCGCCGCTGGGCGCTCATCGCCACCGCGGTGGTGACTGTGCTGGCCCTCGCCGCGGGCGGCTACCTCGTCGCCGACCGGTTGGGTCTGTTGAACTCGGACAAGGACTATGCCGGCACGACCGGTGCCGCCGACGTGTTGGTCACGATCCCGAATGATTCGACTCTGACCGACTTCGGGGACATCCTGACCGCGGCCGGCGTGGTCGGCTCTCCGCTGGCCTTTGTCCACGCCGCTGACGGACAGCCACTCTCCGGCGGCGTCTACAAAATGCGCACCCGCATCTCGGCCGCCACCGCGGTGTCGATGATGTCAGATTCGACGCACCGCGTCGGACGCCTCTTGGTACCCGAGGGAGTCCAATTGGAGGCGAAGCGCGGCGTCGACGGAAAGACCATTCCCGGTGTCTTCGCGCTCATCGCCGAAGCGACTGAGGTGACCGTGAACGGCCGGAAGGTCGGGGTCTCGGTCGAAGATCTGGAGACGGCGGCGAAGACCGCGTCGGCCAGCGAGTTGGGCGTGCCGCCGTGGGCGCGGGACGCGGTCGGCAAACTGCCCGGCGACTACCGCCGGATCGAGGGACTCGTCGCGCCGGGCACCTGGGAGGCGATTGACCCAGAGGCCACCGCCGTCCAGATCCTCAACACCTTGATCAAGGACAGTGCGCGCCGCTACGAGTCGTGGGGACTGCTCACCGGCAACCGAAGCGGGCTGACCCCGTACGAGGTGCTGGTGGCGGCTTCGGTCGCCGAGCGCGAGGTCCGCGATGTCGACGACCTGCCCAAGGTGGCCCGGGTCATTCTCAACCGGCTGGCCAAGAATCAGCGCCTCGAGATGGACTCGACGACGAACTACACCGCCGCCGAGACGAATATCGACGTCCATGGCGACAACTACAAGGCCGATACCCGCTGGAACACCTATCGCGTCAGCGGCCTACCGCCCACGCCGATCGCCACGGTCGGCGAAAAGGCACTCAATGCCATGCTCGACCCGCCCAAGGGAGACTGGCTGTACTTCATCACGGTGGACCAGCAGGGCACGACGAAGTTCTCGGCCACCTTCGAGGAGCACCTGCGCAACCGCAAGATCGCCTGTGACAACAAGTTCCTCACCACCGGCTGCTGAGATTGGCCGCGACTCCGGTCGAAAGGCCGCCGTCCTCGGCTACCCCATCGAGCATTCGCGCTCGCCAGATCTGCATCGGGCGGCATATCGGGCGCTTGGCCTGCGCGGCTGGTCCTATGAGCGAATCGAATGCCGTGCGGGGCAGTTGGCCAACCTCGTCGCCGGACTCGATGACGCCTACGTCGGCCTTTCGGTCACGATGCCCGGGAAGGCTGAAGCGCTGGCGTATGCCGGGGAGGTGACTGAGCGGGCGCGTCTCGTCGGCTCGGCCAACACCCTGGTCCGCCGCCCGACCGGCTGGTTTGCCGACTGCACCGACATCGACGGCGTCACCGGTGCTCTTGCCGCGGTCGGGGCAGATTTCTCCGCCGGTGGTGAAGCGGTCGTCCTGGGCGCCGGCGGTACGGCGCGCCCTGCGCTGGCAGCCCTGGCCGCGGCCGGCGCGCAGGAGGTTGTCATCGTCGCGCGCGACTCGGGGCGTGCGGCGGGGGCCCTCGAACTGGCGGGGGAGTTGTCCTTGTCGTCCCGTGTGGTGACCTTCGACGCCGTCGGCGCGGTCCGCGAGGCGCTCGCCCGGGCGAACGCCGTTGTCTCAACTGTGCCCGCCGACGCCGCGGCAGGGCTGGCGGCAGCCGTGGACGGACCGATCCGGCTGGTCGACGCCATCTACGATCCCTGGCCGACACCGTTTGCGGCGCGGGTGACCGCGGCCGGCGGAACAGTCGTCGGTGGTCTCGTGATGCTACTGAACCAGGCCTACCGGCAGGTCGAACTCTTCACCGGCAGTCCGGCACCGCGGGCCGCGATGGCTGCTGCGCTGGACTGATCGCCGACGGTTGCCCGGCGGCCGCGGTCTACCGCCGGCTCGCGTGCACTGTTGTCCACAGCCGGGCGCCGTCCCCAGTCCACCCCGGGTGGTGGCCGAGCCGACGGCCCGGGCGCCGCGACGTCCGGAATCGTGGGTGAATGAGTCTGATCATCGTGTTGTGGCTGCTCACCCTCGGCGAGGGTGATCACCGCACCTGCCGGATCCCCACCGTGAAGCTTTGGCCGGGTATCGTCGCGGTCGTCACAGTCGGGGTGACGCACCCGGCGGCCATCGGCGCCGCGCTGATTGCCGCGGTGCCCTATTTGGCGGCGCATGCGCTCGGTCAGGCCGGCGGCGGCGATGTGAAACTCGCCTTCGTCCTGGGCGGATTGCTGGCCGATCCGGCGAGCGCCACCGTCGTTGTCGGGCTCGCCCAAGTCGTCGCCCTCGCCGGGTTCTGGACTGATCGCCTGGCCCGCCGACCCCATGGTCCGGCGCTGGCCGGGGTTGCGGCCGTGCTGGTCATCGGCGCGTGACTATGACCGCCGGCCCCGAGCGGTCGGCCCGATTCGGATCGATGTGGTGCGCATGGAAGAATTGGGAACCGTGTTGCGCTGGATCACTGCAGGAGAATCGCACGGACGCGCCTTAGTGGCGCTCGTGGAGGGAATGGTTGCCGGAGTCGAGGTGACCTCAGCAGAGATCGCCGAACAGCTGGCCCGCCGCCGGCTGGGCTACGGCCGCGGTGCGCGGATGAAGTTCGAGGCCGATGAGGTCACCGTTCTCGCCGGTCTGCGACACGGCGTTACCCTCGGCGGCCCGATCGCCATCGAGATCGGCAACAGCGAATGGCCCAAGTGGGAACAGGTGATGGCCCCTGACCCCGTCGACGACGCCGACTTGGAGGCCAGTGCGCGCAATGCGCCGTTGACCCGGCCGCGTCCCGGTCACGCCGATTTCGCCGGCATGCTCAAGTACGGCTTCGACGATGCCCGACCGATCCTGGAGCGCGCGAGTGCCCGCGAGACAGCGGCACGGGTCGCGGCGGGCACGGTCGCGCGCCAGTTCCTGCGGCAGGTCGCCGGGATCGAAATCGTGTCGCACGTGATCTCGATCGGGGCGAGTGAGCCCTACGAGGGTCCTCCGCCCCAGCCCGCCGACCTCGCAGCGATCGACGCGAGTCCGGTCCGGGCGTTCGGTGCGGCGGCCGAGACATCGATGATCACCGAGATTGAGGCCGCCAAGCGGGACGGTGACACTCTCGGCGGTGTGGTTGAGGTCGTCGCCAGCGGTGTGCCGATCGGTCTGGGATCCCACGTCAGCGGTGAAACCCGCCTCGACGCCCGGCTGGCCGGTGCCCTGATGGGCATCCAGGCGATCAAGGGAGTCGAAGTCGGGGACGGGTTCGAAACAGCTCGGCGCCGCGGGAGTCTGGCCCACGACGAGATGGTGCCGGGCCCGGATGGCGTCGAGCGCTCCACCAATCGCGCCGGCGGACTCGAAGGCGGGATGACCAATGGTCAGTCGGTTCGGGTGCGCGCGGCGATGAAGCCCATTTCGACGGTTCCGCGGGCGTTGGCAACCGTCGACATGGCCACCGGCGAGACGGCCAGCGCCATCCACCAGCGTTCCGACGTCTGCGCGGTCCCCGCGGCCGGCGTCGTCGCCGAAACCATGGTCGCCCTCGTCCTCGCACAGGCTCTGCTGGAGAAGTTCGGCGGCGACTCGATCGCCGAGACCGCCGCTAACCTGCAGGCCTACCTGGAGCGAATCGCGGCGCGTCCGCCCCGACCATGAGCACCGCGGTCCCGGCCGTCGTCCTAACCGGCTTCATGGGAGCGGGCAAGTCCGCGGTCGGACATGCTGTCGCGGCTCGGCTGGGGGTCGGCTTCCTCGATACCGATTCCGAGGTTGAGCGCACGACTGGACGCTCCGTCGCGGAGATCTTCGCCACCGACGGCGAGGCGGCGTTCCGTCAGCTTGAGTTCGCGACGGTAGCCCGGGTGCTGCGTGAGTTCGACGGGGTGGTCGCGCTGGGCGGCGGATCGGTCACGGTGCCCGGGATCCGGGCTGCGCTCGACGGTCATCAGGTGGTCTACCTGAGAGTTTCACCCGAGGTCGGCTTTGCCAGAGTGATGGGTTCGGCACGCCCACTGCTGGCCGGAGACGACCCGCGGGGCACCTACGTGCGCCTGCTCGCACAGCGCTGCAAGGGGTACGACTCGGCCGCCACAGCCACCGTCGATGCCGATCAACCGTTGGCCGGGGTCGTGGCGGCGGTCCTCGCCGCCGTCGATGCCGATACCCGCGCCCGAAAGGACAACCCAGCATGAGCGAACCCGTCCGGATCGGCGTCAACGCCGCGTCACCCTATCGGGTCACCATTGGCCGGGGGCTCCTCAAGGAGGTGGCAGTCGCCGCCCGGGGAGCCGACACGGTGGCGATTCTTTATCAGCCGCCGCTGCAGGCCACCGCCGAGCAGGTTCGCCAATTCCTCGCGGAGGAGGGTTTCGATGCTCATCGGGTGGAGATTCCCGACGCCGAAGCGGGTAAGGACCTGCAAGTCGCCGCATTCTGCTGGGACGTGTGCGGTCGGATCGGTCTGAAGCGCAACGACAAGATCATCAGCCTCGGCGGCGGTGCTGCAACCGATTTGGCCGGTTTCGTCGCGGCGACCTGGATGCGGGGCATCGGCGTCATTCACATCCCCACGACCTTGCTCGCGATGGTTGATGCCGCTGTGGGCGGGAAGACCGGAATCAACACCGATGCCGGCAAGAACCTGGTCGGCTCGTTCCACGAGCCCGATGCGGTTCTAATCGACATTGCCACCCTCGAGACCGTCCCGCGCAACGAGGTGGTCGCGGGGATGGCCGAGGTCATCAAGACCGGGTTCATCGCGGATCCGGCAATTCTCGACCTGATCGAGGCAGACCCCGAGGGTGCGCTGGACACGCGCGGCGAGTTGTTGCCCGAACTGATCCGGCGCTCGGTACAGGTGAAGGCCGATGTCGTGTCCGCGGATCTCAAGGAGTCTTCGCTGCGCGAGATCCTCAACTACGGACACACCCTCGGCCATGCCATCGAGCGGCGTGAGCGGTACAACTGGCGCCATGGGGCGGCGGTGTCGGTGGGACTGGTGTTCGCCGCGGAACTTGCGCGATTGGCGGGGCGACTCGATGACGAGACAGCCGATCGCCACCGCAGCATTCTTGAGTTGATCGGCCTGCCGACGACCTACGACGCGGACGCGCTCGGAGATCTCATGACGGGCATGGCCGGCGATAAGAAGAACCGGTCGGGGGTGCTCCGATTCGTCGTTCTCGACGGACTGGCCAAACCAGGGCGGCTCGAGGGTCCCGACCCGACACTCATCGCCGCTGCCTACTCGGCGGTGGCGGCGCAGTAGCGCCGACCCGCTCCGGCCGCGGGAGGTGCGGCGAATCGGATCAGGCGGTGGTGACTGCTTCCTCGTTCGCCGGGGTCTCCTCGGCGGCTTGCGCCGCCTTGCGCTCCTCGCGGCGGATCAACCAGCGGCCGATACTCACGCCGATGAAGGCCGGCACGTAGACGAGCAGGGTCAGGAACGAAATGCCCGCCGTGATCGCGACCATCAGCCCCGGCGGACGCATCTCCGGGACGAGCGTCATGCCGGCGATCCAGCCGATAACGACGGCGATCGCCGCGGACAGGAAGCCGGCTTTGAGCCACACCATGGTGAGGTCGGCGTAGTCATCGGGATCGGGGTTGGCGCGCGCGTCGCGGATGCCGTCGTACCCGCCCCAGACGATCGAGGTCAACACGATCAAGGCCAGGGCGATAATCGACCAGGCGCTGCCGACCGTTGCCGCCACACGCATCAGAATCCCAACCAGGACCCAGGCCACCGTCACCAGTGCGCCCATCGACAGACCGCGCAGTATCCACGAACTCATGAGCCCTAGATTAGCGGTCGCCGATAGTGAAGCCAATCACAGGGTGCATTAGCGTGGCGGCATGCCCTCTGTCATGGCCCGATTCGATGCCACCGCGACCCGTCGGGACCGCCTGCGCGCCGCCTTGATCGACGCGGTTCCCGGTGCTGACGCGGTTCTGGTCACCGATGCGGTGAATGTGCGGTACCTGTCCGGCTTCACCGGGTCCAACGGCGCGGTGCTCGTCTGGGCCGACCCGGACGCGGCGGGTCACGACGACGCGATCAGCACCGATGGGCGATACACCGTCCAGGTGGGGGAGCAGGCCGCGGATCTGATGCTGGTCGGCGCCCGCGAGGTGGCCAAGGCCCTGCTGGAGTCCGCGGGGCGAGCCGGCGCCCGCCGGGTGGGCTTCGAGGCAGACAGTGTGACCGTCGCCGGGCACGCGGCGCTTGCCGGCGCGGTCGCCGGGGTCGATCTGGTCGCGACGTCGGGACTCGTCGAGGGGTTGCGCGAGGTCAAGGATGCCGGTGAGATCGGAGCGATCGCCCGTGCCTGCGGCGTCGCGGACACGGCGTTGGCCCAGATCATCGATGACGGGATGATTGCCCCGGGGCGCAGCGAGCGAGCGGTGGCCCGGGCCCTGGAGTGGGCGATGTATCGCCACGGTGCGGCCGGAATCGCATTCGAGACCATCGTCGCGGCGGGGGCGAATTCGGCGGTTCCGCACCATCGGCCCACCGACGCGGTGTTGGGCGCCGGCGACTTCGTGAAGATCGACTTCGGCGCCGTCGTCGACGGCTATCACTCGGATATGACGCGCACCTACGTGTTGGTCGCCGCCCAGCCGTGGCAACGAGAGGTCTACGAACTGGTGGCGGCGGCCGCGACCGCAGGCCGGCGGGCGGCCCGCGCCGGGACTGGCGCCGGCGCGGTCGACGGCGCGGCGCGCGCGGTGATCGACGCAGCCGGTCGCGGTGCAGAATTCGTACACGGGCTCGGCCACGGCGTCGGGTTGCAGATCCACGAAGCCCCGTCGGTGGGTTCTGGGGCGACGGGTACACTGCTTGACGGCGCAGTGGTGACGGTGGAACCCGGGGTCTACCTGCCCGGACGCGGCGGTGTCCGCATCGAGGACACAGTTGTCGTGTCCGACGGGCCCTGCCAGATCCTCACTGCGACCGACCGGACTTTCACCGTCCTGGACTGATCGACATCGGACTGATGGGCAATTCGGACTGATTGACATCGGTCTGGGAGTTATCGAACTAGCGCATTACAGAAAGGCACGCCCATGGCGACGACTGCGGATTTCAAGAACGGCCTCGTGCTGAAGATGGATAACCAGCTGTGGCAGATCTTGGAGTTTCAGCACGTCAAACCGGGCAAGGGGCCGGCTTTTGTGCGTACGAAGCTGAAGAACATCCTGTCCGGCAAGATCGTGGACAAGACGTTCAACGCTGGCGTCAAGGTGGAGACGGCGACCGTCGACCGCAGGGACATGACCTTCCTCTACAACGATGGCACCGACTTCGTCTTCATGGACACCGCGGATTACGAACAGTTCGCGATTCCGCCGGCCACCGTCGGCGACGGCGCGCGTTTCCTGTTGGAGAACATGACCGTCCAGGTATCCCTCAACGAAGGGGTGCCGCTGTTCATCGAGTTGCCGGTCACCGTCGAGATGGTGGTGACCCACACCGACCCGGGTCTGCAGGGCGATCGCTCCACCGGGGGCACCAAGCCGGCGACCATGGAGAGCGGCGCGGAGATCCAGGTGCCACTGTTCATCAACACCGGTGACAAGCTGAAGGTCGACTCGCGCGACGGCGGCTACCTCGGTCGCGTCAACTCCTGACGCGAAGCACTGATTCCGACGTGAAGCATTCCGGCACCCGGCACAAGGCGCGCAACCGCGCGGTCGACCTTCTCTTCGAGGCGGAGGCCAAGGGCGTTTCCCCGATGGATTTGATCGCTGAGCGCCGCAAGATCTTCGTACTCGACGACAGTGTGGGCTCCATTCATGACTACACGGCAGTCGCCGTTGCCGGCGTGGCCGGCGACCAGGCGCAAGTCGACGCCGTCATCGCCTCGCACCTGGACAAGTGGCAACTCGATCGCCTGCCCGCCGTCGATCGGGCCATCTTGCGATTGGCCACCTGGGAGCTGTTCAACGCCGTTGACGTTGACCCCGTCGTGATTGTCGACGAGGCCGTCCAGTTGGCGAAGGAGCTGTCCACCGACAATTCGCCGGCTTTCGTCAACGGCGTGCTGGCGAAGATCGCCGAGCTCGCACCCCAGGTGCGGGCCGCGGCAGCGGCCGCGCCGCCGCCCGACAGCGGCGATCGGGCTCCGGGCGGTCACGAGTAGTCGGTCACCGTGTAATCTCGTAGCCGATAGACATCCTTTAACGATCCGTCCCGTGAGGCGGAGAAGGAGGTCGGCCGCTGTGACCAGCGCTGCCCAAAGGATCTTGCTCGATAGTGCCGATGTGAATCGGACGATCGCGCGTATCGCGCACCAGATCATCGAGAAGACCGCACTTGACGACATCGGCGACCGCCACGTGATGCTGCTGGGCATTCCCACCCGCGGACCGGTGCTGGCCAAGCGCTTCGCCGCGCGGATCGCCGAGTACTCCGGCATCGAGATCCCCACCGGCTTCCTCGACATCACACTCTATCGCGATGATTTGCGGGCGCAGCCGCACCGGCCGTTGGAGCGCACCGCGGTCCCCGCGGGCGGCATCGACAACGCGCACGTGATCCTCGTCGACGATGTGCTGTACTCCGGGCGCACGGTCCGCGCCGCCCTCGACGGTTTGCGAGATCTGGGCCGGCCCGCGATAGTGCAGCTCGCGGTGCTGGTCGACCGCGGCCACCGCGAGCTCCCGATCCGGGCCGACTACGTCGGGAAGAACCTGCCGACGGCGCGCGACGAGGACGTCGCGGTCCATTTCACCGAGACCGACGGCATCGACGAGGTGGTGCTCGGGCCCCGTGGCCCCGCCGTCGGGGGAAGTGTCTGACATGCGTCACCTGCTTTCCACCGCCGACCTGAGCCGCGACGACGCGACGGGGATCCTCGACGACGCCGACGGCTTTGCCCAGGCACTGCTCGGCCGGGAGATCCGCAAACTGCCGACACTGCGCGGACGCACGGTGATGACTGTCTTCTACGAGAACTCGACCCGGACCCGGGTGTCCTTCGAAGTGGCCGGGAAGTGGATGAGTGCCGACGTCATCAACGTCAGCGCCACCGGGTCGTCGGCGGGCAAGGGCGAGTCGTTGCGCGACACGGCCAAGACGTTGTATGCCGCCGGTGCCGACGCCCTGATCGTTCGCCACCCCAGTTCGGGGGCGGCTCAGCAGATCGCGCAGTGGACTTCGCACACCGATGCGGGCGGGAAGCCGGCCGGTCCGGCGGTCATCAACGCCGGCGACGGCACCCACGAACATCCCACCCAGGCCCTGCTCGACGCTTTAACCCTGCGCCAGCGGCTCGGGGACATCGAGGGGCGCCGTGTGGTCATCGTCGGCGACATCGTGCACTCGCGGGTCGCGCGCTCCAACGCCCACCTGCTCACCACCCTCGGCGCCGAGGTGGTGCTGGTGGCTCCGCCCACGCTTCTGCCCGCCGGCGTCGACACCTGGCCGGTGACCATCGCCCATGACCTCGATGCCGAGCTGCCCGCGGCGGACGCGGTCATGATGCTGCGGGTGCAGGCCGAGCGGATGAATGGGGGGTTCTTCCCGAGTCCCCGCGAGTACTCGGTGCGCTACGGGCTGAACGATGACCGGTTGCGGCTGCTGGGTGACGACGCGGTGGTATTGCACCCGGGCCCCATGCTGCGCGGAATGGAGATCGGCTATTCGGTTGCCGACGCACCGCAGGCGACGGTCCTCGAACAGGTCCGCAACGGCGTGCATGTGCGGATGGCCGTGCTGCTGAGGCTGCTTGTCGGCAATGATTCAGATCAACAGCGAGGAGACCACAAGGTGGAGGCGGGTTCGTGAGCGAGGCGGTGGGCGGGGTGCTGTTGCGCCGCGTCCGGCCCTATGGCGAGGCTGAGACCGACATCAGGATCGTCGGCGAGGAGATTGCCGAGATCGGCACGGATCTCCCGGTGCCCGCCGGTGCCGAGGTCATCGAGGGTGGCGGCGCAGTGGTGTTGCCCGGCTTCGTCGATCTGCACACCCACCTGCGCGAGCCCGGCCGGGAGGACACCGAGACCATTGCGACCGGGTCGGCCGCGGCCGCCCGGGGTGGCTACACCGCGGTATTCGCGATGGCCAACACCGATCCCGTCGCCGACAATGCGACGGTCACCGACAACGTCTACCGCACCGGGCGGGAGGTCGGCCTCGTCGACGTGCACCCGGTCGGCGCGGTCACCGTCGGCCTGCAGGGCCGGCAACTCGCCGAGATGGGCATGATGGCGGCCGGTGCGGGCCGGGTGCGGCTGTTCAGCGACGACGGCAACTGTGTCGACGATCCGCTGGTCATGCGCCGTGCCCTGGAGTACGCCACCGGCCTGGGCGTCCTCATCGCCCAGCACGCGGAGGAGCCCCGACTGACCGTTGGCGCGGTCGCGCACGAGGGGCCCACCGCCACACGGCTGGGTCTGGCCGGCTGGCCGCGCGCGGCCGAGGAGTCCATCGTCGCCCGTGACGCACTGCTGGCCCGTGATGCCGGGGCGCGCATCCACATCTGCCACGCCTCGACCGCCGGCACGGTCGAACTCATCAGATGGGCGAAGGCCCAGGGGATTTCGATCACCGCCGAGGTCACCCCGCATCATCTGCTGCTGACCGACGAACGGTTGAGCACCTACGACGGGCTCAACCGGGTCAACCCGCCGCTGCGGGAAGCGAGTGACACCGAGGCGCTCCGCTCGGCACTGGCCGACGGTGTGCTCGACTGTGTCGCCACCGACCACGCGCCGCATGCCATGCAGGACAAGTGCTGCGAGTTCGCCGCCGCCCGACCCGGCATGCTCGGCCTGGAGACGGCCTTGCCGATCGTCGTCGCCACCCTGGTGGCGCCGGGGCTGCTGGATTGGCGCGGGGTGGCGCGAGTGATGAGCGAGCGGCCCGCCGCGATCGTCGGTCTGCCCGACCAGGGGCGGCCGATTGCCGTCGGCGAACCGGCCAACCTGACGCTGGTCGACCCCGATCGCACCTGGGAAGTCGTCCCGGAAGACCTGGCCAGCCGGTCGCGCAACACCCCTTACACAGGCATGACGATGCCGGCCGGCATTACTGCGACGCTGCTGCGCGGACGAGTCACCCAATTGGGCGGCGAGGTGCGCTGGTGAGTGCTGGAACCCTCGTCGTCAACATCGTCTTCCTGGTCTGCGTTGCTGCTTTCCTGCTCTTCATCGGCTGGTTGTTCTGGGTGTTCTTCACCGGACGCAGCCGTCGTGGCCGGGAACAGGCCGCGGTCCTCGGCGCGTTTCCCGCGCCCCCCGAGAACCCGGGCGAGGTGATCGTGGGCCCCACCTCGGGGCTCTATGTCGGCACCACGCCCACGCAGAACTGGGTGGACCGGGTGCAGGTCGATGACATCGGTGACCGGGCGCAGGCCGCCGCGGTGGGCTACACCCACGGCGTGGCCATCCAGCGGCGCGGTGCGTCGACGATCTGGATCCCGCGCGACGCGCTGATCGGGGTGCGCACCACCAACCGTGCCGCGGGCAAAGTGATGCACGCCGGCGGCTTGCTGGCCTTCGACTGGTCCCTGCCCTCGGGGGCGGACCTGACCAGCGCCCTGCGCGCCGACGACAAGGACGACTACTCGCGGTGGCTGGTCGCCTTCCCCGGCCCCACCGAAACCACCGACCCGAATGCAGCGGAGTGAGCACGCAGATGAACAGCACGGCAAAACTGGTACTGGAAAACGGTCAGGTGTTCACCGGTACCGAGTTCGGCGCGGTCGGACAGACCCTGGGGGAGGCGGTGTTCTGCACCGCGATGACCGGCTATCAGGAGTCGCTCACCGACCCGAGCTATCACCGGCAGATCCTGGTGGCCACCGCCCCGCAAATCGGCAACACCGGTTGGAACGACGAGGACGGGGAGAGCCGGCTGCGCGACGGGGACGGCCCTGACCCGGGGCGGATCTGGGTGGCCGGGTACGCCGTGCGCAATCCGACCCGCCGGGTCTCCAACTGGCGCGCCTCTGGCACGCTCGAGGATCAGCTGCGCGAGCAGGGCATCGTCGGTATCGGCGGCATCGATACCCGAGCGGTGACCCGCGTGCTGCGCGATCACGGATCGATGCGGGCGGGGGTGTTTTCCGGCGGCGCACTGGCCGCCGACGATGAGTTGCTGGCGCGGGTCACCGCCCAGCCGGCCATGGCCGGCGCCAGCTTGTCGGCCGAGGTCAGCACCGCTGAGCCCTACGTGGTGCGGCCCGACGGTCCGGTGCGCTTCCGGGTTGCCGCACTCGACCTCGGCATCAAGGCCAACACGCCCCGGATGCTGGCGCAGCGCGGCATCGAGGTGCACGTGCTGCCTGTCTCCGCGGGCTTGGACATGATCACCGACCTCAAGCCGGACGGGGTGTTCCTGTCCAATGGGCCGGGAGACCCCGCCACCGCAGACGCCGCGGTCGCGTTGACCCGCGCGGTGATCGGGGCCGGTTACCCCCTGTTCGGCATCTGCTTCGGCAACCAGATTCTCGGCCGCGCACTGGGGCGGGGCACCTACAAAATGCGGTTCGGCCACCGTGGCATCAACATCCCGGTCATCGACCTGGCCACCGGACGGGCCGCCATCACCTCGCAGAACCACGGATTCGCCCTCGAAGGCGAGGCCGGCGAGGAGTTCGACACCGACTTCGGCCGTGCCCGCGTCAGCCACGTCTGCGCCAATGACGGAACGGTGGAAGGCGTCGAGTTGCTCGACGGACGTGCGTTCTCCGTCCAATACCACCCCGAGGCGGCGGCCGGACCGCATGACGCGGCCGACCTCTTCGACAGATTCGCGACCGCGATGGAAGGGAAGCGCTCCTAATGCCACGCCGCTCTGATCTCAACCACGTCCTGGTGATCGGGTCCGGTCCGATCGTCATCGGTCAGGCCTGTGAATTCGACTATTCGGGCACTCAGGCATGTCGTGTTCTCAAGGCCGAAGGACTGCGCGTCTCGCTGATCAACTCCAATCCGGCGACGATCATGACCGACCCGGAGTTCGCCGACGCCACCTACGTCGAGCCGATCACCGCCGAGTTCGTCGAGAAGGTCATCGAGGCCGAGCGCGACGCCGGGCATCCGATTGACGCCGTGCTCGCCACGCTCGGCGGTCAGACGGCACTGAACACCGCCGTCGCGCTGCATGACCGTGGCTCGCTGGAGAAGTACGACATCGAGCTGATCGGCGCCGATTTCGATGCCATTCAGCGTGGTGAGGATCGGCAGATGTTCAAGGACATCGTGGCCACCGTCGGCGGGGAAAGCGCGCGGTCACGCGTGTGCCACACCATGGACGAGGTCCACGACACGGTGACCGAACTCGGCTACCCGGTCGTTGTTCGTCCGTCGTTCACCATGGGTGGACTCGGCTCCGGGATGGCCTACAACGAGAAGGATCTCAATCGGATCGCCGGGGATGGCCTGGCGGCCTCGCCGACGGCCAATGTGCTCATCGAAGAGTCGATTCTGGGCTGGAAGGAGTACGAGCTCGAGTTGATGCGCGACCATCGCGACAACGTTGTGGTGGTCTGCTCCATCGAGAACGTGGATCCGGTCGGCGTGCACACCGGTGATTCGGTGACCGTCGCACCGGCGATGACGCTGACCGACCGGGAGTATCAGCAGATGCGCGACTTGTCGATCGCGATCCTGCGTGCAGTGGGGGTCGACACCGGCGGGTGCAACATTCAGTTCGCCCAGGACCCGCGCGACGGCCGCCTCGTCGTCATCGAGATGAATCCGCGCGTCTCCCGATCATCGGCACTCGCGTCGAAGGCCACCGGTTTCCCGATCGCCAAGATCGCCGCGAAACTGGCCATCGGGTACAGCCTTGACGAGATCGTCAACGACATCACCAAGGAGACTCCGGCCTGCTTCGAGCCGACGCTGGACTACGTCGTCGTCAAGGTGCCNNCTCGAAGGCGACCGGCTTTCCCATTGCCAAGGTCGCGGCCAAGCTCGCCGTCGGCTACACGCTCGACGAACTCAAGAACGACATCACCGGCACCAGCGCTGCGTTCGAGCCGGTCATCGACTACGTCGTCGTCAAGTGCCCCCGGTTCGCCTTCGAGAAGTTTCCCGGCGCCGACGACACGTTGACGACGACGATGAAGTCGGTCGGCGAGGCGATGAGCCTGGGCCGCAGTTTCGCGGAGGCCTTCGGCAAGGTGCTGCGCTCGCTGGAGACCAAGGCGGCCGGGTTCTGGACCGAACCCGATCGTCCTGACCCTGCCGGGGTGGATGTGCCGGCGCTGCTGGAGAAGGTGCGTACACCCAAGGACGGCCGGTTCTACGACCTTATGCTGGCACTGGAGGCCGGTGCGAGCATCGAGCAGCTCTATGCGGCGACCGCCATCGATCCGTGGTTTCTCGCCGAGATCGGCTGGATCGGCGAGGTCGGGAACCGGGTCCGCGACGCCGACGACATCGACGAGCCACTGCTGCGGCTGGCGAAGTCGACCGGGCTGTCGGACCGCCAGATCGGCGCACTGCGCGCCGGGCGCGGGGATCAGGAGCTGGGGTCGGAGACGGCCGTGGCCGCACTGCGGGAGCGGCTCGACGTCCATCCCGTCTACAAGACGGTTGACACCTGTGCCGCCGAATTCGAGGCGCGGACGCCGTACCACTATTCGACGTACGAACTTGATCCGGCGGCGACCAGCGAGGTCGCGCCGCAGACCGAGCGCCCGAAGGTACTGATCCTCGGTTCAGGTCCCAACCGGATCGGACAGGGCATCGAATTCGACTACTCGTGCGTCCACGCCGCGATGACGCTGTCGCAGGCCGGCTACGAGACGGTGATGGTGAACTGCAACCCCGAGACGGTGTCCACCGATTACGACACCGCCGATCGCCTCTACTTCGAACCGTTGACCTTTGAGGATGTGTTGGAGGTGTACCGGGCCGAGGCGCAGTCGGGCACTGTCGCCGGTGTCATCGTGCAACTCGGCGGACAGACGCCCCTGGGCCTCGCGCACCGGCTCGCCGATGCCGGGGTGCCCATCGTCGGCACGTCCCCGACGGCCATCGACCTGGCCGAGGACCGCGGCGAGTTCGGCAAGGTGCTGACCGAGGCAGGTTTGCCCGCCCCGGCTTTCGGGACCGCCACCAGCGTCGACGAAGCGCGCGTGGTCGCCGACCGCATCGGCTACCCCGTGCTGGTGCGCCCGTCCTACGTCTTGGGTGGGCGGGGCATGGAAATCGTGTACGACGAGGAGTCGCTGCGCGATTACATCTCCCGGGCGACCGAGCTCACCCCTGACCATCCGGTACTGGTGGACCGCTTCCTCGAAGATGCGGTGGAGATCGACGTCGATGCCTTGTGCGACGGCACGGAGGTCTATCTCGGCGGAATCATGGAGCACATCGAGGAGGCCGGTATTCACTCTGGGGACTCGGCGTGCGCGCTGCCGCCGGTGACTCTCGGTCGTGCCGATCTCGACGCGGTGCGGTCGGCGACCGAGGCACTGGCCCGCGGCATCGGGGTGCGCGGGCTGATGAACGTCCAGTACGCGCTCAAGGACGACGTCCTTTACGTGCTGGAGGCGAACCCGCGGGCAAGCCGAACCGTACCCTTCGTCTCCAAGGCGACCGCGGTGCCGCTGGCGAAGGCGTGTGCCCGCGTGATGCTGGGCGAGTCGATCGCCGAGTTGCGCACTGCGCAAATCCTCCCGGCCACCGGCGACGGCGGGAACACCCCGGTCGACGCGCCCATCGCGGTGAAGGAGGCGGTACTGCCGTTCCACCGGTTCCGGCGGGCCGACGGCACCGGGGTCGATTCGCTGCTGAGTCCGGAGATGAAGTCGACCGGGGAGGTCATGGGTATCGACGCCGACTTCGGCCGCGCGTTCGCGAAGTCGCAGACTGCCGCGTACGGGTCGCTGCCGAAGGACGGGGCGGTGTTCGTGTCGGTGGCCAACAAGGACAAACGCGCACTGCTGTTCCCGGTCAAGCGCCTGGCCGACCTCGGGTTCGACATCCTCGCCACCGAGGGGACCGCCGACATGTTGCAGCGCAACGGGATTACCTGCACCCGGGTGCGCAAGCACTCCGACCCGGAGGTGGCTGCGGGGGAGCGGTCGATCGTCGACCAGATCCGTGACGGCGAAGTCGCGATGGTGATCAACACCCCGTTCGGCAACGCTGGACCCCGCGTCGACGGCTACGAGATCCGTACCGCCGCGGTGAGCGCCACCATCCCGTGCATCACCACCGTCCAGGGCGCGAGCGCCGCAGTGCAGGGGATCGAGGCCCTGCTCACCGGCGAACTTGGCGTGAACTCGTTACAGAATCTCCATGCCGCCCTGGTCAACAGCCCACGGACCGGAGCGCGGTGACCCCGGCGGCGGGGTTCGCCTCCCGCTATCGTGCGGCGGTCGCCGACCGTGGCCGGCTCTGCGTCGGGATCGATCCCCACCGCGACCTGCTGGTGCAGTGGGGGTTGCCGGAGTCGGCCGACGGACTGGCGCGATTCGGCGACATTTGCGTCGAGGCGCTCGGTCCGACGGCGGCGGTGATCAAGCCCCAGGTCGCCTTCTTCGAGTCCTACGGTTCGGCCGGCTTCGCTGCGCTGGAACGGGTGATCACCGGTTGCCGCGACGCGGGTGCACTGGTCCTGGCCGATGCGAAGCGGGGCGATATCGGCTCGACGATGGCGGCCTACGCCCGTGCCTGGCTGGCGGACGACTCACCACTGTGCGCCGACGCGGTGACCGCGTCACCCTACCTCGGGTTCGGCTCCCTGCAGCCCGCGGTCAGCGAGGCGCGGGACCTCTCGCGGGCGGTGATCGTGCTGGCGCGCACCTCGAACCCCGAGGGGGCGGCGCTGCAGTCGGCCCAGGCCGCGGGCCGGACGGTGGCCCAGTCGATCGTCGACGATGCCGCCGCGATCAACGCCGACGGCCGCGCGACGGTGGGCGTGGTCGTCGGAGCCACGCGCGCGCACGGACTCGACCTGCAGGGGTTGAGGGGCGTCATTCTCGCACCCGGATTGGGTGCTCAGGGGGCCACGGCCGCCGAGTTGCCGGAGCTGTTCGCCGCAGCCGATCAGCAGTGGCTGCTGCCCGCGAGTTCGCGCGGAATACTGGGCGCCGGCCCCAGCGGCTCAGCGCTGCGCGCGGCTTGTGAAGCCGCGCGCGACGAGGTGGAAGCAGCGCTACGGGCGCCGTGACCTGTGCGACACGCGCAGGTGGCAGCGCGCTGGTGAGGGACCTTTACCCGTTGGCCGTCGGTTGTACCTGCTGCAGGCAAAGCGGGTCCGGTACCTCAAAGCTCCCGGCCCTGCTGCGCATAAATAGTCTTGACCAGCGAGTATGACGAGCGGGAAAGGAAACCGCCAAGACTTTGGGGGCCTGTCGCCGTCGGCACGCTACATCAGCTGCTTCCTGGTCGTTTAGCGGGGGGCCTTCGCTTGTCCGGATGCCGTTGGGTAGCGTCGACCCAGTGCCGTGACCCGGTGTAGGGTCGCAGCCGAACGAGTCGTACGACTCGGACAGACCCTGATCAAGCACTATTTTGGAGGATCTCGTGGCCCTTCCCCAGTTGACCGATGAGCAGCGCAAGGCAGCGCTGGCAAAGGCTGCGGCCGCCCGCAAGGCCCGCGCCGAGCTCAAGGAGCGCCTGAAGCGCGGCGGCACCGACCTCAAGCAGGTCCTCACCGATGCCGAGAGCGACGAGATCCTCGGCAAGATGAAGGTTTCGGCTCTGCTCGAGGCCCTGCCCAAGGTTGGCAAGGTGAAGGCCGCCGAGATCATGGAGGAGCTTGAGATTGCTCCGACGCGCCGCGTGCGCGGGCTGGGCGACCGTCAGCGCAAGGCCCTGTTGGAGAAGTTTGACCTTGCCTGATCGCTCTGATGAGCTTTCGCCGCCGAGGGGCCGACTGGTTGTACTGGTCGGCCCCTCGGCTGTCGGAAAGTCCACCGTCGTCAACGCCGTCCGGGAACGACTGCCCCAGTTGTTCTTCAGTGTGTCGGCGACAACGCGCGGTCCTCGTCCCGGCGAGGTCGACGGCCGCGACTACCACTTCGTCAGCTCCGCGCGATTCGACGAGATGATCGCCGACGGCGAGTTGCTCGAGTGGGCCGAGATCCACGGCGGGCTGCAACGTTCGGGTACGCCGGCAGCGCCCGTAATCACCGCGCTGCGGGCCGGGGTCCCGGTATTGATCGAGGTCGACATCCAGGGCGCGGAGAGCTTGACCGAACGGTTGCCCGAAGCCCAGACCGTGTTCCTCGCGCCGCCTTCGTGGGACGAACTGGTGGCGCGACTGACCGGTCGCGGCACCGAATCAGCGGACGTCGTGGCACGTCGGCTGGAGACCGCACGGGCCGAGATGGACCTCGCCGACACGTACGACCACCGGTTGGTGAACCACGAAGTCGACTCAACCGCCAATGAGTTGGTATCCTTGCTGGTCGGACCCAGTTGACCAGCCCGACTATCAGACCAGCTCGACTATCAGACCAGCTCGATTGTCAGACCAGAACCGAGCATGTGAAGCAGGAGTTTGCGTGAGCACCCAGAACCTTGATGTCATCGAGATCGTCGACGCGCCGGCGTACGACACCCCGCTGGGCATCACCAATCCGCCGATCGACGATCTACTCGACCGGGTGTCGTCGAAGTACGCACTGGTGATCTTCGCCGCCAAGCGCGCCCGGCAGATCAACGACTACTACAACCAGCTGGGCGACGGCATCCTCGAGTTCGTCGGACCATTGGTCGAACCCGGCATGCACGAGAAGCCGCTGTCCATCGCCATGCGCGAGATTCACGCCGACCTGCTCGAGCACACCGAGGGCGAATAGCGGCCCGGGCGGTCATGACCTCGTCGGCGCGCAAGCGCGTTCTCGTCGGTGTGGGTGGGGGAATCGCCGCCTACAAGGCGTGCTCAGTCATCCGCCACTTCACCGAAGCGGGACACGACGTCCACGTCATCCCGACCGCGGCCGCCCTCCGGTTCGTCGGCGCCGCCACGTTTGAGGCGCTTTCCGGTCACCCGGTGTCGACGTCGGTGTTCGACAACGTCGACGAGGTCGCCCACGTACGTCTCGGACAGAACGCCGATCTCGTCGTCGTCGCGCCCGCCACCGCGGACCTGCTGGCCCGGACGGCGGCGGGCCGAGCCGACGACCTGCTGACCGCCTCGTTGCTGACTGCGCGGTGTCCGGTGCTCTTCGTGCCGGCGATGCATACCGAAATGTGGGAGCACCCCGCGACGCAGCACAACGTCGCGACGTTGCGTGACCGGGGCGCGACTGTCATGCCGCCGGACTCCGGGCGGCTGACCGGCCGCGACAGTGGAGCCGGGCGGCTGCCCGACCCGGGCGAAATCGGCCTACTCGGCGACTTGCTGCTCGACGCCCCCGGGGCGCTCCCGTTCGACCTGGCCGGCGTACGCATCCTGATCAGCGCAGGTGGCACCCGTGAACCGCTGGACCCGGTCCGCTACCTCGGCAACCACAGCTCCGGAAAGCAGGGCTTCGCGCTCGCGCGGGCCGCCGCGGCTCGCGGTGCCGAGGTCACCGTTGTCGCCGGCTCGACATCGGGGGCGGGGGAGCCGGCCGGGGTGCAGCGCATACCGATTTCAAGCGCTATGGAGCTATCGGACGAGATGGCCGAACGGGCGGTTACGGCGGACGTCATCATCATGGCCGCTGCGGTCGCCGACTTTCGGCCGGTGGTGATCGCCGATGCGAAGATCAAGAAGGGCACGAGCGGTCCGGCCCCGATCGAGTTGGAGACGAACCCCGACATCCTGGCCGGGCTGGTGCAGTCGCGAAAACGCGGCGAGATCGCCGCGGAGACCGTCATCGTGGGCTTTGCCGCGGAGACCGGCGACGACACCGGGGGCGTGTTGGACCACGGCCGGGCGAAATTCGCGCGGAAGGGCTGCGATCTGCTCGTCGTGAATCCCGTCGGCGCCGGCAAGGCGTTCGGCACCGAGGACAATACCGGCTGGTTGCTCAGTACCGCCGGCACCGAGACAGCGCTGCCGCTGACGTCGAAGACCCTGCTGGCGAGTCGAATCCTCGACGCACTCGCACCGCTGCTGCCGCAGCGCTGAGCACGGACCGGCACCCGGGCGTGTGGATCCCGGTGTGTAGGTTGGAATCTGATTTCGAGTCGACCGGCAGGCGGTCGGCTCAGTGATGTTTGAGAGGGACCCGATGACAATCTCGTCGCGACTGTTCACCAGTGAATCCGTCACGGAAGGGCACCCCGACAAGATTTGTGACGCGATCAGCGACTCCATCCTCGATGCCCTGCTCGGACAGGACGCCCATGCCAAGGTGGCCGTCGAGACACTGGTGACCACCGGTCAGGTCCACGTCGCCGGCGAGGTCAATACGACCGCGTACGCCGACATCCCGTCGATTGTCCGCGAGCGCATCTTGCAGATCGGCTATGACTCGTCGACGATGGGCTTCGATGGCGCCTCCTGCGGCGTCAACGTCGCGATTGGCGCGCAATCGCCGGAGATCAACAAGGGACTCACCAAGTCACACGAGAAGCAGACCGGTGCGGACGGCGATGACCTCGATAGCCAGGGGGCCGGCGACCAGGGTCTGATGTTCGGCTACGCCACCGACGAGACCCCCGAGTACATGCCGGTTCCGATCGCCCTGGCACACCGGTTGTCCCGGCGGCTGGCGGAGGTGCGCAAGAGCGGCGAGCTGAACTACTTGCGGCCGGATGGGAAGACCCAGGTCACCATCGAATACGCCGGAGACAAGCCGGTACGACTGGACACCGTGGTGATCTCCACCCAGCACGCGGAGGGGATCGACCGCGATGCCGCACTGACGCCCGCCCTCGTCGACGCCGTTCTCAAACCGGTGCTCGCCGAATTCGCGGTCAACGGGCTCGATACCTCCAGCCCACGCCTGCTCGTCAACCCGACGGGCAGTTTCGTCCTCGGTGGGCCGATGGGCGACGCCGGCCTGACCGGGCGAAAGATCATCGTCGACACCTACGGCGGCATGGCCCGCCACGGTGGCGGCGCGTTCTCGGGCAAGGATCCGTCGAAGGTGGATCGCAGCGCCGCCTACGCGATGCGGTGGGTTGCGAAGAATGCCGTCGCAGCGGGATTGGCCCGCCGGATCGAGGTGCAGGTCGCGTACGCCATCGGCAAGGCGGCGCCGGTGGGCCTGTTCGTCGAGACCTTCGGCACCGAGACCGTCGATCCAGACCTGATTCAGAAGGCGATCGCCAACGTATTCGACCTGCGTCCGGGCGCCATCATTCGTGATCTGGATCTGCTGCACACCACCTACGCGCCGACGGCGGCCTACGGGCATTTCGGGCGCACCGATATCGATTTGCCGTGGGAGCACACCAACAAGGCTGCCGAGTTGAAAGCGGCGGCCGGTGCCTGACCGGCCCGCTCGCCGCGCTGTCGGGTAGCCACCCCGGTGAGCACGGGAAAGCGTGAACCGGCACGGCGCGCACCTGTCGCCCAAGTGCTGCCCATGCTGGGGCTCGCGCACCTGGACCGGCCGTTCGACTACCTCGTCGATACCGAGCAGGATGCCGCCGCCGTGCCGGGCGCGCGTCTGCGGGTGCGATTCGCCGGTCGGCTGGTCGACGCCTTCGTGCTGGCGCGCCTGGATGTGAGCGAGCACGACGGGCGGCTCGGCTGGATCGATCGGGTGGTTTCACCCGAACCGGTGCTGACTCCGGAGATCGCCACCCTATGCCGGTCGGTGGCCGACCGGTACGCCGGAACCATGTCCGATGTGGTGCGACTGGCGGTTCCGCCGCGACACGCGCGCACCGAGAACGAAGAACAACCGCGGCCGGCGCCGCAGCTTCCGTCCGGTCCCGACCTGGCCGGGTGGGCCGACTATCGTGGCGGACCGGCGTTCGCCGCGGCGGTGTGCGAGTATCGCGCTCCCCGGGCCGTGTGGCAGGCGCTTCCGGGGGCCGATTGGCCGGCGCGGTTGGCCGAATTGATCGGCCACACCGTCGCCGCCGGGCGCGGTGTGATCGCCGTCGTTCCCGACCAGCGCGATCTCGACCGTCTCGCACAAGCGTGTGCTGAGCTCGGCGACCGCTGTGTGACCCTCGCGGCGAGCCTGGGACCGACCGCGCGCTATCGGCGCTGGCTCGCCGCGCTGCGCGGCACGGCTCGGGTCGTCCTGGGCACGCGTAGCGCGGTCTTCGCCCCGGTGCACGATTTGGGTCTGGTGATCGTTTGGGACGACGGGGATCCGAGCCTCGACGAGCCGCGCGCCCCGTACCCGCACCCCCGCGAGGTGGCCGTGCTGCGCAGTCATCAACAGCAGTGCGGACTGCTGATCGGCGGCTACTCCCGTACCGCCGAGGCCCAGGCGCTCGTCGCGGCGGACTGGGCCCACGACCTGGTGGCCGACCGTGCGGTGGTGCGCCGTCGCGGACCGCGCGTCCAGGCGCTCGCCGAGGAAAACCGGTCAGTCGGAAACGATCCGCTGGTACGGATGGCCCGAGTACCCGAGTTCGCCTTCCGGCTGGCCCGTTCCGCACTGGACGCGGATCGCCCCGTGCTCATCAGCGTGCCCCGACGCGGCTACCTGCCATCACTGTCGTGCGCGAAATGCCGCAGCCACGCGCGGTGCCGATCCTGCCACGGACCGCTGGCCATGGCACGCGACCATACGGTGTCCTGCCGGTGGTGCGGGCGCGTCGACCCGGCACCGCGCTGCGCAGCCTGCGGATCAACGGAGATTCGGGCCCGCACCGTCGGCTCGGCGCGGACTGCGGAGGAGCTGGGCCGCGCCTTTCGTGGGGTACCGGTGGTGACCAGCGACGGTTCCCACCGGGTCGACGAGATTCCCGACGAGGCCCGCCTGGTCGTCGCCACCCCCGGGGCCGAACCGATCGTCCGCTGCGCCGGGGACCGGTCGCCGACGATGGCGGGGTACGGCACCGTCATCGCCGTAGACACCTGGGCGCACCTCGATCGTGAGGACTTGCGGGCGGACGAAGACGCGGCCCGGCACTGGTTCGCCATCGCCGCCCTGGCGCGCCCGGCAGCTGACGGTGGCACTGTCGTGCTGCTCGCCGACAACGACCTGCCGGTCGTACAGGCGCTCGTCCGCTGGGACCCGGCCGGATTCGCGGCCGACGAGTTGTCGCAGCGGGCCGAACTTGGCTTCCCGCCCGCCGTCACCATGGCCTCGGTCGACGGGACGCCCGCGGCGGTGCGGACCTTTGTCGACCTGGTGGAACTGCCGGCGGGGGCCGACGTACTCGGGCCGGTCCCGCTTCCGCCGGGGGTGCGCGGCCCGGCCGGCGGGCGAACCGACCCGATGCCGCCCGGCGACGCCTACGAGCGCCTGCTGATCCGGGTTGATCGTCGCCACGGTCGTGATCTGGCCCGGGCGCTCAGCAGCGCCCAGGCACGCCGTGTCGGGGGCAACGATGCGGGCCCGCTCAGGGTTCAGGTAGACCCGCCTACTATTGGCTGAATGCGCGTCATCTTCGCCGGTACCCCCGAGGTCGCGGTGCCCTCGCTGAACGCCCTGCACGACTCGGATGAGCACCAGGTCGTCGGAGTCCTGTCGCGGCCCGACGCTGTGTCCGGCCGCGGCCGCAAAGTCAGCCGGAGCGAGGTCGCCCACCGGGCCGATGAACTCGGGATCGACGTGTTCACGCCCGAACGGCTGCACCAGGGCGGTGCGGTCGACCCCCAGGTGCTCGCGGTCCTGAACCGCTGGGCGCCCGACTGTGCCGCCGTGGTCGCCTACGGCGCGTTGATCCCCCCGGCCCTGCTCGCCCTGCCGACCCGCGGATGGGTGAACCTGCATTTCTCGCTCCTACCGGCCTGGCGCGGCGCGGCCCCCGTCCAAGCGGCGATTGCCGCCGGCGACACCGTGACGGGCGCGAGTACGTTCCAACTCGAGGCGGGTCTGGACACCGGCCCGGTGTACGGCACCCTCACCACCGACATCACGCCGAGCGAGACGAGCGGCCATCTGTTGGGCCGCCTTGCCGAGTCCGGCGCACGGCTCCTCGTCGCAACGCTCGACGGGATTGAAGCGGGCGAATTGTCACCGGTGGCCCAGCAGGAGCACGATGTGTCGTTCGCGCCGAAGATCACCGTTGACGACGCCCACGTCCAATGGGCCCGCCCAGCACACATCGTGGACCGGTTGATCCGCGCGCACACGCCCGATCCCGGCGCCTGGACCATCGTCGACGCGAACGGGGTCGCGGTGCGGCTGCGGATCGGGCCGGTACGGCGCGGCGCCGCCGGTGCGGCGGGTGCGCCCGATTCCCTCGCGCCCGGCGAACTGGCCGTCGCGAAGCAGGCCGTCTACGTCGGCACGGCAGACGAAGTTGTGGCCCTCACCTGGGTGGTGCCGCCGGGCAAGAAGCAGATGCCCGCGGCGGACTGGGCGCGCGGCGCCCGAGTGGCGGCCGGGACGGTAGCGCGATGAGCGCGATGAGCGGGCCGACGGGACGGGGGCCGGTCGGCGCTGGTGGCCGATCAGGCGGATCGAAGTTCCGCGACAAGGCGGTCGACCCGGTGCGGGCGGTGGCCCGGGACGTGTTGCGAGCGGTGCGGGAGCGCGACGCATATGCGAACCTGCTGCTGCCGGCGTTGCTGCGCGAGCGTGGCATCAGTGGGCGCGATGCCGCCCTGGCCACCGAACTCACCTATGGCACCGCCCGCGCGCAGGGGACGCTCGATGCGGTCATCGCAGCCGCGGCGGGCCGGCCGATTGCCGAGATCGACGGCAGCCTGCTCGATGTCCTGCGGCTGGGCGCCTACCAGTTGCTGCGCACCAGGATCGGTGCCCACGCGGCGGTGTCCACCTCGGTGGACCTGGTGCGAGCCGAGGCCGGCCAGGGCCTGGCCGGGTTCGTCAACGCCGTGCTGCGTAAGATTTCGCAGCGCGACGAAGACCTCTGGGTGGAGGAACTTGCGCCGTCGATCGTCGATGACCCAGTGGGCAACCTGGCGTTCACCTATGCCCACCCGAGGTGGATCGCCGAGGTGTTCGCCGACGCGCTCGACGGTTCGGTCGGCTCGCTGCAGGCCGCACTCGCCGCTGACGACGCCCGCCCGCCGGTACATCTCGTCGCACGGCCCGGTCAGATCACCGCCACCGAGTTGGCGCTCATGTCCGGGGGTGCGGAGGGCAGATTGTCGCCGTACTGCGTGTACCTCCCCGGCGGCGATCCGGGACGTCTCGACGTCGTGCGCGATGGGCTCGCCGGGGTGCAGGACGAGGGCAGCCAGGTCGTGGCACTCGCCCTGACCCGCGCACCGCTCGATGGTCCCGACGGCGGCCGGTGGCTCGATCTGTGTGCCGGGCCGGGAGGCAAGGCCGCCCTGCTCGGCTCGCTCGCCGAGTTGAGCGGTGCGCACCTCGATGCCGTCGAAATCTCCGAGCACCGCGCCGACCTCATCGACTCGATCACCGCTGGTCTGCCAGTCACCGTCGTGGTGGCCGACGGCCGCGATCCAGGACTCGCACCGGGTTACGATCGCGTCCTTGTCGACGCGCCGTGCAGCGGGCTGGGTTCACTGCGCCGGCGCCCCGAAGCGCGCTGGCGGCGCGTCCCGGGCGACGTCGACGAACTCGTCCCACTCCAGCGCGAGCTGTTGACGTCGGCGTTGCGGCTTGTCCGCCCGGGCGGGGTCGTTGTGTACTCGACCTGTTCGCCGCACCCGGCGGAGACCATCGGCGTCGTCGATGCCGTGTGCGCGGCCACCGGTGCCGAGCAGATCGATGCCCGGCCCTTCGTCGCGACCGACGGCATGGACTTCCCCGTGCCCGGTCCCGGCCCGCAGGTGCAGCTGTGGCCGCACCTGCACGGCACCGACGCGATGTTCCTCGCGGTGCTGCGCCCGGCTCCGGCAGCCCCAACGGCACACATAGACTGAGCGACATGTGCCAGCGACCCCGCGCCCCGATGATCGCACCGTCCATCCTGTCGGCGGACTTCGCCGACCTGGGCGCGGAGGCGCGCGCGGTAGCGGGGTCGGATTGGCTGCACGTCGATGTGATGGACGCACACTTCGTCCCCAACCTGACGCTGGGACTTCCCGTCGTCGAGAGTCTGCTCGCGGCCACCGACATCCCGCTGGACTGCCACCTGATGATCGACGATCCCGGCCGCTGGGCGCCGCCCTACGCAGCGGCTGGAGCGCACAACGTCACCTTCCACGCCGAGGCAACCGATGATCCGCGAGCCGTGGCCCGCGACATCCGGGCCGCCGGAGCCAAGGCCGGCCTGGCCATCAAGCCGGGGACCGACCTGGAGCCCTACCTGGAGATCCTGCGCGACGTCGACACGCTGCTGGTGATGAGCGTGGAACCGGGTTTTGGCGGGCAGAGCTTCATCGCCGGCGTGTTGTCCAAGGTGCGGACCGTGCGCAATCTCGTCGACGCTGGGGAGTTGAGCGTTCTGGTGGAGATCGACGGGGGGATCAACGCCGACACGATCGAGCGGGCCGCCGAAGCCGGCGTCGACTGCTTTGTCGCCGGATCGGCGGTATACCGAGCGCAGGATCCGGGCCGGGCGGTGGCGGCATTGCGCGAACAGGCCGCCGCCTACTGGCCGGTCCCCGCCACGGAATTGCCCTAGGACCGCAGCACCGTGACGGCCGATGGACTCCTGCTCGACGCGATGGTCCGGGCGATCGTGGTGTCGCAGGCCGCCGCGGGAGTATCCACGCCGAACCCGCCGGTGGGCGCGGTGATCGTCGGCGCACACGGGGAGATCATTGCGGCCGGCCACACCCAGGCCGCCGGTGGGGCTCACGCCGAGGTCGTCGCACTCCGTGCTGCGGGGGCGGCCGCTCGCGGGGCGACCGCCGTCGTCACCCTGGAACCGTGCAATCACACCGGCCGTACCGGTCCATGCACCCGGGCACTCATCGACGCGGGAATCGCCCGGGTGGTGTACGCGGTCGGCGACCCCAACCCCCGGGCCGCCGGGGGAGCCGACGCACTACGGGCGGCGGGCGTCGAGGTGGTGTCGGGCATCGGGGCCGCCGAGGCGGCGGACGGGCCGCTGCGCGGGTGGCTGCACCGGCAGCGAACCGGCCGTCCCGTTGTCATTGCGAAGATCGCGGCCAGCCTCGATGGGCGGGTCGCCGCCCCCGACGGGACGAGTCGATGGATCACCGGCGCGGCCGCGCGGCAGGACGCGCACGCGCTACGGGGCGTCCTCGACGCGATCATCGTCGGCACCGGCACGGTCCTCACCGACGATCCGGCGCTGACGGCCCGCCATTCCGATGGTTCGCTGTTCGACCACCAGCCGACCCGAGTCGTGCTGGGTCGCCGGACCATTTCCGCATCGGCCACCGTCTGCGATGGTGCCGCTCCTACGCGAATAGTCGACTCTCGAGACCCGGCTGACGCATTGGCCGCGGTGCCCGATGCCCTGATGGTTCTGGTCGAGGGCGGCCCGACGCTGATCGGCGCGTTCCTCGCCGCCGGTCTCGTCGACGAGGTACACGCCTACCTTGCGCCGGTCTTCCTTGGCGCGGGCGCGAATGCGGTCGACGATCCCGCCGTCACCACCCTGGCGCAGGCGCACCGGTTTGCGGTTGCCGACGTCACCGCGCTCGGCGACGACGTGCGGTTGCGGCTGCGTCGCAGGTCAGCGGAATAGGACCTACTTGCGCCTGAGGAACAGGCCGACCAGCAAACCGAGCACGGCCGCGACACTCAGGGCCAGCCACAGGGCGACGGTCACGCGGAAGAAGAGGAAATTGACCTCGGCCTCAATGCGGTTGAGGGAGATGAAGGCGATCGCAATGATGGCCACTGCCAGCGGGAACCAGTGTTTCTTCACCAGGCTGAGCGCGGACTGTACGAAACTGGAGCTTTGCGCGTTGTTCGTCATGGGGGTCAGCATCGCACAGCCGTACCGGACTCACCGGACTCAGGTGAACTTCGGTTCGGGCTGATCGGAACGGATCGGCGACTGCGGGTCCGCCGATCTGCGTGCTATTTTCGTAAGGAGAGTTCTCGGGGCAGGGTGAGATTCCCTACCGGCGGTGATACCGATGTTTGGTCAGCCCGCGAGCGCCCGCCACGTCGGCGGGGTCAGCAGATCCGGTGTGAATCCGGAGCCGACGGTCATAGTCCGGATGTGAGAGAACACTGCGGCATCGCGCACGGCGCGGGCCGTCGTCGGCGCTCTCGCGCCCTGCCCCCTGATTCTGAGTCGTAGAACAGGAGAGGAGTCGATGTGTTCACCGGAATCGTCGAGGAGCGCGGGACCATTACCGCCAAAGAGGAATTGGCCGACGCTGCCCGGCTGACGGTCCGCGGGCCGACGGTCACCAGCGATGCCGCGTTCGGCGACTCGATCGCGGTGAACGGCGTCTGCCTCACCGTCACCGCATTGACCGGCGACGGCGAGTTCACCGTCGACGTGATGGCCGAAACCCTCCGCCGCAGCTCGCTCGCCGGCCTGGCGGCCGGTGCAACGGTGAACCTGGAGCGCGCGATGCGCGCCGACGGGCGGTTCGGTGGGCACATCGTGCAGGGTCATGTCGACGGCGTCGGAACAATTGTCGCAATCAGCCCCACGGAGAATTGGACGATCATCCGGATCGCCCTACCGCCGTCGCTGCGCCGCTATGTGGTGGCGAAGGGCTCGATCACCCTGGACGGTGTTTCGCTCACCGTGTCGGCGGTGGGCGACAGTGAGGCGGGGCCCTGGCTGGAGGTCTCGCTCATCCCGACCACCCTGACCCACACCAATCTGGGCCAGGCCCGGATCGGGAGTCAGGTGAACCTGGAAGCCGATGTGATCGCCAAATATGTGGAGCGGATGACATCGGGCCCGGCGACCGAATCGGAGGCCCGATCATGACAGCGAATAGCGAGCCGATCCGGTTCGACTCCGTGGAGCGCGCGATCGCCGACATCAAGGCGGGCAAAGCCGTCGTCGTCGTCGACGACGAGGACCGCGAAAACGAGGGCGATCTAATCTTCGCAGCCGAGATGGCCACCCCGGAGTTGGTGGCGTTCATGGTCCGTTACACCTCGGGCTATCTGTGTGTCCCGCTGGTCGGCGAGGACTGCGATCGCCTCGGACTGCCGCCGATGTATACGACCAATCAGGACAAGCACGGCACCGCCTACACCGTCACCGTCGACGCCCGCGAGGGCGTCGGAACCGGCATCAGCGCCGCTGATCGGGCGGCCACGATGCGGCTGCTGGCCGACCCGACCAGCAAGGCCGTCGATTTCACCCGGCCCGGGCACGTGGTGCCGCTGCGGGCCAAGGACGGCGGTGTTCTGCGCCGTCCGGGGCATACCGAAGCCGCCGTCGATCTGGCGACCCTCGCCGGGCTCGCGCCGGCGGGGGTGATCTGCGAGATCGTCAGCCAGAAGGACGAGGGGGCAATGGCTCAGGGCGAGGAGTTGCGCGTCTTCGCGGACGACCACGGACTCGCGCTGATCTCCATCGCCGACCTGATCTCCTGGCGGCGCCGCCACGAGAAGCACGTGGTGCGCGTCGCGGACGCCCGGATCCCCACCGACCACGGCACGTTCCGGGCGGTGGGCTACACGTCGCCGTTCGACGACGTGGAACACGTCGCACTGGTGATGGGCGACATCTCGGCCGGCCACGGCGAGGACGTTCTGGTCCGCGTTCATTCGGAGTGTCTGACGGGCGATGTCTTCGGATCGCTGCGGTGCGACTGCGGACCCCAGCTCGATGCGGCGATGCGGATGGTCGCCGCGGAAGGACGCGGAGTCGTCCTCTACATGCGCGGCCATGAGGGGCGCGGAATCGGCCTGCTACACAAGCTGCAGGCCTACCAGCTCCAAGATGCCGGCGAGGACACCGTCGACGCGAATCTGTCCTTGGGGCTGCCGGCCGATTCGAGGGACTACGGGATCGGCGCACAGATCCTCGTCGACCTGGGGGTGCGGTCGATGCGGTTGCTGACGAACAACCCGGCCAAACGGGTCGGCCTGGATGGATACGGTCTCGCGATCACCGAGCGCGTCCCGATGCCGGTGCGGGCCACCAAGGAGAACCTGCGGTACCTACGCACCAAGCGCGACCGGATGGGGCACGAATTGGAAGGGCTCGACGATTACGACCTGGACGTACCCGAAGGTCTGGAACCACCGGCACCGGCACCGGCGCCGATTGCCGAAGGAGGAGATCGCGCATGAGCGGCACCGGAGAACCCACGCTGGACCTGGCCAGCGCCGACGAGGTGCGGCTGGCGATCGTCGCGTCGCAATGGCACGAGACGATCTGCACCGCACTGCTGAACGGTGCGACCGGCGCGGCCACCGCGGCCGGCGTCGCGGACCTGACGATCATCCGCGTCGCCGGCGCGATTGAGTTGCCAGTCGTCGTGCAGGCGCTCGCCCGCACCCACGACGCGGTGGTGGCTCTGGGGGTGGTGATCCGCGGGGAGACACCGCACTTCGACTATGTTTGCGACGCGGTGACCGCCGGGCTGACCCGCGTTTCCCTCGACGAGTCGACGCCGGTCGGAAACGGTGTGCTCACCGTCGACACCGAGGCCCAGGCGCTGGCGCGGGCCGGCCTGCCCGAGTCCGGTGAGGACAAGGGCGCGCAGGCGGTCAACGCCGTACTTGCCTCCGCGCTCATCCTGCGGTCCCTGTGATGAGTCCCGACGAGCAGTGGGAGTTCGTCTACCGGCCCCACCGACTGGTGGTGTGGAGCGGAGTCGCCGCTGCCGTTGTCCTCCTCATCCACGCGATCTTCGGGTACCTGCTCACCAAATCCCAACTCGTGGTCTTCGGCCACACCTTCGTCTTCGGGGACAACGGTGTGCGCAACATCGGGTCGGCAGATCAGTGGGCGATCATGCTGATCGGGGTGATTGTTGCCGGCGCAATCCTGCTGCTGACCCGCCCGCGCGTGCGCGTCGGCCCGTCGGGGGTGGCGGTGCGGAACCTGATCGGGGAGCGGGCCTTCGGGTGGGGCGAGATCGACGGCATCAGCTATCCCGAACGCGGCTCGTCGGCCTGGCTGGAATTTCCGCACGACGAGCACATCCCCGTCTTGGCCATCCGTCTCGGCGACGGGGAACGGGCCGTCGAGGCGATGGAGCGGGTTCGCGAGCTCCAGGCGCGATACCGCACCGCGCCTCCGGTGCCCGCAGACGATTCGGATGTCGGATTACCGGAGTAGCCGGGGCGCGCGGCTCCTCCCGGACAGCCTGTCACGAGAACTCGAACAGCCGTCGCCGACGGTGGTGTCGTAGCCGACGACTAATCTGAATCACGTGCCAGATCCCTCCACGTACCGGCCCGCTCCCGGGTCGATCCCCACCGGGCCGGGGGTGTACAAGTTTCGGGATTCGCATGGGCGAGTCATCTACGTCGGCAAGGCAAAGAACCTGCGGTCGCGGTTGACGTCCTACTTCGCCGACGTTGCATCGCTGCATCCGCGCACCCAGCAGATGGTGACCACCGCCGCGGCGGTGGAGTGGACGGTGGTGACCACCGAGGTCGAGGCGCTGCAGCTCGAATACAACTGGATCAAAGAGTTCGACCCGCGCTTCAACGTCCGGTACCGCGACGACAAGTCCTATCCGATGCTGGCGGTGACCCTCAACGAGGAGTATCCGCGCCTGCACGTATACCGCGGGCCGCGCCGAAAAGGGGTGCGCTACTTCGGGCCGTACTCGCACGCCTGGGCGATCCGGGAGACTCTCGATCTGTTGACGAGGGTCTTTCCGGCGCGCACCTGTTCGGCCGGAGTCTTCAAGCGGCACAACCAAATCGGCCGTCCCTGCCTCCTCGGCTACATCGACAAGTGTGCGGCGCCGTGCGTCGGCCGCGTCACCGCCGGCGAACACCGCGAAATCGTCGACGACTTCTGCGACTTCCTGTCCGGCCGCACCGGCACGATGATTGCCGACGTCGAGCGCCGGATGCGTGACGCCGCCGACGACCTGGACTTCGAGCGGGCCGCCCGGCTGCGCGACGACTCGACCGCGCTCCGGCGGGCCATGGAGAAGCAGACCGTCGTGCTCGGGGACGGCACGGACGCCGACGTCGTGGCGATGGTCGGCGACGAACTCGAGACGTCGGTGCAGGTCTTCCAGGTGCGCGACGGCCGGGTCCGCGGGCAGCGGGGCTGGGTGGTCGAGCGACCCGACGACGACACGCTCGGCGCGCAGGTCGAACAATTCCTGACCCAGTTCTACGGGGCCGCGGCGGACCAGGACGCCACGGTGACCACGTCTGCGAATCGGGAGTCAGGGGAGTCGATACCGCGCGAGGTTCTGGTGCCCGAGCTCCCCGATGATGCCGTCGAACTCGCCGAGTGGCTTTCGATGCTGCGGGGATCGCGGGTCACGCTCCGGGTGCCGCAGCGCGGCGACAAGCGTGACCTGCTCGAGACGGTCGAACGCAATGCTGCCGAGTCGCTCGCCCTGCACAAGCTTCGCCGGGCCGGCGATCTCACGTCTCGCTCGGCGGCGCTCACGCAGATCCAGGAGGATCTGGGGATGGACTCGGCGCCGCTGCGGATCGAGTGCGTGGACATCTCCCATGTCCAGGGCACCGACGTGGTCGCCTCGCTCGTCGTCTTCGAGGACGGCCTGCCGCGCAAATCGGACTACCGGCACTACACGATCAAGGAGGCCGCCGGCGACGGCCGGTCCGACGACGTCGCGTCGATCGCCGAAGTGACGCGCCGCCGGTTCCTCCGGCATCGGGCCGATGCGCAGCAGTCGGAGCCGCTCGACCCGGAGACCGGCAAACCGCGCCGATTCGCCTACCCGCCCAACCTTTTCGTCGTCGACGGCGGTGCCCCGCAGACGCATGCGGCGGCGGCCGTGCTCGACGAACTCGGGATCACCGACGTCACCGTCGTCGGCCTTGCCAAGCGGATGGAGGAGATTTGGGCACCGGGTGACGATGAGCCGATCATCATGCCCCGCACCAGCGAGGGGCTGTTCCTGCTGCAGCGCGTGCGCGACGAGGCGCACCGCTTCGCGATTGCCTTCCACCGGAGCAAACGCAGCAAGCGGATGACGACGTCGGCGCTCGACGCGGTAGTGGGGCTGGGCCCGACGCGGCGCACGGCCTTGGTCACGGCCTTCGGCTCGGTGGCGAATCTGCGGGCCGCCACCATCGACGAGATTGCCGCGGTCCCCGGAATCGGTCCAACAACGGCAAAGACCGTTCACGACGCGCTGACAGTCGGTAGACAGGAGAATGATGACTGAGATCACGGTTGTCTTCATCGCGGGCATGTCGGGTGCCGGTCGCTCGGCGGCCGCCGATGTGTTCGAGGATGACGGCTGGTACGTCGCCGACAACGTCCCGGTTTCGCTGATCGGCAAGTTGGTCGAACTTGCCCGTACGGGCGGTGACCAGACGTCGCGGATCGCGATGGTCGTGCGCGGCGCCGACGAGAGCTTCAACGCCGAACTAGCCGCGCTGCGGGTGGATCTGGAAGCCGGCGGCACGTCGGTGTGGCAGATCTTCCTCGACGCAAGTGACGAGGTCCTGGTTCGCCGGTTCGAACAGGTGCGGCGGCGCCATCCGCTGCAGACCGACGACACCCTGGTCGAGGCCATTGCCCGGGAACGGGGGTACCTCGCGGGGGTCAAGGAGCAGTCGGACCTGGTGATCGACACCTCGGCGCTGTCGGTGGCGCGGCTGCGCGAGGTGCTCGCCAACGCCTCGGCGAATACCGCACAGACCACCAGCCTATCGGTCTCGATCCAGTCGTTCGGCTTCAAGTACGGGTTGCCGATCGACTCCGACCTGGTGGCCGACGTACGGTTCCTGCCGAATCCATATTGGATTCCCGAGTTGCGCAACCATGACGGCACCGAGGCCGAAGTGCGCGACTATGTCTTGCGTCAAGACGGGGCGGACGAGTTCGCCCGCCTCTATACCGACATCATCCGACTTGTCGCCGGCGGCTATCTGCGCGAGGGTAAGCGGTACATGAGTGTCGGAATCGGCTGCACCGGAGGCAAACACCGCAGTGTGGCGATGGCGCGAGAATTGGCGCGCCGGCTGTCGGGAGCGCAGGGCGAGGGTGGCCCGGCCTTCGACGTCCGCGTCATGCATCGCGATCTGGGGCGGGAATGACCGACGCGGCATCGACCCCGCAGATCGTTGCGCTCGGCGGCGGGCACGGCCTGTACGCGACCCTCACTGCGATGCGGTATCTCAGCCCGGCCCTCACTGCCGTCGTCACCGTGGCCGACGACGGCGGATCGTCCGGACGGCTGCGCGGCGAGCTGGACTTGATACCGCCGGGCGATCTGCGCATGGCACTCGCCGCGCTGCTCGTCGCCCCGGCCGCCCTTGCCGACAAGGAGGCCGACAACGCGCGGGACGCCCAGCTCTGGGGCCAGTTGCTTCAGCACCGATTCGGTGGGCACGGCGCGCTGGCCGGCCATCCCATCGGCAACTTGGTGCTGGTCGGACTCGCCGAGTTGCTCGGCGATCCGATTGCGGCCCTCGATCGGCTTGGCGAGTTGCTCGATGTGACCGGTCGGGTGCTGCCGATGTCAACGGTGCCGCTCACCATCGAGGCCGACGTGACCGGACTCGAGGCCGATCCGCGACTGAGTCGCGCCATCCTCGGCCAGGTTGCCGTGGCGACGACACCGGGGAAGGTGCGCCGCGTGCGCTTGCTGCCGGGGGCGCCGCCGGCGAGCCTCGACGCGTGTACGGCGATCACGAACGCCGACCTCGTCGTACTGGGACCCGGGTCGTGGTTCTCCAGCGTGATCCCGCACGTCCTGGTTCCCGACCAGCTGACCGCACTGACTTCGACAGCTGCACGTAAGATGCTGATCGTCAATCTAGCACCGGAGCCCGGGGAGACCCCCGGCTTCTCAGTCGAGCGGCACCTGCACGTGCTGCATGCGCACGCGGATAGGCTTGGCATCGATGATGTGATCGTTGACGAACGCTCGGTTCCGGCGGGCCGGGAGCGGGAGCACCTGGCCCGGGCGGCAGCGTTGTTCGGTGCCGAACTGCATGTTGGAGAACTTGCCGTGCCCGGCAAGCACGTCCACGATCCGGTGCGAGTCGCCGCGGTGGTGGCCGAGTTGGTCCACTTGGACCCGCCTCCGGCGACGGCGTTTCCGGGGCACCGGCACTTGCCATAGAGCGCGGGGGAAATTGTTGTGAATGGAGGATCATCAGCGGTGGCGATGACAGCGGCGGTCAAAGACGAGCTCAGCCGTCTTCCGGTGACCCAGACGAGTTGTCGTCGGGCCGAGGTGGCGGCGATGCTGCGGTTTGCCGGCGGCCTGCACATCGTCGCCGGCAAGGTCGTCGTCGAGGCTGAGTTGGACACCGGCAACGTCGCCCGGCGGCTGCGCCGCGAGATCCACGAACTCTACGGCTACTTGTCCGACGTCCACGTCCTGCGCAGCGGGGGGATCCGCAAGAGTGCCCGCTATATCGTCCGGGTCGTCAAGGACGGCGAGGCACTGGCCCGGCAGACCGGGCTTCTTGACCAGCGCGGCCGCCCCGTTCGAGGACTGCCCACCGTGGTGGTCGGGGGCAGTGTCGCCGACGCCGAGGCCGCCTGGCGGGGCGCCTTCCTGGCACACGGATCGTTGACGGAGCCGGGCCGATCATCGGCGCTGGAGATCAGCTGCCCCGGACCCGAGGCCGCGCTGGCGCTCGTCGGGGCCGCCCGACGGCTCGGGGTGTCGGCTAAGGCGCGCGAGGTGCGCGGTGCCGACCGGGTCGTGATTCGCGACGGTGAGGCCATCGGCGCGCTACTCACCAGAATGGGCGCCCAGGACACCCGCCTGGAATGGGAGGAGCGCCGCATGCGCCGTGAGGTGCGCGCGACCGCCAACCGGCTGGCCAACTTCGACGACGCGAACCTCCGGCGATCGGCCCGGGCCGCCGTCGCCGCGGCGGCGCGCGTGGAGCGGGCGCTGGAAATCCTGGGTGACGAGGTGCCCGATCACCTGATCTCGGCGGGTCAGCTACGGGTGACCCACCGACAGGCCTCACTGGAGGAACTGGGCAAGCTGGCCGATCCGCCGATGACCAAGGACGCAGTCGCCGGACGGATCCGCCGACTGCTCTCGATGGCCGACAAGAAGGCGCGCATCGAGGGGATTGCGGACACAGAGTCGGCGGTCACCGCGGATCTCCTCGACGACGCGTAGACCCGTCGCGCCGAGTCGGTGAGCACCGACTACGCTGAGACGCGAACCGTAGGTCCTGCCCAACCCGGCGCGCCCAATCGCATCGCGCCGCCCACAAAGGAGAATGCACGTGACTGTTCGCGTAGGCGTCAACGGATTCGGCCGGATCGGCCGCAACTTCTTCCGCGCCGTCGAGGCGCAGAAGGCCCTCGGCACCACCGACATCGAGATTGTCGCGGTCAACGACCTCACCGACAACGCCACGCTGGCCCACCTGCTGAAGTTCGACACCATCCTGGGGCGCCTGCCGGAGGACGTCAGCCTCGAAGGCGATGACACCATCGTCGTGGGCGACAAGAAGATTAAGGCGCTTGAGGTAAAGGAAGGCCCAGCGTCGATTCCGTGGGGCGACCTGGGCGTTGACGTCGTCGTCGAGTCCACCGGCATCTTCACCGCGCGCGACAAGGCCCAGGGCCACCTCGACGCCGGCGCGAAGAAGGTCATCATCTCCGCGCCCGCATCCGGCGAGGACATCACCATCGTGATGGGCGTCAACGACGACCAGTACGACGGTAGCCAGAACATCATCTCCAACGCATCGTGCACCACGAACTGTCTCGGCCCGATGGCCAAGGTCCTCAACGACGAGTTCGGCATCGTGCAGGGCCTGATGACCACCATTCACGCCTACACGCAGGACCAGAACCTGCAGGACGGCCCGCACAAAGACCTGCGCCGCGCCCGTGCCGCCGCCGTCAACATCGTGCCGACCGGTACCGGTGCGGCCAAGGCGATCGGCCTGGTGCTGCCCGAGCTGAAGGGCAAGCTCGACGGGTACGCACTGCGCGTCCCGATCCCCACCGGTTCGGTCACCGACCTGACCGCCGAGCTGAAGAAGACGGCCAGCGCCGCCGACATCAACGCGGCGATGAAAGCCGCAGCCGAGGGTCCGCTCAAGGGCATCCTCAAGTACTACGACGCACCGATCGTCTCCAGCGACATCGTGACCGACCCGCACAGTTCGCTGTTCGACTCGGGTCTGACCAAGGTCATCGGCAACCAGGCCAAGACGGTGTCCTGGTACGACAACGAGTGGGGCTACTCCAACCGCCTCGTCGATCTGATCGGCCTGGTTTCCAAGTCGCTTTCGGCGTAATCCGCTTCTCCCGCACTCCAAGGAGTTCCCGCATGGCCGTGCCCACCCTCGAAGACCTGCTGGCGACCGGGGTCGCCGGGCGCATCGTTCTGGTGCGCTCTGATCTCAATGTTCCGCTCGACGACGATGGAAACATCACCGATCCGGGCCGGATCGTGGCGTCGGCACCGACCATCGGCAAACTCGCGGACGCCGGTGCCGGCGTCATCGTCACCGCTCATCTGGGTCGGCCCAAGGGGATGGCGGACCGGAAGCTGTCGCTGGCTCCGGTGGCGGAGCGATTGGGTGCCGAGCTGGGCCGGAACGTGCAGCTCGCCACCGATGTCGTCGGTTCCGACGCCCTCGCCCGGGCCGAGGGGTTGACCGATGGGGACGTCCTGCTGCTGGAGAACATCCGCTTCGACCCGCGCGAAACCAGCAAAAACGAGGCGGAGCGCGAGGCATTGGCGCGGGCCCTGGTGGAACTGACCGGGTCAGACGGTGCGTTCGTCTCCGACGGGTTCGGGGTGGTACACCGCAAACAGGCCTCCGTCTACGACGTGGCCAAACTGCTGCCGCACTATGCCGGCGACCTGGTCGGTGCGGAAGTCGACGTGTTGTCGCGGCTCACCGACGATCCGGTTCGACCGTATGCGGTGGTCCTCGGCGGCTCGAAGGTATCGGACAAACTCGGCGTCATCGAGGCGCTCGCCCCCAAGGTGGACACCCTGGTGATCGGTGGCGGCATGGCGTTCACCTTCCTGGCGGCCCAGGGTGTGCCGGTGGGCGACTCGCTGCTGCAAGAAGACCAGATCGCGGTCTGCAAGGATCTGCTCGAGCGGTTCGCCGATGTCATCCGCCTGCCGGTCGATATCGTTGTCGCCGACAAGTTTGCCGCCGACGCAGAGTCGAAGACCGTTGCCGCCGACGCAATCCCCGACGGCTGGATGGGCCTGGACATCGGCCCAGAATCGGTCAAGCGCTTCGCGGCGGTGTTGTCCGGTGCGAAGACCATCTTCTGGAACGGTCCGTCCGGTGTGTTCGAGTTCGAGAAGTTCTCGGCCGGCACCAAGGGGGTCGCGGAGGTTATTGCCGGCACCACCGCCAACGGTGCGTTCACGGTCGTCGGTGGTGGCGACTCGGCGGCCGCAGTTCGTGCGCTGGGGATCCCAGATGAGGATTTTTCGCACATCTCGACCGGTGGGGGAGCCTCCCTGGAATACCTTGAAGGCAAGCAGTTGCCCGGACTCACCGTGTTGGAGGCGTGATCATGCCGAATAGTCGCAAGCCGTTGATTGCCGGCAACTGGAAGATGAATATGACGCACCTCGAGGCGATCGCTCTGGTGCAGAACATCGACTTCCGCCTGCCCAACAAGTATTTCGACAAGGTCGATGTGACGGTTATCCCGCCGTTCACCGACATCCGCAGCGTGCAGACGATTGTCGATGGCGACAAGCTGCTGCTCACCTACGGCGCGCAGGACCTGTCCGAGCACGACTCGGGCGCCTACACCGGTGAGATCAGCGGCGCATTCCTGGCCAAGCTCGGGTGTACCTACGCGATAGTCGGCCACTCCGAGCGGCGGACGTACCACAACGAGACCAACGAGGTTGTCGGGGCGAAGGCCCGGGCGGCGCTGCGGCACGAGTTGACCCCGATCGTCTGCATCGGCGAGGGCCTTGACATTCGGGAAGCCGGGAAGCACATCGCCTACAACACCGAGCAGCTCAAAGGCTCGCTCGCGGGGCTGACCGCTGAGCAGATCGCGAAGACCGTCATCGCCTATGAGCCGGTGTGGGCGATCGGCACCGGTCGGGTGGCCAGCTCCGACGACGCGCAGGAGGTGTGCGCCGCCGTTCGCTCGACGATCGCCGAACTGGCCGGTGACTCGGTCGCCGCGTCGATCCGCATCCTCTACGGCGGATCGGTCAGCGCCCAGAACATCGGTGATCTGATCGCCCAGGCAGACGTCGACGGCGCGCTCGTCGGCGGTGCTTCGCTCAAGGCGGAGGAGTTCGCCACCCTGTCGGCGATCGCCGCGGGTGGACCGCTGCCGTAGCGGGACCCCGTCGTCGCGTACACTCTCTGATGGCCGTCACCAGTTGAAAGCAAGGATCTGACCACCGTGAAACTCGCACTCGAGATCGGAATCGTCGTCACCAGCGTGTTGCTGGTGGTGCTCGTGCTGCTGCATCGCGGCAAAGGTGGCGGGTTGTCTTCGCTATTCGGCGGCGGTGTCCAGTCCAGCCTGTCCGGCTCGAGTGTGGTGGAGCGCAACCTCGACCGCATGACGATCGTCGTCGGTGTGCTGTGGGTCATTCTGATCATCGCGATGGAACTGCACATCAAACTCAACGCCAAGGCGTAGCCAGTCGCACACCTGCCTTTCGGGTCGCCCGCCAGTCCCTCGTCGGGGATACTCGGTAGATGGGTGATCCAGGATCTGCCTCAGGGGTACCTGTCCGCTCGGCCGCCTGGCGGCCGGACCGTACGATTGTGAGCCACCTGGAGGTGGACCAATCCGATCGTGCGCTGACCGAGCCGCTGCGTGAGGACATCCGGCTGCTCGGCGGAATTCTCGGCGACGTTATTCGCGAACATTCGGGAACCAATGCGTTCAACCTGGTCGAGGGGTCTCGCCAGGCAGCTTTCGACATCCGGGAGAACGACCTGGACCGCGACGATCTCGCGGTGCGGTTTGCGGCGGAACCGGCGACGGACTTGCTTCCCGTCGCCCGGGCGTTTTCGTTGTTCGCCCTCCTCGCGAATCTGGCCGAGGACCTGCACCGTGAACGGCGGCGCTCGATTCACCTGCGGGCCGGCGACACCCCGCAGAACAGCAGCCTGGCGGCGACCTACGCCAAATTGGCCGCTGCCGGTCTCTCCGACGAGTGGGTGGGCGCGCTGCTTGCCGACATCACGGTGGTGCCGGTGATCACCGCGCACCCGACGGAGACCCGCCGGCGCACGATCTTCGACTCGCAGAACCGCATCACCGAGCTCATGCGACTGCGCCGCCGGACCGAGCTCACGCCCGCCGAAGAAGCGGCGGCACTCGGTGCCATCCGTCGGCAAATTCTCACCATGTGGCAAACGGCCCTGATCCGTCTGGAGCGGCTCACCATCGTTGACGAGATCGCGGCGGGGCTGCGCTACTACAGCGCCACCTTCTTCGACGTGGTGCCGCGGATCAATACCGAGACCCGTGCCGCCCTCTGCGCGGCCTACCCCAATGCCGGACTCGATCGTGCACCGATGATCCGCATGGGCTCGTGGATCGGCGGCGACCGCGACGGCAATCCGTATGTGACCGGTGACGTCGTCGCCACCGCAACCTCCTCGGCAGCGCGACTTGCCTTCGCCCACCACCTCGAACAACTCGAGCTTCTCACCCGAGAGCTGAGTATGTCGGCGCGCTTGATCACGGTGCCGGCGGCTTTGGCCGAGCTTGCCGCACAGTCGCCGGCGACCTCCTCCGACGAGCCGTTCCGCGGTGCACTGAAGGCGATCCGCGCCCGGCTTTCGGCCACCGCGCTCGCCCGGCTGGACGCCTCGGCATCGACGCTGCCCCATTTGATGCGAACCCCCGCCACCGGGCTCGCGGCCCAGCCGTACGCCGACAAGGAAGCACTGCGCGCCGACCTGGATGTGCTCGACGCCGCGCTGCGCGACAACGTCGACGCCGCGATCGCCGACGACCGACTGCTGCGCGTCCGGGAAGGTGCACTGACTTTCGGATTCAATCTCTCTGGCCTGGATATGCGGCAGAACTCGGAGGTCCACGAGACGGTAGTCGCCGAATTGTTGGCTTGGGCGGGCGTGCACGACGACTATCTGACTCTGTCCGAACCGCAGCGCGTTGCCGTGCTGACTGCCGAACTGGCGTCGCGGCGCCCGCTGACCGGCCCGGCAGCGCAGCTCAGCGAACTGGCGGCCAAGGAACTGGCGATCGTCCGCGCCGCCGCGACGGCCGTGGCGACTTTCGGGGCCGAGGCCGTGCCGAACTATGTGATCAGCATGTGCACGTCGGTCAGCGACATGCTCGAAGCCCTGATTCTGCTCAAGGAGGCCGGGCTCTATGACTCGGGCACCGACGGCCACGGCGCGCGCTGCCAATTGCGCGTCGTGCCCCTGTTCGAGACGATCGAGGATCTTCAGCAGGGTGCGGCCACGATTCTCGCGGCGCTGGATGTAGCACTGTACCGCCAGGTGGTGGTCGGGCAGCACAACATGCAGGAGGTCATGCTCGGCTACTCGGACTCGAACAAGGACGGCGGGTATCTCGCCGCCAACTGGGCGCTGTACCGGGCTGAACTGGACTTGGTCGAGGCCGCCGGCCGCGCGGGCATCCGGTTGCGCCTGTTCCACGGCCGCGGCGGCACCGTCGGGCGGGGCGGCGGGCCGAGCTACGAGGCAATTCTGGCGCAGCCGCCCGGTGCGGTGCAGGGCTCGTTGCGGATCACCGAGCAAGGCGAGATCATTGCCGCCAAGTACGCCGAACCGGTTTCCGCGCACCGCAATCTCGAGACGATCCTCGCTGCGACGATTGAGTCGTCGCTGCTCGACGTCGAAGGCCTGGGCGATGACCCCGAGCAGGCATATGCGGTCCTCGATGAGCTCGCCGCCCGCGGCCGACGCGCGTACAGCGAACTCGTCCACGAGACCGATGGCTTCGTCGAGTACTTCACCACGTCGACCCCGCTCTCGGAGATCGGCGAACTCAACATCGGCAGCCGGCCCGCATCGCGCAAACAGACGAAGGCGATATCGGATCTGCGTGCGATCCCGTGGGTGCTGTCGTGGAGTCAGTCACGGGTGATGTTGCCCGGCTGGTACGGGACGGGATCGGCATTCGCCGGCTGGATCGGTGACGATGCGGAATCAGCCGATCGCCTTGCGGTGCTGCGCGACTACAACCAGCGCTGGCCGTTTTTTGCGAGCGTCATGTCGAATATGGCGCAGGTGCTGGCCAAGTCGGATATGGGGGTGGCCCACCGGTATTCGCAGCTGGTACCCGACGAGCAGTTGCGCGAGCGCGTGTTCGGCAAGATCGTCGCCGAGCATGGGCTCACCCTCGCCATGCATGCTGCGATCACCGACAATGATGACCTGCTCGCGGACAATCCGGCGCTCAAGCGATCGGTGTACAACCGGTATCCCTACCTGGAGCCGCTGAATCTGCTGCAGGTCGAATTCTTGCGCCGCTATCGAGCCGGCGATGACAGCCGGGAAGTTCGGCGCGGCATTCTATTGACCATGAATGGTTTGGCGACGGCGCTGCGCAACAGCGGGTAGGGCCTCGCGGGGTCGGAGGGACACCCGCAGCGGCGGACTCGATATGCTCGCAGCCATGGCACCCCAGCGAACGGCACTGGTCACCGGAGCAACCTCGGGCATCGGCTTAGAGGTCGCGCGCGAACTCGTGAACCGCGGCTATCGGGTGATCGGATCCGGCCGGAACCCGGAGCGGCTCGCCGACGATGAGCGCCTGCCCGGTGTCGAATACGTCGCCCTCGACCTCGCCGACCGCGATTCCATCCACGCCTGCACCACGGCGATCGGGGACGTCGACATCGTCGTGCACAACGCGGGCGAGAGCCAGTCCGGTCCGGTGGAGGAGTTGCCCGACGAGGCCGTCGACCGCCTCTTCCAGACCAACGTGTTCGGCCCGGTGCAGCTGACCCAACGCCTCTTGCCGCACATGCGCGGGCAGGGATACGGCCGGGTGGTCACCGTCGGGTCCATGCTAGCGAGCTTCCCGCTGGCCCATCGCGGCTCGTACTGTGCAGCGAAAGCGGCGCTGAAGGGCTTCGCGCTGTCGGCCCGGCAGGAACTGTCCCCGTTCGGCGTGTGGGTGAGCCACGTCGAACCGGGATCGATTGCGACCGGTATCGGGACACGGCGTACGCACTACATCGCCGAGGGTTCGCCCTACCAGGCCGACTACGACACGATGATCACCCATCTCGACGCCAACGAGCAGTCGGGGATTTCGCCGGCCACGGTCGCGAAGACGATCGTGAAGGCGATCGAAGCTGATCCGCCGCGCGAGTTCTATGCCGTCGGTTCGAACGCACCACTGGTCTTCGCGCTACGACGGCTCGTACCGCGGAGCGTGGTCACCTCGCTGGTGGCGCGCCGACACGGCCTCAAGCGCTAGTCTTCGCCGGTGCTGCCCTTGGTGGCCGTCGTCGCCGACACGGACCCGGCAACCCGGTTGCCGAGGTCGGTGAGCAGGCTCGCGATATCGAGTCCGGTGGTGCCGCGGATCACTTCCAGGCCACTGACCAGGCCAGCGCCAGCACCCCGGGTGAGGGGGTCGACGGAGTCGCCGACGAGAGTGATGTTGGCTTCGCCCAGCGGCTCAGCAGTCGCTCGCACGATATCGGGCAGCTTGGACAGCACCAGTTCGAGCTGCCCGACCTGATCGAGCTTGCCCAGGGCCTCGGCGCGCATCTCCAGTGCCTGTGCCTCCGCCTCGCCGGTGATGCGGATGCTCTCGGCGCGCGCCTGGGCCTCGGCGGTAATCTCCGCCTTCTTGGCCTCGGCGCGCTGCTGCGCGGCATACAGCTCGGCCTCCGCAGGCCGGCGCACCTCGGCGTCGAGCTGGGTATCGCGTAGCCGGGCCTGCTGCTCGGCGACCTCGTTGTCCTTCTCGACTTGGACACGCCGGCGTTCGGCCTCCACGAGCGGACGCACGGCGTCGGCCTCGGCAGCGGCGCGGTCGGTCGCCTGCCGCGCCGTTTCGCGCTCGATGTCGAGCTCACGCTGCTGTTCGATGATGGCCTGCTCGTTGGCGATGCGGCTCTCCTCGGCGACCCGGTGGGCGACGGCCCGGGACTGGGCCGCGATCGCCGACTGGTCCGAGCGCTCCTTGGCCGCCAGGTCGCTGAAGTACTGTCCGTCCGAATCCTGGACGTCGTTGATCGAGAAGCTGTCGAGCACCAGTCCCTGATTGCCCAGGATCTCCTTGATCGACTGGGCAACCTGGTCGACGAGCTGCTGACGGTCGACGAGGATGCTCTTGGCCGTCATGGTGCCGACGATGGAGCGGAGTTCGCCGGAGAGCTGTTCAGTGACGAGTGCGTTGACGCGCGCGAGGTCATCGCCGAATCGCGGGCCGGCCTTGAGGATGTCCTCGGGGGTGTCACCGACTTTGACCACGGCCACGCCGCGCACCTTCAGTTCGATGCCATCGTTGGCGGGCGTGGAGGTGTCGAGGTCGGCCTTGACCGAGGAGAGCTGGACGCGGGTGGCGCGCTGGACGACGGGCAGCACGAACGTGCCGGTACCGCGGTACACCTTGCCCTGGTGGCCCTTGCCGGTGCCGGTCACGATGAATGCCTCCTCCGCGCCGGGCACCCGGTAGCGAGACAGCAGCAGCAGGATGAACAGGATGAGCAGGACTGCGGCGGCCCCGAGAGCGGGGATCAGCGTCGACATGGCAGGTGGTTCCCTTCTTAGGAAAGCTGGTCGTAGGGCAGTTGTTGTACGTGGTAGATGTTGCGCCCATCGAGTTTGGAGGTGACTCGGACAAACTCACCCAGCGCATAGTCCGCATCGGCGGTGATCGAGATCTGCCGTGCCCCCGTTTCGGTCTGTACCTCGCCGGTGCCGAGATGAGTGGGCCCGACGGGTTCGACGACGCGCACCCGGGTACCGATCAGGTCGATACTGGGCAGTTCGGTTCCCGACTTCAGCAGGTAGCGGAGGAGGAGTCCCGCAACGGCGGCGAGGACGACCCCGGTCAGGGCCCCCGCACCCAGGGCTGGGCCCGTCGGGACGTCGCGAAACGTCATCAGCCCGCCTGCGAGGAGACCGAAACCGGTGACGAACGGGGTCAGCAGCGAGAGGAGTCCGACGCCGGAGTCGCCCAGGTCGAAGCCGAGGTCGACGGCGCTGTCGATTTCGAGACCGACGAGGGAGAGGACGGTCAGGACCAAGCCGATGATGCCGATTGTCAGTAGGACGATGCCCAGCACGTGCTACCTCCCCGCCGCGTTGTGTCCGATTCCCCCAACCTATCGGACGTAGGCGGCCAGGTGTCGGGCGGTCAACGTAGTCGAGTTCTCGACCATGGACTGCGGGGTGCCCTCGAAAACGAGTCGACCACCGTCGTGGCCGGCACCGGGGCCGAGGTCGATGATCCAGTCGGCGTGTGCCATGACGGCCTGATGGTGCTCGATGACGACGACGGACTTTCCGGAGTCGACGATCCGGTCGAGGAGCCCGAGCAGGTTCGCCACGTCGGCCAGGTGGAGACCGGTGGTCGGCTCGTCGAG
>NZ_DIAX01000027.1:0-12713 GCF_002414845.1 Gordonia sp. UBA5067 | reverse complement strand
GGTCGGCTCGTCGAGGATGTACACCCCGGCCTTGTCACCCAGATGGGTCGCCAGTTTGATCCGCTGGCGCTCACCGCCGGATAACGTGGTCAGCGGTTGCCCGATCCGCAGATAGCCCAACCCGACGTCGGCCAGCCGCAGCAGGATCGTGTGGGCGGCCGGAGTCTTCGCATCCTCCGCGCCCCGGGTGCGGCCACCGAAGAACTCGGCCGCGTCGTTGACCGATAGGGCCAGGACCTGACTGATGTCGCAGCCGCCGAGCGTGTACTCGAGGACTTCCGGACGAAATCGGCGCCCCTCACATTCTTCGCACCGGGTCACCACCCCGGCCATCGTGACGAGGTCAGTGTAGATGACGCCGTTGCCCTTGCAGGTTGGACACGCGCCCTCCGAATTCGCACTGAAGAGGGCAGGCTTGACGCCGTTGGCCTTGGCGAATGCCTTGCGGATCGGTTCGAGGAGGCCCGTGTAGGTCGCCGGATTGCTGCGCCGGGAGCCCCGAATCGCGCTCTGGTCGATCGTGACCACATCGGCGAGCGGCGCGACCGATCCACGGATCAGGGAGCTCTTGCCCGATCCTGCGACGCCGGTGACAACGGTCAGCACCCCGAGTGGGATGTCCACGTCCACGTCGTCGAGATTGTTGGTGGATGCGCCGCGGATCTGCAAGACGCCGTTCGCCTCGCGCACCTGATTCTTCAGTGCCGCGCGGTCGCCGAGGTGGCGACCGGTCAGTGTGTTGCTGGCGCGCAGCCCGGCGACGCTGCCCTCGAAACAAATCGTTCCACCCTCGGCGCCGGCACCCGGACCGAGGTCGACGGCATGGTCGGCGATCTCGATCGTCTCCGGCTTGTGCTCGACCACCAGCACGGTGTTCCCTTTGTCGCGCAGTTGGAGCAACAAGCCGTTCATTCGCGTGATGTCGTGCGGATGGAGCCCGACGGTCGGCTCGTCGAAGATATAGGTGATGTCGGTGAGCGAGGAGCCGAGGTGGCGGATCATCTTAGTTCGCTGGGCCTCGCCGCCCGAGAGGGTGCCAGTGGGCCGTTCGAGCGCGAGGTACCCCAGGCCGATCTCGACGAAGGAATCGAGCGAATCGCCGAGACTGGCCAGCAATGGTGCGACCGATGGTTCATCGAGACTGCGCACCCACTGGGCCAGGTCACTGATTTGCAGGCGGCAGGCGTCGGCAATGCTGATCCCGCTAATCGTCGCGGTCCGGGCGTGTTCGGCCAACCGCGTGCCGTCGCACTCCGGACAGACGGTGGCGGTGACCGCGCGCTCGACAAACGCCCGGATGTGCGGCTGAACGGAGTCGATGTCCTTGGACAGCATGGACTTCTGGATCCGGGGGATGATGCCCTCGTAGGTGATGTTGATCCCGTCGACCTTGATCTTCGTCGCCTCTTGGTACAGCAAGGCGTTGAGTTCGCGTGCCGTGAAGTCCTTGATCGGCTTGTCTGGATCGAAGAGGCCCGAGCCACCGTACACGCGTCCGTACCAGCCGTCGGGGGTGATGCCGGGCACCTTGATGGCGCCGCCGGTGAACGACTTCGTCTCGTCGTAGATCTCGGTCAGGTCGACGTCGGAGACGACCCCCATGCCCTCACAGCGCGCGCACATGCCGCCGAGACTCTCGAAGGTGGCCTTTTTGGCTTTCTTGTCGCCGATTTTGATTGCGCCGCTTCCGCTGACGGTCGGCACATTGAAGGAGAAGGCCGTCGACGGCCCGACGTGGGGTTCGCTGCACCGGCTGAACAGGATCCGCAGCATGGCGTTGGCGTCGGTGATCGTGCCGACCGTCGAACGGGGATTGCCGCCGATCCGCTCCTGGTCGACGATGATCGCCGTGGTCAGCCCGTCCAGCACGTCGACGTCGGGCCGGTTCTGCCTCGGCATGAACCCTTGTACGAACGCGCTGTAGGTCTCGTTCACGAGTCGTTGTGATTCGGCGGCGATCGTGCCGAACACCAGGGAACTCTTCCCCGATCCGGACAGTCCGGTGAAGACCGTGAGCCGCCGCTTGGGAAGTTCGACGCTGACGTTGCGCAGATTGTTCGTCCGGGCGCCGACGACTCGGATCAGTTCGTGCGAATCGGCTGGATGCACGGGTGGGGTGGAAGCGGCGGTGGGGGACATGTCCACGAACAGTAGTCCGTTCGGCAACCGGCGGGCGGCCCTCTAACCCGCAGCGTTTCGCCGATCCAGCAGCGATCGATGCTGGATCGGCGAAACAGTTGCTGGACCTGCGGCTACTTCGCTGAGCCGGTCAGCTTGCCCACGATCCACAGCAGGATGACCGAGCCGATCACCGCGGTGAACAGGGTGAAGAAGAAGCCGCCGCCCGCGGTGTCGACGAAGAAGCTCAGCAGGAATCCGCCGACGAGTGCGCCAACGATGCCGATGACGATGTTCATCAGAACGCCCGAGCCACCGCCCTTGACGATCTTGCCCGCGATCCAGCCGGCGAGCGCACCGATGATGATGTAGCCGATCCAGCCGACTTGCTGGGACATGGTGGTCGATCGGGCAACGAGTTCGGTCGCCGCTTCGAAAGTGGTGGCCGTAATGATGGTCATGGTGTCTCCTCAACGGTTACACCCCGACGATCGGGGTTCTTCCACCGTGTCACAACTGCCGCGAAATGTCCGGATAAGCGATCACGAGAATGTGTTGGTTCAGTAGGCCAATTCCAGGTGACTGAGACGGCCGTCGCGGACCTCGGCGATCTGGTCGACCGCGGTCAGATGTGTGCGGTCGTGGGTGACGAGAACCGTGGCCGTTGCCTGCTGATGGGTGAGCCGCGTGATCAGATCGACGATGGCGGCGCCCCGGTCGTGATCGAGGGCGCTGGTGGGTTCATCGACGAGAAGGACGGTGGGCTCGTTCATCAGCGCGCGTGCGATGTTCACACGTTGCCGCTGACCGCCGGAGAGTTGGTGGGGCCGACGGTCGGCCTGCTCGGCCAGGCCCACCACGTCGAGGAGTTCGAGTGCGCGACCCCGCGCCGATCGCGGCTTGTCGCCGCGAATCTGCGCCATCACCTGAAGTTGCTCGGCCGCGGTGAGGGAGGGCAACAGATTGGGCTGCTGGAAGACAATGCCGATCTTGTCGCGACGCAACTCTGCCAGTTCCCCCCGCGACATGCCGGTGGTCGCCGAGCCATCAAGGGTCACGACCCCGGAGTCGGGGGTGATCAGCGTGGCAGCGACGGCCAGCAGGCTGGACTTGCCCGAGCCGGACGGTCCGACAACGGCGGTCAGGCTGCCCTTGGGGACATCGAGCGAGACTCGGTCCAGCGCGGTCAGCCGGGCATCGCCGTCAGGATAGGTCAGGGTGATGTCGGTCAGTTGCAGGCTCATCGTGCGCTCCCTAGTGCAGTCAGCGGGTCAACAGAGGTGATACGTCGGATGGATAGGGCGGCCCCGAGGGCGCCGAGGAGGATCATCACCGCGGCGGGCAGGGCAATGGTTTGCGGTGTTAGCAGGAAGGGAATCGACGACCCCGCTACCAGTGCGCCCAGGGCGGCGGCTAGCGCCGTGCCGATCAGGGTTCCGCCGACCAGCAGGATCACTGCCTGCCCGAGGGCATCTTTGAGAAGGCTGGCCGTAGACGCACCCAGGGCCTTGAGGATGGCGATGTCACCGCTGCGCTGAATCGTCCAGACGGTGAAGAACGCACCGACGACGAGCGCGGAAATGGCGAACAAGAATGCTCGCATTAGCTGCAGTGAGCCGTTCTCGGATGTGTAGGCGCCGATCGCCGACAGCGATTCCTTGGGGGAAACCGACTTGGTGCCGATTTGGTTGTCATTGGCGGCAAGGTCCACACCGGGACCGGTGGTCAGTGCGATGACGGTGGCGGTCGGCCCTGTGCCGTCGGCCGACGGCGGTGCCACCTTTTGCCAGGTCTCCCGCGTGGTCCAGATTACCGGGGTGTGGCTGAAGTAGGCATCGCCGGCGACGCCGGCGACGGTCAGTGCCCGACCCGCCACGGTAACGGTATCGCCGGTCTTGACGCCGAGGCTGTCGGCCGCAGCGGTTGATAACACCGTCGAGTTGTCATCGATCCGGTCACTGTCGGGAGCGAGGGTCGACCGGGGTTCGACGCCGAAGGCCGATACTGCCGAACTCCTGTCCCCGGCGACGGCCTTGGTGGTGGTGATACCGAGGGGTTCGGCGCGGTGAACACCGGGCTCGCGGGCCCACTGCTGCCACTGATGCTCGGTAACGGTGGAGTTGGAGTAGGCGAGTTCCTGTCCACCGGAGGGAGCTTGAAAGGCGATCTTGTCGACGGGGAGTCCCGTGATCGCAGAGATGTTTTGCTGGCTCAGCCCACCGGTCAATCCCGACAGCAAGCCGACCAGCAGGGTGATGAGTACGATGACGGCCCCCATCAAGGCGAACCGTCCCTTGGCGAATTTGAGGTCTCTCCAGGCGACGAACACGGTATGTGCGTCCTTTCCGACGTTCGATTGCTTACCGCTCCACTGTCGTCCGCACACCCCCCTGGGCACATCGCACACAAGGCCCCAATCCACGGGCACAAAGGTGGTGACCGGGTTGTAACTTTCGATGGAGGCCCGCGGCGGCCGGCATCCGTACAGTGGAACGCATTGTGAACAGCCATGACTCGGTTCCGACCCCGACCCCGAGGGCACTGGACTGGTGTCTGCACCTGCTCATCGTCGCCCTGCTCGGCCTCGCGGCCGCTCGGTCGGTAGTCGACGCCGAGCCCCACGCCGCGTGGTGCGTCGTGGCGGCGACGGTGTGCGGCGTGATCTACGGGCTCGGACCTGCGTTGTCGGGGGTTCGGCGGTCTCGCCGGGCCGCGGCAGTGTGGCTCGCCGCCCTCGGGCTGGCCTGGCTGGTGCTGATGACGCTTACCCCAGACGCCGTCTGGCTGGCGTTTCCGCTGTACTTCCTGCAACTGCACCTTCTTCCGCGCCGGAGTGCGTTCGTCGCGGTGGCGGCCACCGCCGTGGCCGCGATCGTCGGCTTTGCCGTCCACCGGCATCTCTTCACCCCCGGCATGGCCATCGGTCCGGCGCTCGGCGCAGCCGTGGCGGTGGCCGTGGTCCTGGGATATCAGGCCCTCTACCGCGAGAGTGATCGTCGACGCCGGCTGATCGAGGAGTTGACCGCGACGCGGGCGGACCTGGCTGCCGTCCAGCACACCGCCGGCGTGCTGGCCGAACGCGATCGGCTGGCCCGCGAGATTCACGACACGCTGGCCCAGGGCTTCTCAAGCATCCAGCTGCTGCTGCACGCCGCCGAGCGGGCGTTGCCGGCGAAGCCCGCCGATGCGGCGGACTATGTCGTTCAGGCGCGCCAGGCGGCGGGGGACAACCTCGCCGAGGCACGGCGCTTCGTCGCCGCACTGACGCCGCCGTCGTTGGACGGCACCACGCTGGCCGGGGCGCTGGAGCGCTTGTGCGCCACCACGAGTTCACGCCACCGGATCGCCGCGCATTTCCACCTCGTCGGCGAGCCGGCGTCACTCACCACCGCGCAGGATGTGGCCGTGTTGCGCATTGCGCAGTCGGCCCTCGCCAACACCGTCCGCCATGCCGGCGCCACCAGGGTGGACGTGACGCTACGCTATTCAGGCACTCACGTCGCCCTCGAGATTGTCGATGATGGACGGGGGTTCGACGCCGAGAATTTGCCGGCACCTGATCACGAGACCGGCGGCTTCGGCCTGGCGGCGATGCGTTCGCGCGTACGTAGCCTTGGGGGAGTGCTCACCATCGAATCCGCGCCCGGCGAAGGCACCGTGCTGACGACTCAGATCCCGACGGCCCAGAACGCCGCATCACCCGAAACAGAGGCTGTCAGTGACCGATGACACGATCAGGTTGCTCTTGGCCGACGATCATCCTGTCGTGCGGGCTGGACTTCGCGCCGTCCTGGAGGCCGAGTCGGATCTGAGCGTGGTCGGTGAGGCGGCGACCGCCCGGGAGGCGGTCGATCGGGCCGCTGAGGGCGGTGTCGACGTGGTGCTGATGGACTTGCAATTCGGTAGGGGGATGGGGGGTGCCGAGGCAACTGCGCTGATCACCGGCCGCGTCGGCGCTCCACGCGTGCTGATCGTTACCACTTATGATTCCGATGCCGACACGTTGCCCGCGATCGAGGCCGGGGCCACCGGGTACATCCTCAAGGACGCGCCGCCGGAGGACTTGGCGGCGGCGGTGCGGACGGCGGCCGCGGGCCGCACGACGTTGGCTCCCACAGTCGCCGATCGGCTGATGGATCGCCTCCGCGTACCCGGTGCGTCGCTGACACGTCGCGAGACCGAGGTGCTCAGCTTGGTGGCCGAAGGCCTGTCCAACCACGCCATCGGTGACCGGCTCCACCTGACGGAGGGGACCGTCAAATCCCACCTGGCCCGCATCTACGCCAAACTCAATGTCGATTCGCGGACCGCCGCGGTCGCCAGCGCCACGGATCTGGGCCTCATCCGCCGCTGACGCATGAGTGGTCGGCGAGCCGGGCGGCGAGTCCGTCGAGGATCACCGGTAGACCAAACTCGTAGGCGCGTCGCGAGTCTCGGGCCGCACCCTGCGCCTCGCCGGCGGCGGTGCCGATGCGCGAAGCCAGCGGGAAGCGCGCCTCGATGCCGAGGACCGCGAGTTTCGCGCCTTCGCGCTCCCACCATTGCTGGGGGTCTTCGTGTGTCCGTTCGCGTGTTGCGTGGGCCAGTGCGCGCGCGCTGGCCTTGACGAAGTCGAGGACGACGTTCAGCGCGGCGTCCTTGTCGGTATCGGTGAGTTCGAGGTCGTTAATCGCCTCGAGTTCGTACTCGTACTTCGTCAAGGTGCCCGGGCCAAGGATGGCGCGCTCAGATTCGACGTCAGCCAGCCAGCCGTGATCGGCGAACAGGGTCAGATTGTCGTCGGCGACGGCGGTCAGTCGGCTGCGCCAATCCCCGGCGAGGGGGATCCGCGCCATCTGGGCATGCACGTCGTCGATCATCAGTTCGAGGAGCTGTTCCCGACTGTCGATATACGAGTAGAGCGACATCACCGGGATGCCCACTTCGCTGGCGACGTCGCGCAACGAGAACGCCGATCCAACCCGATCGGCGACGGTGATGGCCGCCTCGACTACCTGGTCCGTGGTGTATTTGGGGGGCCGGCCGCGACGATTCGGGGTGATCTCGGCGCGCCAGAGGAGGTCGATGGTTTCCATCTCTCGGAATATACCGTACTGCGTACGAGTTATGTGGACCGTATCACATACGGGAAAGGGACCCCAATGAACATCAGCTCCACCGCCATTTCGCTCAACGTCGTCGACCCGGAGGCCTCCGCAGCCTTTCTTTGCACCCATCTCGGCTTTCGCGTTGCGATGTCCGATGATGGGTTCATCTCCCTGGAGCACCCCGTTGAGCGGACCGTGAACATCATCTTCTTGCGCACCGGACTGTCCACCTTCAAGCCGGCAAGTCGTGCGGGCAGCGCAGGGGAGGGGCTCCTGCTGGCCTTCGTTGTCGACGACGTCGATGTTGCGTTTGCGACGATGGCGAGCGCGGGCGCATCGGTGGTGACAGAACCCGAAACCGAGCCGTGGGGTGAGCGGTACTGCCAGTTCTCCGATCCGAACGGGATCATCGTCCAGCTGGTCCAGTGGGTGTCATAACCCATACGACCGACCGCCCGCACCAGGTGCGCCGGTGCGAGCGGTCAAGTGTCCCGTGGCCTATCGCGCTTTCCACACGGGTGCGCGCTTCTGCGTGAAGGCGAGTGGACCTTCGATGGCATCCTCGCTGGTGAAGACGACGCCGAGCTCTCGGGTGTTGGCCGCCCACTGCTCTGCGTCGCCGGCAACCGCATCGTCGACGATCCGTTGCGCCAACCTTTTTGATGCCTGGACGGCCAGCGGTGCGTTGCTCGCGATCTCGCGCGCGAGATCGAGCGCGGCGGTACGGAGCTGATCGTCGGGCACGACCTGGTTGATCAGTCCGTAACCAAGTGCTTGCTCGGGTGTGATTGGACGGCCGGTGAGTAGTAGTTCCATGCCGATCTTCTTGGGCACGGCGTCCACAATTCGAAACGCCCCGCCGGCCGCGGCGAAGAGACCACGTTTGACTTCGGGGAGTCCAAAGCTCGCCGACTTTGCCGCGACCGCGAGGTCGGCGGCGAGCACGAGTTCGGTTCCACCGCCGAGGGCGGTACCGTTCACCGCGGCAATCACCGGGGTGCTCACCGGATGGCTGACCACGCCGGCGAACCCCCACTTTCCGTGCTCGGGATCACTCGGGCCGATGTTCTCCCCGTGCGAGAGGGCCTTGAGGTCTGCGCCTGCGCAAAAGGACTTGTCGCCGGCCCCGGTGAGGATGATGGCGCGAATCTCCGGGTCGGCGTCGGCCTCGGCCAAGGCCTGACCAAGCGCATCGGTCACCGCGCCGTTAATCGCATTGCGCGCTTCGGGCCGGTTGATCGTCAGCACGCAGACGTGGTCAACGCGCTCGACGAGAACCGGTGGTGCAGCGGGGGAGTCGGGCATGGAGGCTACTTTCGTCGACGACAATCGGGCTGACCGTAGGTTAGCCGTGTCAGCTATCCGCTCGGTGCCCAATGCGAACGCAGCAATACCGTTCATCTGGGACCAGCCGAGCCCGGCGTGCAGCGTGATCGGCGCCATCGAGTATCCCTTCGATAAGTCCAAGGTTCATCGCGCACACGAGGTCGGTGTGCTGCTTGGCAAGGGAATGAAATGGGCAGTTGGCCATCACAATGTCGTCACCGTCATAGCGTGGTTCGTAACCGCAGCGAGTCAATACCTCGATCAGCCCGCCGTCGCCCGTCTTGCGCTCGGCCGTGCCCGCGACCCGTCCGGCTTCGAGCGCCCGGGAGTTGAGGCTGTCCTGGGGTGATACCCCGGTCGACTCGGCGTCCTCAACCGCCTGCGCCAGCAGCTGTGCCGCTAGCTCGTAGGAACGTTCGGGGAGTTGGATCGATATCGGGTGCTCGGCGCGGGAATATAGCTTGGAGGGTCGCCCCGCGCCGGGGCCGCTGCGGCCGGTGAGTCGGGCGAAATGGACGGTAAGGAGCCCGGCCTCGACGAGTTTGTCGAGGTGGAACGCCGCCGTCTTACGGGGCAAGTCGACAGCTGCCGAGGCTTCATCGCGTCCCACCGAGTGCTCACTGGCGCAGACGTACTGGTAGAGCCGTCGACGGAGCGGTTCGTCTAGGGCGGCGACTGCCGAAATATCCTGGTAGGCGTCCATATCCACTTTCTAAAACCAATGAAGGTTGACTTAATCAACGAGAGGTTACTAAAGTCCATTCTACCGTCCATTAGAAGGAGAAGGAAGAATGACCACCACTCGCGCACATGCCTACATCGACAAAACCCAATTGACTGAACCCGGCTATCAAGCATTCCTGCTCTTGCGCACCGTCTTCACCGTGGCTCCCATCTTGTTTGGCGTCGACAAGTTCCTCAACCTACTCACCGACTGGCCGGGGTACCTCGCGCCCTGGATCGACCACATCTTGCCGGGCACGGCTGCGCAGGGGATGTACCTCATCGGCGCGATCGAGATCATCGCTGGCGTCTTGGTGGCGATCGTTCCGCGCTGGGGCGCGCTCGTCGTCGCGGCCTGGTTGCTCGGGATCATCGTCAACCTCCTGACACTGCCCGGCTATTACGACGTTGCGTTACGCGATTTCGGCTTGTTGGTTGCCGCCTTGGCCCTTTCTCGCCTGGCCGTCTCCTACACCGGAAAGCTGACACGATGAGTCTCCACAACCTCGCCGACACCCCTGCCGGCAATCCCACCGTTTCCGCTCCGGAGCCGCCGGTTGCTGTTCGGGCGGGACGTCAGGTACCTGAGGTCAACATCGAAGCCGCCGAACATGCCGTCGTCGATCTGCTCCGCGCATTGGGGCGCGATGCCGAGTCGACACACCTCCACGACACCCCTCGCCGGGTGGCCGCGGCCTACCGGGAGCTCCTCACCCCGGCGATGTTCGACCTGACAACCTTTCCCAACGATGCCGGGTACGACGAATTAGTACTGGCCCGCAACATTCCTTTGACCTCATTGTGCGAGCACCACATGCTGCCGTTCCGGGGTGTTGCGCACGTCGCCTATCTGCCCGGCGAGAGAATTCTGGGATTGTCCAAACTCGCTCGGGTCGTTGAACTCTTCGCGCGCGACCTGCAGGTACAGGAGCGGTTGACCATGCAGATCGCGGACTGGCTGGATGAGCATCTAGCACCGCGGGGGATTGGTGTGGTCGTAGAAGCCGAGCATCTGTGCATGTCGATGCGCGGGGTGCATGCTACCGGAACCTCCACGGTGACCTCCGCCGTGCGCGGGCGTCTGCGCGAGAACGAATCCACCCGTCGAGAATTCCTGGACCTGATCCGGGGCTGAGCCCGCACGGGCCAGTGACATTCACAACAAGAAAGCGAGTAGCCGATGAAAGCAACGATTTACCACAACCCCAGGTGCAGCAAGTCGGGCAACGCATTGGCGCACCTTCAGGAGTCCGGCGCGCAAGTGACGATCGTCGAGTACCTGCACGAGACGCCCACCGTCGAACAACTGCGGACTCTGATCGCCGATGCCGGCCTGTCGGTGCGCCAGGTGGTGCGCGACACCGAGCCCGAATACCGCTCGCTGGGACTCGAGGATGCCGACGACGAAGCGCTTCTTGGTGCGTTGGCGGCACACCCGCAGTTGATCCAACGGCCCTTCGTCGTGACCGATGGGGGGACCTGGTTGGCCCGGGACCCCGACACCCTCGATCAGATCGGTTGAGTTGCTCCTCGGCGACGCGGCTTGCGGCTAGCGTTCCCAGTGGACAGGCAGACTAAGGGGTCGGATCGGTGAAACCTGTGGTGGCGGCGAACACGCCGATCGAAGTTGAGGTCGAGGCCGGTCGCGAGTACTTGTGGTGCCGGTGCGGACGGTCGCAAAACCAGCCACTTTGCGATGACTCGCATTTGGGCACCGGCTTCACCCCGATCGCATTCACGCCCGCTGAGAGCGGCCGGGTGTGGCTGTGCCGTTGTAAACAGACGCATGATGCGCCCTATTGCGATGGGCACCACATCAGAGTGCCCGACGAGATGGTCGGCAAGCCCTACTCGCTCGATGATGCCGAGTTGACCGAGACTCCGCCGACGGCCGCCGTCGAGCCCACACTGTCGGCCAACTCAGCGCCCCGAGCCGTTCCGACCGCGGAGGAGCCGACCGTCGCCTTCATCGACCGCCTCGCTCGGGAGGGGCTGAGCGTGCTGGGGCCCTATGGCGAGATGGCGGCGATGGGGGTGCCGCGCAGCGAGCTTCCCGACTGGAATGACATCCAGTTCATGACCGCCCAGTTGGCCCGCCAGCCGTTGCTCGAGGACGTGGCCGTTGGCACCGACCTGGTGATCGGGCCGCAGGCACGCAAGCCGCTGCGGCTCGAAATCCCACTGCTGGTCAGTGACATGAGTTTCGGGGCGCTGTCCGAAGAGGCGAAGATTGCGCTGGCCACCGGCGCCGAGCTGGCCGGCACCGGTATCTGCTCCGGCGAAGGCGGCATGCTGCCCGAGGAACAGCAGGCCAACCGTCGATATCTCTACGAGTACGCGTCCGCCCACTTCGGATATGACGACTCCCTGCTGTCGAGGGTGCAGGCGTTTCATTTCAAGTGCGGACAGGCCGCCAAGACCGGGACCGGCGGCCACCTGCCCGGAAGCAAGGTCGTCGGCCGGATCGCTGAAATCAGGGGCCTACCCGAAGGTCAGGACGCCGATTCGCCACCGACCTTTGCCCAGTTGCACACCGTCGAGGACTTCGTATCCTTCGCCAACCGGGTGCGCGCGCTCACCGGTGGCGTGCCCATCGGGTTCAAGATGAGCGCGCAACACATCGAAGCCGACGTCGAGTTCGCCGTCCGGGCCGGCGCCGACTACATCATCCTGGACGGTCGCGGCGGCGGCACCGGGGACGCGCCGCTCCTGTTCCGCGACCACATCTCGGTGCCGACGATCCCGGCGCTGCGCCGGGCCCGGCACACCCTCGACCGGCTCGGCGCCGGCGGGCGGGTGACCCTCATCGTTACCGGCGGCCTGCGCACTCCCATGGACTTTGCGAAAGCACTCGCGCTGGGTGCCGATGGTGTTGCAGTGGCGAACTCGGCGATGCAGGCAATTGGCTGCGTCGCGGCACGAATGTGCAACACCAACCGCTGTCCGTCCGGTATCGCCACCCAGAACCCCACCTTGCGAGCTCGTATTGATCGTGCGACGGCACCGCAGCGACTCGCCCGATTCATGTCAGCCAGCGTCGAACTCATGAAGGTGATGGCCCGTGCTTGCGGGCACCATCATTTAGATCAGTTCGTACTCGACGACCTAGCCAGTTGGAAACGGGAAGTGGCCGATCTCGCTGGAATTCCCTGGTCTGGTTTCGGGCGGACTGCCGGTCGCAACGACTAGCAGTAGTGGGTGCTACCGGTATGTGGTGGCGGATTCGCAGGTGCAGTTAATGACCCGAGGTCAGCTCACCGGATAAGCGTCGATAGCGATCGAGACTGGCGCCGTCGAGGCCGACGATCTCGACGTGTTTGCCCTTGGCCGCGTATTTGCTGTGGACGGCATCAAGGGCGGCGACGGTCGAAGCATCCCAGATGTCGGCATCGGTCAGATCGATAATCACCCGGTTGGGGTCGCCGGCGTAATCAAACTGGCTCTTCGGACCTAAGAGTG
>NZ_DIAX01000044.1:3817-4084 GCF_002414845.1 Gordonia sp. UBA5067 | reverse complement strand
CGAGCGGCACCGTACGGGTATCGGTCGCGGCCGACGCACAGATCGCATGCGTCGAGGTGTCCGACTCCGGACGCGGCATCGCCCCCGAAGACCTCGAGCACGTCTTCGAACGATTCTTCCGCGCCGACCCGAACGGCCACGCGGCCGGAACCGGCATCGGGCTCACCATCGCCCGATCCATCGCCCGCGCCCATGGCGGCGACCTCACCGCCGCATCCGAGGGCACCGACCGGGGCGCCACATTCAGCCTCACATTGCCCCGCAGGC
>NZ_DIAX01000044.1:2879-3603 GCF_002414845.1 Gordonia sp. UBA5067 | reverse complement strand
GATCTCTCGCTCGAGTTCGATGCCGTGGACCACGTCGAGCCCAGCGAGTTCGGTGCGTAGGCCGGCAAGCGTCATCGTCATCTCGGCGAGCGCCGGTCCGCCCGTGCCACGACCGATCTGAGCTGGTGTGTACGCCTCCAGCAGGAACACGCCACCAGGCCGAAGCGAGGTGACCACACGCGCATGCAGATCCCTACGGACATCGGCGGGCATGTGAGCGAAGATCGACACCACCACGTCCCAGCGCTCCGAGCCGATGTCGTGCATGGTGAGGTCGGCGACCACCGCGTGCACGTCGACACCTCGGTGGAGAGCCAAACGAAGGGTCTTCGCGACTCCGGACTCCGTCAGGTCGACGCAATGCACTTCACGTCCTGAGCCGGCAAGGAAGACCGCGTTGCGACCCTCGCCCTCGGCCAGGCAGAGTGCCGCGCCGCGGGGCAACGTCGGTTCGCTGGTGCGGAGGAACTCGTTGGGCTCTGTCCCGTAGATGTATGTCTCGGCGCTGAAGCGCTGTTCCCACATCGAGCGCGCAGACGTCGGCTCGGTCATTGCGGACGAGCCGGAACAGCGCGGGTCGGCGCGACGGCCTCGCAGCACTGGCACCGGTCACCAGGTGCCACATGACCGAGCACCTGTTCCACGTGGGCGCCGCATCCGGCCCAGCTCGGGCGTTGGCAACTTGGGCAGTTCACTTCCATACACATACCCCATAGGGTATCAG
>NZ_DIAX01000044.1:492-2643 GCF_002414845.1 Gordonia sp. UBA5067 | reverse complement strand
CACATGATGTTCGGCCTCGTGCTCGGCGCCATCGCATGGCGGACCGCGCCGGCAGACTCCCCACCGCGGAGGTTCGCGGTGCCCGATCGGCGATGCTGTCCCGATGAGCTCTCCCGACGCGGCACCGGCCCAGGTCATCGTGCGTCTCGTTGGCGTCTACGACGCGGACAGCACCTTGCGCGGTGAGCTCTCCTACTGGGTCGGTGCTCGCCTCGGTCGGCGGCATTGCTCGCTGTGCGAGATCACCCACGGCTCCGTCCGTCAGCGACCCGAGTGGAAGACCTGCCAGGACGGCCTCCCGGTACCGTTCGACACCTACCACCGCAACGACCAGCCAGGCCCGATCCGCGTCGCGTCCGGCGGTGAGGCACCGGTGGTTGTCGCCGTGACCGACGCCGGGCACATGCTGCTCCTGGCTGCCAAGGATCTCGACGCGTGCGATGGTTCGATCGATCGGCTCGTCGAGGCGATCGAGGAGTCTGCCGTACGCCTCGGGCTGACATGGGCGCCTGCGTGAACACGGCCCAGCTCGACCGGTTCGACCGCTTCTTCGATGGGCACTACCAGGCGATGGTCGCCGATGATCGCCACCGCGCCGCACGCGGGCCGCAAGGGGTCGATCAACTGCGCGCGGCGCGCTCCTCCTCGTACGCGGCGATGGCGGTGAGTTGCGCGCCGAGCGTCGCGTCGACCCACTTGCTGCCGGCACCGACCACCCGGTCGTAGCTCGCCTGCACCGGACCCAGTTGCCCGGTGAAGTGCGGCATCACCTGTTCGGCGAAGAGCTCGTAGCTGCGCAGCGTCGAGGGGAAGTCCGCCAGATCGGCGCCGAGGAAGAGGTAGGTGCCGAAACCGCCTGTCTTCTCGACCAGCCGCTCGAGTTGCTCGATGGCCATCTCGGGCGTGCCGATGACCATGCGACCGCTCTCGTTGGCGAAGTCGACGAACTCGTCGAAGTCGGACGGCGGAGGCGGCGCGGACGGGTCGCCGATCGGGATGATGTGGCTGAGGTAGTCGAAGACCCACTGCAACCCGTACCGGCAGTTCGCCCGAGCCTGATCCTCGGTCTCGGCGATGTGCATCGGACCCATCAGCCGCCACTTGGCGCGATCGACGACGTGACCGTGCCGGGCCGCTTCCTCCTGCCAGACCTGGAAGTTGTAGTCGAGCACCTGGAACGCCGCCGGCTCGGTGGCGGCGATCGACAGCATTCCCGTGCCGTACCTCCCCGCCAGCTTGCTGCCCGACGGAGAGATGCTGCTGGCCACGGCGATGTCGAAGTCGCTGTACGGCCGAACCTGCAACACGGCCTCGTCGCACGTGAACCAGTCGGTGCGTTCGCTGACCGTCTCGCCACGGAACAGGCGCATCATCACGTCGAATGCCTGCTCCATCCGGGGACGCTGATCCATCGGGTCGATCCCCAGCATCGAAGCGTCGCTGGTGAGCTGGCCAGGACCCGCGCCGAACATCATCCGCCCGCGGGTGAGGTGGTCGAGCATGACGATCCGGTCGGCGAGGATGAACGGGTGGTGGTACGGCAGCGAGTTGACGCCGGTGCCCAACTTGATGTGCCGCGTGCGCTCCGCCGCCGCGGCGATGAACACCTCGGGACTGGCGATCAACTCGCTGCCGGCCGAGTGGTGCTCACCGATCCAGGCCTCCGCATACCCCAGGCGGTCGAGATGCGTGACCAGTTCGAGATCGCGGTGCAGGGCGAGCGTCGGGTTGACCCCGGTCTTGTGCATCGGAGGGAGGAAGATCCCGAACTCGAGCGGTGCATGATGAGGGCGCATGTGCGGCATCTCCAGATGGTGTCACATCACGCCAGGTCGGTCTTCACGATGTCGACCGTGCTGACGAACCCGGTGGGGTCGTTGTGTCTCCTGCCGTGCTCGCTCAGCAGCGAGCGTCGCTCGCCGGTTCGGGGGCACCCGGGTGACCAGCGGCGTCGGTCCGCCATCTGGTGACCAGCTTGCGGAGTTCGTCGGTCCACAGGACGACGCTGGCGAGGCCGATGCACAGCAGCCAATCCGTGGCGTCGATTGCGGTGGTGTCGAATGCGTCGTTGAGGAACGGGATGTAGACCACGGCGACCTGCAGCGCCAGCGAGATGCAGATCGCGATCCACAGCACCGGGTTGGTGAACAG
>NZ_DIAX01000044.1:0-253 GCF_002414845.1 Gordonia sp. UBA5067 | reverse complement strand
ACACGATGCCGACCTGCATCTCGCGGTCGATGACCCGGTCGTGCAGGCCTCGCGGCGGAAGGTTCATGACGTCGTCCGGGGGCGGGTCGAAACCCATGGCGAGGGCCGGTGCAGTGTCGGTGAGCAGGTTGATCCACAGGATCTGGGTGGCGAGCAGCGGCACGGCCAAGGTACCTCCGGCCTCGTCGAGGCCGATGACGCCGGCGGCAACGACACCGAGGAGCATCGTCAGGACCTCACCAGCGTTGGAGGA
>NZ_DIAX01000081.1 GCF_002414845.1 Gordonia sp. UBA5067 | reverse complement strand
GTGCCCTCGGTGAGACTCGAACTCACACTGGACGGGTTTTGAATCCGTTGCCTCTGCCAATTGGGCTACGAGGGCGCGATTGCCGAGTTTAGTAGATGGCTCACCGGCGACGCCAACTGCGCCCGGTAGTGTCATAGTTCTGACATTTCCGCTAAGGGAGAGGATGCCTGTGGCTGCCGATGCCCAACCGCCCAGTCGGGTCTTGGTTGCCGAGGACGACTCGCTGATCCGGATGGATCTGGTGGAGATGTTGCGGGAGGAGGGCTACGACGTCGTCGGCGAGGCCCCCAATGGGCAGATCGCCGTCGACCTCACCGAAAGCCTGAAACCCGACCTGGTGATCATGGACATCAAGATGCCGGTGCGCGACGGGATCGACGCGGCCACCGAGATCGCCCAGAAGCGCCTGGCCCCCGTGGTGATGCTTACCGCGTTCAGCCAGCGCGACTTCATCGAGAAGGCGCGCGATGCCGGTGCGATGGCCTACCTGGTCAAGCCCTTTTCCAAGGCCGATCTGGCGCCGGCGATCGAGGTGGCCGTCAGCCGCTACCGCGAACTGGCCGCCCTGGAGGCCGAGGTGGAGTCGGTGCAGGAGACGCTGGCCACGCGCAAGCTCGTCGACCGGGCGAAGGGGCTGCTCATGAGTCAGCACGCGATGACTGAACCGGAGGCGTTCGCGTGGATCCAGCGTGCGGCGATGGATCGTCGTACGACGATGAAGCAGGTGGCCGAGGTGGTCATCGAGAACGTCGAGTCCTGAACCGGGGGTGGGCGATGAAGACCCGACAGGGCGGACTGGCCGTCGCGACAGTCGTTGTCGCCGTGGCGCTCGGCATCAGCGGATGCGCGTCCTCGCACGGCCCGGCGGTGCCGTCGGCTGCTTCCCGAGCAGCGGGCGCGTCCGGCAATCCAGCGGCCCCCGCGGTGCCGACCTCCGTGCCGCCCGGCGAAACCGGCCTGGCGATCACGACGGTCGGACAGCTGACCCTGGCCGGCCAGCGCTTCGACCCGCCGGCCCCGGCAAGCCCCGCCAACCCGGCGGGCGACGGTAAGGCCGCCTGTCCTCGCCTGACCGTGGCGGTGGTCGGCGACCTTTCCACCCGTGACGGGATTGACGGCACCGCCATCGCCAACGGTGCACAACTGGCCGTCGACCAGCACAACGCGGCGAATCCGCGTTGCCAACTCGTCGTGCGCCGGACCGATACCAAGGGCAACGGCGTCGTCGCCGCCGAGGAGGCCAGGCGTCTAGCGGCCCGCCCCGACGTTGTCGCCGTCATCGGGCCGCTCACCTCCTCAGATGCGCTCGCCGCCGGCCCGACCTTCCATGCGGCCGGATTGGTGAATCTGAGCCCGTCGGCCACGGCACCGACCCTCACCGACAAGGGGTGGAAGACGTTCTTCCGCGGCGTCAACAACGACGATGTACAGGGTGCGGCCATTGCCCGCTACCTGGTCGGCGCCGGTGGCCGCAAGAAGGTTTGCGTCATCGCCGATAACACCGACGGGGGCGCCGGCCTGGCCCGGGCAGTCACCCAAGGCCTTGGCGGTGCCGCCGTCCAAGCCTGTTCGACCGGCATCCAGCGCGGCAGTCACGCCTACGGGCCCGCCGTGGACGCGGTCGTGAAGGCGGCGGCGGACGGCGTGTATTTCGCCGGATCCGCACGCGATGGCGGCGCATTCGCCGCCGCCCTGCGCCAGGCCGCACCGACGGTGGTGTTCGCTGCGGGCGACGAGGCGAACAACCCCGACTTCCTTGCCTTCGCCGGTGCGGGCGCCGACGGCGCACTGCTGTCCTGCTCATGCAGTCCCGCCCCCGACGCCTTCTCCGCGGCCTACGCCACCCGGTTCGGCGGGCCGCCGGCCCGGTACTCGCTGGAGGCCTACGATCTGGCGACGGTCATCATCAGGGGGATTGCGGCCGGAAAGCAGACCCGGCCCCACTTACGGGCCTACGTCGCGGACTACTCCGGCGATGGGCTTTCACGTCACTATCAGTGGGCGCCGACGGGAGATCTGATCGGCAACACGGTGTGGCTGTCGCGGGTGGGGCCGGCGTAGCGGTCGGTGTCGGGGCCGACCACTAGACTTCGTCGGTGTGAGTCCAGCGCAGAAGTCAGCATCGAAGGCCGCCGCCGACCCGACGGGCGACGGGCGCCCGCTGCTGATGCTGCTCGACGGGCATTCGCTGGCCTATCGGGCCTTCTTCGCGTTACCCGCGGAAAACTTCAAGACCGCCGGCGGGCAGACGACCAACGCCGTCTACGGCTTCACGTCGATGCTGATCAACCTGCTGCGCGACGAACAACCGACGCATATCGCCGCCGCTTTCGACGTGTCGCGCCAGACGTTCCGCTCCGAGCGGTTCCCCGAGTACAAGGCGCAGCGTGACAAGTCGCCCGACGAGTTCCGCGGTCAGGTGGACCTCACCAAGGAAGTGCTCGCCGCAATGGGAATCCCGGTGTTCGCCGTCGCGGGCTTCGAGGCCGACGACGTGATCGCCACCCTCGCCACCCAGGCCCGCGAGCGGGACTATCGGGTTCTGATCGTCACCGGCGATCGCGACGCCCTGCAACTCGTCGACCCTGAGACCACAGTGCTCTACCCCAAACGGGGTGTCTCCGAACTGACGCGATTCACCCCCGAGGAGGTGGAGGGCAAGTATGGGCTGACGCCGCGGCAATACCCCGACTACGCCGCCCTGCGCGGCGACCCGTCGGACAATCTGCCGGGCATCCCGGGGGTGGGGGAGAAGACCGCGGCCAAGTGGATCCGCGAATACGGCTCACTCGCCGGGCTCGTCGACCATGTCGAGGACGTGCGCGGCAAGGTCGGCGACTCGTTGCGTGCCAACCTGTCGTCGGTGCTCACCAACCGGGAACTGACCGAGCTGGTCCGCGACGTCGACCTGCCATCCGGACCCGACGACCTCGCGCTGGCCGGCTGGGACCGCGAACAGATTCACAAACTGTTCGACGACCTCGAATTCCGGGTGCTGCGCGACCGCCTTTTCTCCACCCTGTCCTCGCCCGAGCCGGAAGCCGAATCCGGGTTCGACCTCGACGGCGAGGTGCTCGCCCCCGGCGCCGTCCGGGCCTGGCTCGACGCTCATGCGCGGACCGGACGCAGCGGCGTCATGGTCACCGGGCCGGCGCGCGTCGTCGACTCCGACGTCGAGGCCGTTGCCATCGCCGCGGCCGACGAGGTGAGCGCCTACCTCGATCCGACGACGATGACCCCCGATGATGAGCAAGCCCTCGGCGAGTGGTTTGCCGACCCGGCGGCCGACAAGGCCCTACACGAGGCCAAGTGGGCGTTCCACGCGCTGCGCGGGCGCGGCTGGAAGCTCGCCGGCGTCAGCAGCGACACGTCGCTGGCCGCCTACCTGGCGCGACCCGGACAGCGCAGCTTCAACCTCGACGACCTCGTCGTGCGCTACCTGCGGCGCGAGCTGCGCGTCGACGCGGCCGGCGCCGACGACGGCCAACTCTCGCTCCTCGACGGCGAGGGCGGCGATGCCAAGCGCGCCGACGAACTGATGCTCGCGGCGCGCGCGGTCGCCGAACTCGCGATCGCCTTCGACGAGGAACTCGACCGGTTACACGCCCGCGATCTCCTCGCCGACGTCGAACTGCCGCTGCTGTTCGTCCTCGCCGACCTCGAGGCAACCGGCATTGCGGTGGACACCGACCACCTGCGCACCCTGGAAGCGGAGTTCGCCGACCGGGTGCGTGCTGCGGCGGAGGCCGCCTACGACGTGATCGGCGAACAGGTGAACCTCGGTTCGCCCAAGCAACTGCAGACGATCCTCTTCGATAAACTCGACATGCCGAAGACGAAGAAGACCAAGACCGGATACACCACCGACGCCGACGCACTCCAGGGGCTGTACGCGAAGACCGGCCATCCGTTCCTCGAGCATCTGCTCGAGCACCGCGACGCGACGCGGCTCAAGATCACCGTCGAGGGCCTACTGAAAGCGGTGGCGCCCGATGATCGGATCCACACCACGTTCAATCAGACCATCGCGGCCACCGGGCGCCTCAGCTCGACCGAACCGAATCTGCAGAACATCCCGGTGCGGACCCCGGCCGGCCGGCAGATCCGCGGTGGCTTCATCGTGACCGGCGGGGGCGAGCCCAGTTCTCGCGCCGCAGGTACCGAGGCCGACTTCGAGTGCCTGATGACGGCGGACTACAGCCAGATCGAAATGCGGATCATGGCGCACCTGTCCGAGGACGCAGGCCTGATCGAGGCGTTCAACACCGGCGAAGACCTGCACAACTTCGTCGGGTCGCGTGCGTTCGGCGTCCCGATCGACGGGGTGACCGCAGAAATGCGCCATCGGGTCAAGGCGATGTCTTACGGCCTCGCTTACGGACTTTCGGCATTCGGTTTGGCGGCGCAGCTCGGTATCGGGCGCGACGAGGCCAAGGACCAGATGGAGGCCTACTTCGCGCGTTTCGGCGGGGTGCGCGACTACCTGCACAACGTGGTTGACGTGGCGCGCCGCAACGAGTACACCGCCACCGTCTACGGTCGTCGGCGCTACCTTCCCGACCTCAACAGCGACAACTGGCAGCGCCGTCAGGCCGCGGAGCGGATGGCGCTCAACGCGCCCATCCAGGGCAGCGCCGCCGACATCATCAAGGTCGCGATGATCAATGTGCACCGCCGCCTCGCCGACGAACAGTTACGCTCCCGGATGCTGCTGCAGGTCCACGACGAATTGGTGCTGGAGGTGGCTCGCGGTGAGCGTGAACAGGTGGAGGCGCTGGTCCGGGCCGAGATGGGCACTGCGATCAGTCTGTCTGTCCCGCTCGATGTCTCCGTCGGCATCGGCCGGTCCTGGGACGACGCGGCGCACTGACATGACCGCACGGCGCTGGACGGGAGCGTTGGCAGTGCTAGTGGCCGTCTTGGCGATGGCGGCCTGCACGAACGACGAGTCGGCGCTGGACACCAAACCAATCAGCGTCGGCGTCACCGAGCAGCCACCCATCGCCGCACTGGTGCCGGCCGCGATACGCGACGGCGGGGTCCTCATCGTCGGTACCAATCCGCCGTATCAGCCCAATGAGTTCAAGAACCGGGACGGTGCGATCATCGGTTTCGACATCGACTTGGTGCGGGCGATCAGTCAGGTGTTCGGCCTGCAGCTGAGGGTCGTCGAATCCGAGTTCGCCAAAATCATTCCCGCCATTCAGGCGGGCACCTTCCACATGGGCATCTCCGCGTTCACCGACACCCTCGAACGGGAAAAGCAGGTCGACTTCATCACCTACTTCTCCGCCGGGATCCAGTGGGCCCGCCGCACCGGAAGCACCATCACCCCCGAGTCCGCGTGTGGCAAGCGCGTCGGCGTCAAATCGACGACTGTGCAAGAGACGCAGGAGATTCCGGCGAAGTCGGCCGCATGCGAGAAGTTGGGGAAGGAGCCGATCCGGATGGTGAAATTCGAGAACCAGGACGCCACCGTCAACGCGCTTCTCCTCGGTCAAGTCGACGCGATCTCCGCCGATTCCCCGGTCACCGCCTACGCGATCAAGAAGACCGACGGCCAATTGGAGGCGGTGGGTCCGGTCTACGACGCCGCGCCCTACGGCATACCCGTCGCCGGCCAGTCCAACCTGGCCCCAGCCGTCCAGGCGGCGGTCCAGTACCTGATCGACCACGGCTACTACGGCACAATCGCCCACCATTGGGGGGTCGGGGCTGGCATGATCCGGACGTCGGTCATCAATGGCGCAAAGGAGTAGACTGCGTGGCGCATCCCGTCGAATCCGTCGGTGCCCGGGACACTGCGGCGCCGATCGAGGCGGTGCCGCTGCGGCATCCGGGCCAGTGGGCGGCCGCGGTCGTCGTGGTGGCCCTGGTCGGGTTGTTCGTCTACGGCGCCGCTACCAACCCGGCGTATCGCTGGCGCACCTATGCGTCATATCTGTTCGACACCCGTGTGCTAACGGGCGTCGGGTACACCTTGGCGCTGACGGTGCTGGCCATGCTGATCGCGGTCGTCCTCGGGGTGACGCTGGCGGTGATGCGACTGACGAACAATCCGGTGCTCCGCTATTGCGCATGGGTCTACATCTGGATCTTCCGTGGCACACCGGTGTATGTGCAGCTCGTGTTCTGGGGATTGTTCGGCTCGATCTACAAGCAGATCGATATCGGCGTTCCGTTTGTGACGCAGTTCGCCCACATCAATATCCAGGCACTCAACGCCGCCTTCTTCTTCGCTGTTATCGGACTTGGGCTCAACGAGGCGGCGTATATGGCCGAGATTGTTCGAGCCGGGATCTCGTCGGTGGGCCACGGCCAGACCGAGGCCTCCACGGCGTTGGGAATGTCGTGGGCGCAGACGATGCGCCGCACCGTATTGCCGCAAGCGATGCGGGTGATCATCCCGCCGACCGGCAACGAGCTGATCAGCATGCTCAAGACGACGAGCCTGGTGGCGGCGGTGCCGTTCAGCCTCGAACTCTACGGTCGGACCAGGGACATCTCCGGCGTTAACTTCCAGCCGATTCCGCTGCTCCTCGTCGCCTCCACCTGGTACCTCGCGGTGACCAGTGTCCTCATGATCGGCCAGCACTATGTGGAGAAGCATTACAGCAAGGGCGTGGGCCGGGCCGGGGGGATGCGATGAGCGCAATGGTGTCGGCCCAATCGGTCGGCAAGTCGTTCGGCGCCCTGCAGGTGCTGAACGGGGTGTCGTTGGAGGTTGCGCGCGGCCAGGTCGCCTGCCTGATCGGCCCATCCGGTTCGGGGAAGTCGACGTTTCTGCGTTGCGTCAACCATCTTGAACGGATCAACTCGGGGCGGCTCTACGTCGACGGCGAGTTGATGGGCTATCGGGAGGGCGGCGACCGACTCTACGAGTTGAGCCCGAAACAGGCGGCGCGACAGCGCCGCGATATCGGCATGGTCTTTCAGCACTTCAACCTGTTTCCGCATCGGACCGCGCTGGAGAACATCATCGAGGCTCCCGTCCAGGTGGCGGGCAAGCCGAAGGCGGCGGCGGTCGAGCAGGCGCGCGAACTGCTGGACCAGGTGGGATTGGCCGACCGCGCCGACCACTACCCGGCCCAGTTGTCCGGCGGCCAGCAACAGCGGGTGGCGATCGCCCGGGCACTGGCCATGGAACCCAAACTGATGCTCTTCGATGAGCCGACGTCGGCGCTCGACCCCGAACTCGTCGGCGATGTGCTGGCCGTCATGCGGCGCCTCGCCGACGATGGAATGACCATGCTGGTCGTGACGCACGAAATGGGTTTCGCGCGCGAGGTGGCCGACCAGCTGGTGTTTATGGACGCCGGCGTCGTCGTCGAGAGTGGCGACCCGCGCGAGGTGCTGGCCAACCCGCAGCATGAGCGGACCCAGGTTTTCCTGGCGAAACTATTGTGAGGTAGCGAGTCGTCGGAGCACTTCCTGTTGCGTGTATCACGTATCTGCGTTAACGTGAACATACGTTCTATTACGGATTGGTTTCCGCAGCTGACAGGGGGTGGGTCCGTTGACCGATTCGCCTGTGCGGTTGCGGGATTCGACTGTGCGGTTGCCGGATTCTCCAGTGCAGTTGGCGCGGTTGATCGACGCGGCGACGGTGAAGCTGGCTGAGGCCCCGTTGGGTCTGGTCGCTGATGGCGAGGTGGGGGAGATCGCGGAGGTGCTCGAGACCGCCCGGCGCCGGACTGACGGGGTGTGTGCGTCGGTGTTGATGGAAGTGTCGGATCGCGAGTTATTCCGGGCCTCGGGGCACACGACGCTCAAGCGGTACTACGCCCAGGAATTGCGGTTGGGGGCGGCCGAGGCCAAGCGGCGGTTGGCGGTGGCCGAGGCGATCACCCCGGCCATGGCGATGACCGGGCAGAAGCTGCCGCCCAAGCGCGAACCATTGGCCGCGGCGGTCGCGTCGGGGGTGGTGTCGGCTGATCACGTGTACGAGGTGGAGCTGATCATGGCCAAAGTGCCGCGGGCTGCTTCGGTCGAGGATGTGGACACAGCAGTGGCGATTTTGACCGAAGCAGCGCGCGAGATGGCGCCGGCCGAGTTGCGTCCGATCGGCCAACGACTGCTGGCGCATCTGGATCCGGATGGGGAGTTGTCTGATGACACTGATCGGCGCCGCCAGCGCGGGATCACTATCGGGCGGCAGGACAACCGGTTGTTGTCCACGTTGACCGGCGTGTTGACCCCGGCGCTACGGGCCAAGATCGAAGTCGTTTGGAACGCGTGGGCAGCGCCGGGGGTCAACAATCCCGACGACGAGCAGCCGATCGCCTTCCCACCCGAGCGCACTGGCGATACCGGTGGCGAGGAGCAGCGCGAAGCATTGGCCGAAGCCATCACGCGCGATACGCGCAGTGCGGCGCAACGCAATCACGATGCCCTCGACGCGATGTGCGACTGGATTTTGGGCCATCAGGGCCTGGGGCGGCCGAACCGGATTCCGGCGCAGTTGGTGATCACCATCGACGAGCACGACCTGGCCCGTCGCGCCGGGGTGGCGGTTACCTCGACCGGCACGATGGTGCCGGTCGCCGAGCTGATCGAACTCGCCGCCGATACGGTGCCCTGGCTGGAGGTGTTTCGCCACGCCACCAGTCAAGTCCTCGACTTCGCGCGCGGCCGGCGCTTGGCCACCATGGCCCAACGGCTGGCGATGTTCGGCCAAGACCTCGGCTGCACCCGACCCGGATGCACCGAACCGTTCTGCCGTACGCAAGCTCACCACGCCGTCCAAGACTTCGCCGCCGGCGGCCAGACGAACCTGGCTGATCTGGGATCAGCGTGCGGACGCGACAACCGCAACGTCGGCTCCAAGCCCGGTCAGTGGGAAACCGCCATCATTGCCACCGGCCCCGATGCCGGGCGCACCGGCTGGCGACTGACCGGCAGTGCCGGTCCGTACCGCACCAACCCCGTCCATGACCCAAGAACACTGCTGGACCGCCACCCCGGCGACCCCGACCCACCCGGCCAGTTAGCCAGCCCGGACGAACCCACAGACCTTCGCCGAATCAGGCGGGACCTCAACAGCGTCCCCGAATCCCGGCCATCGCCGGTCGAGCGTGCACTCGAGCGCCTGCTCCTTGCCGCGTAGCGCGGCGGTGGGCCACCGCGGCATACTCGGAGAATGCCACTTCGGATCGGAGTCCTCGACGGCGATGGCATCGGGCCCGAGATCGTCCCCGTCGCCGTCGACATCGCCACCGCGGCCGCGACTCACGCCGACCTCGACGTCGAGTGGGTGCCGCTCGCCATGGGGCGCTCAGCCATCGACACCCTTGGCGATCCGCTACCGCCGGCGACCCTGGACGCGCTCGACGACCTCGACTGCTGGATCCTTGGGCCGCATGATTCTGCGGGCTATCCCGACCAGTTTCGTGGGCAACTGACGCCCGGTGCCGTGATTCGCAAGCGCTACGGCCTCTACTCGAACCTGCGGCCAGCGCGAGTCTATCCGGGGGTGCCGTCGGTGAGCGGAGCGATCGACCTGCTCATCGTCCGCGAGAACAGTGAGGGGCTGTATGCCGATCGCAACATGGCGGTGGGTAGCGGCGAGTTCATGCCGACGCCCGATGTGGCGCTCGCCGTCGGGGTAATCACCCGCGCGGCATCGGAGCGGATCGCGCGGGTCGCCTTCGAGCAGGCTCGCCGTCGCAAGAAGCACGTGACCGTCGTCCACAAGGCCAACGTGCTCACCATGACCACCGGGCTCTTCCGTGCGGCGTGTTACGACGTCGCGGGCGACTACCCGGACGTCACCGTCGACGAGGAGCATGTCGATGCGATGGCGGCCCTGCTGGTGCGGCGCGCCGGTGACTTCGACGTCCTCGTCACCGAAAACCTCTTTGGCGACATCCTTTCCGACCTCGCCGCCGAGCTCGCCGGATCACTGGGCCTGGCCGCATCGATCAACACCTCCGACTGCAAAGCGATGGCCCAGGCGGCACATGGTGCCGCACCTGACATCGCGGGGCGCGACTGCGCCAATCCGGTAGCGCTGATCGAGTCGACAGCGATGCTTTTCGATTGGTGGGCGCAGCAGTTCGACGATGATCGAGGGCGCGACCTCGCGGCGACGATACGGGCCGCGCTGACCGCGACGCTGGATGCTGGCGAGATGACGCCGGATCTGGGTGGCTCGACGGGAACAGCCGAATTCGGGCGACTGATTCGCACCCGGATCGGCGCGAGATAGCAGCCTCTGTCGAGGGTGCCCACTCAGTGGAGACAGGGTGCCCACTCGGCGTCGCCAGGGTGCCCACTCGGCGAATTTTGGTGCCCACTCGGCGAAGACGGGGTGAGCGATTCAGGCGGGCTTGCGGCAGCAGAAGATCGCGGTGCCGGGGAAGTAGGCGCCGCGCAGGGGTGACCATTGGCCCCACTCCTGCTCGAAGTCTTCGGGCCACTCGGGTTCGACGACGTCGTCGAGGATCAGCCCGGCCGCGCGGATCTCGCGGATCCGGTCGCCCATGGTGCGGTGATGCTCGACGTAGGTGATCGCGCCGGACTCGTCGCGCTCCGCATAGGGGGTGCGGTTGAAGTAGGGGATGGTGACGGTCAGCCCGGCCGGTCCGGGGTCGTCGGGGAACATCCAGCGCATCGGGTGGTTCACCGCGAAGACCCACCGCCCGCCCGGACGCAGCACGCGGGCAACCTCGGCCATGACACCGGCGGAGTCGGCGACGAAGGGGACCGCGCCGAACGCCGAGCAGGCCAGGTCGAAGGATGCGCCGGCAAACGGCAGCCGCTCGGCCGTTGCCTGCACCAGCGGAACCCGCTGCGCGTCGCCGGCCATCGCGGCGACCCCGTGCGCGAGCATCCCGCGCGACAAGTCGATTCCAACCGGGTGGGCGCCGTGGGCGGCGAGCCACCGCGCGCACGGGGCCGAGCCGCAGCCGACCTCGAGGATCGTCTTGCCGACGATGTCACCGAGCAGGCCGATGTCGGCTTCGCGCAGATTCTCCGGGCACCAGACGAAGTCGCCGCCGGTCGACTCCACCCCGAGGTAGGCGCCGTGCTCGTCGTGGTAGGCGTCGGCGTCCGAATCCCACCACTGCCGGTTCGCGCGGTCGCTGGCGGCGGAGTCGACCGGCCCCAAGACCCGCGGGGGGTGGGTCCCGTCTTCATCCACCATCTCACTGTCCGGCATGGGTCGTCAGCACGCCCGCCCGGCAAGAAGGGTCTCGGTCCGGGCTTCGCCATCCCATCGCCGGATTCCCGCGGCGACCACCTGGCGGACCTCGTTGTCGGAGACCAGTGTCAACGCCGGTGCCAGCTGATCGTCGGAGAGCCGTCGTGCCAGCGTCACGTGCGGCGTCCACTCGCCGGGCCGGGAGTGGCCGAATTCACCGTCGACGAAACCGGCGGTCAGGCGCGCGACGGTGGCGTGGAGGCTGAGCAGTTCACTGGTGGGGATGACCGAACGGGCGAGTACGTAGCCGCCGTGGGCGCCGGCCGCGCCGTGGGACAAGACAATCGGCGCGCCGAGCCGGATGGTGATCGGCAGTCGTTGCGCAACCGGACCAAGTGCGCTCAAGGCGGCCGGTTCGACCGAGCGGGCGGCGATCAGCGTGAGGTGCGGCCGCTGATGGCGATGCGGATTGCGCAGACCCGCCGCGACGAGGCGGTTCACCTCGGCGATGATGGCCGCGCCCGCAGCGTCGTCGAAGGTCAGCTCAAGTGAGTGGACCATAGTGCTCCTCCGCTCGACGCGCCGAGACGCATTTGTGCAGGACAGGGGGGTGGCGTAGTGTTTGAGGGGCGTGTGACCAGGGTATGTTCGAATCGCCGTGTTCACATCGTTGACCAGCAATTTTCCTGCTGGATGACCGCAACCAACATCCTGTCCCCACTAGATACCTGTCCGGAGCAACCCAACACATGTCGTCCCCCACTATTACCTCGCCGCAAGTAGCCGTCAACGACATCGGCTCGGCTGAGGACTTTCTCGCCGCCATCGATTCCACCATCAAGTACTTCAACGATGGCGACATCGTCGAGGGGACGATCGTCAAGGTCGACCGCGATGAGGTCCTGCTCGACATCGGCTACAANNGCGGCATACCGTCCCTGTCCACGTTCGGAGTTCCTACTACATGACCACCAGCACGGTCGCACAGACCGCCCCTCAGATCGCCATCAACGACATCGGCTCTGAGGAAGACATCCTCGCGGCGATTGACGCCACGATCAAAGATTTCAATGACGGCGACATCGTCGAAGGTCGCATCGTCAAGGTCGACCGGGACGAGGTCCTGCTCGACATCGGCTACAAGACCGAAGGCGTCATCCCGTCTCGCGAGCTCTCCATCAAGCACGACGTCGACCCCAGCGAGGTCGTCAACGTCGGCGATGAGATCGAAGCCCTCGTTCTCACCAAGGAGGACAAAGAAGGCCGCCTGATCCTGTCCAAGAAGCGCGCC
>NZ_DIAX01000069.1:18289-32284 GCF_002414845.1 Gordonia sp. UBA5067 | reverse complement strand
GCACTCTTAGGTCCGAAGAGCCAGGAATCTGCCGTCGCGGCGGCCTCGGCGAGCGCGCCGGGCCCGTAGTCTTCGGTGATCCCCAATTCCGCACGAATGCCGGCGAAGTCGATGTCGGGGGCCGAGAAGTAGCGCACAACTCGAACCTACTATCGGCCACGAGGGGCGAACGAGCCGGCCGATAAGCCGGATCCTGTCCCGCAAGCGGGGGCGACCATCCATCTGGACACACCGTCGCCGGGTGCCTCGAGCAGTCCACCCGCAGACTCGGGCGAGCAGCCCTCAATCGTCCGCGCACCCGCACCGAGTCGGTGCGGGCTTCGACCTTGCTCCGGGTGGGGTTTACCTAGCCGACGCGGTCACCCGCGCCGCTGGTGCGCTCTTACCGCACCGTTTCACCCTTACCGGCGTGCGCCGGCGGTTTGTTTTCTGTGGCACTGTCCCGCGAGTCACCTCGGGTTGCCGTTAACAACCACCCTGCTCTGTGGAGTCCGGACTTTCCTCGTTGCGCGGCGCACCAGAGCCCTGGCCGTTCCGCGCAACGCGGCCGCCTAGCCGGCTCGTTCGCCCATTCAGGGTACACATCTCCCCGCCCAACGCCGCTAGGCGAGTGGATAGCTGCGCAGATGAGAGGTGTCGTTGACGAGCCGTCCCACTGAACCGCCGTCGCCGAAAAACTCCACCACCGACACTGAGGCCAGATCCAGGTGCAGTCCGTACAGCAGTTCGGGACCGACGTGCATCGCCACCCGGAGCATGGACTTGATCGGCGTGACATGGGTGACCAGCACGACGACCTGTCCAGGATGATCGGCGACGATGGCCGCACGGGCATCGGCGATCCGGCGTTCGGCGGCGGCAAAGCTCTCGCCTCCGGGCGGCTCCACCGTCGCATCACGCAGCCACGCGCGATGCAGTTCGGGGTCGCGCTGGGAGGCCTCGGTGAAGGTGAGGCCCTCCCACTGACCGAAGTCGGTTTCTATGAGCCCCTCGTCAACGGTGACCGGTAGACCCGTGGCGGCGGCGAGCGGCGCAGCCGACTGTCTGGCCCGCCGCAGCGGCGACGTGACGATAGCCGCAATCGGCCAGTTGGCGAGGCGGCCCGCAGCCCGAGCCGCCTGGTCGATCCCGATCTCGGTCAGCGCCACGTCATCCCTGCCGGAGTAGCGGCGATCGACCGACAATGCTGTCTGGCCGTGGCGCAACAGCACCAACCGGGTCGACTCAGCCACCGGCCTTGAGACCCGACTCATTCGTGCGAATCAACAACGCGCCACATTCCTCGCAGCGCACCACCTCGTCTGCGGCGGCAGCGGCAATCTTCGACAGCGTGCCACGGTCCAACTCCATCCTGCACCCCCCGCACCGTCCCTGCCGCAGGAGCCCGGCGCCCGGCTTGCCGTGGGCCTGTTGTCGGTCGTAGACCGCCAGCAGTTCTGCTGGTGCGTCGGCAACGATCGCGGCGCGTCGCGTCGCCAAATCGGCGATTCGTCCATCGGCCTCGAGTGCCACGACGCCGCGACGGGCACCCGCATCGGCCGCTTCGGCCTCCAGTGCGACGACCACTGCCTGTGCCCGGTCGTGTTCGGCCGACGTCGCCTCCTGCTGTTCCATGAGGTCGAGCAAGTCGTCCTCGGCGGCACTGCGGCGGCGCACCAGACCGGCGAGTTCGTGCTGTAGTTCCGAGAGGGCTTTGGGTGCGACCCCGGCTTGATTCAGCAGTTCGGCGTCGTGTGCCTCACGGCTACGCATTCCGCTGACTTCCGCTTCGAGCCGCTTATACTCGCGGTCGAGGTCTTGCGCGGCAATGTCGGCGCGGACCGCGTCATCACGGGCGACGCCAATCCGCTTGTCGATCTCGGCGACTTCCTGCTCTTCGGGAAGGTTCGCGCGCCGGTGGCGCAGTTTGGCGAGGTCGGCGTCGACCTCGGCCACTTCGAGCATGATGCGCTGCCGCGCCGCGTCGACTTTCATCTGCGCGAGTGTACTTCCCGCCGCGCCCGCGGAAGATTCCGCAGCAGGCTTACCCCTCGGCGATCACCGCCGCGCCGACGTTCGCCTTCGGGGTCTGCACCTGATTGTCGCCGGACCCGGCGACGGGTTGGGCCGCACTAGGCGTGCAGTACGAACGGATCGGTCGGTTCGGGGTACGCGGCCGCATCGACTCCCAGTGCCGCAAGCAACCCGACCGCCTGCGCACACCACGGAAACTCGGTGGCCCAATGGCCGGCGTCAATCAGTGCTGGTCCGCCCGCCCGCAGCGCCTCGTCGACCACATGATGACGCAGGTCGCCGGTCACGAAGGCGTCGGCGCCCGCGGCGGCGGCAGCCCCGATGAGCGAGTCGCCGGCCCCGCCGCACACCGCGATGCGCCGCAGCCGGCGATCGGGGTCGCCGGCCGCGCGGATCCCCCAGGCGGCGCCGGGCAGCCGCTGGCGGGCGAATGCGACGAACTCGCGCAGCGACATCTCCTTGTCGAGCTCACCAACCCGGCCCAGGCCGACCCCGCTCGGCAAGCCGGCCAGTTCCACCACGTCAAACGCCGGTTCCTCGTACGGATGCGCGGCCCGCAGCGCTGCGAGCAATCCCGCGCGCGCACCACGGGGCGCGACGACCTCAATGCGCGCCTCGGCCACCTCCGACAGGATGCCGACCGCCCCGATCGTCGGCGACGCGCCGGGCAGCGGCTCGAATTGCCCGGTGCCGACGACCGACCACGAGCAGCGCCGGTAGTCGCCGATCGCCCCGGCCCCGGCCGCAAACAGCGCGGCCCGCACCGACTCCGCAGCGCCGACTGGGACCATCACGATCCACTTGTCCAGCTCGGACGGAATGGGTTGCAGCGCAACGGTTCTCTGAAGTCCCAGTAGATCGGCGAGAGCGTCGGAAACGCCGGGGCGGGCACTGTCGGCGTTGGTGTGAGCGGTGTACAGGGCGCATCCGGCGCGAATCAGCGTGTGGATCAGCGCCCCTTTGGGGGTCGTCGTGGCGACACTGTCCACCCCCCGCAGCAGGAGCGGGTGATGTGCGACGACGAGTTCGCAGCCATCGGCCACGGCCCGGGCCACCACTGCGGGGGTCACATCCACACAGACGAGGGCGCGCACCACCGGCGCTGCCGGATCGCCGCACACTAACCCGACCGAATCCCAGTTCTGCGCGAGCCGCGGCGGGTAGGCCGCATCCAGGTCGGCGACAATCTGCGCCAGCGTGACGGTCATGCGATCTCCTTCATCACCGAATCCAACGCCTGGGACAAATCATCGACGACGGAACGCTCGCGGACCGCGAAACGGAGGTACTGCGCCGAGAGCCCAGTGAAGTTCTCCGCGCTGCGCACGGCAAATCCGCGCCGTGCCAGGCCGGCCCGGATCGCGCTCGCCGCGGCGTGCCGGGCCAAGACGAACGGCGCGGCCGGCGGTACCGGGAGGGTGAACCCCGCCGCCCGCAGGCACCCGCACAGGTAGGCGCGCTCGACGGCCACGATCGCCGCCTGTTCGGCGGCGTAAGCCTGCCCCTGCGGGCTCGCACAGGCGCGAAGCGCGACCATCGTCGGCGAGTCCACCGGCCACGCGCGCCGCCGCTTCGTCAGCTTCGTGATCACCGCCGGTGCCGCCAGCAGATATCCGGCGCGCAGCCCGGCCAGTCCAAACGTCTTTGTCACGCTGCGCAACACCACGAGGTCGTCGTGGCGATAGTCGGCCACCGATTCGCCGGTGAGATCGGCGAACGCCTCGTCGACGACGAGCAATCGCCCGCCGGACCTCAGGGACAGTACGTCGCCGGCGCGATGACTGACCGATGTCGGATTGGTCGGGTTGCCGACTACGACGAGATCGGCGTCGGCGGGGATGTCGGCACACACATCGACCAGCCGCCACGGGGCGGTACCCACGACCTCGGTGACACGGGCCCCGGACCGGCGCAGCAGCGACACCGGCTCAGTGAAAGACGGGACGAGGACGGCCGCGTGCCGCAGACCGAGACCGGCCACCAGCTCGAACCCCTCCTCGGCCCCGTTGAGCAGCAACACCTCGTCGGACGTTCGGCCGTGCAGATGCGCCAGGGCCGCCCGGGTGGTCTCGTCATCGGCGGGGCTCGGATAGGCGGCGAGGTTGCCGACGGCCGCCACGAGCGCCTGCGCGACGAACTCCGGCGGCCCTGGTCGCACGTTCACGGCAAAATCGATCATTCCGGGTTGCGCGTCGGCGTCGCCGTGCCGGTCCGGATCCATGCCGCGAGCGTACCGACCCGAGCATCGGCTCTCCGCCACCCGTAGGCTGGTGGGGCGATGACTGCGAAACTTCTCATCTGTGTGGTGTGCACCGGCAACATCTGCCGATCGCCCATGGGACAGAACATCTTGCGGCATGCCCTGGCACGCGATGGTCTGGCCGAGGCGGTCGACGTCGTCAGTGCCGGTACGAGCGGCTGGCACGTGGGTCAGCCGGCCGACAACCGTGCTCGCACCGAGTTGCTCGCCCACGGCTATCCGGACGGCCACGTCGCCGCCCAGCTGGGCCCGACACATGTCGCCGCCGACCTGATCCTCGCGATGGATTCCGGACACCTTCGCGTCCTGGCGCGCAAACGGCTGGGCGGCCGCGTCCGGCTGGTCCGCGACTTCGACCCCGCCTCGGATCCGGAGGCTGACGTCCCCGACCCGTATTACGGGACCGCCGACGACTTCGCACAGACCCGGCAACTCATCGAAGCCGCCGTCCCGGGCATCCTCGACTGGGTTCGGGGGCAGTTGCACGAATCCGTGGCGAGGTGAGTATGTCGGCGCCCACCACTTCCGCCGCCCGCCCGTCGGTGCTGCGCCTCGTGCTGCGGCCCGGCTGGATCGCCCTGGGCATCGCCGTCGTCGCCTTTGCGGCCCTGTGCTTCTCCGTGCTGGCGCCCTGGCAGCTCGGGAAGAACTCGTCGACCACCCATCGCAACGAACTCATCCGCCATGCGGTGGTCACTCCGCCGACACCCCTTGACCAGGTGGTTCACGGTTCGGCCGGGTTCGATCCGCAGACCGAATGGCGCGCAGTGACCCTGACCGGACGCTACCGGCCCGAGCAGCAGGTCCTCTTGCGGCTGCGCAGCATCGACGGCCAACCGGCCGTCGAGGTGCTCACCGCATTCCAGACCGGCGAGGCGACCTACCTGGTGAACCGTGGATTTGTGCGCCCGTCGAAGGCGGCCGCGATACCCGAGGTCGCCGCCCCACCGGCAGGCCCGGTACAGATCACCGCACGCATCCGGGCCAGCGAAGGAACCAGCCCCACCCGCGGCGTCGCACCCATCGACGGCACCATGACCGCCTACTCCATCGACCCCGCCGACGCCGGCCGCGCGCTGGGCACCAAGCTGGCGCCGTTCTACCTGCAACTGTCTACAGACCAGCCCGGCTCACTCAACCCCATCACCCTCCCGCAGCTCGAGACCGGCCCCTACCTCTCCTACGGCCTGCAGTGGCTCGCGTTCGGCATCATGGCGCCGCTCGGCGTCGCGTACTTCCTGTACACCGAGATCCGGCAGCGCCGCCGGCAGCGGGAGGCGGCCGCACAGCCGTCGGCCGCGCCCGACGGTGGCACGTCGGCCACTGGCGTCAAGGACCGGATGCGCGCGGCCGGATTCGCCACCGGAACCAAACAGCGACAAAAGATCGGTTCCGCGCCCGCGGTCGAGGCCGCCGACGGGGAAGTCAAGCGCAAGCTCGCCGACCGCTACGGACACGGCTGAGCGCCACGACGACGGCGATCACCGTTGCACCGGCCCGAACACGCCGTGACAACCGCACGGCCGCCCGCAAATCCGCCACCCCCGGACCAGGTCCCTCGCCGAGCACCGGCCGATCCTCGACGTAGCCGTGATAGGCGGTGGCGCCGCCGAGCGCAATGCCGAGAGATCCCGCAAACGCCGCCTCGACGACCCCGGCATTGGGGCTCGGATGCCGGCGGGCGTCCCGGCGCCACGTGTGCACCGCTGCCCCGGCCCGGGAACCGCATACCACGGCGAGGCCACCAGTCAGCCGCGCGGGAAGATAGTTCGCCACGTCATCCAGACGAGCACTGGCCCAGCCGAATTCGCGGTAGCGGTCGGTGCGGTAGCCGACCATCGCGTCGAGCGTGTTGATGGCGCGGTACGCCAACACCCCGGGTGCACCGGCAACCGCGGCCGCGAGCAGCGGCGCGACCGCGGCATCGGAGGTGTTCTCCGCGATCGACTCGACCGCTGCCCGGCAGATACCCCCCTCGTCGAGCGCCGCGGGATCGCGCCCACACAGACTCGGCACCAGGGCGCGCGCCGACTCGATGTCGCCGGCATCCAATGCGTCGGCCAGCGCCGCACCCACGTCGGCCAGCGACCGTCCGCCCAGCGCGGTCCACGTCGCCACCGCGACGCCAAGGGCGCCCAATCGACCGAGGACGCCCCCGGCAAGCGCGGCCATTCCCACGCAGATCGCGGTGAAAGCCGCGCCGCGCACCCGCGTCGGCGCATAGGCACGTCGCTCCAGCGCGGCCGCCAGGCGACCGAAGCCGGCCACCGGATGCCACCGGAGTGGATCACCGATGACCGAGTCGGCCAGCGCCCCAACGGCTATCCCCGCCGCAGTCCTCATATCGCGATCGTATCGGTGGCAATAGAATGGGCCGAGTGGCACCGCGCAGCACCGGCCCCGTCCCGGGCCTCTACCCGATCGACACCGGCACCGCGGAGTTGTCGCCGTCGGACGGTGGCTGGCTCGTCCGCATCAACGGCGCCGAGAGCAGTCACATCGACCCCGACGACCCGCGCCGACTCGATTTCGAGTACATGCGCCAGATGGCGCTCGTCATCGACGAGCATTTCGACTTCGCCTCGCGCGGGCCGCGCGTGCTGCACCTGGGGGCCGCCGCGTGTGCGCTACCCCGCTTTCTCGACCACCGCTACGAGGGGGCACGACAGGTTGCCGTCGAGATTGATGCGGCACTGGCCACCTATGCGCGCGAATGGTTCGATCTGCCGCGCGCCCCGGCATTGCGAATCCGGGTCGGTGACGCGCGCGCCGTCGCTGAGGGGCTTACCCCTGGAACCAGGGACATCGTCGTCCGCGATGCGTTCCGTGGAGAACGGGCACCGACCCACCTGACCACCGTCGAGTTCACCGAGGCAGTTGCCGCCCTCCTCGACACCGGCGGAATGTACCTCGTCAATTGCGCCGACGACCGGGGACTGCGACTGGCGCGTGCCGAGGTCGCCACCATCGCCGGCGTCTTCGCGCATGTCGCAGTCATCGCCGACGCGGCCATGCTCAAGGGACGCCGCACCGGCAACGTGGTCATCGCAGCCGCTCACGAGCCCATCGTCGCCACGGCATCGTTGACCCGCGCCCTGCTGTCCGATCCCCTGCCGGCCCAGATCCTCGACCGAGACCGGGCCCGCGCCTTCGCCGGCGGCGCAGCGCCGCTGCTAGATCGTGTAGGCGAGGTTCGCAACAATCCGATCGCCTAGGCCGCGATCGCCGCTGATGTGCACCGCCGATGGCGCCGCGTCCCGCCGTCCGCCGACGAGCCGGAAGAACTCACACGTATCGACGGTCGCCACCACGTCGGGCCCGACCGCGGCTGGCGATACCAGGTGCGCCCGGTCGGCGACCTCGACGGCGAGGGTCTGCTGCACCAGTCCGGTCAGTTCGACGACGACGGTCGTTCCGACCGGCACTCCTGCACGCTTGGCCAGCACATACGGCAGCGCCGCCGCGACCTCCTCGACGGCGACCGCAGCCGGGCCCGAGTCGTGCGGTGGCACCAGACCCACGCCGTCGCGCACATCGAGTTCGTGGATCCAGCAGTCGAACACGCGGATCCGCATGAACCGCGCATAGCTGCCCGGTCCGGCCGGGGTCATGGTTTCGGCGGCGAGGTCGTCGGCGGACATGGCGGCCAGTGACCTGGTCCGCTCGGCGGTGATGGCGTCGAATGCCGCCAACAGTGCCGCCGGCCCCAATCCGCGGAACTCCTCCAGCCACTGCTCGTTCAGCTCTCCAATCGGGTTGCGAACATGGGCGCGCCCCGCAACGTCGTGTACCGGCACGGGAAGTCCCGCCAACAGGCTCTCCGTACCGATCACGTGGCCCAGGATGTCTGAGTTCGACCACCCTGGCAGGACCGACGGGGCGGCCAACTGGTCGGCGGAGAGGGTGGCGAAGAGATCTCGAAGCGCGGCCCACTGCACGGTGAGCGCAGCGATCACGGTCTGCGGCTCGATCATCACCGCACCGGATCCAGACAACTCGCCGCCGCCTCGACGATCGAGCACGCCGCCGGTGCGCGCGTCGGCCGGTAGTTCGATCCGACGCCGTTGCGCGCGGTGATCCGCCGATAGACCGCCACCGCGTCGGTCGGGATGCGTCGCAAAGTCCGGTCGGCCAGCACATTGACCGTGTACAACCCGAAGCGCGGTGTGTAGCTGCCCCACTCGTAGTTGTCGGTCAGGCTCCAGTAGTTGTAGCCGATCACCGGGATTCCGTCGGCCCGTGCCCGCTGCACCCAATAGATCAGATCGGCAAGCTGGTCGCCGCGCCGGTAGCCGTCGGCCCGCGGCCCGCCACCGGCGGTCGGCATCCCGCTTTCGACGATGTAGATCGGCCGGCCCGGGTAGCGGCGGGCGTTGTGGCGCAACGCGTAATAGATGCTCTCGGCGCTAACCGGCAACCCGGCTAACCCGTCGCGCACGGCACCCGCCGCCGCCAGCGGGTTGCTCAGCGTGAACCCGTAGTAGGTGTCGACGCCCACGAAGTCGGCGTGGCGCATGAACCGATCGGTGAGCGCCACATCGATCACCGGCTCGGCACCGGCGGGCATATACGCCGAGTTCGACGTCACCATTGCACCGGGCTGGGCACGGTGGATCACCCGATAGATCTGCTGATGCACCTGCACCATCCGATCGGCCACGACCGGAGCCGCTGCGGGCGACAACTCCCCCCGCATCAACTGCTGGGCGATGTTCATGATCGGCTCGTTGAACGTGACCCACATGGGCCTGAACTTCGCGAATCGGTGTACCACGCGCTGCGCGTATGCCAGCCACAATCGGACCGACGCGGGATTGGTCCAGCCTCCGGCACGCATCATCCACTGCGGATAGACCCAGTGGTCGATGGTGATCATCGGCCGCATCCCCGCCGCAACGATCGCGCCGATCATGTCGTCGTAGTAGGCCCACTCATGCTGATCGAACCGGGTGGGCGCGGGCTGTACCCGTGCCCATTCGACGCCGATCCGGTAGACCTTGACTCCCAGTCCCGCGGCGAGCGCAATGTCCGATCGATACCTGTTTCGGAAGTCCACCGAGGTGCCGATCGGCGTTTGCCCGGCGCGTGGCACCGTCCAGTTGCTGGCCGGAATGCCGTCGGGCGACCCTTCGGACTGAAATCCCGACGAGGCGACGCCCCACAGAAACCCCGGCGGCAGGGGCGCCGCCGCATGACTTGCCGCGGGCAACGCGGTCATCGTCGCCGCAATGGCGATTGCCACCACCGCCGGCCTGGTGAGCAGTGCCATCAACACATCCCTGAGTGTGAGTTTCACCACACCCAGGTGACGAAATGGTCACGCTTCGTGCGGCGATACGCTGGTAAGCCAATCCGGTTGCCCCGAACGATGCAGGCAACCGCCGCGTTTCACCCTATTCTGGTCGTCGTGCTTTCTCGTCGACTTGCGCTATCCGCCGGTGTGCTCGCCGTTGCGGGTCTCCTCGGTGGCAGCGCCGCACAGTATGTGTTGGCCGCGCCGCGGGTCGAGGCGACGCCGGCCGCCGGTTGCGCCGGTTCGGCCAATCTCATCGCAAACTCCTCGGTCAACCGCATCGTCACCGTCAACGGCGTCGAACGGCACTTTCGCGTCCACCTCCCGGCGGGCTACAACCGGGGCAAGGCAAGCCCGTTGATCGTCGCGTTCCATGGCCGCGGTGAGCAAGCCGATGCTTTTGAGCATTACACGCAGTTGTCCCGCCTCCCTGCCATCGCCGTCTACCCCGAGGGCTTGCGCAGCGCCGAGGGTCCACGATCGTGGCAGTCTGCGCCCTATGCCAATCCGCGGGCCGATGACGTCGAGTTCACCCGGGCGGTCATCCGCACCGTCCGATCCGAGGCGTGCGTCGACAACAGCCGCGTTTTTGCTGTGGGTCGCTCCAACGGGGGCGGGCTGGCCAATCTGGTCGCCTGCCGGTTGCCGGGACAGTTCGCGGCCGTCGCCATGGTGTCGGGGGCCTTCTACCCGCAGTCGCAGGCCGGCTGCGCCGGCACGCGGCCCGTATCGCGCATCGAGTTCCACGGCACCGCTGATCAGATCATCCCCTACGGGGGAATGGAGAAGTTCGGCTTTGCCCTCCCGCCGATTCCTGCCGTGGTCGGCGGCTGGGCCGCCGGCGCGGGGTGCCAGCGCCCCGTCGAGCGCAAGATCGCCGCAGATGTCACGCGCATCGACTGGCCGGCCTGCCAACCGCTCGGCGTCATGGTGAGCCATGTGCGCATCGATGGCGGCACCCACCGCTGGCCCGGCTCGTCCGGCGCGCTGTGGCGTCCGTCGAACCGCATCAATGCGGCCGCGCTGATCTGGCAGTTCTTCCAGCTGCAACGCCCCGGACTGATCGGCAGCTGATCGGCGTTGCTTCCCGGCCGTTGACACATTCTCGGCCCACTTGTCAGGGTCCTGCGTGACGACCCGATCCCGTGATACACGTTCTCCGGGTGGTAACCGTGGTGCGCGCAGTAGGATTTGAACCTACGACCGCTGGTGTGTAAGACCAGAGCTCTACCGCTGAGCTATACGCGCGTGACCGCCGACGCCGACGGTAGCCCACGCAAATCTAGCCTGACCGCCGGTCAGGGTTCAAACAGGCGTGCCGCATCAGGCCAGCGTGCCGCATCAGGCCAGCCGGAGCGCACGCTCCCACACCGTTGCATCGCGCGGGGCACCGGCCTCGGCAACGTCGGCGAACAACACGGTGCGGTCGCGATCGACGAGAACCGTACCGCGCAGCGGGTAGCCGTGCCGCTCGCTGAAGACACCATATTGCTGCGCAACGGCGCCGTGCGGCCAGAAGTCGGACAGTAGCGGAAACAAGAAGCCCTGCGCACTCGACCACACCTTGTGCGTCGGCGGCGGCCCGACCGAGATCGCGACGGTCGTCAATGAGTCGTTCTCGAACTCGGGAAGGCGATCACGAATCAACGCCAACTCGCCCTCGCAGTTTCCCGTGAAGGCAAGGGGGAAGAAAACCAGCAGCACCCGTCGATCGGCACTGAGCCCAACGAGATTCACCTTGCGGTTGTTCTGGTCCGGCAGCGTGAAATCGGGGGCCCGATCACCGACGGCGATCAATTCCTGCATGGCTAGCGCGCGCTGCGCGAACGGGGCTGGACGAGCCTGGTAGCCGTCCAGTCACCCAGATTCGTGACGCTGGTCTGGGTGAGGCCAGCCGTCTCCGCCGCCTCGCTGACCTCGCTGGGCTCGACGTGGCCGGTGCGCCCCGTCTTCGGCGACAGGACCCAGAGGTACCCGTCATCGGCCAGCGGGCCGATCGCTTCGATGAGCGCATCGGTCAGGTCCCCGTCGTCGTCGCGCCACCAGAGCAGGACCACGTCGATGACTTCGATGGCGTCCTCGTCGAGCATCTCCGCATCGATGATGTCCTCGATGCCGACGCGCAGGTCGTCGTCGGTGTCGTCGTCCCAACCCAACTCCTGAACGACAAGCCCCTTGCTCAACCCCAGCGTCTGCGCACCGGATTCATCGGCGGCGACCACGCGCGACCTCCTCGTTATATGGCGGGCGCCGAGTGGATTCTCGACGACCTGTGTTGCTATCCCACAGGCTTGTGCGCCTGAGCGCAACCCGAAACACCGGATAATCGGCTACCGGGGCAGGAACTTGCGGCACACGGTGACCAATTGCCGACGCGATTGGTCCCATTCGCGCGCGGCCGGGTTGAGTGCGAGTCGCTCCTGGCCGGCGACGGCCTTGCGAAGTTCACTCGAGGCCCGAGCAGTCTTCGACAGCGCGGTTTTCACGTCCGCGGGCAGGTCTCGGCCCTGCGCCGTGCGCAGTCTCTGGGCGTCCAGGTCGAACTGGACGAGCGCCGTTTGGTCGGTCCCCTTCAGTGCCGCCATGTCCTGGGTCGCGTTCAGCGTCGCAACCATCGCGTTGTAGGCGTCGACGGTGGCCCGCATTCCCGTCAGCACCACCGCGCACGACGACGCGGCATGGGACTCCTGGCGTACCGCCTGCTGCTGTGCGGCGTACGACACGACCTGCCCCTGTGGCGCGTGGGCCCGCCCGGTCACCGTGCAGCCCGACGCGCCGGCGACGACGGCCGCCGACAGCAGCAGTGCCACGCTCAGCCGATGTAGGTCTTGCACAGGGCCGTGAACCCATCGCGCTCGTTGTTCATCTCGCGGGCCGCGTTATTCATTGCCGTGGCGTTGCGCGACAGGACGGCACCGCGCTGCGCCTCGCGCGCCACAATCATCTTGCCCAGCTGTTTCTTGAGGTCCTCGGGAAGATCCTTGTTCGACGCGGTGCGCAAGGCGGCGATATCGTCGTCGATGCGCTCAACGGCCTTGTTCACCAGGTTCTGGTCGAAGCCGCCCGATGCGTTGAACGCACGGATCATCTCGTTGTAGACATCGACGCTCTGCCGCATCGACATCGGGATGGTCAGGCAGGACATCAACGCATTGGCCTTCTGCCGCTTAACGGCCTGCTGCGCCCGGTACGCGGCGACCTCGGCCTGCGGTGCACCGGCCTCCCCGGAAACGGTGCATCCGGTGAGGACCCCCACCGTCGCCACCGCGGCGATCACGCCGACGAGCAGCCGGCGTCGCGGCCCGGTCTTCGTAGTGGTGTCGATCATGAATCTCCGTACTGGTTGGCGATGGCCATTGACCCGGCGCAGCTCCCACCGGCGCACCCTAGAGACTATCGGCAATCGACGCGCCGTCCACGATCGCCCATTCATCCGGCCCACCCGGTCGCTGCGCCCATTCCAGTGGATTGGGCGGGCGAAGAGCGCAGGAACACTATTAGGCTAATAGTGCGAGACACGTCACCCTCGTGTTCGCACGCCGCTCGCGCCGCGCACCACAATCGCGCGGCCACAACAGAATCGTAAGGAACCGATCATCGTGTCTGACGAGTCGACCGCCCCCCACCGCGTCCGGGTTATCCGCGAAGGCGTGGCCTCCTATCTGCCTGATATCGATCCGGAGGAAACCTCCGAATGGATGAACTCGCTCGACGGGCTGATCGATGCCGCCGGCCCGGCTCGTGCCCGCTACCTGATGCTGCGCCTACTCGAGCGCGCCGGCGAGCGTCACATCTCGATCCCCGCGCTGACCTCCACCGACTACGTCAACACCATCCCGACCGAGAATGAGCCGTGGTTTCCCGGCGATGAAGAAGTCGAGCGAAACTTCCGTCGACTCATCCGCTGGAATGCCGCCATCATGGTGCACCGCGCACAGCGCCCGGGAATCGGCGTCGGCGGGCACATCTCCACCTACGCGTCGTCGGCGTCGCTCTACGAAGTGGGCTTCAACCACTTCTTCCGCGGTCAGGACCACCCGGGCGGCGGCGACCAGATCTTCATCCAGGGCCACGCGTCGCCCGGTATCTACGCCCGCGCCTTCCTCGAAGGACGGCTCACCGAAGACCAGCTGGACGGCTTCCGCCAGGAACACAGCCATGCCGGACTCGGCGGCGGATTGCCCTCGTACCCGCACCCCCGGCTGATGCCGGACTTCTGGCAGTTCCCGACCGTGTCGATGGGGCTCGGCCCGATGAACGCGATTCTGCAGGCGCGGTTCAACCACTACCTCCACGACCGCGGTCTGAAAGACACGAGTGACCAGCACGTGTGGGCGTTTCTCGGCGACGGCGAGATGGACGAGCCCGAATCGCGCGGCCTGCTGCAGATCGCGGCGACCGAAGCGCTCGACAACCTCACCTTCGTCAT
>NZ_DIAX01000069.1:0-18096 GCF_002414845.1 Gordonia sp. UBA5067 | reverse complement strand
GTCATCAAGGTCGTCTGGGGCCGCGAGTGGGATGCGCTGCTCCATGCGGACCGCGACGGCGCCCTGGTGAACCTGATGAATTCGACGCCCGACGGCGACTATCAGACCTACCGCGCCAACGACGGGGCCTTCGTCCGCGAACACTTCTTCAACCGCGACCCGCGCACCAAGGACCTGGTCAAGGATCTCACCGACCAGGAGATCTGGAACCTCAAACGCGGCGGCCACGACTACCGCAAGGTCTATGCCGCCTATGCCGCGGCCATGGCACACAAGGGCCAGCCGACGGTGATCCTGGCCAAGACCATCAAGGGCTACACACTCGGCAAGCATTTCGAGGGCCGCAACGCGACCCACCAGATGAAGAAGCTGGCGCTCGGCGACCTCATCACGCTGCGCGACACGCTGCGGATGCCGTTCACCGACGCGCAACTCGAGGCCGACCCCTACCTACCCCCCTACTACCACCCCGGCGCCGACTCGCCGGAGATCGCGTACCTGCTCGACCGCCGCCGCACACTGGGCGGCTTCGTCCCGACGCGGCGCTCGGCGTCGACGGCGTTGCACCCCGATACCGCACCGGCGATTGCCGCGGTGGCGAAGGGGTCGGGCAAGCAGCAGGTGGCGACCACCATGGCCCTGGTCCGGATCTTCAAAGAACTGTTGCGCGACGAGGAGATCGGCCAGCGGATCGTGCCGATCATCCCCGACGAGGCGCGCACCTTCGGCATGGACTCGTGGTTCCCGTCGTTGAAGATCTACAACCGCAACGGCCAGCTGTACACCTCCGTCGACGCCGCACTCATGCTGGCCTATAAGGAGAGCCACGTCGGCCAGATCCTGCACGAGGGGATCAACGAAGCCGGTTCGACGGCCAGCTTCACCGCCGTCGGGACATCGTATTCGACCCATGACCTGCCGATGATCCCGCTCTACATCTTCTACTCGATGTTCGGCTTCCAACGCACCGGTGACAGCTTCTGGGCCGCCGGCGACCAGATGGCCCGCGGCTTCGTCATCGGCGCCACCGCCGGTCGCACCACGCTGACCGGCGAGGGCTTGCAGCACAACGATGGCCAATCACCGTTGCTCGCGTCGAGCAACCCGGCCGCGGTGATCTACGATCCGGCCTTCGCCTACGAACTCGCCTACATCATCGACAGCGGCCTGACCCGGATGTACGGCGACGCCCCGGAGAACGTGTTCTTCTACATCACTGTCTACAACGAGCCGTTCCACCAGCCGCCCGTACCGGCGGGACTCGACGTCGACGGACTCTTGCGCGGGATCTACCGCTATGCCGAGGCGCCGCGGGTGGCCGGGGCCGCGGCGGCCAACATCCTGGTTTCGGGCATCACCATGCCCGATGCGCTGCGGGCCCAGCAGTTGCTCGCCGCGGAGTGGAACGTCGCGGCCACGGTGTACTCGGTGACCTCGTGGTCCGAGCTCGCCCGCGACGGCATCCGAGCCGATCGTGCGGCCTTGCTCGCGCCGTCGGCCCCCGATGAGGTGCCCTTCGTGACGAGCCGGCTCACCCCCGACGCGACGGTCGCCGTCAGCGACTTCCAGCGCGCGGTGCAGGAGCAGATCCGCGCGTACGTGCCCGGCACCTACGTGACACTGGGCACCGACGGATTCGGCTTCTCCGATACCCGCCCCGCCGCCCGTCGAGTCTTCAACGTCGACGCGGAGTCAATTGTCGTGGGTGTCCTGCTCGCGCTGGCGCGCGACGGCAAAGTGGAACGGTCGGTCGCTGCGGAGGCTGCCGCGCGCTATCAGATCGATGATGTGCGCGCCGCGCCGAAGCAGGCCAGCGATCCGGGCGTCGCGTAACACCGGCGGGTGGGCTGACCCGAGCCCATAGACTGAGGTGATGCCCGACCCTCTCATGAACCAGCCGCCGCCCGGCATGGATGTGTTCGGGGAGCACGGCGCGCACGTGCCCACCCCGGCCAACGTCCGCGATGCCCTGCCCGACACCCTGCTGCGCCGGGTCAAGCAGTACAGCGGGCGCCTGGCGACCGAGGCGGTGCACGCGATGTCGGACCAGCTGCCGTACTTCGCCGAACTTGATGCCGCGCAGCGGGCCTCGGTGCAACTGGTGGTGCAGACCGCTGTCGTCAACTTCGTGGAGTGGATCCAGGACCCCGAGGGAAACGTCAAGTTCACCGTCGAAGCGTTCCAGGTGGTGCCACAGGATCTGGCACGACGGATCTCGCTGCTGCAGACGGTCGAGATGGTGCGCGCGGCGATGGAATTCTTCGAGAAGTGGCTCCCGCTGCTGGCCCGCAACGATGACCAACTGCGGGCCTTGACCGAGTCGGTGCTGCGGTATGGACGCGAGATCGGCTTCGCCGCGGCATCCATCTATGCCTCGGCCGCCGAGTCGCGCGGCGCGTGGGACTCGCGACTGGAGGCGCTGGTCGTCGACGCGGTGGTGCGTGGCGATACCGGACCGCAGTTGATATCTCGGGCGGCCGCACTGAATTGGGACTCCGATGCCGCGGCGACCGTTATCGTCGGGAATCCGCCGCCGGAACAGAATGTGTCGGTGCCGCTGACGATCCATAACACGGCGGTTGCACACAATCGCGCTGCTCTGTCGGTGGTACAGGGCCCCACGCTGGTCACCATTGTCAGCGGCCCCGTCACCCCGACGGAGCCGTTCGTCGCCGACCTCCTCGCCAACTTCGCCGAGGGGCCGGTGGTCATCGGCCCGACGATGCCCGACCTCGAAAGCGCCCACACCAGTGCGGTGGAGGCGCTGGCAGGTATCGAGGCCGTCATCGGCTGGCCGGGTGCACCGCGCCCGGTGAACAGCCTGGAGTTGCTGCCCGAGCGCGCGCTGGCGGGTGACCCCACGGCTGCTGTGACGCTCATCCAAACTCTCACCAGACCGCTCAGCGAGGCGGGCCCCACGCTCACGGCAACGCTGGAGGCGTATTTGGATGCGGGCGGATCGGTCGAATCCTGCGCACGCACCTTGTTCGTCCACCCCAACACTGTCCGATATCGACTAAAACGTATCGCTGATATCACTGGCCGGGACGCAACCGACCCCCGTGATGCGTATGTCCTGCGTGTGGCAACAACCGTTGGTCGATTGACTCACTTCCGAAACAAATTGCACTCACAAGTCACATAAACCACATGCACAACAGGGATTCTTAGCGTTTTACCAGGTTGAGCCAGCTCAACCCGGGCCCAGCTACGAATAACGGGCAGGCGTCGGAAGCACCACGCAGCGATACGTCTTTGTGAGGTTCTCACAAAGAGCGGCAGTCAGGTTCATTGTCGTCGACACCACGTTTAGCCGCCTTGAGGGTGTTGTCTTACAGGGTGTTTACGTTGCTTGCGCCCGGACAGGGCTCCCAGACGCCCGGCATGCTTGCCGACTGGCTCGAGCTGGCCGGTGCCCGCGATCAACTCGCGACGTGGTCGAAGCTCACCGGACTGGACCTTGAACGCCTCGGGACGACGGCGACCGCGGAGGAGATTACCGATACCGCGATCACGCAGCCGCTCGTGGTCGCGGCCGCGTTGCTCGCCTACGACGAAATCGCCAAGCAGTCACCGATTCCCGCCGACACCATCGTCGCCGGCCACTCCGTCGGCGAACTCGCCGCCGCCGCCATCGCCGGTGTTATCACCTCCGATGAGGCCGTTGTGCTCGCGGCGGTTCGCGGTGCCGAAATGGCCCGCGCCTGTGCACTGACGCCCACGACGATGGCCGCCGTACTCGGCGGGAACGAAGAAGAAGTCCTCGCGCGCCTTGACGAGCTCGCGCTTGTGCCCGCCAACCGCAACGCCGTCGGGCAAATCGTCGCCGCGGGCGCCGTCGACGCCATCGACGAACTCCTCGCCAATCCCCCCGAGAAGGCCCGCACCCGCAAGCTCGCCGTTGCCGGCGCCTTCCACACGGCCTTCATGGCGCCCGCCCAGCAGGCTGTTGCCGCGGCCGCCGCGAAGATTACACCGGCCGACCCCACGCTCACCCTGCTGTCCAACTCCGACGGCAAGCCGGTCGCCAACGGTGCCGACGCGCTGGCCAAACTGGTCGCCCAGGTGACCCGACCGGTGCGCTGGGACATGTGCTCGGTCACGATGCGCGACGCGGGCACCACCGCCGTCGTCGAGCTCCCCCCCGCCGGCACGCTCGTCGGCATCGCCAAACGAGAACTCAAGGGCTGCCCGACGCTGGCCCTCAAAAACCCAGAATCTCTCACCGCCCTCAAAGAACTTGGATAGCCGGAACTCACAGGAGTGTCCAAGCAACCGTCCAGGTTGCCCGGCAGGTAATCGAACACCATTTACGTAGACCGCTTGCGTAGACAGAAGGGAGCCACATCGTGGCCGCCACTCAAGAAGAACTCATCGCCGGCATTGCCGAGATCATCGAAGAAGTCACCGGCATCGAGCCGTCCGAGGTGACCGTCGACAAGTCCTTCGTCGACGACCTGGACATCGATTCGCTGTCGCTCGTCGAGATCGCCGTCCAGATCGAGGACAAGTACGGCGTCAAGGTCCCCGACGAGGACCTCGCCGGTCTGCGCACCGTCGGCGACGCCGTCGCCTACATCCAGAAGCTGGAGACCGAGAACCCCGAGGCCGCCGCTGCCATCGCCGCCAGTGTCGCGGAGGGCAAGGACGCGTGACCGCATCGCTTCGCGAGTACTCCACGCTGGGAGGTAACTTTCCCAGCGTGGTGGTGACGTCGATGGTCGCCACCACCTCGCTCGGTGTCGATCTCGATTCCACCTGGGACGGGCTCCTCAAAGGCCAGTCCGGTATCCGCGAGCTGACCGGGGACTTCGTCACGAAGTACGGCGAACTCCCCTGTCGCATCGGCGGCAAGCTCGTACAGGACCCCGCTGAGGAAGTCTCGCGCGTCGAGGCCCGCCGGATGGCCTACGTCGAGCGGGTCGCCCACGTCATGAGCAAGCGCCTGTGGGCGCACGCCGGTGAGCCCGAGGTCGATCCCGAACGGCTCGCCGTCGTGATCGGCACCGGCCAAGGCGGTGGCGATGCGATAATCCACAACTGGCAGGCAATGGAAGAGTCGCTGAACTACCGCAAGGTGTCACCGCTCGCCGTCCAGATGTCCATGCCCAACGGGCCCGCCGGCATCGTCGGCCTCAACGTCGGCGCACGCGCCGGTGTGATCACCCCGGTTTCGGCATGCTCGTCGGGTGCCGAGGCGATCGCACATGCGTGGCGTCACATCGTCATGGGTGACGCCGACATGGTTGTGGCAGGTGGCGTCGAGGGCTACATCGATGCGATTCCGATCGCCGCATTCACCATGATGCGTGCGATGAGCACCCGCAACGACGATCCCGCCGCCGCCTCGCGTCCGTTCGACAAGGATCGCGACGGCTTCGTCTTCGGCGAGGCCGCCGCCATGCTGATCCTCGAGCGCGAGGAGCACGCCAAGGCCCGTGGGGCGCACATCCACGCCCGCGTTCTCGGTGCCGGCATCACCTCCGACGGATTCCACCTGGTTGCCCCCGACCCCAGCGGTCAGGGCAACTCGCGAGCGATGGCCCGCGCGATCCAGACGGCCGGGCTGAGTCCGAAGGACATCAGCCACATCAACGCACATGCCACGTCGACCCCGGTCGGCGACACCGCCGAGGCGGCCGGCATCGCGGCGGCAGTCGGCAGTCACGCGGCGATCTACGCGCCCAAGTCGGCGCTGGGTCACTCGATCGGTGCCGTGGGCGCGCTGGAGTCCGTGCTGACGATGAAGGCAGTTGAGGAAGGCGTCATTCCGCCGACCCTCAATTTGGAGAATCTCGACCCCGAGTGCGGCGACATCGATGTTGTCCACGGCGAACCCCGCCACGGCGACTTCGAGTACGCGCTCAACAACTCGTTCGGTTTCGGCGGTCACAACGTGGCCATCGCCATCGGGCGGTACTGACAGATGATGTGACGCACAACCAGCCACTCCACCAGCAACGACGCAAAGGAGAGAGCGATGACCACATTGGCACCCATCACCGGCCATGAGGGATCGGCGGATCCGCGTGACCCGCTTCTTCGCTTGACCAACTTCTTTGACGAGGGAACGATGCGTCTGCTGAACCCCCGGGACCGCTCGGGGGTACAGGCGGCCGTCGGCGAGGTCAACGGTGTTCGCACCGTCTCGTACTGCACCGACGGCACCGTTATGGGCGGTGCCATGGGAGTGGTTGGTTGTGCACACATCGTCGACGCGATTGACACCGCGATCGCCGAGCAGGTACCGGTGGTCGGCATTTGGCACTCCGGCGGTGCCCGGCTCGCCGAAGGCGTCGAGGCGTTGCACGCCGTCGGCCAGATTTTTGAGGCCATGGTCCGTGCTTCGGGATACATTCCCCAGATCTCGGTGGTCGTGGGCTTCGCCGCCGGCGGCGCTGCTTACGGCCCGGCACTCACCGACATCGTCATCATGGCACCGGAGGGCCGGGTCTTCGTGACCGGACCCGACGTCGTGCGCAGCGTGACCGGCGAAGACGTCGACATGGAATCCCTCGGCGGACCACATACTCACGGCAAAAAGTCCGGCGTCTGCCACATCACCGCCGATTCCGAGCCCGATGCGCTCTGGCGCGCCCGCCGGCTTGTCGCCACCTTCGCCAAACAGGGCACGATCGACACGGCCAAGGCGGTGGCCGGCGATACCGACCTGCGCGCGCTCCTGCCCGAATCCAACCGCCGCGCCTACGACGTCCACCCCATTCTTCGCCAGTTGCTCGACACCGAGTATGACGTCGATGGCACCGAGATCTCCTCTTTCGAGGAACTGCAGGCGAAGTGGGCGCCCAACATTGTCATCGGCTTTGGTCGTCTCGCCGGGCGTAGCGTCGGAGTGATCGCCAATAACCCGCTGCGGATGGGCGGCTGCCTGAACTCGCTGAGCGCCGAGAAGGCCGCCCGGTTCGTGCGCCTGTGCGACGCATTCGGCATCCCTCTCGTCGTCGTCACCGACGTCCCCGGTTATCTGCCCGGCGTCGGCCAGGAGTGGGACGGCGTGGTGCGCCGCGGCGCCAAACTGCTGCACGCCTTCGCCGAGTGCAGTGTCCCCCGCGTCACCCTGGTGACACGCAAAATCTATGGCGGCGCGTATATCGCGATGAACTCGCGCGCACTGGGCGCCACCGCGGTCTTCGCGTGGCCGGGCGCCGAGGTCGCCGTTATGGGCGCCAAGGCCGCCGTGGGGATCCTCCACAAGAAGGCCCTCGCCGCGGCGTGCGACGACGAGCGCGAAGCCCTGCACGAGCGGCTTGCCGCCGAGCACGAGGCCATTGCCGGCGGCGTGGGCCGCGCCCAGTCAATCGGCGTCGTGGACGAGATCATTGACCCCGCGGCGACCCGCAGTACTCTGGCCGCGGCGATCGCGGCCGCACCGGCCCGGCGCGGCCGGCACAAGAACATCCCGCTGTAGACGGCCCGAGACACAACGATCCCCGCATCCTTTGATGCGGGGATCGTGTCATCCAGCCGATGCGGTCGCTACCCCACCCGCTGGGCAAGCCAGGTCGCCTCGGCCCCCACCGAGCCGAGTCGATAGTTCTCCAGTTCGCTGTCCCACGCCGTGCCCAATGCCGCGTTCAGTTCGCCGGCGAGGCCGCGACCGTCGGGCTGGGCATCCATCAGGGCGCGGACCTGCATCTCCCCCAGGATCACGTCGCCGTTGGCCGCGGTTGAACCGTGCCACAATCCGAGGCCGGGAACATAGCTGAACCGCTGGCCGTCGACACCGTCGCTGGGATCCTCGGTCAACTCGAAGCGCAGTGAGGACCATTCGCGCAGCGCGGTGACGAGTCGGGCCGCAGTGCCCACGGGCCCCACCCAATCGGCCGTGGCCCGCTGCATGCCGGGCTCGGCGTCTTGCGGCGACCACTTGAGTTGCGCGCGCACATTCAGGGTCGACGATAGCGCCCACTCAACATGTGGGCACAACGCGACGGGCGCAGCATGGATGTACACCACGCCAGTCGCGTAGTCCGCAAACTGTTGCAGATTGCGCACCTTGATCACCTCCGGTTCGACGAGGAACGTCTTCCCCAACACACCTCGTCGCGCCCGGCGGTACTGCTTATCACACCGTTGTTATCTAGTGTGCCTTATGAGACGTGTGTTGCGCCAGTTCTTCCTGGTGTTTCTGTGCAACAAATCCGACCTCGGCGATCCGTCTGATCCGCGCCCACACCGATTCGAAAGTCAGAAATACCGCGCACGCGATCGCGATCGACCCCGGGATGAAGACCAGCAGGTCGTCGATCCGCTCCCAAGCCCGCGGACTCCACAGCGCAACCCACGTGAGCATCAGCGCGATCACCGTCGACGCCTCCCCCACAAAGTTGACGACCGCGAAGACCATCGCCGCCCGACTATGCCGGCGGACCATCCGGGGCGAGTAGTGGAAGTTCGCCGCGAACGCCAGTAGCAGTACGGCGAAGAGTGACAGCAACAGGCCCAAGTCATCCGGTGTCAGGTCGCGCATACGCCGAGGTTAGCCGTCGGGCCCCACAACCGTGCGGTTGTGGGGCCCGACAGGGTGCGTGTCAGCCGATCACTGCGCCAGCGGATAGCGCAGACGTGCGACGGCGATGCCGTTCCAAATATCGGAGGTGACATCGGCATCGCGGACCGGAACCACCGTGCCGCCGTTCTGGAGAACGACGATCGCGATCCGCGACAGCAGGTCGTACCCATCGTCGAGGTACGTGATCGCGCCGGTCTCATTGTCCAGACGACCCAGAATGTCGACGGTGAACTCGTAGACGAGGGTATCGACGGCGCCACCGACTGCGGCGCGCGCGATATCAACGATATCGGTGGCGACCAGCCCCTTGCTGACACCGTCGGCCAGGATATTGACGGTCGTGCTCGCCCGCTCGGCGTTGATCTGGTCCAAGCCACCCCGGATCGCTGCGTCGACCTCGTCCGGCTTGAGTTCGTCAGGGCTACCGACGTTGCGAACGATCTCACGGGGGCCGACGCCGATTTGGCGGAAGATGCCCTCGAGCGGGTCAGCGGCGAACAAGAACAGCGGGCGCTGCCCGCTCGGATCCTCGCGGTTCAGCTCTCGCTCGGTGATGACGGCAACGTGCTTGGCGTACTCATCGAGGACATCTGGCATGTCCTCTTCACGATGAGTCACCGAGTCGTGGCCTTCCTTGTCCGCCTCGAACTCATGGGCCCGCGCCGAAGCCGACGCCCGCCACAGATTCCACTGGTTGCCCGAAAGGGTCAACGCGTACGCATCCTGCGGCGTGGCCACGGCACGGACGAACTGACCCAAGTCGAAGTACTTGCCGACCTGCAACTGGCTCTCCAGGTTGTTCGGCAGGACGAATACCTCAACGGTCTCCGGCGTGGCGAAGATCGCGAGCGACCGCGACAGCTTGTGCCAGCACTCGTCTGCCATAACCTGCGCGATCCGCTCGTGGAAGGCCGTCTCGAGCGCATGGTTCGCGCCATTCTCGCGCAGGATGCGGATCGCCTCGTCGAATGAACTCTTGACGGTGGTTCGCGCCAACTCGAACTCGGCGGCCGTGGCCGGTGCGTAGACGGTCACCGCATTTTCTCGGGGAGCACCCAGCTCGAGCAACTCAGCGGTCGTCGGAAATTCATAGCGAGCCACAGAAATTCTGCCTCCTTGCAGATGGTCGCGGGATTGTCCTCGCGACCGGCCTCGTCGGCCACCTCCCACGTTACCGTGGTGTCACTCTGCGCGACGACTATCCAGCTGAGCACAAATGCCCTGGTTGAAGTCACTCCAGAGCGGTTTGGCCCACCCCCCGAACGCACGGTCGGTCAGTACGACGCAGGCCGTCTCCCGGACTGGGTCGACCCACAGGAAGGTGCCCGATTGACCGAAGTGACCGAAGGTGTTCGGCGACGCGCCCGGTGCCGTCCAGTGCGGTGCCTTGTGTCCGCGGATCTCCACCCCCAGCCCCCAATCGCACGGCCGGTGCCGCCCATAGCCGGGCACGAAGCCGGCCAGCCCGGGGAACCACACCGACCGCGCGGCCAACGCGGTATCGGGCGCGAGGAGTGCCGGAACGAGCAGGTCGTGCGCGAAGCGGGCCAGGTCGTCGACGCACGATGTCGCGCCGTGCCCGGCCGGACCGTCGAGCGTGGTCGTCGCCATCCTCAACGGTTCGGCGACGGCTTCGGCAAGGTAGTCGGAAAAGGCGATGCCGGTCGCCTCGGCCACGACTTCGGCCAAGACCTCGAATCCGGCCGACGAATAGATGCGTTGCGACGCAACGGGTGCGATCTGCTCGCGGGTATCGAACGCAAGGCCCGACGCGTGTGCCAACAGGTGCGCGACCGTCGAACCCGGCGGGCCTGCCGGAGTGTCGAGATCGATCGCCCCTTCCTCCACGGCGACGAGCACCGCCGAGGCGACCAGCGGCTTGGTCACCGACGCCAACGCAAAAGCCCGGGCGGTGTCACCGAATGTCTCGGTGACACCGCCCGGGCCGATCAGCGCCCCGGCGACATGGTCGACCGGCCAATGCGCCAGTTCAGCGAGACCGGCCACTCAGCCGACCGGAACAGGAGTCCGGGTGTGAGTGGGGGCCTTCTTGGCCGGCGATGTCGCCGGTGCGTTGGTCGCCGGAACCGAGGCCGGTGCCTGCGTCACCTCGGCGGCCTCACCCTCGTCAACCGTCTTCTTCGCCTCATCGGCGCTCAGCCCGGGCACCGCACCATTGAGGATCGCCTCAATCTTGGCGTCGGCGTTCGGAATGTTGCACTGCTTGGGGCTGCGCGCCTCAGAGACCCACTGCTTGGTGAGTTCGTTGATGCCGTCCTCATGCGCCTTCTCGACAGTCCCGCTACGCAGGTTCTCCGGCTTCGTGTTGCGCAGCGCACCGACGTTCTTGCACACATGGAACTTTTCGCCACTCTTGGACCACCAGACCTCGTTCTGGCCGGTGAGTTCCTGGACGACGTTGCGCTCGCGGGTGATCTGCTCCTGCGACACCGGGTGGTAATCCGCACTCAACAGGCCGACGGCGACCGCGACGGCGATCGCGACGCCGCCAAGGATGCCCTTCTGCTTGCCGTCCATATCCTTGTCTAGGAAGATCAGCACGATCAGCGGCAGGAATGCGATCACCGTGATGATCACGCCGAGCTGGTTCTGCACCCAGAAGGCGACCTTGTTCTTCTCCGACGCCGGGCTGATGTGGTTGGCCTTCTTCCACAGGAAGGAGCCGGCCAATGCCGCCACACCGATCGCGACGATGAGACCGATGATCAACCACGTGTTCACCGGCTTGCTGGGCAGCAGGTACTTTACGATCACAAAGATCTCGAGCCCGATGGCAACCGCCCAGAGGACGATGGCACCGATGCGGAACCACAGTGACTTCGACTTGGCCTCGGGGCTCGGCACCCAGTTGCCCTCCGCGACGGCGTTCGCCTTCTCGCGATCGTACTTCTTACCTGCCATTGCAACTGCCCTTCACAAGGTCGGTTCCGGCGCGACAGTGAATCGCGACGGAGTGAACTCTAGTGCACCCGGGTCACCAGTCTTCTTCGGTATAGCGAATCACGCCACGGATGTTGCGGCCCTCGAGCATGTCGGTATAGCCGTCGTTGATCTGGTCGAGGCGGTACTCGCGGGTGATCATGTCGGCGATGTTGAGCTTGCCCGCCTTGTACATCGTCAGCAGCAGCGGAATGTCGAGTTTGGGGTTGGCACCGCCGAAGATCGTGCCCTGCAGGTTCTTCTGCAGCAGCGTCAGCATCGCGAGGTTCAGCGTCACCTGCGTGTCCATCATGTTGCCCATGCCGGTCAGCACACAGGTGCCGCCCTTGGCGGTCAGGCTCATCCAGGTGTCGACGTCGGCGCCGTGGACCTCGCCGACGGTGACGACGACCTTCTGGCACATTCCCCACTCGGTCGCGTTGCCGATCTCGTTCATCGCCTCCTCGACCGAGGCGAATGCCTGCGTTGCCCCGAACTTCATCGCCTGTTCGCGCTTCCACTCCACCGGGTCGATCGCGAAAACGTTGCGCGCGCCGGCGATTACCGCACCCTGCAACGCGGCGGTGCCGACACCGCCGACGCCGATAATGGCGACATCCTCACCGGGGCGGACGTCACCGCTGCGCGTCGACGACCCGTAGCCGGTCGGGATGCCGCAGCCGCACAGCGCGGCAATCTCGAAGGGGATGTCCTTGTCGATCTTCACCACGGAGGCTTCGTGTACCACCATGTAAGGGCTGAAAGTGCCCAGCAGTGTCATCGGGTAGACGTTCTCGCCGGCGGCGGTGTGGATCCGGAAGGTGTGGTCGGAGACGGCCTCTCCCTGCAACAGCATGGCACCGAAGTCACACAGGTTGGCCCGGCCGGCCTCACAGGAGCGACACTTCCCGCACGACGGGATGAACGAGAGCACCACGTGGTCGCCCACCCCGAAGTCGGTCACGCCCTCCCCGACCTCGACGACCTCGCCCGCACCCTCGTGGCCACCAAGAATCGGGAAGCCGCCCATCGGGATGCCACCGGTCATGAGGTGATGGTCCGAGTGGCACATCCCGGCCGCGTGCATCTTGATCTTGACCTCGTGGGCCTTGGGGTCGCCCAATTCGATCTCTTCGATCTTCCACGGTGAATTCAGCTCCCGAAGCAGCGCACCCTTAGTCTTCACAGTCCATCCTCACTCGCGACGTTGTCTTACCCGTGTCAGCGGTCTCCCGCTCTGGTTGTGAGCGTAGTCACCTGACACGGAAATTGAAACACGTTCCAGTTTCGTCCTGGGTCGCGCCTCCGCGCTCAGTCGCGCAGCCCCACATCCTTACTTCCGTATTCGCTGCGCAACGACGGTTTCACGACTTTGCCGCCCGCGTTTCGCGGCAGTTCGCCGACGATGACAAGGTCCTTCGGATGCTTGTATCGCGCAAGGTTCTCATTCAGGTACGGCTCGAGTTCGGCCAGTGTCAGGTCACCACCATCGACGACGACGACGACAGCGACCGGTACCTCGCCCCACTTGTCGTCGGCGCGCCCGATGATGGCCGCCTCCGCGATACGGGGGTGGGCGAACAGGACGTTCTCGACTTCGGCGCAGTAGATGTTCTCGCCGCCCGAGATGATCATGTCCTTGGCCCGGTCGACGACGTAGATGAACCCGTCCTCGTCGCGCCGCACCAGGTCACCGGAGTGGAACCAGCCGCCCGCGAAGGCGTCGGCGGTTCCCCTCGGGTTCTGCCAGTAGCCGGCCATTAGCTGCGGCCCGCGATAGACGATTTCGCCGACCTCCCCGTCGGGGACGTCCTCGCCGAGCGGGTCGACAATCCGCGCCGTCACCGACGGCACGACCCGTCCGACCGACCCCAGCTTGCGCAGCGCGTATTCGCCTTCCAAGACGCACGTGATCGGCGACATCTCCGTCTGCCCGAACACGGCGACGTTGAGCGCATCGGGGAAGGTCGCGCCCATCGCGGTGAGCACCGTGTCCGATGCCGGTGCGGCCCCCCAGCTGATCACCCGGAGGTTGAGGTCGCGCGGCTCGGCCGCCTGCGCCGCGCACACGGCCTGCCACTGTGCCGGCACCAGGAAGATCGAGGTGGTGCCCTCGGCCGCCAGCGTGTCGAGCAGCTCGTTCGGGTCGAACGCTCCGAGCGGATGGATCACCGACAGGGCGCCGACGTACAGCAACGGCGTCATGGCGCCCAGGGCGGCGATGTGGAACATCGGGGCCACGCATGAGCCCACGTCGTCGGGGCGGGTCCCGAGCGCATCCAGACAGGTCATCGCCTGCGCCTGCAGGTTCTGGTGCGTCAGCATCGCCCCCTTGGGCTTCCCCGTGGTGCCCGAGGTGTACATGATGAGGGCCACGGCCTCTTCGGGCACATCGATCGCCGGCAGATCCGATGAGTCCTCAACCATCAGGTCCTCGTAGGCCAGGTGCCCCTGACCCGCTTCGCCGACGGTGACGATCTGCTCGATCGAGCCCGTAGCCGCGGCCACGGCATCGGCGAGTGGGGCCAACGCCGTTTCGGTAACGACCCATCGGCACCCGCTGTCGGCGACGAGGAACCCCACTTCGGCCGGCGCCATCCGGAAGTTGACCGGCACGGCGATCGCGCCGATGAGGTTGGCCCCGAGGACCACTTCGACGTACTCGGTCCGGTTGAGCATGAGCACCATCACGCGGTCGCCGAAGCGCACTCCCCGTCGGTGTAGCGCGGCGGCAAACGCGCGCGTCCGTTCCTCGAGGCCGCGCCACGACGTCTCGGCGCCCTGGAATCTCAGGGCAGGCGCGCCGGGCTTCATCAGCGCGTGCCGCCGAACCTGGTTGTTCCAGTGGTTGCGGCGGGACCTCAGCGGCTCGGTCGCCGGATCGGTCGTGGGCGGGACACTGGACATCGGGGGCTCCTGACTACGCGTGGGCAATGCCTCGATACGACGACTAGCGGTGGTGCTTGGTGAACGCGGCCAGGGTCTGCTGGAACTCCGGCGACTGCAGCAATCGGGTCTGCCCGGCCATTTCCTCGGCGAGCGCGGTTTCGAACGCCGCCATGGTGATCGCATCCGACGCCGCCTTGGTCGTGCGCAGCGCCGCCGACGACTTGGCGACCAGTTGCGCGACCACCTCGTCGACGCGGGCGCGCAACGCCGGCTCATCGTCGAGCACCTCGGTGATCAGGCCGGCGTCGAAAGCCGTTGAGGCCCGGAACTTCTCACCCAGCATCAGCAGCGCATTGGCCCGCGCGCGCCCGATCGATGCGGCGACCAGCATGCTCGCCCCACCGTCGGGCATGAGGCCGATGGTCACAAACGGAAACAGGAAGTAGGCGCGACTCGTGGCATAGACGAGGTCGGCGCCGAGGGCCAAAGAGGCACCGACACCGACGGCCGCGCCGTCGACGGCCGCGATGACCGGCACCGGGATCGCGCGCACGGAGCGCGCCAGATCCGAGCCGTTGGAGATGATGCTGATCGCGTCCGCCTCGTCGACCGCTGATTCGCCTCCACCAGCGTGCGTCGCGATGTCAGTGATGTCGGCGCCCGTCGAGAAGCTGCCGCCGGCTCCGGTCAGCACGACAACTCGCAGGTCGTCGCGGTGCGCCCAATCATCGAGGACGGCACGTATCGCCAGCGAGACGTCGCCGTTGAGCGCGTTCATCCGCTCTGGACGGTTGATCGTCAGTCGGGCGACGGGGCCGTCGACGGTCGCGAGCAGCGCATCGGAGTCGGTCACGCTCCCGTTTCTAGCACAGCGCCGTCTCGGCCACTCTGCTCATCGGTCACTCTGCTCGTCGGCCGGTGGCGTCAGACGACCTGGAGGTCGTCGAGCAGCCATCGATCCCCGTCGCGCACCATTGTGACCTGCACCCGTGACTGGTACAGGTGGCCATCGGGGAGTTCGGCGGCGATCTCCGGCGCGGTGATCGTCTGGTCCAGCGTCACCAGGACTTGGGCCCGATCGGCCGTCAACGAGATGATCCCGGCATTCGGGGCGGTCGCCTTCGACGACGCATCGGCGGCGGCGTTTCCCTTGCGTGCGGCTGCCGACGACTCGATGAACCTCTCGGCGAAGTCCGTGGTCGACACGTCACGGATCCGCCGGTCGAGGTCGGCGTAGTCGTTGACGTTGTAGGTCATCACCGACGCGACATACTTGCGCGCGGTGGTCATGGCGTCCTGCCCGTGGCCGGATTGCGGGTCCGATTGCGCGGCCGCACGCGACGACATCGCGTCTCTGACGGCCAGCCCGGCAGTGCTCGCGGCCAGTACCGCACACAGGGCGATCAGCACCGCGATCACCCGCCCGGCCCCCCATCGCCGAGTCAGCGGGCCGGCGATGGAACGCGGCGCAGTCGCGACCTTGCCGGGCGTGCGGCCGGCCTTGCGCTGGGCTTCCTGCGCGGCCTGCGTCTTTGCCCGCTCACGATTCTTGCGGTTCGCGTCCAAGAACGACTTGCCCGCGAGCGGCGACTCGTGATCGTCGCCGTCAACGTCGCCCACCAATGGTTCGTCGGCGTTGTCGGCCGATGGCGTGGCTCCGGTGGTGCGTTTCATGGCTCCCCAGGGTAGGCGACGCCCAACCACCTCCCTAAGTATCACATATATGTGATAGAAAGAAGCAAGGTTCACGACGAAAGGTCCTCCCTATGCTGGAATTCACCCCCGAACAGCACGCCTTCGCGCAGGCGGTGCGCGACTTCTGTGCCCGTGAAGTCGGCACCCGCGAGCAACGCGCCAAACACACCGCCGACGGGCCGCACAGCGAGGAGCTGTACCGGAAGATGGCCGAGCTCGGCTGGGCCGGGATCATCGTCGGCGAAGAGTACGGCGGTGCCGGCGCGGGCAACGTCGAACTGTGCATCCTCCTCGAAGAGGCACTGCGCGGCATGGCCCCGGTGGGCGGCGTCGGCCCGACCTTCATCACCGCGGCCGCCTACGAGAAGTTCGCCTCCGAGGAACTCAAGAAAGAGGTCCTCGCCAACGTCGTCGCCGGCGACTCGCTGGCGATCGCGATGAGTGAGCCCGAAGCCGGCTCCGACGTGGCCAACGTGTCGTGCAAGGCCGAGAAGGTCGACGGCGGCTGGCTGATCAACGGTCAGAAGACCTGGATCTCGAACGCGGCGATCGCCTCGTCGATCCTGCTGATCGCCCGAACCGAGCGGACCGATAAGAAGCACGAGGGCATTACCCAGTTCCACGTCCCGGCCGGCACCAGCGGCCTGAAGATCGTGCCGATCGAGACGCTGGGCGGGCGGGAACAGAACGACCTGTACTTCACCGACTGCTTCATCCCCGACGAATACGTCGTCGGCCAGGTCAACCAGGGCTGGTGGCAGCTGATGGCCGGCCTGAACACCGAGCGCCTGATCCTTGGTGCGATGCAACTCGGCCTGGCCGAGCGCTCGTTCGACGACACGCTCAAGTTCATCACCGAGCGCAAACAGTTCGGCCGTCCGGTCGGCACGTTCCAGGCACTGCGCCACCGCATGGCCGACCATGCCACGGAAATCGAATGCACCAAACTACTCGTGTACAGCTTGGCGGCAAAGGCCGACGCCAACCCGACCCAGATGTTCCCGCGCGAAGCGTCGATGGTGAAGCTGAAGTCCACCGAGGTCTCCAAGGCGATGACCATCGACGGCATGCAGATGATGGGCGGCTACGGCTACACCAAGGAGTTTGACGCCGAGATGCTGATGCGCAGCGCAATCATCTCCACCGTCTACGGCGGCACCAATGAAATCCAGCGGGACATCATCGGGAAGACCTACGGTCTGTAGCCATGTCGACTCCGAGCCGGCTCCGCCGGCGGCCCCAACTGTCCGAGGAGGTCGCTTCTGCGATCCGACACCGGATCATGACCGGCGACTTCCGCCCGGGCGACTTCATCCGGATGGATGAGACTGCCGCCGAGCTCGGCGTCAGCGTAACCCCGGTGCGCGAAGCGCTGTTGACGCTGCGGGGCGAGGGAATGGTGAACCTCGCCCCGCACCGCGGGTACGTCGTCGCCGACCTCAGTCGGACCGACGTCGAGGACATCTTCTGGCTCCAGAGTCAGATCGCGGTCAAGATCTCCCTGCGCATCGCCGCAGCGATCACCGACGAGGACCTCGCCGCCCTTGCTGCGTGCAACGAACGACTCCGGCGGGCCGTCGCGGCCGGCGACGTGGACGAGATCGTCGACGCGGAGTTCGACTTCCACCGGACCCACAATCGGATCGCGGGCAGCGGGAAGCTTGCCTGGTTCCTGCTGAACGCGACCCACTACACACCGCACCGCCTCTATGCCGCCGACCCCGCTTGGGGCTCCGTCGCCGTCGACAGCCACGCCAAACTGATCGAGGGCTACCGGGCCGGCGATCGCACGGCCATCACCGATCAGGTCCGCCGACAGTTCGACGACGGGGCACGGCGCTTGGCCGCCCGGCTAACGGCCACCGGTATTTGGGATGCGGAGCCAAGCCGCTGAACAGCGGTTTTGTCCCCGGTCAGGCCATGCGCTAGAGTCAACATCCGGCTCACCTGAGCCGAACGCCATTCCCCCATAGCTCAATTGGCAGAGCATTCGACTGTTAATCGAACGGTTACTGGTTCGAGTCCAGTTGGGGGAGCAA
>NZ_DIAX01000040.1 GCF_002414845.1 Gordonia sp. UBA5067 | reverse complement strand
GGCCTGATCTCGCCGCCGCCGCATCACGATATCTATTCAATCGAGGATCTGGCGCAACTCATCCACGATTTGAAGAACGCCAACCCGCAGGCGCGGATCCACGTCAAGCTCGTCTCCGAGATCGGGGTCGGAACGGTTGCGGCCGGCGTGTCGAAGGCGCACGCCGATGTCGTGCTCATCTCCGGGTATGACGGCGGCACGGGTGCGAGTCCGCTGACATCGCTCAAACATGCGGGTGCCCCCTGGGAGATCGGCCTGGCCGAAACCCAGCAGACGCTGTTGCTCAACGGCTTGCGCGACCGCATCGTCGTCCAGGTTGACGGACAGCTCAAAACGGGGCGCGACGTCGTCATCGCGGCGCTGTTGGGCGGCGAGGAGTTCGGTTTCGCGACCGCACCCCTGGTGGTCTCGGGCTGCATCATGATGCGCGTCTGCCACCTCGACACGTGCCCGGTGGGAGTCGCGACGCAGAATCCGTTGCTGCGTGAGCGATTCACCGGCAAACCCGAGTTCGTGGAGAACTTCATGCGGTACATCGCTGAAGAGGTGCGCGAACTGCTGGCCCGGCTGGGCTTCCGGACCCTGCAGGAGGCGGTCGGACAGGTTGAAGCCCTCGACACGTCCAAGGCGCTCGCGCACTGGCGTGACGCGAAGGCCGGAAAGCTCGATCTGAGCCCGATCCTGGCCCAGGTGGAGTCGCCGTTCATGAACCAGGACCGGTACTGCTCGCGAAGTCAGGACCACGCACTGGACCGAGCGCTGGACCAAGACCTCATCGCCCAGTGCCGGGCGGCGATCGACACCGCGGCACCGATCTCGCTGTCGCGGTCGGTCAGCAACGTCAACCGCACGGTCGGCACGATGCTCGGCCACGAGGTGACCAAGGCGCACGGCGCCCACGGGCTGCCGGACAACACGATCCAGATTGCGTTCACCGGGTCAGCCGGCAACAGCTTTGGTGCATTCGTCCCCGCCGGCATCACGCTGCGACTGGCCGGTGACGCGAACGACTTCGTCGGCAAGGGCCTGTCCGGCGGGCGGATCGTCGTGCGTCCGGCCGGCACGGCGCCGGCTGGCTTTGTCGCCGAGGACAACATCATCGCGGGCAACGTCATCGGGTTCGGCGGTACATCGGGATCCATCTATCTCCGTGGCATCGCCGGCGAACGGTTCTGTGTCCGCAACTCCGGGGTCACCGCCGTGGTGGAGGGCGTGGGCGACCATGCCTGTGAGTACATGACCGGCGGGCGGGTGGTGGTCTTGGGTGCCACCGGCCGCAACGTCGCGGCGGGAATGTCGGGCGGTATCGCTTACTTCTACGACCCCGACGGCCGGCTGGTGGAGAACCTCAATCCGGAGCTGGTGGACATCGAGCAGCTCGGCGTCGACGATGTCGCCTTCCTGCAGGAGACGATCGCGGACTACCGCGATGAGACCGATTCACCGGTTGCCGGGGCGATCCTTGCGGACTTCGACGCGCAGCGGGCGCACTTCCGCAAGGTGATGCCGCGCGACTACAAGCGGGTTCTGCTCGCCATCGAGGCCGCCGAACGCGACGGCCGTGATGTCAACGACGCGATTATGGAGGCGGCAAATGGCTGACACACGCGGATTTCTCAAGCACACCGAGCGTGAGCTGCCCGAACGGCGTCCCGTCGAGCTGCGACTGCTCGACTGGAAAGAGGTCTACACCGACTTCGAGAAGGACACCCTGCGTACGCAGGCGAGCCGATGCATGGACTGCGGTGTGCCGTTCTGTCACAACGGGTGCCCGCTGGGGAACTTGATCCCGGAGTGGAACGACCTGGTCTACCGGGATCGGTGGGCCGACGGCATTGACCGCCTGCACGCCACCAACAACTTCCCCGACTTCACCGGGCGGCTGTGCCCGGCACCGTGTGAGTCCTCGTGCGTGCTGGGCATCAACCAGCCCGCAGTGACGATCAAACAGGTCGAGGTCGAACTCGTTGAGAATGCCTTCGACACGACCGGCGTGCAGCCGGTGCCACCAACGGTGCGGACCGGCAAGTCGGTGGCCGTCGTCGGGTCGGGACCGGCCGGACTGGCCGCGGCGCAGCAGCTTACCCGGGCCGGACACGGCGTCACGCTGTTCGAGCGGGCCGACCGGATCGGCGGCCTGCTGCGCTACGGCATTCCCGAGTTCAAGATGGAAAAACACATCATCGATCGGCGACTGGCGCAGATGACGGCCGAGGGCACCGTGTTCCGTCCCGGCGTGAACGTCGGAGTCGACGTGACCGTCGAGCAGCTGCGGGCGGACTTCGACGCGGTGGTGCTCGCCGTCGGCTCGACCATTGGACGTGATCTGCCGATCCCCGGGCGCGAACTCGACGGCATCCATCAGGCGATGGAGTTCCTGCCGCAGGCCAATCGGGTGCAGCTCGGCGACGCGGTCGACGGCCAGATCACTGCGACGGGCAAGAAGGTCATCATCATCGGCGGCGGTGACACCGGTGCGGACTGTTTGGGAACATCGCTGCGCCAAGGCGCCGAGATCGTCCATCAGTTCGAGATCATGCCGCGCCCGCCGAGTGAGCGCGCCGCGTCGACGCCGTGGCCGACCTATCCGCTGATGTACCGCGTGTCCTCGGCCCACGAGGAGGGCGGCGAACGGGTGTTCAGTGTGAACACCGAGGAGTTCCGGGGAGCCGACGGCAAGGTCACCGCATTGCGCGCCCACGAGGTGCAGATGGTCGACGGGCGATTTGAGAAGGTCGACGGCAGTGACTTCGAGCTCGAGGCGGATCTCGTGCTGCTGGCCATGGGCTTCGTCGGCCCAGAGCGTGCCGACCTACTCGACAAGTTGGGCGTGGACTTCGACGGGCGCGGCAACATCAAGCGCGACGGCGACTTCAGTTCGACGGTGCCCGGGGTCTTCGTCGCCGGCGATGCCGGGCGCGGTCAGTCGCTGATCGTGTGGGCGATCGCCGAGGGCCGCTCGGCGGCCGCGGCGGCGGATCGGTTCCTGATGGGCTCGACGGATCTGCCTGCGCCGATCGTGCCCACCCAGGTGGCTCAGCGCTGACAGTTGCTCGCCCCCGGCGCCTGCCGGGGGCACGCGCTCCGACCGGTGGTGACGGCAGGATTCGTGCTACGGAGCTTTCACCACCGCGGAGTGCGCCGCGAATTCCACTCGGTCGCCCGGGGCCAACTGGCGACCTCGGCGGCGCTCGACCTCGCCGTTCACGCGCACCAGACCGTCGGCGATCACTGCTTTCGCGTCTGAGCCCGAGTCGATGAGGTTCGCCAGCTTGAGGAACTGGCCGAGCCGGATGTTGTCGGTGTCAATGGGGACCTCGTCCATGGACTCAGTCTAGGTCTGACCGGCCCGCCCCCGGCAGGGGCGACCGATCGGTTGCAGCGGCTACCGTGAACGGGTGGAGCAGACGAGTAAGAACAGCGCCGGGAGCCGGTTAGCCGGGAGTCCGGCCCACGAGCGCTCGCGGAACCTGCTCACGCGGATGGCCCGGCCGCGCGGAGTCCTGGTCAATGCGCCGCATACGGCGTCGGTGATTGTGGGCGTCCTCGCGGCACTCTCGCTGCTCTCCTCGTTGTCGCCGCGAATCCGCCACCTTCTGCACGTGCCGCGGACCTTCATCGACGACTACATCATCACGATGCCCGACACGAGCTTCGCCTGGGCCTTTGTGCTGACGCTCATTGCGATCGCTCTGGGCCACCGCAAACGCGTGGCCTGGTGGATCTCGGTGAGCTACCTGCTGATCTACGCCGGCTCCAACGTCGCGGTCCTCATCGACTCGGTACCGCCGTGGCTCGACGGGCGAGTGTCGGGGGACCGCACCCACGCCGCCGTCGGCCTCGGAATCGACCTCGTCGCACTGCTGTTCCTCGTGGTCACCCGCAAACAGTTCTATACCCGGGTGCGACGCGGAGCGGCCCTCAGCGCCTTGGCAACCCTGGTCGGTGGCCTGATCCTGGGCACGCTCCTGGGGTGGGGACTGGTCGAATTGTTCCCGGACACCCTTGCGCGCGACGAACGCCTGGCCTATGCGGCGAACCGGGTCGTCGCCTTCGCCGCCATCGATCAGCACAACTTCGACGGGCATCAGTCGTTCAGCCCGATCAACGGCCTACTCGGCCTGTTCGGCGCACTGGCATTATTGGCCGCGGCCCTGGTGCTATTCCGTTCGCAGCGGCTGAGTGGCCTTATCGCCGAACCCGACGAAACACTGATCCGGGCGTTGATCACCACGTTCAACGACGACGATTCGCTGGCGTACTTCTCGACCCGGCGGGACAAGGCCGTGGTGTTCTCGTCGGACGGCCGGGCCGCGATCACCTTCCGGGTCGAGATGTCGGTCGGAATGGCCGGCGGCGACCCGATCGGCGACCCAGGATCGTGGTCGGCGGCCATCGCCGAGTTCTTCGCCGAGTGTGAGCGCTTCGGGTGGCATCCCGCCGCGATCGGCGTCAGCGAGCGCGGCGCGGCCGCCTATGAGCGGGCCGGGCTGAGCCTGCTCGGCATCGGCGACGAGGCGATCCTGCACCCGCGCGGATTCACCCTGAACGGACCCGACATGCGCAACGTGCGCCACGCCGTGGCGCGGGCGCGCAGGCTGGGGTTGAGCGGGCGAATCCGGCGGCACCGGGACATCCCCGCCGCCGAGATGGCCGGCATCGTCGCGCTCGCCGACGCGTGGCGAGACACCGAGGAGGAGCGTGGTTTCGCGATGGCGCTGGGGCGCCTCGGTGATCGGCTGGACGGCGACTGCCTCCTCGTCGAGGCCGTCCTGCATGCGGACACCGATGATGAGCGTTCCGTCGGCATGCTGTCCTTCGTGCCGTGGGGCCGCACCGGTGTCTCGTTGGACGTCATGCGCCGCGACCGGTCCTCGGTCAACGGGATCGTCGAGCTCATGGTCGTCGAACTGATGCTGCAGGCCGAGGAATTCGGCATCACGGAGGTGTCGCTCAACTTCGCCGCGTTCCGGGAGTTCTTCGAACAGGGCGAACGGCTCGGCGTCGGACCGGTGGTGCGTGCCATGCACGGGGTGCTGACCTTCGCGTCACAGTTCGTCCAAATGGAGTCGCTGTACCGGTCGAATGCGAAGTACCGGCCGCAGTGGGTGCCGCGGTACCTCGCGTTCGAGGATGCCCGCGTCGTGCCTCGGGTGGGCACCGCCGCGATCGTGACCGAGGGATTCATCTCGCTGCCGCGGTTCGCCGGCAAGAGCAAGGAGCGCAGCGGGCCGGCGGCCATCCCCGCCGGCGTCGATCTGGCCGCGCTCACCGCGCAACTCGCCGACGAGGCACAGGCCGGCGTACCGGCGATTCGCCGGCCCGAACAGGTACGGGTCCGGATGAGCAAGCTCGACGGGTTGCGCGCCGCGGGAGTCGAGAGCTATCCCGCGGCCGGGCCCGCGGAGCGCCCAACCCACACGGTCGCCGAAGCGACCGCGGCGGCGGTCGGCTCCGTGGTCGCCGTCGCCGGCCGGATCACCGCACTGCGGGACTTTGGCGGCGTGGTGTTCGCCAATCTGCACGACTGGTCCGGGCAGACGCAGGTGGTCGTCGACGCCGCGGCGCTCGAACCGGGCGCCCTTGACTTCGCGCGAACGGTGGACCTGGGCGATCTGGTGCGCGTGAGCGGGCCGATCGGCTTCTCCCGCTCCGGACAGCGGTCGGTGCTGGTGTCGTCGTGGCGGATGCTCGGCAAGTGCCTGCACCCGCTGCCCGACAAATGGGCCGGCCTGGCCGACCCCGAGGCCAAGGTCCGACAGCGCTACCTGGACCTCGCGATCAACCCGCAGGCGCGCGAGATGCTGGCGGCCCGCTCGACGATCATCACGACCCTGCGCGGGTTCCTTGCCGACCGGGGGTTCTTGGAGGTCGAGACCCCGATCTTGCAGCAGATCCACGGCGGGGCGAATGCGACCCCGTTCACGACGCACATCAACGCCTACGACCTCGACCTCTACCTGCGGATCGCGCCGGAGCTCTACCTCAAGCGGCTCTGTGTCGGAGGGGTGGACAAGGTGTTTGAACTCGGCCGCAACTTCCGCAACGAGGGCGCCGACTTCAGCCACAACCCCGAGTTCACCAGCCTGGAGGCCTATGCCGCGCATGGCGACTACGGCGATATGGCGGTGCTGGCCCAGGAGATGATCCAGGCGGCCGCCACCGCCGTCCACGGGTCACCGGTCGTCGTGCGCCCCGACGGGGACGGCGGATTCGAGCGCGTCGACATCAGCGGCGACTGGCCGCGCCGCTCGGTGTACGAGACGGTGTCCACCGCCGTCGGTGCGGCGATCACCCCCCAGACCGGCACCGAGGCCCTGCGGGATATCGCCCGTGCGCACGGCGTGCCGGTGCGCCCGGTGTGGGACGCCGGTCAGATCGTCGCCGAACTCTATGAACATTTCGGCGAGGCGACGACCACCACCCCCGCCTTCTACTTTGACTTCCCCAGCTCGACCTCGCCGCTCACCAGGCCCCACCGCACCATCGACGGGGTCTCCGAGCGCTGGGACCTCGTTGCCTGGGGCGTTGAACTGGGCACGGCTTACACCGAGCTGACCGATCCGGTGGAGCAGCGGCGCCGGCTCACCGAGCAGTCCATCCTGGCAGCGGGCGGAGATCCCGAGGCCATGGAACTCGACGAGGACTTCCTGCAGGCACTGGAATACGCCATGCCGCCGACGGGCGGGCTGGGGCTGGGCGTAGACCGGATCGTCATGCTGATCACCGGGCGCTCGATCCGCGAATCCCTGCCGTTCCCGCTCACCAAACCGCAGCAGCCATGACAGCGCTTTCGGTGCAACGCCCCGACGGCCGGGCACTTGGATAGGATTCATCCATGAGTTCACCCGAGGAAAAGACTTCGGCGGTCCCCACCGCCGATCTCGTCGACGACATCGGTGCCGCTGTCCGCAGCTGCGACACACAGTTCCGCCGGTTCGGCAACCAGGGCAGCTTCGCCGGGACCGTGACAACGGTCCGCTGTTTCCAAGACAATGCGCTTCTCAAAGAGGTATTGGGCGAGGACAACCCCGGCGGTGTCCTCGTTGTCGATGGTGGCGCCTCGGTGCATACCGCCCTGGTCGGCGATCTGATCGCCGAGCGCGCCCGAACCCACGGCTGGGCAGGTCTGGTCATCAACGGCGCCATCCGCGACGCGGCCACCATCGACGGGATGGACATCGGGGTCAAAGCGCTGGGCACCAATCCGCGCAAGTCGACGAAGACCGGTGCCGGTGAGCGGGACGTTCCCGTCGAATTCGGTGGCGTCCTCTTCCGCCCTGGCGACACCCTCTACTCCGATGCCGACGGCATCGTCGTCGTCGGGCCCGAGGGCTAGGAGAAGGCCACATGCCAGCACCGTCGCCGGCCGTCTTCAAACGGCTGAGCCAACTCGTGGCGATTGATCCCGCGGCCAAGCGCAAGACGCGCCCGATCGTCGAAGCCTTCAGCGGAACGGAGCTGTCGCACATCCCGATCGGTACTGCCAAAGACCTGGAGGTCGCGGTTGCCGCGGCCCGGGTGGCACAACAGGGCTGGGCGGCCCGCACTCCCCAGGAGCGGGCGGAGGTCCTGTACGCCTTCGCGCGGCTGGTTCATCGCGACGCCGATGCGCTGATGGACATGGTCCAGGCGGAATCCGGCAAGGCGCGTCAGTACGCCCAGGAAGAAGTCCTCGACGTCGCGCTGACCGCCCGGCACTACGCGAGTACCGGTCCGGCGGCGCTGGCCGAGCACAAGGTCAAGGGCATGATTCCCGGCGCCACGAGCGTCCGGGTGCGCTACCAGCCCAAAGGTGTGGTCGGCATCATCTCGCCGTGGAACTACCCGCTCACTCTCGCGGTTTCCGACGCGGTCGCGGCCCTGCTGGCCGGCAACGCCGTCGTCATCAAACCGGATAGCCAGACGCCCTATTGCGCGTTGGCGGCGGCCGAGTTGCTCTACGAGGCCGGGTTGCCGCGCGAATTGTTCGCCGTCGTACCCGGTCCGGGCAGCGTCGTCGGGCAGGCGATCGTCGCGCAGAGCGACTACGTAATGTTCACCGGGTCGTCGGCGACGGGTTCGGCTCTGGCCGCGCAGGCCGGTAGGCGACTCATCGGATTCTCCGCCGAACTCGGCGGCAAGAACCCGCTCATCGTCACCGCCGGTGCCGACCTCGACCAGGCGGTGCCGGGTGCGGCGCGCGCGTGCTACTCGAACTCGGGACAATTGTGTATCGCGATCGAGCGGATCTACGTCGAGCAGCCGGTCGCGGCTGAGTTCACCAAGCGATTTGCCGCCCATGTCGCGAACATGACGCTGGGAGCGGCCTACGATTTCTCGGTGGACATGGGTTCACTGGCTTCCGCGGCGCAGGTCGAAGCGGTAACGGCACACCTCGACGATGCCATCGCCCACGGCGCGAAGGTGCTCGCCGGGGGTAAGCGGCGCGATGACCTCGGGCCGTTCTTCTTTGAGCCGACCGTCCTCGCGGACGTCACCGATGCCGCGGCCTGCTTCAAACAGGAGACGTTCGGCCCACTCGTGGCGGTCTATCCGGTGGACTCGGTGGACGAGGCGATCAAGCTGGCCAACGACACCGAGTACGGCCTCAACGCCAGCGTCTTCGCGGGCAGCAGTGCGGAGGCGAACGCCATCGCCGATCAACTGCGCGCCGGCACGGTCAACATCAACGAGGGCTATGCCGCCGCGTGGGGCTCGACGGCGGCACCGATGGGCGGCATGGGGGCCTCCGGCGTCGGCCGCCGGCACGGCGAGGAGGGCCTGCTGAAGTACACCGAGCCGCAGACGATCGCCGAGCAGCGGTTCATCGGGATCGACGGCGTCCGCGGCATACCGCAGAGCCTTTTTCTCGCAGTGACCCCCAAAGCCATGGAGGCACTGAAATTCCTCCCCGGACGGTAGGCCTGCTATGACGACGATAACGCGGACGACGATAACGCGGACGACGATGAAGCGCACGGTGCTGGCCGCGACGGTCGCGGTTGCGGCCGGTGTGATCGGGTCGGGTCCGGCCGGTGCTTTTCCGGGTGTACCCGGTCTACCGGCACCGCATCCGGCCGCTGCGGTGCGACTGGCCGACTGGTACGGAACCGCCTGGTCGGTGACGTTCGTCGCGCCGAACAACGGCGCGTTCATGCTCACCCACGATCACGGTGGCAGTCCGGTGGTACTGGAGCAGCGCAGTGTGAAATACCGCCAGAAGGTGGGGACGCCGTGGAAGCAGTTGGCGGTCGCCCCGCCCGGCTCCGGGCCCGTGTGGGGGCAGTGGAGCACACTGACCGGGTACGACGGCAAGCAGTTCCGGCTGTGTCGTCTTGCTCCCGACGGGAAGCAGTGCACGGCCTATAGCGGCATCATTGTCCCGTAGTGGGGGCCCGGCTAGTTTGCCACGCCCAACCGGGCGAGGATATCGGCGTCGATCGCCGACAGTTCATTGCTGATCGCTCGGTGCGCACTTTTGCGTGCACCGGGATTCATCGACTCGGCCGTGTCCACCGCAAGGGAGAGATTGATCAGACGCGCGTCCATCGTCGCGGAGAAAGCCGCTGCGTCGGCACTCGAGTCCGTCAGGGGCAGCGCGCGCAGGGCATCGCGAGCGGTCGCGATCCGGGCGGCCAGCGGCGCGCCCTTGCCGGCGAATTGTCGCAGCGTCTCCGGTGCCACGCCGGCGCGCGAGGCTTGGTAGTCGGCCAGCTTTTCCCGCGCGACCACCCCGCCCCGGTAGACGATCGGGCCGAGGATGGGCGCAACGATGCGTGCGACGGACAGCACGCGGCGGGCATTTTGCGGCGTGAACTTCTTCTTATTGGCAGCCGCCTCAAGCTCCGCGGTTCGGGCCTTGGCGTCAGCGATTGCCACCCTGGACTCGTGCTTGACCTGTTGTGATGTCGCGCGCTGTTCGCGCCGGTGGGCGCGATCGGCCCGCCGTTCGGTGCGGCGCCGCCCCTGCAGGTCGTCCCGCTCGCGGCGCCGGGCCTCGGTACGCCGCTCTTTGGCGTCGTACTTGGCCTCGTATTTGGCGCGCTGCTTGGCCGCCTTTTTCGCCGCCTTCTTCTCGGCTCGCCGTTCGGCGCGCGGCGGGCGCTGCCCACTCGTGGAGAACAATCCCATGCGGCCACCCTAGTGCCCCGGGGACGGTGACGCCGGTCGTTGGGGTGCGGCGTCGGACCCATCGGTTAGGTTGGGAGTCAATTCCCCGTCCGCCGACGGGCAGCGGTGGAGGCGGTGAGAATGAGTGCGGTGACGCGAAACGCGGCAACAGTGCTGCTGGCCGCCCGCGATCTCTCCGGGTGCGCGCATCGACTGGCGCTGGACAACTCGCCCGCGGCGTCGGGGGAGCGCCCCGTGGCCGACGATTCGGCCGAAGTCGTCCGCCGCAAGGAAGCCGCGGCCCTCCACCGTTCGCAGGTGCGCGAGGTGTTGCGGTCGATTCACAGCGACGAATCTTCGGCGGCATTCGTCGTCGTCAACGGGGGGACACGGGAAGTTCGCGTGTCGCAGACGCTGGCCGCTGCGCAGCGCGGTGCGCGCTGGATCTGGAACGCGGCACTGCCCGATGACCCACTCGACCGCCGCCGAGGTCATTGCGAACTGCTGGTGCACGACGGCGTCGGGTACATCCCGGTGATCGTGGTGAACCACCGCGTGACCAGACCGGTCCCGACCGGTGCCCGGAAACCGGTGGCCGATGGCAGCGGCGAGACGCCGCGCACCATCCTCACCAGCCCCCTGTGGTCCTGGCTGCCCATGCCCGACGCGACGCGGACCCTGCGCCCCAACCGTCGCGATCAGCAGCGGGTGCAGCATCTCACCGAGTTACTCGTCGCCGCCGGGCTGTCCGGTGAGCGGGGTGCGCGGCAGTGGCACGCGGGGGTCATCGGCATGGACGCCGATTGTATCGCCGTGCTCGACGTCGGATCGTTGCGCCCGCAATTCGCGCGTCTGACCTATGAGCGACTCGCCGTCGTCGATCAATTGGCGTCGACGCAGCCGAGCCGAATCAGCGAGTGCCGGGACTGCCGATGGTGGCCGCGCTGCGAGGCCGACCTGAAGGCTCGGGACGATGTGAGTCTGGTGGTGAACGGCATGGTGGCAGAGAGCTTGCGGGCCAGCGGGATCACGACCGTCGCCGGACTTGCTCAGCTGTCCGTCGACGATGAGCCCGCGCAGTGGGGCAACGGTTCGTTTCCCGATGCGATCGCCGCGGCGCGGTGCTACCAGACCGGCGATCGGCTCGTGCGCCGGTCGGTGGCGACGCCCATTGCGCGCGCCGACGTCGAGGTTGATGTCGACATGGAGAGTTACGGCGAGGATGGCGCGTACCTCTGGGGAACCCTGCTGACCGACCGGACCGATACTTCTCGGCCCGTGGTCTATCGGCCGTTCGTGACCTGGCGACCGCTACCGACGACGGCGGAGGCACGGTCGTTCGCGGCGTTCTGGGAATGGTTGCACGAGGAGATGGCGGATGCGCGGGCGCACGGGAAGACCTTCGCCGCGTATTGCTATTCCGAACAGGCCGAGAACCGGTGGCTGCGTGGGTCGGCCCACCGCTTCGCCGGGATGCCGGGCATCCCGGCAAGTCACGAGGTCGAGGACTTCATCGCCTCCCCGCACTGGGTCGACGTCTTCGCGGCGGTGTCGTCGAACTTCTTCTGCCCCAACGGCAAAGGCCTCAAGCGGGTCGCGCCGATCGCCGGCTTCCAGTGGCGTGATGAGGAGGCCGGTGGTGCCGCGTCGATGGACTGGTACGCGACGGCGGTCGGGTTGGGTGGCGCCGCGCCCGACGATGCCCAGCGGGTTCGGCTGCTGCAGTACAACGAGGACGACGTTCGGGCCACGAAGGTGCTGCGCGAGTGGATGGACGGGGATGCCGTCGGCCAGCTGCCGACGATGCGCGATGTGCTTCGACGGCCGGCGGCCGAACACATCCCGGGCGAGGGCGGTGACTGAAGTCGCCAGCGGTCGTCGGCGTCGCCATCGACCGCGAATTCCGAACTCTCCCTGGTGCGAGTTTCGGGCGTGGCGATGGAGCTTGAACTTGCATGTAACTGTATTGTGGAGATTCCGACCACCATTGACGTGCGCCGGGAGCACATCGGAGGGCGCGGGGCGCTGACGTGGTGATCCCAGGACGCCCCAAGATGGGGGTATTCTGAAGAATATTCACGATAGGTTCCCGATCGGGGACGGCGACTGGAGTAGCACATGACGGCACCTGAGAACCGCGCCACCGCCGCGGGCGCTGCCGAAGTCGAGCCGGGTCTCTTCGCGCGACGTCTCGAGGAGCTGTTTCGCACGGTTCCCGGCCCCAACGGCCGCGCCTACAGTGCTAAAGCGATCGCGCAGCGATCTACCTCGCGCGGCTTTCGCCTCGGTGAGTCCTATCTGAGCCAACTGCGTTCCGGGAAGGCCAAGTCGCCGTCGTTCCGGACGGTCGAGGGAATTGCAGCGGCCTTCGGCGTCGATGTCCACTACTTCCTCGAGGACTCGGCCGCGCAGCGCACGCGCACGGAGATCGACAAGCTGCGCATGCAGGCCGATACCGACATCCAGCTCGCTGCTTTTCGCCTGGCCGGTCTTTCCAGCGACAAGGTGACCGTCGTCAACGAGCTCATCAAGGTGCTGCGCCAGCAACAAGGATTGCCCCAGGATCCGCCGGACATCGCCGAGGCTGCGCTCGCGTAGCTGAACTCGGGTGCTACGGCCGCAGCGCCCATTGATAGCGACTGCTGGGAACCAGATCGAGCCCGTCGTCGGCGCCGAAGCGATGGACACTCTCCATGAGTTCGGCGACTCGACGCTTCCGTTCCGCCTCATCGCCGCGACTGCCGTAGAAGGCGTGGGGGTCACTGATCGCGGCCATCGGGAAATGCTCTTCGACGATGGCCGCAACGGGGGGCGAGGTCGGCGTGAGCGGAGATTCGACGATGTTCTGGATGTATGCCGAGGTGTTCTGGGTGCGGATCGCGATGGGCGTGTGCTGCACCAACCAGTACTCGAGATAGTCCGGGGGGCTCATCGTCGGTGGACGCCGCAGCAGCGCGACCTGGGCGAGCACGTCGGCCCGCACCCCGTCAGGGCCGGGCGCCGGATCGAGCCGGACCTTCTCGGTGACCCGGTAGGCGTGCAGATCTGGTTCGGCTACCGCCGCCCCGATCGTCGCGACCAGGTGGGTTAGCGCTGGCATGTCCCGTTCGGCATCGGTCCAGACCGACACCACGCCCGTGACCGCTTTGCCGGGCCCGAATCGCATCGCCCCCGCAACATCGCGATCATCGATGTTGACCTGCAGCCGCGTCGCGCCGGCCGCCCGGAGTTCGTCGCGGAGCGAGCTGGAACGCAGAAGGTCGCCGAGGCCGTCGCCGTGCAACGCACAGATCAGTTTCGTCGTCTCAGCCATTGGCCCAGCCTACTCAGCGCACTCTCACACATGATCGGGCAAACTGGAACCGATATGTCTGAAGAGCACATTGCGGGCCCACTGCGTCCCCATGAGATCGCGCTGGCAGCAGTGCTGGGCGGACTCACCGTCGCGACGATCGTCGTCGCACAGGTACTGCCGATCCTCACCTCGGTGGCCTTGCTCGCGCCGGTGCCGATGGCGCTGGTGGGTCAGCGGACCCGGCCGCGCGCGCTGATCGCCGTCGTCGTCGCCGCGGCCGGGGTCTCCTTCGCGCTGGCCGGCCTGTCTGCCGCGGTGTCGGTGGTGGGGGCCGGCGTGATCGGCGGTCTGGTCGGCGAGCTGAAGCGCCGCCGGCGGGGACTCTGGTCGTTCGCCGCGGCATCGTTGCTCGTGGCCCCGATCATGGGCGGCCTGTCGGTCCTGGTGTTCGTGGTCCTGGTTCCGTTGCGGCGATTGTTGCTCGAGTCGTTGGAGAACACCGTCACCGGGTTCGCCAAAGCACTCGACGAAATCGGCACTCGTCTGCCCGGCGGCGGCCAGGCCGTCGGGCAGATCGCCGACGGGCTGCGCACGATGTCCACGGCCATCGTGCAGTACTGGTGGGCGTGGCTGTGGCTCAGCAGCGCGACGGGAACGGTGCTCTCGCTGTTCGTCGCCTGGTGGCTGGTCGGCGGGGTGATTGAGCGGGTCCGCGCCATCCCGAGCGTCGACACCCTCGATGAGCCGAGTCGTAGGATCGCCGTGTCCACCCCGGGTCCGCTGCCCGTCGAACTCGAGCAGGTGGGATTTCGCTATCCCGGTGCGCGCGAACCCGCGCTCCGGGACGTCTCGATGCGCATCGCCCCGGGTGAGTTCGTTGCGATCGTCGGACCCAACGGCTCGGGCAAGTCGACGGTTGCCAAGATTCTGGCCGGGCGCGCGCCGACAACCGGCCGGGTCCGGCGGCCCGGTGATCCCGGGCTCGGATGCCCGGGAGGCACGGCGATGGTGCTGCAACGACCGGAGACACAGATGCTCGGGGCCCGTGTCGCCGACGATGTCGTGTGGGGACTGCCCGACGACGTGCGCATCGACGTCGAGGAGCTGCTGGCCGAGGTCGGTCTGGCCGGGCTGGCCGATCGCGACACCGCCGACCTGTCCGGCGGACAACAGCAGCGGCTCGCCCTGGCGGCCGCCCTGGCCCGGAATCCGGCTCTGCTCATCGCCGACGAGGTGACGGCGATGGTGGATCCGGCCGGACGCGGCGAACTGCTCAGCGTGCTGGCGGCACTACCGCGGCGGCGCGGGCTTGCCGTCGTTCTGATCACCCACCGCGCCGACGAGGCGGCCGCGGCTGACCGCGTCGTGCACCTTCGCGACGGACAGGTCGACCAGGCGCCACCGCACTGGTTGGCCGGTGCAGGGGAATTCGAGGTGCCGAGCCAGCCGGTGCGGCCGAGCCCACCGATCTCGCCGCACCGGCCGGGGCAGACCCTGATCGAGCTCGACGGCATCGGTCACCGCTATCTGTCCGGCTCGCCCTGGGAGGTGACTGCGCTGCGCGAGGTGACCCTGCGGGTCGCCCGCGGTGAGGGGTTGCTCATCGTCGGCGGCAACGGCTCGGGCAAGTCGACCCTCGCCTGGATTCTCGCCGGACTCACCGTCCCCACGTCGGGAACAGCGCACTACGACGGATCGCCGATCAGCAAGCAGGTCGGCGCGGTGAAGCTCACTTTCCAGCACGCGCGACTGCAGCTGCAGCGGCCCACGCTGGGCGAGGACATTCAGGCCGCCGGCGGCGTCGAGGTGGGCAGCCTCGAGGTTGCCCACCTCCTGGACGAAGTCGGGTTGCCTCGGGAGTTCGCCGCGCGCAGCACTGACGCTCTCTCGGGCGGGCAGATGCGCCGCGGGGTCCTCGCCGGCGCGCTGGCCGGGCACCCGGAGATTGTCGTCGCCGACGAGCCGCTGGCCGGCCTTGATCCGCAGGCCCGGGCCGACGTCGTCGCGTTGTTCGGGCGCATGCGGGCGGCCGGCCTCACCCTGATCGTGATCTCCCACGACCTCGACGAGATCGCGGCGGTCTGTGACCGTCAGGTCGAGTTGGTCGACGGCGTGCTGGTGGACGCGGTCACCACGGGGGTGGCGTGGTGAACGGACTGCCGTTGCGCGAGATCCCCGGGGACTCGGTGATCCATCGTCTGTGGGCGGGCACAAAGCTGATCGCGATCGCGCTGGTCGGCGTACTCATGTGGGTGCTGCCGTCGTGGCCGGCGCTCGGCGCGGTCGCCGTCGTCGTCGTGGGTGTCGCGCTGCTCGCCGGCATACCGCTGGGCGCAGTGCCCAAGCCGCCGTGGTGGCTGTGGGCGCTGGCGGCGGCGAGTGTCGGGCTCTCGACCCTGGTGGCCGGGGTTTCCGGCGGCCTGGTCACCGCCCGCAGCGTACTGCTGGGTCTGCTGGTGATCGCGGTTTCGGTGTTGGTCGTGTGGACCACGCCGGCGGCGCAACTCGCCCCCGCCATCGCCACGTTGCTGACCCCGTTGCGCTGGTTGCGGTTGCCCGTCGATGAATGGGCGGTCGTCATTGCCTTGTGCCTGCGGTCGTTGCCGCTGATGGTTGACGAGTTGATGGTCCTGCGTGCGGTGCATCGGCTGCGCCCGCGCGCACCGTCGAACGTTCGGCATCCGGCAGCGCAACTGACCCTGGTCGACATGGTGGTGGCGGCGTTGTCGTCGGCGTTGCGCCGTGCCGGGGAGATGGGGGAGGCGATCACCGCTCGCGGGGGGACCGGGCGACTGACGGCTGATGCGGCGCGCCCGGGGCGGATTGACTACATCGCGCTGGGCATCATGGCGGTCGTCCTGGCCGCCGCGATCGCCGGGTCGCTTCTCATCGAGGGCGCGATGTAGAGGCGGACGGCGAATTTCGTCTGAAATAGAGCGCGCCGAGGGCAATCTGCCCTCGGCGCTTTCTATATCAGACGAATTTGGTCAGGACGGGACGACCAGCCCGGCCCCCTGGGTGCGGGCGCGGTCGAAGCGCTCACCGGCGTCGGCCCAGTTGACGACGTTCCACCATGCCTTGACGTAGTCGGGCTTCACGTTCTGGTAGTCGAGGTAGAACGCGTGCTCCCACATGTCGAGCATGACGATCGGGATCAGGGCTGCGGAGGTGTTGCCACTCTGATCGGTCAGCTGCTGGATCACTAGGTGTTGGCCGACGGTGTCGTAGCCCAGGATCGCCCAGCCCGAACCCTGCAGGGTCGAGGCGGCCGCGGTGAAGTGCGCCTGGAACTTGGCGAAACCACCGAAGTCGTTGTTGATGGCGTCGGCCAGGTCGCCGGTCGGCTCTCCGCCCCCGTTGGGCGACAGGTTCTTCCAGAAGATGGAGTGGTTGGTGTGACCACCGAGGTGGAACGAAAGGTTGGCCGAAAGGCCGAAAACCTTGTCGGCGATGGCGCCGTCCTCGCGAGCCGCGGCCAGCTTCTCCAGTGCGGTGTTGGCGCCCTTCACATATGCCGCGTGATGCTTGTCGTGATGGAGTTCCATGATGCGGCCAGAGATGTGGGGCTCGAGCGCGCCAAAATCGTAGTCCAGATCGGGCAGGGTGTATTCAGCCACAGGTCTTCCCTTCGCGGTTTCAGGTCGGTTGACCCTTCCACCGTATCCCTCTGTGGTGGGCCCGTCAGCACGATGCCCGGGCCGTGCGGTCAGAACGCGAGGATCAGCAGCAGGATCGTCAGCGGAACGATGGTCGCCAGCGTCCACAGGCAGGAGCCGGAGATGTTGTACGTCGGCCCGTTGTCCGTCGACAGGTCGGTCAGATGCGTGGTCATCGCCATGGTTGTGGTCCCCCTACCTTCTGAACTTCCGTACCCGGGTCGTCGTCCGTACCGTGCGATTCCCGGTCCCTCGATCTCCGGCGCACCGCCCCCGACCAGTGAACTGCATCACAGGCCGATGTGATGCTCATCATAGACATCGGTAGTTGGAGATCTCAAATTCGGCTATCGGAACCGTCTTCCGCCGCACCGGGGCGGGCGTTCCGCGGCGTAGAATCGCAGCTATGTCTTGGGGCTCTTCGCACGCAAAGCAGACGATGGTCGATTCCATAGCTGCGCTGCCGGGACGGGGAACACCGACGCCGGTCGCGTCGAAGAATCTGGTTCTCGGTGCCCCGATGGGGTCAGCAGGCGGGCTGTGCGACTGGGGTCCGGGACGGCATGCGGTGATCCTTGGCGGCGGTTGTTTCTGGGGTGTCGAGGAGATCATGTGGCAGGTGCCCGGCGTCTATACGACCGCTGTCGGCTATGCCGGTGGATACACGCCCAATCCGACCTATGAAGAAGTCTGCTCGGCGCGCACCGGGCATGCCGAGGCCGTCTTGGTCGTCTTCGACGAGGCGCGCACCAACCTCGAAGCCATTCTGCGCATCTTCTTCGAAACGCATGATCCGACCCAGGACATGCGGCAGGGAAACGACGTCGGCACCCAGTACCGGTCGGCGATCTTCACCTGCTCGCCCGCTGACGTCCGCACCGCGCGTGCCGTCGCCGAGCGCTTCACGCCGGCGCTGTCGGCGGCGGGGTACGGCGCGATCACGACGGAGATCGGCGAGCTGGGCGACATCGGCGACGGGCAGTTCTACTACGCCGAGGACTACCACCAGCAGTATCTGGCGAAGAACCCCGCCGGCTACCGCTGTCACGCGGCCACCGGGGTCAACTTCCCGTCGTGATATCTCTCGAGCAATGGAACCGCACCCTCCTTGCTCGGCAGCATCTGTTGGCGCGTATCGATGAGGATGTCATCGAGGTCCTCGACCGCTGCGTCGGAATGCAGGCCCAGGACCCGCGACCGCCCTTCGTCGCACTGTGGGCGCGGATCGACCGATTCGATCCCGTCGACTACGACGATCTCCTGCTCGAGCGGGAGATTGTCCGGTCCGTGGTGCTGCGCGGGACGCTCCTCACGATGGACGCGCACGACGCCCGGTGGGTGCGTGCCCTGGTGCAGCCGCGGATCGATGCGGCCGTCCGCCGATCCCATCCGCTGCCCGGCGGCGTGGACGCCCGGGCCGTCGTCGACGCGGCTCGGGAGGCTATCGACGGGGCCGCAATGCCGGTCCGCGAGTTGCGCGACCTGCTCGGGCAGCGGTGGCCGACGGCTCCGGTCGCCGACTTGATGGCGGTGGTGCGCTGCGGTCTACATCTGGTGCAGGTACCGCCGAGAGGAACGTGGCGTTCATCCGGATCCGATGAACCGGCGTATGCCCTGCTCGATGACTGGATCGGGCCCGGGGAGCCCGCGGTCATCGGCGACGAGGCCCGCCGCGACCTGATCAGTATGTACCTGCGGGGCTTCGGGCCGGCGAGCATTGCCGGGATCCAAACGTGGTCCGGTCTGACTGGGTTGCGGTCGCTCGTGCAGCAGATGACGGACGATTGGGAGCTGACCCGAATCGACGGCCCGAACGGGGAGGAGCTCTACGACCTCGAGGGCCTTTCGATCTCCGCCGGAGACGAGTCGGCGCCGGTTCGGCTGATCGCGCCCTTCGACCACATCCTGGTGGCCCAGGCGCCGGCCGATCGGATTCGCATCGCCGATCCGGGCCTGTACGCCGCGACCGTCACGCGCAATGGCCGCAGTCCGGGATTTGTGCTCGTGGACGGGCGCCTGGCCGGGACGTGGCGGATTGCCGACCGGTCGGTCGACGTGGACTATCTCACCGACGTCGGCCCCGCGCAGCGCCGCGAAGTCGATCAGGAGGCGCAGCGCCTGACGGCGTTTGTGGCAGCTCAGTAGTCGAAATCCACAGTTATCCACACGGTATCCACAGGCCGTGGCTGGTTGTGGGAACGGGTCGAAGATGGCGCGAACCGACGCCGAGAATTCGCCATAGTGTCGGAAGTCCGCCACATTTCCCCCGTTTGCGTGACGCTAGTCACAATTCTTGCTCGCCAGACCGGAGGTGGTCATGGTCCGTTCACTTTCGTGAAGACATGCCCGGCCGCACCTCGTGGACGACAAGCCCGGTGGTGTGCTCCGACCTGTGGATATCTTGGTTCGGCTCGGAAGCGCTAGCGGGCGTGCCGGTTGCGAGGGCGATGACCAGCGACCGTCGAGCAGCTGACGGGCCGACGTTGATGCCTCCCCGATCGCCGACGTGTGCCACGATGGAAGCATGCCCGCATTCGAGCAGGTGCCGGTTACCGAGCTGCCCGACGACTTCACCAACGAGGTTGACAAGGTGCTGCTCGATATCCGTGAGCCCGACGAGTGGCGGGACGGCCATATCCGGGGTGCGCTGCACATCCCACTCGGCCAGGTGCCGGAGCGAATCGATGAGATCGACCCCGACGCGGAGGTGTTCGTCATCTGCCGCACGAGTGGTCGGTCGTTCCGGATGCTCGAATACTTCGAACACGTCGGCCGCGACGCGGTGTGCGTCGAAGGCGGCATGGTTGCCTGGGAGGCCAGCGGTAAGCCGGTCGAGACGGCGGAATGAGGTCCCGATGACCGAACCGTCCGACGACCGGCTGGTCGACCTGTGTCGTACCTGTCGAATTCAGGCTCCCCACCGTGCGGGGCGGACGCGTTGTCCGCGCTGCAACAGCATTCTGGTTGTCGTCACCGGTGATCGGGTGGCGCAGGCGCTCGCGCAGCCTCGGCTCCCGGATCGGCAGGTACCGCGTCAGCGAGTCGCCGGATACCGTCGCGGTAGCGAGGCGAAGGTGCGCTGGGTCGCCCAGCGACCGCCGGAGGCGCGCCCAGCCCCGCGCCGCGGACCGCGCAATACCGGGACGCGGGCCACGCCGCGCTACACCGCCATCCCGGCGTGGGGCCTGCCGGACCTGCCGGCGAGCTGGCGGGAGATTCCCGCGGAACAGCAGGCGCGTGCCGAAGCGATGCGGTTCAACGGCGCCGCCCGCTACAGTGCGATCGCCCTGGCGCTGTGCGCCCTGTTCCATCTGATCCGGTACGCGGTCACGATTCTCGGCCGCGGACGGTTGATCCCGGGCTGGCTCGATATTGCGACATCGAGTTTGGCCGTGCTCGGCGGCCTCGCGGCGGTGGCGGCCGCGGTGTACGGGCTGTTCTACTTCGGCCGATGGGTGGTGGCGATGCGGGTGCTGGCGTACCGGCACGGGCACCGGCTCGATCCGCGTCCGCGCTGGGTGCTGTGGCTGTGTTCGGTGGTACCGCTGGGGAATGTGTTCAGCGGTCCGTTTGTGGTCCGCGAAGCGGCGCTGGTCGACGAGCGTGTGTCCGGGCCGAGGTCTCTCGCCGCCCTGCGGAAGATCTGGGTCGCGTGGGCGCTGGTGAACGCGTTCGCGCTCATCGCCATCCTCACCCGGTGGGCCGGCAGCCGCAGCGGCAGCCTGCAGACTCAGGCCGACTCCCTGGTCTGGACCATTGTTTCGGCGATCGTGTCAGCGGCCTTTGCCTGGTGGATGGTGCCCCGGCTGATCCAGGTCTTCAGTCCGACCACTGTCGAGGGGACTATTCGCCCCCGCCGCCGCTGGGTCAACGCGTGACCGCCGCGCGGGTATCGCGATCCGGCAAGCCCGCCGTCGTCGCGCACCGAGGTGCGTCCGGCGATGCGCCCGAGCACACCCTGGCCGCCTATGAGCTCGCGCTGACGCAGGGAGCCGACGGGCTCGAGTGCGACGTGCGGCTCACCGCCGACGGCGAGCTGGTATGCGTTCATGACCGCACCATCGACCGCACCTCCGATGGCAGTGGGATCGTCAGCGAGTTGCCGCTGGCGCAACTGCGCGACTACGACTTCGGGAGCTGGTACGGGGGGAAGCCGGCGACGGTACTGACCCTGGAAGAGTTGCTGACCTTGACGCTGGACTGGCATCGGCCGGTTCGGCTGTTCATCGAGACCAAGCATCCGGTCCGGTTCGGAAGCCTGGTCGAGGAGAAGCTGCTGGCGATGTTGCGACGCTTCTCCGTGGCATCGCCGCCGTCGGCCGATCACAGTCGAGCAGTGGTGATTTCCTTCTCATCGGCGGGGGTGTGGCGGATCCGCCGGCACGCGCCGATGCTTCCGACAATCCTGCTCGGCGACACCGCGCGGGTTCTCGGCGGCAGCGCCGCGACCGCTGTCGGTGCGACGGGGATCGGGCCGTCGATCGACACGCTTCGCCTGCACCCGGACTTGGTGGACCGGGCCGCGGCCGCCGGCCGGGTCACCTACTGCTGGACGGTCGACGAACAGTCCGACGTGGCGATGTGCGCCGAGATCGGGGTGCGCTGGATCGCGACGAACCATCCGGCGAATGTGCGTGACTGGCTGGTCACGGTCTGAGTCCGTCCCGGTGGCGCCTCGGCTAGCGGCCGGCGACACCCGATCGTGTGACAAGGTTGAACCATGGGTAAGAAGAGCAAACGCGGCAGCGGACCACGACCGGGTAGCGATCGAGCCGAGCGGGTCGCCGCGCGCAAGGAACGCCAGGCCGCCGCGGCGGCACCGAGACGCCCGTTCGCCGGGCTCGCCGCCGAGTGCGATCTCGTTGCGATGCGGGCATTCGTGTCGTCGGCGACGGCGCGGCTGACACTGCTGGAGGCGGGGCCGCCCGAGCCCGAACTGACGTCCGTCGTACCGGACGACGACCCCGGCCCGTCGGTGCAGAACGACGGCGTCCGCAACCACGTCAGCGTGGCGACGGTGCTACCCGGCGCCGTGGGCGCGATGGTGCGCGACGGCAAGGGGGCACGCGAGGGATTCGCCGGCCTGCAGATCGATCCGGAGCCGGGTGACATCACCGGTGAGTTCGCCGCGGCGATCGAATGGGCGGCCCATGCGAAGGCCGGCGAACCGTACCGGGGCACGGCCACGAACACGACCCTGGCCGAGCTGATCGACGTCGGCGCGCCGCTCGACATCACCGTGCACGAGGACTTTTCGTGGTGGTACGCGCCGGGGGCGCCGCTCGACGCGGGGGTCCAGGAGATGCTCAACCGGGCCGCCGACACGATCCTGCCAACCGCGCGAATGACTGCCAAGAGTGGGCTGGGCGCGCCGTGGTGGGTCAATGCCGGCGACCGCGCACATCTGCGGTGGGTTCGGCCCGAGGACGAGGATGCGGTGATGACGGCGCTCGCGCGGCTGCATGCGGCCGGCCGCCTCACCCTGGGCGAGGGTTCGCGCTTCGCGGGCTCGTTCCGCACCCACGGCCTGCTCGTCCCCGTTTTCGACCTCGATGTCGCGAAGCAGGCCGAGCATTGGTATGACGGTCTCGACCAGTTCGACGCCTGGCTGGTGGCGGCCATGGCCGATACCGCTGAGCTCACCGCCGAGCAGCGGCGGTCCCGCGCCGGAATCCGTACCCGGCAGGTGACATTGCGGGTCTAGCCGTTGGCCTTACGATGGCACGATGACGCAACGGACGAAGTTCCAGCAGCTGCTGGCCGATCAGATCACCAACGAGTTCGCCGCAAGCCAGCAGTACACCGCCATTGCGGTGTACTACGACAACGAGGACATGCCGCGACTCGCGCAACACTTCTACGAGCAGGCGGTCGAAGAGCGCAACCACGCGATGATGATCGTGCAGTACTTCCTCGACCGGGATCAGGCTGTGGAGATCCCCGGCATCGACCCGCCCCGCAACAAGTTCGGCGACTACACCGAGCCGATCAAGTTGGCGCTCGGGCAGGAGCAAGACGTCACCGAGCAGATCGTCAATCTGGCCCGCGTCGCGCGTGATGATGGCGACTATCTCGGCGAGCAATTCATGCAGTGGTTCCTCAAGGAGCAGGTCGAGGAAGTCGCGACGATGACGACGCTGCTCACCATCGCCGAGCGGGCGAATGGCAACATCTTCGACCTCGAGACCTTCGTCGAGCGGGAGATCAATGGCAAGGGCGGTGAAGGAGCCGCCGCGCCGGTGGCCGCGGGCGGCAACCTCTAGCCGATCGCCCCGCCGTCGTTGCTGGTTCCGGGGTCGACGGCGAGGCCGCGGGCCAGCCGGGCGAAGAATTGCTCGGTATTGCTGCCGATGGCGAGGGAGTCGCCGTCTTGACTCCACATCGGGCCGCCGGTGGGCACGGTCGCCATCGTCGGGGATCCGCGCAAGGACCAGGCAAGGGCTAGTAGATTCCACGACCGGTCGTCGGTGTCGACGGTCAAGGCGTCAACGATCCCGTTGGCGAAGGGGAGAAGGCGGAACGGGTTGAGCAACACCCCGGGACTGGTCGCCTTGGCCATCAGGGCGGCGAATACCTTGCGCTGATTGACCACGCGTTGCAGGTCGGCATTGGGGAAGTCGCGGCTACGGACCAGCCCGAGTGCCTGGCGGCCGTTGATATCCTGACAGCCGGCCTTCAAGCGAAGACCGGCCTTGGGATCGCGGAGCGGCTCCTTCAGGCAGACGTGGATGCCGCCGACGGCGTCGACGACATGGGCGAACCCGCCGAAGCCGATTTCGGCGTAGTGGTCGATGTGCACGCCGGAAATCGACTCGACGGTCCGGACCAGCAGTTGCGCGCCGCCCATGTTGAAAGCCGCGTTGATCTTGTGATGGCCGTAGCCGTTGGGGATTTCCACGTAGAGGTCGCGCGGGATCGAGATGATTGCCGTCTTACCGCTGGTGGGTGTCGAGATGAGCATCATCGTGTCGGTGCGGGCACCGCCTTCGTCGGGCCCGGTGGACAGTTTTCTTCGTTCGGCCGGGGTCAGCCCGTCGCGCGAGTCGGTGCCGACGACGAGCCAGTTCGTGCCCGGTGTGGGGCCGATGCGGCCGGCGAACGACAATGCGTTCACCCGGTGCAGTTTGCCGTCGAAATAGACGAGTCCCCCGGCGGCGGCGACGATGGCGGCGACCAGTGCGATGAGCGCCAGACTGACGACGCCGCGCACCGACGCGAGACGCCGCCTTTTCGTGGGGCGACTGCGCTGCGGACCCATCGACGGGGTGGGCGGGTGTCCGCGGCCAGGCCGGCGATCGGCCGCTGGACGGTTCGGCAGTTGTGCCCTTGGAGCGGCGCTGGGGCTCCGGGCGGGGGCTGGCAGCGGCTCGGGCGTTTGCGTGG
>NZ_DIAX01000024.1 GCF_002414845.1 Gordonia sp. UBA5067 | reverse complement strand
TCTTGTCTCGAGTTTCCGAGATCCTCGATTGTTCGACTCGTGGTAGCGATGGTGCGTCGTAGCCCGGGTGAAGGAGTCGGACGGTGGAACGGGATGGGATTGCAGAGGAACTGGTCGAGGACTTCGTCGGGCATCTGGAGCGTCGTGGGCGTGGGAGTTACACGGCGCGTTCGTATCGGCTCGGGTTGGCTGACTTCTCGCGCTGGCTGACTCGCGTCGATCGGCCGTTGGTAGCGGTGTCGCGCCGTGACGTCGAGGCATACATCGGTGAGTTCGCCGCCGGCCCGGGCACCGCGGCGCGGGCCTCGGGCGTCGTTGATCTTGCGACGGGCGAGCCGGTTGTGGTGCGGCGTGCGGCGCGGACGGTCAACCACCGTTTGAGTGTGCTGGCGTCGTTCTTTGCGTTCTTGATCGATCGCGACACCGAAGGCGGTGGCGCCTGGGCGGGCAGGGTCAATCCTGTCCCTGCCCGGGCTGGGGAGCTGACGCACGGCATGGGTGGCGGTGGTGATGCGCCACCACGACGCCCGCGTGCCGAGCTGCGACGGCGCGAGCCCCGTGAGCTGCCTGCGGTCCTCGACCACACCGAGGTCGACCGCCTGGTCGCCGCAGCGAAGTCGTGGCGCGACAAGGCACTGTTGATGTTGCTGTCCCGGTCGGGTCAACGGATCGGGGACTGGAGCGTCGAGCACGGCCGTCACGGCGTGTTGGGGATGGGCCTGCACGATCTCGACCGGCGCACCTCGACGGTGGTGGTCCGGTTGAAGGGTGCACGTGATGAGCACCGCGTCCCCGCCACCGCCGAGTTCTGGCGACTCTTCGACCACTACCTGGCGCACGAGCGCCGCGACGCTCCTGGTGAGGCCGCGTGGGTCGGGCTCCGTCGCGGCTGGCCACGGCCGCTGACCTACAGCGCCTTCGAGGCCGCGCTTCGCCAGCTTGTTGCGCGCACCGGCGTCGACGTCACCGCTCACATGTTTAGGCACACGGTTGCCTCCGAGGTGGTCGCCTCCTCTGGCGTCGCTGCAGCGCGGGAGTTGCTCGGTCATCGCCACATTGCGACCACGGTCGACACCTACGCCCACGTCGATCGACAGGCGCTCGTCGATGCCGTGGCCGGGGTCGAGCGACACGCCAGGGTCGCCGCCCGGGCCGCGGCCGAGGCTGCGCGTCGAGCGACGGACGGACGGTCGGACAAGGGCGTGCAGTATGTCTTCCACTACGACTCCCAGACGTTGATCGAGTTGGACGCGGTGGCCACACCCCGCCCCACGGCAGGACTGCCCGAGTGGCCGGAGTCGGTGTCATGAGTGCACTCGGTCGAGCGCGTGAACTCGGTGCGGCACCGTATGACCGTCAGGTGCTCATCGAGTACCTGGTCGAGCAGATGCGCGGCTGGAGGTTCAGGCACCGCTACGACGACTCGCGGATGCTCAGCGCCGTGCGGGCTAGCTTCGACGTGACCGACCAGATCGAGGGCGCCACCTTGGCCGACCGGTGGGCAACGTTCGAGGTCGACGTGTGGCGGCGATGGCTGGCAGGACAAGACCGGCCCCCGCTCGCCGCGCGCTGGGGGTTCGGCGTGTGGGCGCTGGTGATCTCCCGGCTGGTGCAACCTGCGTGGTCGACGATCGCGACGGTGCGCATCGGCGACTGGACCAACATCCTGCCCGCCGACGACCCGCTCGTCCTGGCCCGCCAGCGGATCGAGGACGCCGCGCAGACCTGTGCGATTGGACACCCGCGCTCTTACGACCAAGCGGTCAACATGGCTACTCGCCTGATGCTGACCCGCGGCGCCGACCGGCTCGAAGACCTCACCGATGCCGACTTGCTGATCCCCCCGGCAAGCACCAAGGGCGCAGACGTTCTGGACGTGCTGCTGTGTCAGCTGGGCGTGTTCGACCGCACCCCGCGCAGCGGCACCGCTCGGCGTCGCACCGCCCCGCGGCACACTGAACGAGAACTCGCCCTGGTCGCCGGAGTGCCTGAGCCGTTCGTCGAGGTCGTGGGGCTCTACCTGGAGGCCTACGCCCGCCGCCTCTCGGACACCTACCCGACGCTTCGACACAAGGCCAGCGCACTGGGCCACTTCTTCCGCTACCTGCAACAGACCCATCCCGGCGTGACCTCGTGCGCGCAGATCACACCCGCCCAGGCACGCGGATTCGTGCCCGCCGCGGTCGAACTCGCACGCACCTCGCAGCGCACCAAAGCCCGCAAGGGCGACGCGGACAGCACCACCGCGCACTCGTGGCTGATCGAGGTCCGCGTGTTCTTCGCCGACATCTCCACCTGGGCCACCGAGACAGACTCCCCGTTCGCCGCCCACGCCCCCTCCAGCGTCGTGCTGACCCGCCACGACCTGCTCGACACCGGGTTCGTCAAAGCCCGGAAACGACAGCAGGCCAGGCTGACCTCGACGGTCCTCGACCTGCAACGCGAGATCCCCAACATTCGCGCCTTCGCGCTGCGCCGCTGGCACGACACCGGACACGCCCTGCGCAACCAGCCCGACGACACAACGCTCATCCGCGCAGAACGGGCCGCATTCTGGGACTGGGCGCTCCCGGAACTGCTGCTGACCAGCGGCCTTCGGATCGAGGAAGCCTGCGAGTTGACCACCTTCGACGTGCTGCGACGCTCGCTGCCCGACGGCCGGCTCTACTACCTGCTCCACATCAAGCCCAGCAAGTTCGACCGCGCCCGCGTGATCCCGATCGGCGACCAACTCGGCCGCGTGATCGCCGAGATCATCCGCCACGTCCGCGCCTACTACGGCACCGACCATGTCCCACCCGTCGACCGCCGCGACGAGCACGAGAAGAAACCCCTGCCCCGAGCCCCCTACCTGCTGCAAGCCATCCGGCATCCCAGCGCGGTCAACACCAACACCATCCGCGGACGGTTGCGCTGGATCTCCGAGCAGGCCGGCGCTACCCACGCCGACGGCAGCCCACTGATCCTGACCCCACACGACTGCCGGCGCGTGTTCGCCTCCGAACACCTCAACGCCCATACCCCGGTCCACGTGATCCAGGCTCTGCTCGGCCACGCCACGATCAACACCGTGATGATCTACGCCAAGCTCTACCCCGACCAGTTCGTCACCGACTACCGCAAGGCCATGCGCGGCCTCTACACCGACGTTCACGGCCCCTCGGCCAGCAAGACCCCGACCGAGGCCGAGTGGGCCGAGTTCACCGCCAGCTGCTCCCTGCGGGACATGGGCACCCACGTCTGCGCGCTTCCCACCGGCGAGCACTGCCCGCGCGGACTGGTCTGTCTGGGCTGCGGCCACGCCCAACCGAAGAAGAGCGCCCTGCCCGTCTTCCGCCGCATGCTGCACAGCCACAACCGCGCACTGGACAAAGCCCGCGAACACGGCGAACCCGCCGGACAAATCGCTGCACGAGAACTCGAAGTCGAACGCATCCGCTCCGCCATGCAACGCGCCCAAGAACTCACCGACGGCGCCGGCGAAGCACTCGAGGCCGCCGCGACCGGCTGACCCACAGTCGTTGCAGAAGACAACCGCGCCAAGCCAGACTGAGAACACACAAGTCGACCAGCCGGAATCTCGGGATAACGGGTCCCACACATACGCGGGGCGGGCGCCGACCATCCGTGAGCGCACCACCTCGCCTGTCTTCGGCTTCTCCCGCGGCCCCAGCCGACGCCACGAGCCCGCATCGGCAGGCGTGGCCGTGGCGAACCGGCCCGTCACGGGCGCGAAGATCATGTACCCGGCCTGGCCCTTCATCACCTG
>NZ_DIAX01000022.1:30242-44031 GCF_002414845.1 Gordonia sp. UBA5067 | reverse complement strand
AGATGTGTATAAGAGACAGGGGCTGATCAGTCCAACTTCAGTGCCGGGCGAGGAACTCGAGCAGGAGTTCGTTGACCCGATCGGGCTGCTCCAGATATCCGAAGTGTCCGGCCTTCTGCACGACTGCGTACTCGGCGCCTGGAATCGCGTCGGCCACCTCACGGGCTAGGAACTCCGGCAGGGTGCGGTCGTCGGCAAACCCGACGACCAGCGTCGGGCGGGTGATCTGACGGTAGGCGTCGAGCCGGTCGGTCTCGCCGTCGTGCAGCCCAAACTGAGCACGGACACCAGGTGTCACGGTCTGCGGTGAGAACTTGATGATGTCGAGCCAGTCGCGCGCAGCACGGTCCTCGGCCAAGGTGTGCGGCGAGAGGTTCATATGCGCGGTGATGGACGCAGCGAATTCGGACGGCAGTTCGATCCCCTGATCGTAGAGCGCACGCTCACCTGCCCCATGCGCGGCCAGCAGCGGCGTCGGCCGTCCGTAGGTCGCTAGCAGCGACGCCGAGCGCACCAGTTCGGGCCGGGCCAGCGCCAACTCCTGGGTGATGCGGCCGCCGAGCGAAGTCCCGATGACGTGGGCGGGACCGGCGTTGAGATGTTCGATCAAGGCGGCCGTGTCGGCCACCATGTCGTCGAGGGTGAAGCCTTCCGCACACTCCGAAGACGGCGCGATCCCCCGGTTGTCGAAAGTGACGGTGCGGTAGCCGGCGCCAATGAGCGCCGGCGTCTGATTCGCCTTCCAGACTCGGCCGGGGCTGCCGGTGCCCATCACCATGACAACGAGGTCGCCAGCACCACCGGAATCGTCGTACGCCAGGGTGATGCCGTTGAGTTCCGCCAGCGTCGACGCTGCGTGCCTGCTCATTTGTCGACTACCGGGTTGCTCAGGGTGCCCAGTCCTTCGACACTGACCGACACCCGCTCCCCGGCCGCCATCGGGCCGACGCCCTCCGGGGTGCCGGTGAGGATCACATCGCCGGGCAGCAGAGTCATCACCGTCGACACCCACTCGACGATCTTCCCGACACTGTGCAGCATCAGCGAAGTCCGCGACTGCTGTTTGAGTGCGGCCTGCCCGCCGGCTCCGGTCAGCTCAGTGCGGATCTCGACGTCGGCGGGGTCGAAATCGGTGTCGATCCACGGTCCGAGTGGACAGAATGTGTCGTAGCCCTTGGCCCGCGTCCACTGACCGTCGGCCTTCTGCTGATCTCGCGCGGTGACATCGTTGGCAATCGTGTAGCCCAGAATCACCTTCGCCGCGTCGGCCGCGACGATGTCTTTGCATAGCCGCCCGATGACCACGGCCAATTCACCTTCATAGTCCACCCGCGATGACGACGGCGGGCGCACGATCGGCGCCTCCGGGCCGATAATGGACGAGGTGGGTTTAAGGAAGATCACCGGCTCGGCCGGGGCCTCCCCACCCATCTCCGCGGCGTGCGCCGCATAGTTCTTGCCCACGCAGACGATTTTGGTCCCCAGTATCGGCGCCATGATCGGCGCCTGCAGCCGTACCTCGGTCAGCGGCCAGCTACGCCCGGTCAACTTCTGGCTACTGAACGGGTCACCGGCGATTTCGCGGGCCGTCTCGTTGCCCGCTGGACCGTCGATCGCGGCAAATGCCATCCCGTCACGGGTGGCCACTCGTCCTATTCGCATGGCCGCCAGCCTATCCCACGTGCCGGGACGCCGAGGCGGACACCACCCCCTGAGGTTCTACAATATGGAACAGCAATTCCCACTAAATGAGATTCTGCCCCGAAGGAGCCCCGTGCGACCGCCCTCGCCAGAGCCCGTCCCCCAACCCCGGCGCTGGGCGATCCTGGCGAGTTCCCTGCTAGCCGCGATGGCGACGACCTGCCTGGCCAGCGGAGTCGCCTTCTTGATCCCACGGCTGCACAGCGACGGGATGAGCCTGCAGGCAGCAGCGATACTAGCGTCGGCGCCGATGGTCGGGATGGTGGCGACGACGGTGCTGTGGGGCTGGGCACTCGATCGCGTTGGGGAACGCCGGATCCTGCTCCTCTCACTGGCCCTGACGGTGGCGGCGACGGCGGCGACCGCCGTCGCGGCCGTCGCCGGCGCCGCCGCGTGGGCACTCTGGTTGGGATTGGTCCTCGGCGGGGCGGTGGCCGCGTCGACGAACGGCGCGAGCGGACGAATCGTGGTCGGCTGGTTCCCCGTCGAACAGCGCGGTACGGCAATGGGCATCCGGCAAATGGCCCAGCCCCTCGGTGTCGGGGTTACCGCACTGACGGTCCCCGTCCTGGCGCACCGCTTCGGCGCGCCGGCCGGCTTCGCCGTGTTCGCCGTGGTGGCCGCGGTGGCCCTGGCCGCAACGTGGCGGTGGATCGCCGACCCGCCACCCGCGGATACCGCGGCGACCACCAGCGCGAACCCGTACCGACGCAGTACCTTTCTGGCCCGCGTACACGTGGTCAGCGTGCTGCTGGTCGTGCCGCAGATGGCGCTGTGGACATTTGTGCCCGCCTGGTTGATGATCGCCCGCCAGTGGCCGCCCCTGCAGGCCGGGGCAGTGGTCACCGCCACGCAGGTCGTGGCCGCGCTGGGCCGCATCGCCGCGGGCCGCTGGTCGGACACCTGGGGCTCCCGGATGCGCCCGATCCGGGTCATCGCGGCGGCGGCCGCACTGCTCATGATCGCGTTGGCCGCCACCGACGCGATCGGCAGCCCCGCCGCTGTCCTGGTCATGATCGCGGCGTCGATCGTCGTCGTCGCCGACAACGGCCTGGCGTTCACAGCCATCGCCGAGTACGCGGGTCCCGCCTGGAGTGGCCGCGGACTAGCCGTGCAGAACACCGGCCAATATGTCGTCAGCGCGGCCGTCGTGCCACTCGTTGCCGGCGCGATCGAAGACTGGGGGTATGCGTGGGCGTACGCACTGTGCGCGCTGCCGCCCATCGTTGCCCTTGCCCTGGTCCCCCGCGACCCGTGCTAGCCCCACCCCGTTTCGGCAATCCCACCTCGATCGAGGCTGCACCGCCGAAATCGAGGGGGATCAGCGCGACTCGAGATCGGCAGCACGGCCACCGGGCGACATCGCACCGGGAACCGTCCGAGTCACCCGAGCGTCTAACCACACATGACACGGTTTCCCCTCGATGCGTATGGCCTGGTTCGCCGGGGAAACGCACTCGCCGCCGACTTCTCCGACGATGAACTGGCCGCTGCCGTCCGGTCCGGCGACCTCCTCCGGTTGACCCCGGGCGTGTATGTGGACGGCAGCGAGCACTACGCCACGCCCGCGGGTGCCGAACAACTGTTCCGCCTCCGGTCGATCGCCGTTGCCACGACGTCGACGCCCCAACGACATCCGCTGAGCCACACGTCGGCAGCCGTCGTTCACGGCCTCCCCCTCCTCCACCCCACGCTGACACACGTGCACGTCACCACCGGCGAGAACCGCGGCGGGGGCATCCGATCGGGCCGCCACGTACATCCGGCCGATCTCTGCGCGGCCGACACGGTCGACATCGGCGGCGTGTGCGCGACCACCATCGAGCGCACTGCCGTCGATGTGGCGACGATGGGCGACTTCGCGCAAGCGCTGACCGTCTTCGACGGCGCGCTTCGCCGCGGCGCCGACCGTGAACTGATGGCGCGCACGCTGCACGGTCCCCGTCCGGGAGTCCGCCCGGCACGCCGGGCGCTGGCTGTCGCCGATCCGGGATCGGAAAGCGTCGGCGAGTCCTGGAGTCGCGCTCAGATCATCGACGCCGGCCTCCCCGGTCCGCTCGTCCAGCGCCCGGCGGCCGGGATCAGCGGACAGCTCTACCGGTGTGACTTCGGGTGGGGCGAGAACCTGCTCGGCGAGTTCGACGGGCTCGCCAAGTACGGTCGGCTGGCGCGGCCCGGAGAAGATGCCGCCGATGTCACGATCCGCGAGAAGCGGCGTGAGGACGACTTGCGAGCCATGGGCTTCGTGATGATCCGCTGGACGTGGGCAACCCTCCGGAGTGGACGACTAGTTACGTTGCTCCGCCCGTGGCTTGCACGCCACGGAGTCAGCTAGACCCCATGGTCTCGTCTATCCCACTCCGATCGAAGTGGGATAGACGAAACTGTGCGGGCCGCAGTGGCCTAAACGCGCGCGAGGATCCGATCCCCGGTTGCGACGGTGCTGAGCGGACCGTCACCGCGCTCGGCGACGTCGGCGGCCACCGCCTTCTCGACGCGCTCGGCATCCTCGGTACGGCCGAGGTGGCGCAGCAGCAGGGCCGCCGACAGGATGGCCGCGGTCGGATCGGCCTTCCCCTGTCCCGCGATGTCGGGCGCGCTGCCGTGCACCGGCTCGAACATCGAGGGATTCGTGCCGGTGGCATCGATATTTCCCGATGCGGCCAGGCCGATGCCACCCGATACCGCTGCCGCGATGTCGGTGATGATGTCACCGAAGAGGTTGTCGGTGACGACGACATCAAACCGGCCAGGATCGGTCACCAGGTAGATCGTGGCCGCGTCGACGTGGCAGTAGTCAGTGGCGACATCGGGGAATTCCCGACCGACCTCGTCAACGGTGCGTTGCCACATCGAGCCGGCAAACGTCAGCACATTGGTCTTGTGCACCAGCGTCAGCCGCTTGCTCCGCGCCTGGGCGCGCGCAAAAGCGTCGCGCACCACCCGCTCGATGCCGTAGCGCGTGTTGACGCTCACCTCGGTGGCCACCTCGTGCGGCGTGCCCACCCGGATCGCGCCCCCGTTGCCGGTGTACGGCCCCTCGGTGCCCTCGCGCACGACAACGAAGTCGATCTTCGGATCGCCCGCCAGCGGCGATGACACCCCGTCGAGCAAAATCGACGGACGCAAATTGACGTGATGGTCCATCACGAAGCGCAGCTTCAGCAAGAAACCCCGTTCCAGCACGCCCGAGGGGACACTCGGATCGCCGATGGCGCCCAGCAGGATCGCGTCGTGCTCGCGCAAGGAGGCCACATCCGCATCGGTGAGCAGCTCACCAGTCGCGTGGTAGCGGCGCGCGCCGAAGTCGTACTCGGTGGTGGTCAAATCGGGGTCGACCTTCGCCAACACCCGCAGTGCCTGGGCGACGACCTCGGGACCGATCCCGTCACCGGGGATGACAGCCAGCTTCATGACAGGTCCACCTGCTTGATCAGGCTCGCCGCGACCGAGTCACCGATCGTCGCGACCAGCTCGTCGGACAGTTCGCGGTCGATGCGCAGCATGACCGTTGCACCGTCGCCCTCAACATCCTGAGACAGCGCCGCGGCCTGGATGTCCACTCCCTCGGCACCAAGAGCGGTGGCGATCTTGCCCAGCGAGCCCGGCTTGTCGACGTAACTGGCCACCAGATTGTGGCCCTCTGCACGCAGGTCGAAGCTGCGGCCGTTGATGTTGACGATCTTCTCCACCTCGTGCGGACCCGAAAGTGTGCCGGCCACATTGTGCGACGACCCATCGGGGAACACCGCGCGCACATCGACGACGCTGCGGTGGTTGGGGCTCTCCGTCGCCCGGGTGACCTCACTACTCACCCCGCGCGTCTGCGCAACGCTGGGCGCGTTGACGAAGGTGATCGGCTCGTCGGTCGTGGCCGAGAACACGCCGCGCAACGCCGACAGTCCCAGCACATCGACATTGCTGGCGGCCAGCTCGCCGCGGACGTCCACGGTGACCGAGGCGGGCACGTCGGCGCTGATCGCACCCACCATGACACCGAGCTTGCGCGCGAGCTCCAACCACGGAGCCACCTCATCGTCGACGGCCCCGCCGGTGATGTTCACCGCGTCGGGCACGAAGTGGCCGGCCAGCGCCAGGCGCACACTCTTGGCAACATCGGTACCGGCCCGATCCTGGGCCTCCGCGGTCGAGGCGCCCAGGTGCGGGGTGACCACGACCTGATCGAGCTCGAAGAGCGGTGAGTCGGTGCACGGCTCGGAGTTGAAAACGTCGAGTCCCGCACCGCGGACCTGCCCGGACACGATGGCGTCGGCCAGCGCCTGCTCGTCGATCAACCCACCGCGGGCGGCATTCACGATGATGACGCCCTTGCGGGTCGTGGCGAGCTGCTCGGCGCCGATGAGGCCCGCGGTCTCCGGCGTCTTCGGCAGATGGACGGTGATGAAGTCGGCCCGCTCGAGCAACTCCTCGAGCGTCACCAGCTCGATGCCCAGCTGCGCGGCGCGGGCGGCCGAGACGTACGGGTCATAGGCGATCAGCGTGGTCTCGAATGCACCCAGCCGAGCGGCGACGAGCTGGCCGATGCGCCCGAGGCCCACCACACCGACAGTCTTGTCGAAGAGTTCGACACCGGAGAACGACGACCGCTTCCAGGTGTGCTCTTTCAGCGTCACATCAGCGGCGGGCACCTGCCGCGCGGTGGCCATCAGCAGCGCAATCGCGTGCTCGGCCGCCGAGTGGATGTTCGAGGTGGGGGCATTGACCACCATCACGCCGCGCTCGGTGGCCGCCGGGACATCGACATTGTCCAGACCGACACCGGCCCGCGCGACGATCTTCAGCTTGGGTGCGGCCGCGAGCACTTCGGCGTCGACGGTGGTCGCCGAGCGCACCAGCAGAGCGTCGGCGGCCGCGACCGCCTCGAGCAGCTTCGGGCGGTCGGGCCCGTCGACCCACTGCACCTCGACGTCGTCGCCGAGCGCCTCGACGGTGGAAGGGGCCAGTTTGTCGGCGATTAGGACAACTGGACGGCCAGCTGCGGTCACGGGTGTCTCCTGACGGCGTTGCGATAGTCAATATCCGGGCAGATCGCACCGGTACTCACCCAGAGTTTAGTTGTCGCCGAACTGCTCGTCACAGGCGGCCGGGGGTGCGCCGACGCGATGTGAGCGTGCCCACTCGCCAAGGGGCAAAGTGAATCGAGTCGGCGTGAACGGGGCGATCACGGTAGTATCTCGGGGTCTGCCCGAAGCTGCCAGCACCTGGCCCACCTGGGTAGTGTGGGCGTGCTTGCGCATTGCGCGCAAAAATAGTCCGGGGGCACGACTCTCGAGACCAACGAAGTGGAGTTTGTTGATGACACGGAAGCTGACCGCCATCTTCGCGGTTATGGCGGCACTCACGCTCGGCGGGGTGGGTTCTGGTCCCGCCGCGGCCGCTCCCTCGATTCCGGTGGGCGGCGGCTCGGGCATCCTCGTGCTGAAGGGCGGCACATCGGCGTCGGCGTGCACGCTCACCGCTATCGGCCGCTCCCGCAACGGCAATCGCCTGATCGGCATTACCGCCGGCCATTGCGGCACGCCCGGCCAGCGCGTCTTCTCCGAGGTGTACCAGGACCGCGGGCAGATCGGCACGATCACCTTCTCCACCCCCGACCTCGACATGGCGATCATCGAGTTCAACAGCAAAGTCGCACCCCGGCGCACCGTCCGCGGCACCACCATCGCCAGCATCGACACGCGCCCGGTGCAGTTCCCGACCATCATGTGCAAGACCGGCCGCACGACCGGCCAGACCTGCGGCGTGGCCTGGGCCTCTGACAACGAGACCCACTTCTCCCAGATGTGCGTCATCGAAGGTGACTCGGGCGCCCCTGTGACCGTCGGCACCCGCCTCGTCGGCATGGTGAATGCCTACTACTTCACCGCATGCATCGGACCGGAGACCGGCACCAACATCGGCCCGATCATGTCGCGTATCGCGCGCACCGAGTACGGCGGCTTCCACCTGATCTGACCGCCTGGTCTGACGAGGTGGGGCCCAGCCTCATCGAGCGGCGGCCCAATAGCGAAAGACGAACCCCGCGCCGTGGAAGGCGCGGGGTTCGTTTCTGGCGTCGCCGAAGATCTATGCGGTCTCGGTGATCGGCCGGTCGACCCAGCTCATCAGGTCGCGCAGCTTCTGGCCGGTGACCTCGATCGGGTGCTCGGCGTTCTCCTTGCGCAGCGCCTCGAGCTCCTTGTTGCCGCCCTCGACGTTGGCGACGAGGCGCTTGACGAACGAACCATCCTGGATGTCGGTCAAGATGTCGCGCATGCGCTGTTTGGTGTCGGCGTCGATGACGCGCGGACCCGAGAGATAGCCGCCGAACTCGGCGGTGTCGGACACCGAGTAGTTCATCCGGGCGATACCGCCCTCATACATGAGGTCGACAATCAGCTTGAGCTCGTGCAAGCACTCGAAGTAGGCCATCTCCGGCGCATAGCCGGCCTCGATCAGAACCTCGAAACCGGTCTTGACGAGTTCCTCGGTGCCACCGCACAGCACGGCCTGCTCACCGAACAGGTCGGTCTCGGTCTCTTCCTTGAAGTCGGTCTTGATGACACCCGCACGGGTGCCGCCGATGCCCTTGGCATAGGACAGCGCGAGGGCCTGCCCCTCCCCTTTCGGGTCCTGGTGCACGGCGATCAGGGCCGGCACCCCTTTGCCGTCGACGAACTGACGGCGGACGAGGTGACCCGGTCCCTTCGGCGCGACCATCGCCACGGTCACGTTGGCCGGCGGCTTGATCAGACCGAAATGGATGTTGAGACCGTGGCCGAAGAACAGTGCGTCGCCGTCCTTCAGGTTCGGCTCAATGTCCTCGGTGAAGATTGCGGCCTGGCTCGTGTCCGGGGCCAGGACCATGATCACGTCGGCCCAGGCGGCGGCCTCGGCCGCGGTCATGACCTTCAGGCCCTGCTCTTGCGCCTTTGCCCGCGACGGCGAGTCCTCGCGCAACCCGATGGCGACGTCGACGCCCGAGTCGCGGAGCGACAACGAATGCGCGTGCCCCTGGCTGCCATAGCCGATCACCGCGACCTTGCGGCCTTGGATGATCGACAGGTCGGCGTCGTCGTCGTAAAACATCTCGACTGCCACAGTTGGTTCCCTTCAGATGTGATGGCCGACGGCGTCGACCGATTGGTTGTTTCTGATTGTCTCAGGTGCGCGAACGCTACCGGTTGGTGGACATGCTCCGCGGACCGCGCCCCAGCGTGACGGCGCCGGACTGGGCGATCTCGCGGATCCCGTACGGGTCGAGCATCCGCAGCAGTGCGTCGAGCTTCTCACTCGTACCGGTGGCCTCGATCGTCAGCGATTCCGGCGCCACGTCGATGATGTGCGCGCGGAACAAGTCAACGATCTGAAGCACTTCGGCACGCTGGGGGGCGTCGGCGCGCACCTTGATCATCACCAACTCGCGGCTGACCGAGTGCTCCGGGTCCTGCTCGACGATCTTGATCACGTTGATCAGCTTGTTGAGCTGCTTGGTGACCTGTTCGAGGGGGAAGTCGGCCACCTCCACGATGATCGTCATGCGCGACATCCCCTTGATCTCGGTCGGGCCGACCGCCAGTGAGGCGATGTTGAACCCACGCCGGGAGAACAGGGCGGACACGCGCGCGAGCACGCCCGGACGGTCCTCGACCAGAACCGACAGCGTATGGGTAGTGGTCACTTGTCCTCCTCCAGCGTGCGCTCCCCGGCTTCTTCGCCGAGGACCATTGCCTCGTGGATCGCGGCCGGCTCGGCGGCCGCCTCATCGTCGTCGAACAGCGGCCGGATACCGCGGGCCGCCATGATCTCGTCGTTCCCGGTCCCTGCGGCCACCATCGGCCACACCTGGGCATCGGCGCCCACGATGAAGTCGATGAGGACGGGCCGATCGTTGATCTCGCGCGCCTTGGCGATCGTCTCGGCGACCTCCTCCTCGCGCTCGACACGGAACGCGACGCAACCGAGTGCCTCGGCGAGCTTCACGAAGTCGGGGATGCGGCGCGAATGGGTCGCGAGATCGGTACTGGAGTACCGCTCCTCGTAGAACAGGGTCTGCCACTGGCGCACCATGCCGAGGTTGCCGTTGTTGATCAACGCCACCTTGATCGGAATGCCTTCGATCGCGCAGGTGGCCAATTCCTGATTGGTCATCTGGAAACAGCCGTCGCCGTCGATGGCCCACACCTCAAGATCGGGGTCGGCCATCTTTGCGCCCATCGCCGCGGGGATCGAGTACCCCATGGTGCCCAGACCACCCGAGTTCAGCCAGGTGCGCGGATTCTCGTACGAGATGAACTGCGCCGCCCACATCTGGTGCTGCCCGACGCCGGCGACATAGGCGGCATCGGGTCCGGCCGCCTTGCCCAACTGCTCGATGACGAACTCCGGCGACAGCGAGCCGTCGGACTGTTTGTCGTAGCTGAGCGGAAAGGTCGTGCGCAGGTCGTCGAGATAGGCCCACCACCGCGTCAGATCAGGCAGTTTGCCTCCGGTGGCAAGTTCTGCGCGCAGCGCCTCGATCAACTCGATGATGACCGCCTGGCAATCGCCCACGATCGGGACGTCCGCGTGTCGGTTCTTCCCGATCTCAGCAGGATCGATATCGGCGTGGATGACCTTCGCATCCGGCGCGAACGAATCCAGCTGGCCGGTGACGCGGTCGTCGAAACGAGCACCCAGCGTGATCAGCAGGTCGCTGCGCTGCAAACCGGCGACGGCCGCCACGGCACCATGCATGCCGGGCATGCCGATGTGCAACGGGTGACTGTCGGGGAATGCGCCCCGCGCCATCAGGGTGGTGACGACCGGAATGCCGGTCAGCTCCGCCAGCTCTTTGAGCTGCGGCGCCGCGTTGGCTTTGAGGACACCGCCGCCGACGTAGAGCACCGGTGTCATCGACGCGAGGATCATTCGCGCGGCCTCGCGGACCTGCTTGCCGTGCGGTTTGGTGACGGGCCGGTACCCCGGCAGATCCATCTGCGGCGGCCACGAGAATGTCGTCTGTGCCTGCAGGATGTCCTTCGGGATGTCGACGAGCACGGCGCCGGGGCGCCCGCTTTCGGCCAGGTAGAACGCCTCCGCCATGACCCTGGGGATATCGGCGGCGTTGCTGATCAGAAAGTTGTGCTTGGTGATCGGCATCGTAATGCCGGAGATGTCGGCCTCTTGGAAGGCGTCGGTGCCGATCAGGGCGCGACCGACCTGTCCGGTGATGGCCACCACCGGGACCGAGTCCATCTGCGCGTCGGCCAGCGGAGTCACCAGGTTGGTCGCTCCCGGACCGGACGTGGCCATCATCACCCCGGCCCGGCCCGCGATCTGCGCGTAGCCGGTAGCGGCGTGGCCGGCACCCTGCTCGTGGCGCACCAGGATGTGGCGCACCTTCTGCGAGTCCAGCAGCGGGTCGTAGGCGGGCAGGATGGCACCGCCAGGGATACCGAAGACCACGTCGACGCCGAGTTCCTCGAGCGAGCGGACGACCGACTGGGCGCCGCTGACCCGCTCGGGGGCCACTGTTCTCGAGTGGGAGGTTCGCAACGTGCCGCCGGCGGGCGACTTCGTGCGCAGCGTCTCAAACGTCTGCGCAGAGTCGGCGCCGATGGCGTCTGCTATCGGAGCGCTCACGAGCGTGCTTCCTTCTTCTTGGCCGGATGTACTTCTTGGGCGTATGTGGGCAATAAAAAACCCTCGACAGCCGTGGCTGTGCGAGGGGCGCGTCGATCGTGACGGGGGTCTACAAAGTGACCGGTCAGGCGACGCGCCGACCGAGTACTACGAGAATCCCATTGCTGATCACGAGGACAACCCTAGGTCCGCGTGCCACCGCTAGTCAAACCGGGCACTGCGACGCGGTCGCCTGCCGCGGCCGCGAAGCGCGGCGGATGCCACAATGAGCGCGTGGCAGACCCCGACTCCCCCGCCGATCATCCAGACGACTCCCCGGCCGCCGAATCCACCGACGACGACGGCACCGCCGCGCCCCTGGTCATCCGCCTTTCGGGGGTCGCCCATCTGGCCGCCATCGGCGTGCTGGTCATCGCCCTGATCTTCGCCGGGGTCAATTTCGCCTACCTGTGGTGGACCCTGCTCACCCCGGTGGCGCTGATCTTCTGGATCCGCCGCCTGCGCACCGTCGTCGACGACGACGGCCTGACGGCGGTCCGCACCTTCCGCAGCGACAGAGTCGGCTGGGCGGACCTCGCCGGGCTGCAGTTCCCCAAGTGGTCGGCAGCACGTGCGGTGACCACGCTCGGCGACCGGATCCCGCTGCCGGCCGTCGGATTCCACGACTTGCCGGCGATCGCCGAGCGCAGCGGGGGCCGCGTGCCCGATCCGTTCGCCGCCGAGCGCGATGCCCGGTTCACCGACGAGGACTAGGACGCCCGATGCAGACCGCGGTCCGCGCCAAGCACCTGCAACAGGCGATCGACGGCGGCGCACTCGCGCCGGCGGCCGACACACTGGCCGGATTGCCCGCGCAGGACGCCGCCGCCGTTCTCGAGGCCATGGAGCGCAAATCGCGAACCATCGCATTCCGGCTGCTTCCGAAGGACCGCGCCGTCCGCGTCTTCGACCACCTTGATCCCGACGTGCAGGCCGAACTCGTCGCCACCCTGGGCACCGCCGACGTCGCCGAGGCGTTCGACCACCTCGAGCCGGACGATCGTGCCGAACTCCTCGACGAGTTGCCGGCAACAATCGCCAAGCAGTTGATCCGCGACCTGTCACCGGCGCAGCGCGAGGCCACCGCGGTGGTGCTCGGATTCCCCCGCGGGTCGGTGGGCCGGCGGATGAGCCCGGAGTACATGCACGTCTTCAACGACGACACCGCCGGATCGGCGATCGAGCGGATCAAACTCCGCGGCCGCGAGGCGGAGACCATCTACTCGATCCCCGTGGTCGATCATGAGCGCCGCCTGGTCGGGGTCGTCGGCCTGCGCGACATCCTGCTGGCCGATCCGGCCGACCCGGTCGCCGCGTACGCGAACGCGCCGATCTTCGCGCAGGCCGGCGAGAGCGCCGAGTCCGCCGCGTGGCGGTGCGTGGACCGCGGCGTCCTCGCGCTGCCGGTCGTCGACAGCGAGGACCGACTGATCGGCGTCCTGACCCTCGACGATGCCGCCGAGGTCGTCGACGCCGCCCGCGATGAGGACGAGGCGCGCGCGGGTGCGCGCGAGCCGCTGAAGACGCCGTACCTGCAATCGTCGACTCTTGCGATCACCCGGGCCCGTGTGGTGTGGCTGTTCGTGCTGGCGGTCTCGGCGATCCTCACTGTCAACGTGCTGGAGATCTTCGAGGGGACCCTGGAGCAGAAGGTGGCGCTGGCGCTGTTCATCCCACTGCTGACCGGCATCGGCGGCAACACCGGTTCACAGGCGGCGACCACCGTCACCCGCGCCCTGGCCACCGACGAGGTCGAGGGCTCCGACGCCCCCCGCGTGGCCTTTAAGGAGGTACGGGTGGGGCTTACCATGGGTGCGTCGCTCGGCCTGGTGGGATTCGTGGTGGCCGGGGCGATCTACGGCTGGGGAATCGGCACCGTGATCGGCCTGACCATCGTGTCGGTGTGTACCGTCGCGGCCACCGTCGGCGGTCTCATGCCGCTGGCGGCGCGCGCGATCAAGGTCGACCCCGCCGTCTTCTCCACCCCATTCATCAGCACCTTCTGCGACGCCACCGGCCTGCTCATTTACTTCTCGATCGCCAAGGCGGTACTCGGGATCTGACGTGTTCCGGCCCCGACCGACATCGCCCGCGACCGCCGAACAATGCCGGCGAATGACCTTGCCGCGGGCGCGTAGACTGGACTGGTTCCACCGCCCGCTCGCCGCAAAGGACTCTCCATGCCTGCCTTGAGGTCTCGTACCACCACCGTCGGCCGGGAAGCCGCCGGCGCGCGCGCCCTCTGGCGCGCGACCGGGATGACCGACGACGACTTCGGCAAGCCGATCGTCGCCATCGCCAACTCCTACACGCAGTTCGTGCCGGGCCACGTGCATTTGAAGGACGTCGGCGAGATCGTCGCCGACGCGGTGCGGGCCGCGGGCGGGGTGCCGCGCGAGTTCCACACCATCGCCGTCGACGACGG
>NZ_DIAX01000022.1:0-30070 GCF_002414845.1 Gordonia sp. UBA5067 | reverse complement strand
GTCGAATACATGGTCAACGCGCACACCGCCGACGCGCTGGTGTGTATCTCCAACTGCGACAAGATCACCCCGGGGATGCTCAACGCCGCGATGCGGCTGAACATCCCGACGGTCTTCGTCTCGGGCGGTCCAATGGAGGCGGGCACCTCCGTCGTCATCAACGGCGTCGTTCATCCCGGCTCCGACCTGGTCGATGCCATCATCGCCTCGGCCGACAGCAACGTCAACGACGAGGAACTGCTCGACGTCGAGCGGTCGGCCTGCCCTACCTGCGGCTCGTGCTCGGGAATGTTCACCGCGAACTCGATGAACTGCCTCACCGAGGCGCTGGGACTGTCGCTGCCGGGCAACGGCTCGACGCTGGCGACCCAAACCGCCCGACGCGGCCTGTTCACCAAGGCCGGTGAGCTGATCGTCGAGTTGAGCCAGAGGTACTACCGGGACGACGACGAGTCGGTGCTCCCCCGCAACGTCGCGAACCGCGACGCATTCGAGAACGCGATGACGCTCGACGTGGCCATGGGCGGCTCTACCAACACTGTGCTCCACATCTTGGCGGCGGCCCAAGAAGCCGAAATCGATTTCAATCTGCACGATATCGACCGCATTTCGCGAAACGTGCCGTGCCTGGCAAAGGTCGCACCGAACTCGCCGGACTACTACATGGAGCACGTCCACCGGGCCGGCGGCATCCCCGCGATCCTCGGTGAGCTGAACCGGGCCGGTCTGCTCAAGACCAACGTCCACCCGGTGCACGCACCCTCGCTCGAGGCCTACCTCGCCGCTTGGGACATCCGGAGCGGCACCGCCACTGACGAGGCGATCGATCTGTTCCACGCCGCTCCCGGCGGCGTCCGGACCACCGAGCCGTTCTCTACGTCGAACCGCTGGGAGTCGCTGGACACCGACTCCGCCGGCGGCTGCATCCGCGACAAGGAACACGCATACACCGTCGAAGGCGGCCTCTGCGTCCTGCACGGCAACATTGCCGAGGACGGCGCGGTCCTCAAGACCGCCGGCGTCGACGAATCGCTATGGCACTTCCAGGGTCCGGCTCGTGTGGTGGAAAGCCAGGAGGACGCCGTGCACGCAATCCTCGCCAAGGAACTGCAGAAGGGTGAAGTCCTAGTCATCCGCTACGAGGGCCCGGCGGGCGGTCCCGGCATGCAGGAAATGCTGCACCCGACCGCGTTCATGAAGGGCACCGGGATGGGCAAGTTCTGCGGCCTGGTCACCGACGGCCGCTTCTCCGGCGGTTCGTCGGGCCTGGTGATCGGCCACGCCTCCCCCGAAGCCGCGGCCGGTGGCGCTATCGGCCTGATCGAGGACGGCGACGAGATCCTGATCGACGTGCACGGCCGCACCCTGAAGGTGCTGGTCGACGACGACACCCTCGCCGAGCGCCGCGCCAAGATGGAAGCCGCCGAGAATCCCTGGCAACCCAAGGACCGGCAGCGCTCGGTCTCCAAAGCGCTGCGCGCTTACGCGAAGCTGGCCAGCTCGGCCGACCGAGGCGCGGTGCGTCAGGTCGACTGATTCGGTGCGGCTAGCCCGGATTTCCGGGCGAGGCCAGTGGATTGGTCCCGTTGAACAGCATCCAGACGAGGACCGCGATCCCGACACCGATCAGCACCAGCGCCACCGAACCGTGGCTCGGGCGTCGTGCCCACCGGCGCGGGCCGTCGAGCGAATACCGGCCGGGCCCGCACAGCATGATCGTGACGAGCAGCACCACGAGTGCGGCCGGGACGGCCACCGACCCCTTCTGATCGGCGAACAGGTGCACTCCGCCGGCGACGGTCACCCCCAGCGCCAGGTCGAGGGAGGCGACCGCCAGCCCGAACGCCCCGGCGAGGGGGGTGAGGAAGCCCGCGATCAGGAGGATGCCGACGACGAGCTGCGTGACGGACCAGCCCATCGCGACGACGCCCGCGGACTGCTCGTCAAAACCGATCGCCCGGTTCGGCGTATTCAACAATGTCGTCTCGAACCCGTTGAGCGAGGGTCCGTCGAGCCATCCGAAGAGCTTCCGCGCCCCGTCGACGGCCAGATAGGCTCCCACGGACAGCCTCAGCAGCAACAGCCCCAGGTCCAGCGTTCCCCGCCGGCTCAATCGGCGCAGCTCAGCGACATCGTCCTCGAGTTCGGTGATGCGGCGACTGCGCAGCGACTCACCCTGCTCCTCGTACGGTTCCCCGGTGCGCGCCGGGGCAGTGTCCTCATCCGGCGCGGATGAACGCGCCCCGGCGACCGTGGCGGGCGGTGTGACCGGAGTGGCCGGCTGCACGGCCTCGGTGGGAACGGTTTCGGGCAGCGGTGGCTCGTTCAGGGCCGCGAGAGGGAGCGGCGGGTACTCGTCGGGGCCGGCGGCCTCCGCCCCCGACGCGTCGTCGAGGGTCATCGGGGTCTCGGCAGAAATCGACGGCTTGCGGTTCCAGCGGTGTGAGCGGCGCTCGGTGGCCGTGGGCGTGACGTCGGTCGGCTCGTCGTCGGTCGGGTCGTCGGCGGTCGGCTCGTCGGCGACGGGTGTCGCGGGGGCCGGGTCGTCCGCCGGCGGCGCCGACTCGTCACCGGCGGCGACCACCTGGTCACCGGGACCGGTCCCGCCCGTCCTCGGCGGGTAGTAGTCGTCGAGGTCGTCGAGGCTGTCGATGCGGGAGAAACCGCTGGGCGGAGCGGGAACACGGGACTGCTCGACACGGTACTTGTCGTCACGCTCGCCGTCGTCGCCACCCGATTCGGCACTGCCAGTTGAACCCATTGCTCCACGCTATCGTGAACGCCGACCACTCGCGGGCAGACGCGACGGCGGCCGTCGAGACCGCAGTCACCCGATTGTCCGACGACCACGGCGGTGTCATCGGCGACGACCGGGCCGCAATCGCTAGGCTGGTCTCCATGCCCGCCGAATCCGCCGTCGACGCCGCGCGCCCACTGCGCGCACCGCGCCGCTTCCGCTCCGCGTTGGCGCTGAGCGCTGCACTCGCGGTGCTGGCCACCGGTGCCCTGGGCGGCTGCGCCGACTTCAGCAAGCAGGACAGCGAGCGCAACGCCGGGCCATTCTCCAAGAACAACGAGTCCTTCGAGGTCAAACGACCGCCGAAGACTCCGCCGCCGCCCCCGCAGGGGCTGCCGTCACCGCCGCCCGGCCCGTGCGTGGACCCCGACCCCAATGTGATCACGACGTGCCTGGAATCCACGGCCGGCCTGTTGCCCGGCGACGCCGACGGCACCAGCACGATTGTCGCCGAGCGCACCACCGGCCGGATCATTACCGCCAAGCGCTTCTCCAAGCACAAGGTCGTCGTGACCGTGCCGGGCGTCGACGGGTCCGGCGACGGCGGGCTCGTCGACTTCACCCCGTCGCCGACGTATCGCCAGGATCGGCTCATGTATGCCTACATCACCACCGCCACCGACAACCGGATCGTCCGAATCGCCCAGGGTGACGTCGCCAAGCCGATCCTGACCGGCATTCCCAAGGGGCGCACGGGCAACCTCGGCTCCATGTTCTTCCGGTCGCCCGGTGAGTTGATCGTCGCCACCGGCGATGCCGGCAACCCGGCTGCGGCGGCCGACCCCGCATCGCTGGCGGGCAAGATCCTCGTGGTGACCGGGTTCTCGTCGGGGGCCAATCCGCCGCCGAAGGTCTTGGCCTCTGGGGTGGGCTCCAATCCGGCCCTGTGCCCGTCCAACGGCACCATCTTCGTCGCCGACGGCACCGACAATGCCGACCGTCTCTCCCAGGTGTCCGGCAACTCGCTGCGCACGGTGTGGTCTTGGCCCGAAAAACCGGGCCTCGGCGGTTGCGCGGTCACTGCCGGAACAATCGCCGTCTCCACGATCCGCACGCAGCGGATCGAGACGCTGCAAGAGCCGACACCGGAAAAACCGTCGGTAGACAAACCCGTGGCGGTGCTGGAGAAGCGCTACGGGGCGATCGGCCGGATGCGCCCGGTTGGCAACGGACTCATTCAGTTCGCGACCGTCAACAAGCAGTACGGACCCAAAGTCGTTTCCACCGACGATCGTGTCGTGCGATTCCTGGTCCCCTCCGGGGCCGGCGGCGAAAGCAATATGTAGCGTCGCCTACCCGCAGGCCGCGAGTACCAGTTCTTTGACGCGGGCGGGATCGGCCTGGCCACGGGTGGCCTTCATGACATCGCCGACGATCTTGCCCGCCGCAGCGACCTTGCCGCCACGGATCTTCTCGACAATATCGGGGTTGGCGGCCAATGCCTCGTCGATGGCCTGTTGCAGCGCAGAATCGTCGCGCACCACCTCAAGACCCCGGGCGGTCACGATTTCGTCCGGCTCGCCCTCGCCGTCGAGAATGCCGATGACGACTTGCTGGGCGAGTTTGTTGGTCAGCTTGCCCTCGTCGACCAGTGCGACGACCCGCGCGACCTGTGCCGGAGTGATCGGGAGGTCAGCGAGCTCGGCCTCGCGGCTGTTCGCCTGTTGGGCGAGGAAGGACACCCACCAGCTGCGCGCCGCCGCCGGCGAGGCACCCGCGTCGGCGGTGGCGATAATGAGCTCGACGGCGCCGACGTTGACCAGATCGCGCATGACCTCGTCGGACACCCCCCACTCCTGCTGGATGCGGGCGCGCCGGATCCACGGCAGCTCCGGCAACGTCTGCCGCAGTTTGTCGATCCACGCGGCCGCAGGACTCACCGGCGGCAGATCGGGCTCGGGAAAGTAGCGGTAGTCCTCGGCAGTCTCCTTGCGGCGGCCCGCCGACGTCGACCCGTCACCCTCGTGGAAGTGACGCGTCTCCTGTACGATTTCACCGCCGGCGGCCAGAATCGCGCCCTGGCGGCGCATTTCGTAGCCCACCGCGATCTCGACACTCTTGAGTGAGTTCACGTTCTTAGTCTCGGTGCGGGTGCCGAACTCATCGGCATCCTTGGCCATCAGCGACACGTTGGCATCACACCGCAATGAGCCCTGGTCCATACGCACATCGGAGACGCCGAGGGCTTTGAGTAGGTCGCGCAGCGCGGTGACGTAGGCGCGGGCCACCTCCGGCGCGCGCTCGCCGGCGCCGGTGATGGGCCGGGTGACGATCTCCACCAGCGGCACCCCGGCGCGGTTGTAGTCGAGCAACGAGTGGCTGGCGCCGTGAATGCGTCCGGTGCCGCCGATGTGCAGCGACTTACCGGTGTCCTCCTCCATATGGGCACGCTCGATCTCCACCCGCCATGGTGTCCCGTCAGCCAAGACGACGTCGAGATAGCCGTCGAAGGCGATCGGCTCATCGTATTGGCTGATCTGGTAGTTCTTCGGCTGGTCGGGGTAGAAGTAGTTCTTCCGCGCGAAGACACTCGACGGGCGGATCGAGCAGTTCAGCGCCAAGCCAATGCGGATGGCCGACTCGATGGCCGCGGCATTGACCACTGGTAACGATCCGGGTAGGCCGATACAAACCGGGCACACCTGGGTGTTCGGCTCGGCACCAAACGCTGTCGGGCAGCCGCAGAACATCTTGGTCGCGGTCCCCAATTCGACGTGCACCTCCATCCCCAACACCGGGTCGAAACGTGCGATGACGTCGTCGAAATCCATCAGTTCGTCGGTAGCCACACTCATGCGTCCAATCCTATCGCTGAGGTGCTCGGGGCCCGCGCCCACGCTGCCGGTTCATACGGTGGTGAGAATCGCGGCTCAATTTCGATACCTCAGAGCCGGCCTCGATCCCGCAAACGATCGATAGCTCATTCATTCGCTCAACCTCGGCAAGATCAGCACGGATACCGGCCACAATGCCGTCGTCGTCAGGTGCCGCACCCATCGATTCGGACAGTCGAGTTGCCGCGTCACCCAAGAGTGCTTGCCCCTCGTCGAAATCTCCACGTTCGAAGGCCTCCGACGCACGTCGCTTCACGTCTTGTGCTTCTTGGAACAGAACTTCGGAATGGACGGTGGGATTGGGCACGCGACCGGCCGCCTCGTCGCCGGGGACGACATTGACACTGATCGGCAGGGTGACGACCTGCTCGACGAGTCCGGGTAGTTCCACATAGGCGACCTCCAAGGTCGCGATGGTGGCCAGCCCCAATCCGCTCAGCGCGGGCACCCCCAACTTCAGCAGGATCTTGCGTTGTTCCTCCGCATACAGGTCGCCCAGTTCAATCATGATCGTGGTGTCGCCGACCTGCTGCGCGGGAACATCGTTGTACAGCTTGAGTACCTCCACCGACGGATCGAGGCGCACAGTCAGCGAGATCGCTTGCACCGCCTTGCTGAGCAGTCCATCGACTTCCTGGGTAATTGCCGCGCCCGCTTGATCGGGGTCGGCAGCAAAGACGTGATTGCCCGATCCAGACTTGGATAGCGCAGACAACAATGTCTCGTCGTAGCCGACGCCGTAGCCGAGGGTCGAGGTGACAATGCCGTCGGAATACGCCTTAGCGGCAACCGCGCCGAACTCATCGACCTTCCGGATGCCCTCGTTGACGTGTCCGTCGGAGATGACCAGCATCGTGCCACCAGCACGCGCGACCCGGCGAATCTCGCGAATCCCCCGCAGGTAGCCGGCCGACAGGTCGGTCATTCCCCCAGATTCAACCGCGTCGATCGCGGCAATGGCGGCGTCCGGATCGGTTAGCGGCCCGGCTGGCAGCACGACCTGCGCCGAGTCATCAAAGGTAACGAGCCCAACATTGTCACTCGGACGCAGACGCCGCACCAGCGCGATGAGCGCCTCCTTGGCGCCGTCGAGGGGAGCTCCGTTCATCGAGCCGCTACGGTCCAACACGACCTGCAGCGCGGCCGGTGGCCGCTCAGCGTCCACCGCGATAGCGGGCGCTTCGAGCTCGAGCAGGATGGCGACCTCGTCGCTGGATTCGTGGGCGACGATGTTGACGTCGAGCAGTGCGTTGACCTTCACTATTGCCTCCTTGTGATGTCGCGATGCCCCAAAGTCATTCGCGATATCCCAAGTATGCAAACGCGCACTGACAAAGTTCGATCAGCCGAAGACCGCTCGGGCCTCCCCGTAGAAGTCCAGCGGAACAGTCTTCGTGTGGCCGACCGCGTCGGCGAAGGGCACGCGCACGATGTCGGTGCCCCGCAGGGCCAGCATCTGACCCCAGCCGCCGTCGGCGATGAGTTCGGGCACGGCGAACCCGAACCGGGTGCCCAGCACCCGGTCCCACGCACTGGGCACACCGCCCCGCTGGATGTGGCCCAGAACCGTTGCGCGCGTTTCGATTCCCGTCCGCTCCTCGATGATCGGGGCGAGGATCTCACCGATCCCGCCGAGGCGCGGGCGGTTGAACCCGTCGAGTCCCTTGTGCGAGTGGGCCTCTTCCATCCCCGGGAAGGTGAATCCTTCGGCGACGACGACCATCGGCGCGCGGCCACGGTCGCGGACGCTGGTCACCCACGCACATATTTGGTCGACCGATTCTGGCGACTCGGGGATCAGGATGGCGTGCGCGCCACCGGCCAGTCCCGAGTACATGGCGATCCAGCCGGCGTGGCGGCCCATCACCTCCAACACCATGCAGCGCTTGTGCGAGTTGCCCGTGGTGCGCAACCGATCGACGGCTTCGGTAGCGATCTCCACTGCGGTGTTGAACCCGAAGGTGTAGTCGGTCGCCTCGAGATCGTTGTCGATGGTCTTGGGCACGCCGACGGTGGGGATGCCGTCCTCGTAGAGCCGGTTCGCCGCGGCCATCGTGCCATCACCGCCGATGGCGATCACACCGTCGACACCGATGCGCTCGAGCGCCTTCTTGATGTTGTCCGGCCCGCCGTCGGGTTCGGTATACGGCCCGAAACGGCTGGTCCCCAGGATCGTGCCGCCCTCTTTGGAGATGCCCCGGACCGCAGAACGATCCAGGTTGATCGTCTCGCCGTAGACCAGGCCCCAGAATCCGTCCTTGAAACCGACGTAGGTGAAGTCGTTGAGACCGGTATCACTGTCGAGGACGATGCCGCGGATGACCGCGTTCAAGCCGGGGCAATCGCCACCGGATGTCAAGATGCCGTAGCGGGCCATGCGCAGATCCCCCCTCGGGAAAGGTATGGGTGGCAAACGTGCTGGCACCCAATCTAACCGCTACCCGATGGATCCGCGCGCCGCCTCGTAAGCGGCGCCGACGCGGTACAACCGGTCGTCGGCCAGCGCTGGTGCCATGATCTGCAGACCCACCGGCAGTCCCTCGGACAATCCGGACGGCACCGACATCGCGGCGACGCCGGCAAGGTTCACCGGCAGGGTGCACAGGTCGAACAGGTACATCGCCAGCGGATCGTCAACCTTCTCCCCCAGCTTGAACGCCGTTGTCGGGGTCACCGGCGAGACGAGCACATCGACCGATGCGAAGGCCGTCGCAAAGTCCCGCGCGATCAGGGTGCGCACCTTCTGCGCCTGTCCGTAGTAGGCGTCGTAGTAGCCCGCCGACAACGCGTACGTGCCGATCATGATGCGGCGCTTGACCTCTGGACCGAACCCGGCCTCCCGGGTCAGCGCCATCACCTCGTCGGCACTGTGCGCGCCGTCGTCGCCGACGCGCAACCCGTAGCGCATCGCGTCGAAGCGGGCGAGATTGCTCGACACCTCCGACGGCAGGATCAGGTAGTACGCGCCCAGCGCGTAGGTGAAGTGCGGGCAACTCACCTCGACGACTTCGGCGCCCCGGTCGGTCAGCGTCGAGACCGCGGCCTCGAACGAGGCGAGGACGCCGGGCTGATAGCCGTCGCCGCCCAATTCCGTCACCACCCCGACGCGCACGCCGGTCAAATCGCCCGCGGCGCCGAGTCGCGCGGCGCCGGCCAGGTCGCCGACGGGAGCGTCGATCGACGTCGAGTCACGCGGATCGTGCCCGGCGATGACCTCGTGCAGCAACGCGGTGTCCAGCACCGTGCGGCCACACGGTCCACCCTGATCGAGCGACGAGGCGCAGGCGACCAGTCCGTAGCGCGACACCGTGCCGTACGTCGGCTTGACACCGACCGTGGCGGTTACCGCAGCGGGCTGCCGGATGGAGCCGCCAGTGTCGGTACCGATGGCCAGCGGCGCCGAGTGGGACGCGAGTGCCGCGGCGCTACCGCCGCCGGAACCACCGGGAATACGCTCGGTGTCCCACGGGTTGCGCGTCACCTGGTAGGCGGAGTTCTCCGTCGAGCTGCCCATCGCAAACTCGTCCATGTTGGTTTTACCGAGAATCGGCAGGCCCGCCGCGCGCAGCTTGGCGGTCACCGTCGCGTCATAGGGCGGAACCCAGCCCTCGAGAATCTTCGAACCGCAGGTCGTCGGCGCATCAACGGTGGTGAACACGTCTTTGAGTGCGATCGGCACACCGGTCAACGGCGACGTCGCCTCACCGGCGGCGATTGCCGCGTCGGCCCGCTGCGCCGCAGCCAGTGCCGCATCGGCCCCCACGTGCAGATAGGCACCGATCGCATCGTCGACCTGCGCAATGCGGTCGAGGAAGGCCCGGGTCACCTCGACCGAGGAGATCTCGCGCGCGGCGATCTGCTCGCCGAGCCGGGCAGCGGTCGCGTCCAAGATGCCGCCGTCGACGGCGGTGTAGTTCTGCGTCACTATTCCTCCCCGAGGATCTGCGGGACAGCGAATCGGTCCTGCTCGACAGCCGGCGCACCGGACAGCGCCTGGTCCCGGGTGAGACCGGGGGCCACCTGGTCGGCGCGCAGCACGTTGTCCAGCCGCGCCGGGTGCGCCGTCGGCGGCACCTCGTCGGCCGCCACCTCGGTGATGGCGGCGACGTGGGTCAGAATCGAATCCAGCTGGGTCGCGTAGTGATCGAGCTCATCGTCGGTCAGCGCGAGCCGCGACAATCGCGCCAAGTGGGCGACCTCGTCACGCGAAATGGCAGCCAATTCCTCGTCCTTTCGAGCCGGGAGACGTTGGCTACAGCCTATTGGGCGGCTCGCGGCCCTCCCTAGCCGGGCGGCGCACGTCACTCCGGACGGCTGTGCCCGCGCGCTCGTCGGGCACTGGTGGAACAATGAGACGGGTGTCCTACCTGCTACGCGTGACGATCGACGACCGCCCCGGCAGCCTCGGCCAGCTCGCCGTGGCCCTCGGCGCCGTCCGGGCCGACATCCTCTCCTTGGAGGTGATCGAGCGCGGCAGCGACTGGGCCGTGGACGACATCGTCGTCACCCTCCCGATCGGCGCACTCCCCGACACGCTGATCACCGCGGCGACCCAGGCCGGCGCCCACGTCGATTCGGTTCGCCCCTACGCGGGCGTTCTCGACACCCATCGCGAGCTGGAACTCGTCGACCACGTGGCGACGTCGCGCGGCGACCGCCTGCAGACGCTGGTGAACGACGCACCGGCCGTCCTGCGCGCATCGTGGGCGACCGTGGTCAGCCGGGCGGATTCGGGTGCGGCGATCACCGTTTGCGGCAGTTCGGGCACCCCCGAGACGCCGCTGGTGGCGGCGGACTGGCTTCCCCTGTCAGCCGCCCGCACCATCGACCCGCACGATGCCGGAATCCCCCAGGCATGGCGTGACGCCGACACCCGGCTGGTCGCGGCACCGCTTGACGGCACCAATCGCGCGGTGCTGCTCGGGCGCGTCGGCGGCCCCGACTTCCGCCCGTCGGAGGTGGCCCGGCTCGGCTACCTGATCGGCATCATCGGTTCCATCGGGGAGGGGTCCGGCTGATCCCGACGCCCCGGGTCAGGACTGACCGGTCGCCAACAGCCGTTTGAACCCGTCCTCGTCGAGAATGGGCACGCCCAGTTGCTCGGCCTTGTCCGCCTTGGTCCCCGGCGCTTCGCCGACGACGACGAAGTCGGTCTTCTTCGACACCGACCCCGAGGCCTTTCCGCCGCGCGCCAGAATCGCCTCTTTGGCACCGTCGCGGGAGAAGTCGACCAGTGAGCCGGTGACCACGATGGTCAATCCCGTCAGGGTTCGCGGAACGGAATCATCCCGCGCATCAACCATGGAAACACCTGCGGCACGCCACTTCTCGACGATCTCACGGTGCCAGTCGAGCGCGAACCAATCGCGGATGGACTTCGCGAGGATGGCGCCGACTCCGCCGGTGGCGGCGAGCTGTTCCTCGTCGGCGGCCTCGATCGCGTCGAGCGAGCCGAACTCGGTGGCCAGGGCCCGCGCCGCCGTCGGCCCGACATGGCGGATCGACAGGCCGACGAGCACCCGCCACAGGGGCACGTGCTTGGCCTTATCCAGGTTCTCCAAGAGTCTCTTGCCATTGGCCGACAGGCTTCCCGCCTTGGTGACGAACAGCTCGGCCTTCACCAGGTCCGGCGCGGTCAACGCGAACAGGTCGCCCTCGTTGGCGATAATCCCGGCAGTCAGCAAGGCCGCCGCCGCCTCGTAACCGAGGGCTTCGATGTCGAAGGAACCGCGCGACGCCAGATGGAACAATCGTTCGCGCAGCTGTGCCGGACAACTCTGCGCGTTCGGGCAGCGGATGTCGGCGTCGGAGTCCTTCTCGGGGCGCAGCGGCGCGCCGCATTCGGGACAACAGGTGGGCATGACGAACGCCCGCTCGGTGCCGTCCCGCAGGTCGACCACCGGGCCCAGCACCTCGGGGATGACATCGCCCGCTTTGCGGATGGTGACCGTATCCCCGATCAGCACCCCCTTGCGGCGCACCTCGGACTCGTTGTGCAGGGTCGCGCGGGCCACCGTCGACCCCGCGACCAGCACCGGCGCCATGAACGCGTACGGCGTGACGCGACCGGTACGCCCGACCCCGACCCGGATGTCCAGGAGCTTGGTGGTGACCTCCTCGGGCGGATACTTGTAGGCAATTGCCCACCGCGGGGCCCGCGACGTCGAACCCAGCCGGCGCTGCACCCCCACGTCGTCCACTTTCACGACGATGCCGTCGATCTCATGCTCGACGTCGTGGCGGTGCTCGCCCCAGTAGGCGATGCGCTCGAGTACTTCGGCTGCGGTGTCGACACGGCTGGTGTGCGAGGAGACCGGCAGGCCCCACGCACCGAGCGCAAGGTAGGCGTCGTGCAGACTTTCGGGCCGCCACCCTTGCGTGTATCCGACGCCGTGGCAGATCATCCCGAGTCGGCGTTGCGCGGTGATCGCCGGGTTCTTCTGGCGCAGGGAGCCCGCGGCACTGTTACGCGGGTTGGCGAACGGCGCCCTGCCCGCCTCGACCAGACTGGCGTTGAGCGCTTCGAAGTCGACCAGCCGGAAGAACACCTCGCCGCGCACTTCGAGCACCTCGGGAATCGGATATCGCGCAGTCGCGGTCAGCTCGTCGGGGATGTCGGCGATGGTGCGCGCGTTGAGCGTGACATCCTCGCCGGTGCGCCCGTCGCCGCGCGTCGCCGCGCGCACGAGCCTGCCCTGCTCGTAGACGAGGTTGAGTGCCACCCCGTCGATCTTGAGTTCGCACAGAAAGGCGACCGCCGCTCCGGCGGCGGTGTCGGTCCGCTCGATCCACGTCCGCATCTCCGCGTCGTCGAAGACGTTGTCCAGCGACAGCATCCGTTCCAGATGGTCGACGGCGGTAAAGTCGGTGGCAAACCCGCCGCCGACGAGTTTCGTCGGGGAATCGGGCACCGCGAGCTCGGGGTGGTCGGCCTCCAACTCTTGCAGCCGACGGAACAGCTCGTCGAACTCGGCATCGGAGACGATCGGCGAATCGCGCACGTAGTAGCGGAACTGATGGTCGCGGACCTGCTCGGCCAGATCGGTCCATTCCCGCTGCAGTTCGGCGTTGTCCACGCTGTGCAGCGTAGTCGAGCGGTGCGACAGCGCGGCCCGGGCGACGACCGGGGAGAATCGTGGCGAGACCGTCGGCGCGCGACTACGGTCACGCTCATGGGCACACCTCCACGGCACCACACCATCGGATACATCGAACTGGCCGCTGCCGACCTGACGGCAGCCAAGGCCTTCTACTCCGCAGCGTTCGGCTGGGCGTTCAACGACTATGGCCCGGCGTACGCCGGCATTGTTTCGCCCGACGGGACTGGCGAGGTCGGCGGCCTGAACGGTGCCGCGGAGGCCGCCGTCGGGGGCAGCCCGCTGGTCTTGTTGTGCTCCGACGACCTCGACGCCAGTGTCGCGGCGGTCGCCGGGGCCGGCGGCACCATCACCGCGGGACCCTACGACTACCCCGGCGGGCGCCGCTTTCATTTCGCCGACCCCAGCGGCAACGGACTCGGGGTGTATCAGCCGTCCTGAGCCCCCGGCCCGCGCAGAATGGGCAGTGTGCCCCACCCGATCATGTTTTCCGACGACGACCCCGTGCTGGCGCGGGTTCGCCGGACCGCACTCGCCCTTCCGGGCGCCACCGAGGCCATCGCGCACGGGCGCCCGACGTTTCGATGCCCGAAGATGTTCGGGATGTATGGCGGCGGGGTGAAGGGCGGGGTTCGCCACGACCAGTCGCTGATCGTCGTCGCCGATCCGGCTGAGCGCGAAGCGCTGCTCGCCGATACCCGCTTTTTTCTGCCTGCCTACGTCGGCCCCTACGGGTGGGTGGGACTGTGCCTCGACGACGCCACGGATTGGGACGAGGTCGGCGAGCTACTCGATGCCGGGTTTCGGCAGGTCGCCCCGAAGCGGGCCGTCGCCGAACTCGACGCGAAGTAGACCCGCCGAGTGGGCACCTCACCACCGCCCAGTGGGCACCTCACCACCGCCCAGTGGGCACCCGGAGTCAGTCGACGTGGCGCAACTGATCGGCGACGCGCGTCGCCAGGGCCAGGGCCCGGCCCGCCCAATCCCCGGCGCCTGCCAGACCACACGTCGGCGACACGATCACCTGCTCCCGAAACACCTTGCGCGAGAGCCCGATTCGATCCACCACCGCCACCAGCCGGGCAGCGAGCTCGTCGGCCGACAATGCTGTCGCCGGCATCATCGTCGGCACTACCCCGGCGATCAACCGTCCGCCGCCATCGAGGAACCCACCCAACGCGTCATAGTCCCCGGGGCCGACGCCGGCGACATCCATCGACACCGCGTACCCCGACAGTCGGGTGATCAGATCCCAGCGCGGCGCGCCGCAGCTGTGTAGCACCAGTGGACGGCCCACCCGGCTGCTGATCGCCAGGAGTGCTTCGGCGACCTCGGACACCGGAATCGCCCGATTCACGTCCAACCTCGTAAGCGGTGGGATCTGGCCGTCGATCACCGACCCGATCATCGGCTCGTCCAGCTCGACAACAACGTCGGCGCCCGTCCGATTCGCCAGGTCGTCGGCCCGCCGCGCCAAACCCTCGCCAAGCGACCCGACGACATCGCGCCAGGCCCCCCTGTCGTGCAGCACCTTGTGTCCTGACGGGAGCTCGACGCAAGCGGCGAAGGTGAACGGCCCGATTGAGGCCAGCTTCACCGGCGCCGCTTTGGCGCCGGGTGCGAAGCGAGCGGGCCGAGTGCCGATCGATCCGCTGCGCTCGATCACCTCTTCGACGGCGTCGAAGTCGGCGCACAAGAATCCATCGGCCCGACTCATCAGCCGCGTCCGCCCAGATCCGAGCCGGTAGCCGCCGAGGTGGGTGTCCATCGGGATATCGATGAGCAGGCCCGCGGCCCGGCCCACCATGTCGGCTCCCGCGCCGCGGCCGGGCAACTCGGGGACGAATGGCAGTGCGACCTCGCCGAAGGCGAGTCGGGCGGCCGCGAGCGGATCGACGCCGGGCATCGATCCGATGCCGGTCGCCACCGGCCCCGGCCAGTCCGCGCTCATTCGGTGTCGACGATGCGACCGGATCCAACAACCAAGTCGCCGCGGACCGGGTCGGGCGCATAGAGCACCGCAGCCTGCCCCCGGGCGACCCCGGTCAGCGGCTCCCGCACCACGATCTCGATGCCCGGCTCGCCGTCGTGATCGACGGGGGTCGCGACCGCCGGCGCCATTCCGCCATGAGCGCGCACCTGCACCACACAGTCGAACGGCCCCGCCGGTGCGGTGCCCGACGTCCAGATCGCGTGCCGCGCACCGATGCGGGCGACCCCCAGCGCCGCGGCCGGCCCGACCATGACGGTCGCCGTGGCCGCATCGATCGCAGTGACATACCTCGGCTGTCCGTCGGACGCGGGCGCGTCGATGCCCAGCCCTTTGCGCTGCCCGATGGTGAACCCGTACACCCCGTCGTGGCCGGCCAGCCGGGCCCCGGTCTCGGCATCGACGACCGCACCGGGGCGGATACCGATCTTGGCCCCCAAAAACGCACGGGTATCCCCGGTGGGGATGAAACAGATGTCGTGCGAATCAGGCTTGTCGGCGACGAGGAGCCCGCGCCGGGCCGCCTCCGCCCGGATCTGCGGCTTGGGGGTGTCGCCCACCGGGAATATCGCGCGTCCCAATTGTTCGGCGGTGAGCACCGCCAGCACGTAGGACTGGTCCTTGTCATCATCGACCGCCCGGCGCAACTCACCGTCGACCAGTCGCGCATAGTGCCCGGTGGCCAGCGCGTCGAAGCCGAGCGCCCCGGCCTTCTCGGCGAGCGCGGCGAACTTGATCTTCTCGTTACAGGACAGGCAGGGGTTCGGGGTCTCGCCGGCCGCATACGCGGCGACGAAGTCATCGATGACGTCCTCCCGGAAACGTTCGGCGAAGTCCCAGATGTAGAACGGGATGCCCAGGACGTCGGCGGCGCGACGCGCGTCGTCGGCATCCTCGCGCGAGCAGCACCCGCGCGACCCGCTGCGCAACGCATCTGGCGTCTCCGACAACGCCAGGTGCACGCCGACCACATCGTGTCCGGCATCGACTGCCCGTGCCGCGGCCACTGCCGAGTCGACGCCACCGCTCATCGCGGCCAACACCCTCATCGTCGTCCTCCTGAGGCCACCAGGCCGGCGGCGCGGGCCCGCTCGACGACATCGCCGATCACCGCGCCGACGCGATCGATCTCATCGACGGTGGTCGTCTGCGACAGGCTGAACCGCAACGATCCGCGCGCGGTCGTCATCGGCAGCCCCATGGCGAGCAGTACGTGGCTGGCCTGTGCGACCCCCGCGGTGCAGGCCGAGCCAGTCGAGCACCCAATGCGCTGGGCGTCGAGGAGCATCAGCAGGGAATCACCTTCGCAGCCATCGAAGGAAACATGCGCGTTGCCCGGCAGCCGCGCCTCGCGCGCACCATTCACGCGCGCAGCGCCGACGGCGAGCAGGTGGTCCAGCAGTCGATCGCGCAGCCAGCCGACCGAACGACCCTCGGCGTCGAGATTGGCCGTGGCGACGGCGAGCCCGGCCGCCATGCCCACCGCGCCTGCGACGTTCTGTGTACCCGAACGAAGGTCCCGCTCGTGGCCGCCGCCGCGCAGCAGCGGTGCACAGGCGACGTCGCGACCGAGGACCAGTGCACCGACGCCCTGTGGTCCGCCGAACTTGTGCCCGGCGATCGACAGCGCGGCCAAGCCGCTCGCGGTGAAATCGATGGCGAGGTGACCGGCGGCCGCGATGGCGTCGGAGTGCACCGGAATGCCGTACTCGCGCCCGATCGAGGCGATCTCCTCGATGGGCTGGACCGTCCCGATCTCGTTGTTGGCCCACATCACCGAGACGACCGCGATCTCCTCGGCGTGGGCCGCCACCTCGGCACGCAGCGCGTCCACGTCGACGGCGCCGTGGTCGTCGACGCCGATGATGACGAGTTCACAACCGTCGCCGGCTGCGGCGATGGCCTGTGCGGGGTCGAGTACGGCGTGGTGCTCGACGGCGGAGATGACGATGCGGCGACGGCCCGGATCGATGGCCCGGCGCGCAGCGGCAATCCCGGCGAGTGCCAGGTTGTCCGCCTCGGTCCCGCCGGAGGTGAAGACGATTTCCGACGGCCGCGCACCCAGATCTGCGGCGATCGACTCGCGCGCCTCCTCGAGGTGGCGGCGAGCGGCGCGGCCCGCCGCATGCAGCGACGACGGGTTCCCCGCCTGCGACAACAGCGGAACCATTGCCGAAACCGCCTCCGGGCGCATGGCCATGGAGGCGGCGTTGTCGAGGTAGATCGACTCGGCGGGCAGGGTGGGCATAGTGCTCACCAGGATAGACGCGCCACCGAAGCCCTCCAATTCCGCACGGGCCCCGGTCACCGGCCGCGGTCAGCTGCGCATGACCGGGCCCACCCGCAGCACGCCCTTCGGGTCAAACTGGTCGGCCAGGGCGGCGAGCCATGCGGCGGTGTCATCGTCGTAGCATCGGCGGATGCGCGCGGGATCGTCGGAGGCGACGAAGTTGGGCAGCGTCGCGCCCGTCGACCATGGCGCGACCCCCGCCAGCGCAGCTGCGATGGCGCCGGCTACCGCGGGGACCGCCTGCTCGTCGGGCACCATGCCCACCAGGTGGAGGTTGAATGCCGCGTCGCGATGGCACAGGGCGGATCGGACCGGCGGGTCTTGGGCGTAGGCGCCGCCGAGCTGTCGCAGCTCGACACCGGGCAGCAGGGGTCCGACCGGCGAGTTCACCGTGGCGACGAGGTGGTCGAGTGCCTCGTCGGGCAGCGCGGCGAGCAGGCCACTACTTTCGACGACGGGCATCGGCTCGGCCGGATCGGCGTGAATGGCGCCGATCGCCGCATAGGGCATCGGCCCCACGGCGTCGAGCAGGGCCGGAGCGGCCGCCCGCATCGGCGCGAAGGCCGCCGCTGCCGTCGCCGGATCGGCGACGCTGGCGTAGCGGACCGAAACGGTGAGCCTGCCGGCAAGCATCGGCGGGACCTCGGGCAGCGGCGGAAGGTTGACCAAGGCCACCGACGTCGACGCCTCGGTGGGGAGATCGGCCGCCCAATCCCGCCAGGCGCGCAAGACGGCGGCGGCCTCGGCCCCGTCGAAGAAGACTGCGCCGCCGTAGATCTCGGTAATCTGCGGCAGTTCGATGACCACCTCGGTGATCAGGCCGAGCGTCGACTTGCCGCCGCGCAGTCCCCAGAAGAGCTCCGGATTGTCCTGCGCGGTTGCGGTCCGCACTACACCATCACCGGTGACGACGGTGATCGATCGCACGTAGTCGGCTGAGCTGCCCACGGTGCGGACCAGTGGCCCGATACCACCGCCGGACAGAAAGCCGACAACGCCGACGCCGGGGGCCGAACCGCATAGCGGGGCGAGACCGTGCGGTACGGCGGCGTCGAGGACCGTTTGCCAGCGGACGCCGGCACCAATCCGTGCCGTGCGCGTCGCCGGGTCGACGACACAGGTGTCCATCGCGGCAGTGCGGACCAGGATCGAGCCGCCGTCCACTCCGGTGCCGCCGTGTCCGGTCGTGAAGATGCCAACGGTCAGTCCCCGGGCGGTGGCGAACGCCACGGTGGCCGCGACGTCATCGGCGCTCGTCGCGTCGACGACCGCAGCGGGGCGGCGCACCACGGTGACGTTGAAGCCGACTGTCGGATAGCCGGGGTCACCCGGAGCGTGCACGGCTCCGCGGACGGCGCGGCGCAGGCCGGCAAGATCGACGGAGGCAGGGTCGACGGGGTCGAGGTCGGTGGCGGCAAGGCCGGCGGGGTCGAAATCGGTGGTCATGGTGGTCCCCTGTCGGAGTGGGTCGGCGCCCGCTGCGGGCTGCCGACAGCCCGGGTTCGGGCCGCAACCCAAGGGTTCCGGCGCGTGCTTGTGGTGCGCTTGGCGCCCACTTGGAGTCCCGGTCCGCGCAGACGGGTGCCGATGCCCCGTCAGCCGGCGAGGAGACCGCGGGCGGCTCCGACGACCGATTCTACGCCGAGGCCACGGGCCTGTGACTCGATCTCGGCGAGCGTCTGCCGATACCCGGGCGTACCCGGGTGCATGCGGGCGGCAAGTAGCCGGCAGCGCAGCATCGAGGGCCGGCCGTCGCCGCGCTGCGCGATATCCATCGCCTGGGCGAGCATTTCATCGGCCTGCGCGGTGTCGCCGAGTAGGAAGGCGAGTTCGGCGAGCGGTAGCGCAACCGGGCCCACGCAGCCGACGTGTCCGGTGATGGCGATGCAGTCGCGGAACTCGTAGAGGTAGTCGCGCAGCGCGGGGGCATACTCGACCAGGCCGAGGTTGGCGACGACACCGGCGAGGAGCACGGTGTTGCCCAGCGACGTCCATACCATCGCCCGCTCGTCGTCGAGCCAGGAAACGACCATGGACTCGGCCAGCGCCCGGTCCCCCTGGGAACCGGCGATGGCGGCCACCCCGGCCGCCAGCATGACCATGACCTGGTTGTCGGTGAACTGTTCAACGATGGCCCGCGCCCACTCGAGCGGTGTGCGCCCACCGGTGTCGATGAACTCGCCCAGCACGCCCTGCTCGGTGGCCAGCGCCATCATGGCCAGCGCACCGCTACCGGCCACATAGAGCTGAGTGTCCTCGTGGACGGCGACCGCGGTACGGAAGTGTTCCTTGGCGAGGTCGAATCCCCCGTGCCACACCGCCAGGGAAGCCTGCATCCAGCGCAGCTGTGCCCGCAGGATCGGCAGCCTCAGCCGCTCGCTGCCCGCAATCGCCCGTCGTGTCAGCTCCTCCGTCGCCGGAATGTCGCCGCGCAGCATGGTTGCCATTGTCAGCACCGTGTCGACGATGACGTTGTCGACTTCGCGGTCGGGATGGCGCAGGCCCCGCATCCGGTCGGCCCACTCGAGTGACGCCTGCGCGTACGGCGCCACCCCGGAGTACGTGATCAACCGCGCGAGGGTGACATCGGCGGTGATCGCGTCGTCGGCCACCTGCACCGCGATGGCCTCGGCCTGTTCCAGCAACCGGGCGGGCACCCCGGCATTGCGCGCGTAACTCTCCCCGATGGCCGCCGCGGCGAGCACGCGCGCCAGGCTCCTCGGATCGTCGGCGACGAAGAGTGCGGTGTCGGCGAGGACGGCACGGAGGTTCTCGTTCTCGACATGCGGACCGATCCACGGCCAAGCCCCGGCGGCCCGGATGAGAGCCGTGGCCAGCCGGCCGGCGGTCGCCGTCGCACCCGATCGAATCGCCCGGTTCAACCGGTCCTCCACGGTGTGGAGCACCTCTTGCAGATGACCCGCGCGGGCCTGCGCGGCGAGCAGGTCGACCAGCAGGTCGTCGATGTCGGCCGAGCCCGGATCGGCGTCCTCCTGGGTGCGCAATGCGGCAGCAAACCAGTGCGCCGCGCTCTCGGAGTCCCAGTGGGCGATCGCGTCGTCGGCCGCGGCGCGGCACGCCTCGACGACATCGCGGACCTCTGCCACCGGCAGCGCATCGAGGAGGTGCGCGGCGCGGCGGGCCTTCGCGTCGGATGCAGTCGCGCCCGCCAGGACCTGCGCCACCCGCAAGTGGATCCGGCAGCGCCGCAGCGGACGGATCGTCGCGAGCGCCTGGTCGCGCAGCAGCGCATGGGCGAAGCGTGTCCGCCCGCTTGCCGGGTCGGCAACCAGGATCCGCTCGTCGACGGCCTCATCGAGACAGTCCGCGACGTCGTCAAGGTCGCGGCCGCACACGACCGAGAGCAGACCGACGTCAACTTCTTCGCCCAGCACCGCCGCGTGGCCGATCACCTCCAGCACCGCCGGGTCCAATGAACCCAGGCGGCGGTCGAGGACCGACCGCACCGCATCGGGGACCATCTCGACGCGCTGTTGATCGATGGGCAGGCGGGCGAATTCCGAGACGAACAGCGGATTGCCGTCGGTACGGCGGACGAGGGCATCGAGGGCGACGGGGTCCAGTTCGGTATCGGCGACCTCCCGGACCAACCGGGCAACCCCGGCTCGGTCGAGCCGGGGAACGGCAACGCTCACGCCACCCGACCGGGCAACCGCACCACGGAACCGGTCGACTTCCCCGTCTCCCTCACCGTCCCGGATCGTCGCCACGACGCAGACCGCGACCTCGCGCAGGACGGTGACCAGATACGACAGGAGTCCCAGCGTCATCACGTCGGCCCACTGCACATCGTCGACGATCAGGGTGAGCGGCCGGTCTGCCGCCCGCTCCTCGATGAGCCGCTGTACCCGTTCATAGACGTCGAACCGTGCGGTGTCGGCGCTGGCGCCGTCAGGCACGGCGAGTACATCATCGGGATCGGCGCCCAGTTCTCGGCACAACTGACGAAGCGGCCACCACGCGGGGGTGCCCTCGGTATCGGGGCAGCGGACCCACACCACCGTCTGTCCGGCTTCGCGCGCCAACGTCGCCGCCTCCTGCGCCAGTCGGGTCTTGCCGATTCCCGCGGGCCCGGTCAGCAGGACCCACCTGGTGGCCGGATTGGCCACTGCCTCGCTCAATCGGGCCACCTGCTCGGCCCGCCCCACCAGCGGCACGGTCCCCGCGGCCGCCGGGACCGTGTTCCCGGCGTCGTCGGCCGCTGGGCCGATGTCCACCGGCGACTCGACGGTGACTGCGCCCGACCAGTGCGGCGATCGGGGCCAGGCCGCGATCGCCGGGTCCTGACGCAGAATCGCGCCGTGCAGTTCGACGAGCTCGGTTCCCGGGTCCAGACCCAGCTCGTCGACGAGGCGCCGCTGGTGGGCGGTAAAGACCTCGAGCGCCTCGGCCGCCCGCCCCGCGCGGTAGAGCGCGACCATGTGCAGCCAGACGCCGCGTTCGCGAAACGGGTCGGCGGCACGAGCCGAAACAATCTCGGCCAGCGCCTCGCCGGTGTTCCCGTCGGCGAGCAGGGAGCTGACATGAATCTCAGCGACCGCCGCCGCCATCTCGCGCAACGACAACGCTTCCGCGGCGAGCCAACCGGTGCCGTCGACGTCGCCGCCGAGGAGTTCGCCGCGCCACAGTGCTGTCGCGGCCTCGGCGGTCGCCAGCGCCTCGTCCCATCGGCCACCCTCGCGGGCCGTCCGTGCGGCCCGAGCCGTCTCAAGAAACTCGGCCAGGTCCAGCCGGTCCGCTCCAACGTCGACCCGATAGCCCCCGGCCACCCGCTCGATCGGCGACCGGTCACCCGCCTCGCCGCGCAACAACCGTCGCAGATTCGAGATGTAGGCCTGCAGGCTCGTCGTCGCCGCCTCCGGCGGATCGTCGGGCCACACGGTGTCGACCAGCCGGTCCACCGAGACCACTGTCCCGCGCGCGACGAGCAGCGCGCCGAGCACGGCGCGCTGCTTGGGTGGTCCGAGCTCGACCCGCATTCCGTCGCGCCGAACCTCCAGCGGCCCCAACACCAGATAGTCTCGCGTCACCGTGCTCCTCACCGCACCGATCGCCGCGCGGGACGGGGGGCGGGGGCGTTGCTTGGATCCACCGTCAAAGTGTATGCGGGGGCAAAGATCTCGTGCGACGCATTGCGGCTGCCGTAGACCCGGCCCGCTACGACCGGATCGCTGGCATCGGCCGCCGACGCCGGCTCCGTCGCACGGGCCCGGCGCATCGTGGCCGCGACCACCACCACGCCCACGCCGGCAATCGCGGCACTGCACCACAGGGCGGTGTGCAACCCGTCGACGAACCCGTGCGGCGATCCGCCGTGCAGTACCGACTGTGCGGGGAAGAACGCGCCGAGCCCGGCAACTCCGATCGCGATCCCCGCCTGGCGGAAGGCATCGTTGATCCCAGCGGCCAGCCCCGCGTCGTCGCTCTCGCTCTCGGCCAGGACCACGCCGCTCAGCACCGGGTTGAATACCCCGGCGCCCACCGCGGCGAGCATGAATCCGCCGACCAGATCCCACGGGCCGCTGTCGACGCCGCCGACGGTCATCCATGCCATACCCCCGGCCACCGCCGCCAGGCCGACGGCGATGAGGATCCACGGCGCCACCCGGCCGAGGATCCGGTCGGTCACCCCGGCGGCGACGAACATCATCATCGTGCCGGGCAGATAGACCAGGCCCGCGGCGATCGGCGACAGACCCAACACTCCCTGCAGATAAATCGTCACGTAGACGAACACGGCGAACATCGATGCCGAGATTGCGAAAGTGGCGATCTGTGCGCCCGCGAAGCCACGGTTGGCGAACATCGTCAACGGCATCATCGGTTCAGCGACACGGTCCTCGACGACGAGGAAAGCGACGAGCGCAACACCCGCGACGCCCAGCGCCGCCACCGTGACCGGGTCGGTCCAGCCCCGCGAACTCGCCTCGAAGAGACCGTAGGTCAGCGACGCCAGCCCGACCATCACCGTGGCCTGCCCGGCCCAGTCGCCGCCGCGTGGGAGGGCACTGCGGGATTCATCGACCCACCGCACTCCGATGAGCATCGCCGCGCCTACCGGGATATTGGCGAGAAAGATCGTCCGCCAGTCGAGCAGGTCGGTGAGGACCCCGCCGAGCAGTGGACCAACCGCAAAGGAGGCGCCGATCGTCGCGCCGTAGACCGCGAGGGATTTGGTGCGCGCGGCCGATCCGGGGAAGGCATGGGCGAGCAGCGCAAGCGAGGTGGCGAACAGGAGGGCGCCGCCCAGGCCTTGGACCACCCGCGCGATGTTCAGCGCGAACATGCCGGGAGCCATCGCACACGCCGCCGAGGCGACGGTGAACACCACCGCGCCGAGCACAAACACCCGGCGACGGCCAGCCCGGTCGGCCCAGGCGCCCGCGGTGAGGACGACCGTCGCCAACGCGAGGGTATAGCCGTCGACCACCCATTTGAGGGAGTTCAGGTCAGCGGTGAACTCGCGCGCCATCGCTGGCAGCGCCGTGTTCACCACCGCGATATCGAGCATCAGCATCGCAGTGGCAGCGCAGACGACCGCCAGGGTGATGCGTTGGGACCGGGTGAACCGGTTGGGAACAGACAGCATGGAAGGGGCTCCTCGTCGACGATGATTCGTACGACGAGAAGACTTGCGGTGGTGCCTTGGAGCGCCCTTGGCGACGCCTTGGCGCCCCGGTCGGAACCTGCGGGCGCGGGGTGCTAGTCGCCCACGACGAACGGCACGGTCCGGAAGCGGCCGGAGACGCGGTCAAGCACCGTGATCGCGTATCGGCCCGGTGACTGGTAGACGCGAGTGGGAAAGCTCGCCGATCCTTGACACCGAGTCGACGGGTACATCGCCCAGCGCTGTCCTGGGAAGGTCACCTCGATGCGGCAGGCTCGCCCGGCGACCGGACTCCCCGCCGCGGTTCGCGCCGACCACTGCACCGCCGGCGCGAATCCACGGCCGCCGATGTTGGCCACGGCCACGTCGAGCTGGTCGACGCCGTTGCGGTTATAGAGTTTGCCCGGCGGAGGTGCTGCACTGCCCCAGTCCCCCAGCGGCGACGCGGACTTCGCCTGCGCCGCCGCTGGGGTGAGGGTCGCCGCAAGCGACAACGCGACAAGCATCGAGCCGATGATCCGCATCATTGCTCGAGGCTAGCAGCGGCCGAATCGCGACCGATCACCACTGGTCACTCGATCCGGAACGCCTGCGACGCACTCGCCCCGGACACGCGGTCGACAATGTTGATGCGGTACGAGCCCGGCGTCTTGTATCGGTTGGAGTTGAAACCGATGCTGCCCTGACAGTTCGCCGTCTTCTTGGTGGCGTACGACGTGCCCGGGAACGAAATCTCGATCTGGCAGTCCGACCCCTTGACCTCGGCATTGGCCCGGTCGCGAGCCGACCACTTCACATTCGGGGCGAACTTGGTGTCGTAGAGGTTGGGACCGTGCTGGGAGCCGAACCACTTGCCGACCGTCAGCTGGATCGAGTTGACGCCGTTGCGCGAGTTCGGGGCGCCGGGGTTGTCCTGCGGACTCTGCGGGCCGGTCAGGCTGCCGAAATCGATCGGCGGCGCCGGCTGCGGTGCGGCCGCGACGGGTGCGGCCAGGACGATCGAGGCGGCAGCGGCGGACAGCAGCGCAGCGCCGAGCTTGCGATTGTGCACGTTGGTTCTCCTCCAAGGGGATTGGGATTCATTGGAATGTCCGTCACCGAACGATGGTGGCGCGCCAAACCGAGACTGGCGCCCCAGAACGAGACTAGCGTCGGCGCGGCAACCGCTGTCTACCGACCACCACCCCGGCCCCAGCCCCGGCACGCGGCTCGCCCGCCGACGGGGACTACGGTTGGCCCCGATGACCGTCTCGCCCGCACCGACTTTCGAACACCAGGCCCCGATGCGGTCGATCGTGCCGTCACCGCGCCTATCACTAGCGCTGACTCTGCTCACCCTCGTCGCGGTGATTGCCGCCCAGGTGGCGTACTGGCCGATCACGGGCCGGTTGGCGTCCAGCCTGATGATCGCGGCCACGACGCCGCTGTGGGCGGTTTTGCCGGCCGGCGTCGTCTTCAAAGTGTTGCGCCGACCCGAGTTGCGGCGATGGTCGGCGGCGACCGGCTTTCACCTCGACGAGCAGCCGTCGTGGCCACCCCCGGCCTATGACGTGGCGCCCTTCAACATCGCACGGGCGCGGCGCAAGCGGGTGCGGACGGCGATGAACGGCACCGTCGGGGCGTATCCGGCGTGGTATGTGCATTACACCTGGCTCAACAACAACCGGATCAACATCAGCACCCACTACCGCAACGTCTTCGGCCTGACCCTGCCGCAGGCCCTCCCCCCGCTGAGTATCGGTCCGACCATCAGCCCAGAAGCCGGCCACACAGTCGAGTTCGAGTCGATCACCTTCAACGAACAATGGCTGGTGACCTGTCCCGACGAGCGGTTCGCCAAGGGGGCACTGCCCCCGACCACCCTCGATGGCCTGTTGTCGATGGACCTCCCGGTCACCGCCAACACCCGCATCGTGCTGATGGGCCGCAATCTGCTGGCCATCAGCCTCGGCGGGGTGCGCGGCGCCGACATCAGCCGCCTGTACGAGGCGCTGCGCATCATCGCCGACGGGATCCCCCGCCACGTCTGGCAGGAGTACGGCCGGTGACGTGGCTGGTGCTGCTCGTCGTCGTGGTCGCCGTCGCGTTGGCGGCCACCTGGCCCATCCGCGCCCACAACGCACTGGTCCGCATGCAGACCGTCGTCATCGAATCCTGGCGCGGGATCGATATCGAGCTGGCGCGGCGCTGGGATCTGATCCCCCGCCTCGTCGACGTCGCACGCGCATTCGCCAAGCATGAGGCGGCGACATTGATCGAACTCGCCCGTGTCCGCAGCCCGGGCGGGCTGTCGGAGGATCCCACCGCGGCCCTCGCCCAGCTCAACGACGGCGTCCTCGCGGCGACCGCGAGCCAGGACCTCGCCCTGGACCGTGCGATCCGGCGATTGCGCGCGACCGCGGAGGGCTATCCCGAGCTGCGCGCCTCTGACCACTATTCGGCGGTGCTATCGGAGCTGGCCGCCACCGACGATCGGATCGCCGCGGCCAGGCGGCTCTACAACGGCAACGTGTCGCGCTACAACGCGAGGCTGCGATCGTTTCCCGTCTCGGCGATCGGTCGGCGCACCGGATTCGACGGCGCCGAGTTCTTCGAACTCGACGATCCGGCCAAAGCCCGCTTGCCACCACTGCGCGGCGACCCGCCGCCGTAGCCCAAGACGGCGGCCTGGGCGAGCCGTGCATCGGCGCGACGGTCCGGGGTCGGCAACTCGACCCGGTGCGCGGTGACGGTAATCGTCATCGCACGCACCGCCAGTACCCGGCGCAGCGTGTCCAGCGGCGAATCCTCGCCGATGAAGGCCGCCGCCGAACAGTGCCGGCCGTCGTCCTCGTGGTACTCCACCGTCATCGGCATGATCGGCGCACCGGCCGCATGAGCGGCGGCGAAGAACGCCGGCCGGAACCACCCCGCGGCAGCGCCACACCACGTGGTGCCCTCGGGGAACACCGCGACCGCGCCCCCGTCGCGCAGCGCCTGCGCCACCCGCTCCACGGTGCCGGGAAGTTCGCGCAGTGACGACCGCACGACGCCGATCACCCCGAGCCGCCGCGCCAGCAGCCCGAAGCCCGGCATCTCGAGCACCTCGGACTTGGCGACGAACCGGGCCGGGGTGATCGCCGAGATGGCGAGGGTGTCCAGAAAGGAGACGTGGTTGGCGACGACCAGTCCGCCGATGGGCACCCGTGGGTCGGCGTCGATGAGCCGCCGGTCATTCACGACGAGGGTGATCCCCAGCGCGACCAACACGCGACGCGACGACCAGCGCGCGAACCGGTGTCGACGATCGGGCGCGACCCGCCACACGGCCGGCGCCGCCACGCCGAGCATCGAGACGACCAGCAGCAGTCTTGTGACGCGCACGGCGGCACGCAATCCCCCCGCCCGGCTGCGGGGCGGGCGAACACAGTCAGCGCCGCACTCCCCGAGGGGGAACCACGCGTGCAGCGCCATCTCAGGCGCCCTGCTCGCTGAGCCGTCGCACCGTCTCGGTCAGCCGCTGGCGGTACCGCGTGTCCGCGTCGTCGGCACCGAGCACCGTCAGGAAGTCGCCGCAGTCGAAAATCGGGTCGATTGCCGGCTCACCGCAGACGCGGGCACCGAGCCGCAGATAGCCGCGCATCAGAGGCGGCACCACCAGCCGCGCCGGCGGCTCGATGTCGTCGAGGCGCACCCCGTCGATCACCGACCCCCCGTGCGGAAACGCCTGCCACATGGCACTGTGCCGGTTGCGCAACTCGTCGCGAATCCCCCGCAGGGCGCTGCCGCGCGGTGCACCGGGTGTCGACAGCGGCACCGAGACGCACCCCATCAGGTAGCTGTTGCCGGATTCCTCTAGGTAGGCCAGGACGGCGGCCCACATCAGCGCGGTGACCGACCCGTTGCGCTGCCCGACGGCAACCGCCGCGCGGCCCATCTCAATGGTCTGCGACGCGATCGAACTCAGCTCGTCGAGATCGAATTCGCCTGCGCTGTACCAACCACCGGCGGCGATGGCGCGCACCGGCAAGAGGAGGCGCGCACAGCCGACGAGCAGGCCGGTCGCCTCATCGCGCACCAGCAGGTGATCACAGAACTCGTCGAATCGATCGGCGTCGAGCCGGCTGACCGGATCACCGATCTCGCTGGAGAAGCCGGGCTCGGACCCGAACACGTCGTAGCGCAGCCGCTGGGCCGCATGGACGTCGGCGGGGTCGGTGGAGAGCCAAACAGAAAAGCCGCCGCCGGAGAAGAGGCGGCGGCTCGATGGACGGGCACTCGACGGTAGGGTCGCGAGGCCGGAGTACCCCCGACCGGCTGGGGGCTCGTTGTTCACTGTCGTCATAACGCCCATGGAATCGGTGCCGGCCGACGCGACGGCCGATACCGCATGTCGTGTCGGTAGCGTGCCGGTGAATTGCGGTCCCAACGCAAACCCCCGGCCAACCGTGGCGGTCGACCGGGGGCTCGGCGGGTGAACAGCGCGTACTACTTGCGCTTATTGATCTCCTCGGTGAGCTGCGGCGCCACGTTGAAGAGGTCGCCGACGACGCCGAAGTCGCTGATCTCGAAGATTGGCGCCTCCTCGTCCTTGTTGACCGCGACAATCGTCTTCGACGTCTGCATGCCGGCCCGGTGCTGAATGGCGCCGGAGATGCCCAGGGCGATGTACAGCTGGGGCGAGACCGTCTTGCCAGTCTGACCGACCTGGAACTGGCCCGGGTAGTAGCCCGAGTCGACCGCGGCGCGCGACGCACCAACGGCGGCGCCGAGCGAATCGGCGAGATCTTCGACGACCGAGAACTTCTCGGCACTGCCGACACCGCGGCCGCCGGAGACGACGATCGACGCCTCGGTGAGCTCGGGGCGATCGCCGCCCACATTCGGCTCGACGTTGGTGATCTTGACCGCGTTCTCCGCCTGCGCGGGGACCTCGACGTCGACGCGCTCACCGGCGCCGGCCGCCGGAGCGGCCTCGACCGCACCCGGGCGCACCGAGAAGATCGGCGTGTCGCCCTTGGCCTGCGCATCGACGGTGAAGGAGCCGCCGAAGATCGAGTGGACGGCGTTGCCGCCCTCCTTGACCTCGATGACGTCGGCGAGGACGCCTGAGCCGAGGCGTACCGCGAGTCGGCCGGCGACCTCTTTGCCGTCGGTGGTGGAGGCGACGATGATCGCGGCCGGCGATGCCGACTCGGCAATCGACGCCACCACGTCGACGACCGGCGAGATGAGGACGCTGGCGGCGTCCTCGGACTCGGCGACGTAGATCTTCTCCGCACCGGCCGCGGCCAGTTCGCCGAGGATCGCGTCGGCCTTGCCCGGGGCGCCCACGATGACCGCGGACGGGGTGCCGATCGCGCGCGCGGCGGTGATCAGCTCGGAGGTGACCTTCTTCAGTCCACCCTCGGTATCCCGCTCGACGAGAACGAGTACTTCAGCCATGTTTCTTTTCTCCTGAGTTCAAATGTCGATTGGACGCTGGGCGGGGTTAGACGATCTTCTGCGCGACCAGGAACTCGGCGACCTTGATGCCGCCGTCGCCCTCGTCGGTGATCCGCTCACCGGCTTGCTTGGCGGGCTTGGGAGTCACCGAGGTCACCGTCGTCGCGGCGTTCGCCAGCCCGACCTCACCCGCCTCGACCTCGATCTCAGCGAGGGAGACCACGTTGATCTCCTTCTTCTTCGCCGCCATGATGCCCTTGAAGGACGGGAAGCGCGGCTCGTTGATCTTCTCGTTGACACTGACGATCGCCGGCAGCGAGCCTTCGACGGTGAAGATGCCCTCATCGGTCTCCCGCTCGCCCTTGAGGCTCTCGCCGTCGACGGTGAGCGTGCGCAGCGAGGTGAGGTGTGGCAATTCCAGGTACTCGGCGATCATGGCCGGGACGGCGCCCACGCCTCCGTCGGTGGCCTGGTTGCCGGCGATGACCAGCTCGACGCCGTCGACGGTGCCGAGCGCACGTGCCAAGACGTACGCGGTCTGCACGGCGTCCGAGCCGTGCAGCGCATCGTCTTGGATGTGAATCGCCTTGTCGGCGCCCATGGACAACGCCTTGCGGATGGTCTCGGTCGCCTTCGCCGGGCCGGCCGTGAGGACGGTGACCTCGCCGCCGTTGGCCTCCTTGATCTGCAGAGCGGCCTCCACGGCCTTCTCGTTGATCTCATCGATCACCGGGTCGATCTCGCGATCGAGGGTGAAATCGCTGTCGTTGAGCTTGCGCTCCGAGCCAGAGTCGGGCACCTGCTTGATGAGTACGACAATGTTTGTCATGGGTCTTCATCGACCTCCTGCATCGGGTGAGGCGTCTTACCAGCGGGTAAGGCCATGAGGGTCGCCCAATACTCTAACGTGCCGCATCGGTGTCGCGAACGCGGTGTGCCTCACAATCGATCAGATGGGCCGCGGTGCCGCGCCCCTCGCTGCAGGACGCTTTGCGGTCACTCCGCCGACA
>NZ_DIAX01000010.1:86953-114053 GCF_002414845.1 Gordonia sp. UBA5067 | reverse complement strand
CCGATCTCGCCGCCGATCATCCGGAAAAGCTCGCACACTTGATCCAGGTCTGGTTCGACGAGGCCGACAAGAACGACGTCCTGCCGCTTGATGACCGGACTCCGGTCGAGTTGCTCGCTGTCGACCGACCGAGGTCCGAGCCCCCCCGGACCCGGTACGTGTACTACCCGGACACCTCACCGGTCCCCGAGGGGGTGGCCGTCAGCATCCGTGGCCGCGACTACAAGATCCTGGCCGACGTGGTGCTCACCGACGACAGCGAAGGCGTGCTCTTCGCGCACGGATCACGCTTCGGCGGCCACTCCTTGTTCATCAAGGATCACAAGCTGTATTACGTGTACAACTTCCTCGGCGAGGACGAGCAGATCCTCGAGTCGAGTGAATTGTCGCCGGGCAAGCTGACCCTCGGCGTCGAATTCACTCGCGAGAAGGCGGGGCAGAACGGGGAGTCGGTGGGCTCGGCAACGCTGTACGTCGGAACCGACTCCGTCGATTCGAAGGCCCTGCGCGTTCAGGCCGGCAAGTTCACCCTCTCGGGCGACGGATTGTGCGTCGGGTTCGACAGTGCCGATCCGGTGAGCAGCCTTTACCACGATCGGGGCAGCTTCCCCTTCGTCGGAGGCGAGTTGCTCGGTGTCGGCATCGATGTGTCGGTCGACCAGTATCTCGATCTGGAGAAGGAAGCAGCCGCCGCGTTCGCCCTCGATTGACCGGCCCCATCACGGCGTTCCCCGATCTGCTCTCGGAGACCTACACTTCGGAGATGGGACGGGGCTCATTCCATCGGCATCGAAGCACCGGTCTCGAGGCCCGGTTCGCCGTGCCCGAGTTCGCCGACCCACTCCCGCGCCCGCGTGTCTGCGACGCGCTCGCGAAAGCGGTTGCGTGTCACCGGATCACGCTTCTCACCGCACCCAGCGGGTATGGCAAGACCACCGCGGTGGCCGAGTGGACGCGCACCTGTGGGCACCCGGTCGCCTGGTTGTCGCTGAACCGCTACGACACCGATCCGGCGGCGATTTCCGAAGGAATCGCCGCCGCACTGCGCCGGCTGGCCGTCACGATGGCCCGCGATGACATTCTCGACGCCCTCGCCGTCATCGACGCGGCGGAGGTCGGCGCACTACACGAGGCAGTCGGCACCGCGGTCGACGTGGTAGGCGAACCCATCGTTCTGGTCGTCGACGACCTCCAGCGCTCCGGCGCCGCAGCCAACACGAGTGTCCTCGGGGCGCTCCTCGAGCAGGGGCCGGCCGGCCTGCGGCTCCTGCTCATCGGCCATGACCCGCACCAGCTGCCGGTCTCGTCACAGATCCTTGCCGGTGATGCGACCCGGCTCGACAGCTCGGCACTGCTGTTCACCGCCGCCGAAATCCAGTCGGCCGCCGGCCTGGCCGCGAGATCGGCGACCGAGGTCGATTCAATGCTCAACCGGACGGGCGGGTGGGCCGCCGCTGTTCGCGTGGCGCTCTTGGCATCCGGGCAGACCGGCGCTGCGGCCGGCCACCCGACCCGGGCCGCGGCTCCCGATGATCTGCTGCTCGATGTCATCGCCGACGAGGTGCTGCCGGGCCTTCCGCCCGAGCTCGCCGCGTTCCTCCTCGACGTCACCACCGTGTCGGAGCTCGACGGCGTGCTCGCGGCCGGCATCTCCGGGCGCTCCGATGCGCTTGCACTATTGGAAGAGTGCCGCCGCCGTGGACTATTCCTCGACCGCTTCGGCACCGACGGTGCGGCGCAGTATCGCTGGCACGACGTATTCGCCAGCCGATGCCGCAAACTCGTCGCCCTGCGCGACCCCGAGCACTCGCGCGCGTTGCATCTGCGCGCCGCGGAACTGCTCACCACACGCCAGCCGCTGCACGCGATCGACGAGGCTTTGCTCGGCGGCGACCCCCGGCGTGCCACCGAGATCCTCGTGGACTCGTGGATCCTGCTGCTGGCCGGCCGCGCCGAGGAGTCGCCCGAGCGGGTCCTCACCCGGATCCCCGAGCCGTATGCCTCCCGCGATGACGTCCGGACGATCACCGCTTGTGCCATCGATCTGGCGGGCCGCCGAGCAGAGGCCCAGGCGCTGTTCACGAGCCGAGCCACCCGGACGCCGCGCCCCGAATCGAGTGAACGCACCCTGTTCACCGACGCCTGCGCCCGACTGTTTCTGTGCGACGATCGGGCCGAGTTGATCGAGGCCCTCGGCGTTGCCCACGACAACCTCTCCTACGCGCGAAGTCTCGGTGCCGCCCGGTACGCCGCGGCACAGCTATTACTCGGCCGCGCCCACTTCATGCTGCGCTACGAGATGCATGACGGCATCGCCTTGCTGACCTCCGCCGAAACCCTGGGCAATGATGCGGGCGAGGCAACGATCGCGCGCCGCGCGGCCGGCTTGCTGTCCTTCTGTAGCGCCTGGGTCGGCGACCACGGCGCCAGTCGAGAAATCTTGGCGCGCATCCAGAGCTCTGACGAGTATTCAGATAGCTGGTCGACCCAGGTAGGAGCCCCCGAACTCGCCGCCGAAGGCTGGATTGCCTATTGGGAGGGCGACTTCGCCGCGGCGCGCACCGCATTCACCAAGACGATCGACGCGCACGCCGTAGCCGTGGGGATTTCGAGCATCGCCCGGCAATATCTCGTCCTCATCGCCGCCCTCGACGGCGACGCGACCGAGCGCCGGAACGCGTACTCACTCGTCCGGCAGATGCCTGACCACGAGGTGCGCGGCGTACCGTGGGAGTTGTACCGCGTGGTGGCGCTGGCGAAGCTCGCTGAGGCCGACGGCGACGATGACCGGGCCGGCCGGTTGATCCGTGGTGTTCGGGTCGACTGGCGCGAGATCCCCGCGTCCGCGACGGTGGCCGTAGATTTGATCCGGCGCCACGTCGGCCGGCACGCGGCGGCGGCAATGGTGAAGCAACTCGCGCCCTTACCGCTGGGTGACCACATTCGCGCGTCCCTACTCGTGACCTCGGCGTTGATCCACCGGGCCGACGGCGACTACCCCGCGGCGCACGAGGTACTCGAGCGGGCCCTGACTGTGGCCACAGCCGGCAAAATCGCCAAGCCGTTCCTAGACACCGACCCGGCACTGGCAGATCTGCTCGCCGAACACGCGCGCTGGGGAACGTCGCATGCCGCCTTCATCGCCGCGCTGAAGCCTCCCACGCGGGTCCTCAACGACCTCAGCGACCGCGAGAACCAGATCCTCGGGTACCTGCGGACGACGATGACACTGGCCGAGATCGCCGCGGAGGTGGGCCTGTCGATCAACACGGTCAAGACCCACACCCGCACGCTCTATCGCAAGCTGAGCGTGGGGAACCGCCGCGATGCGATCACGGCGGTGGCACGCCGCCGCTGAGCAAGCACTCGCGGGCTCACCCGCGGTGTGGGGACTCTCGCCCGCCAGTGCGGCAGTGCTAGTCCGGCCTCAGAGCGCGCAACGAAATCCCAGATGCGCGGTCGCGGAATCGTCGGACTGTGCCGAACGGGCCGCCGGACGGTAGCGGCGGCAGTACTCGGGTGCACAGAGGAAGGATCCCCCCTTGGTCACCCGCATCACCTGCGGGTTCACCGTCGGCGCGAGCAGGTCGGGCCGTCCGCCGGCATCGACGTGCACCTGCCCCGGCACGACGTGGCGCGGAACGTAGATGTCACTGGTCCGTTCCCACACGTTCCCGATCAGGTCGGCCAATCCGTATCCGTTCGGCGGGTAGACGCCTACCGGTGAGGTCGATCCCCACCCCGTCGACTCGTAGGGAAAGCGGCCCAGCCAGGTGTTGGCCATGACCTTCCCGTCGGGGTGCAGCTCACCGCCCCACGCGTACTCGCGGCCGTCGATCCCGCCGCGCGCCGCGAACTCCCACTCCGCCTCCGTCGGCAGCCGCCGCCCCGCCCACTGCGCGTACGCGGCGGCATCGCGGTAGGCGACCTGCACCACGGGGTGATCCCAGCGGGATTCGATCGACGATTCCGGTCCCGTCGGATGGCGCCAGCTGGCCCCCGGCTCCCACCGCCACCACTGACGCCAGTCGCCGAGGTCCACCGGCCCGGCGGTGGGGGTGAAGACCAATGCGCCCGGCACCAGGTCTGCGGGGTCCGCCCCCGGGAATTGGTCGGGATCCATCTGCTCCTCGGCCACGGTCACATATCCGGTGGCGGCAACGAATTCGGCGAAGCGCGCGTTGGTCACCGGATGCCGCTCGATGGCGAAGGCGGCAACCGTGCGCTCGTGGGCCGGCCCCTCCTCCGGGTAGGACGCGTCAGAGCCCATCTGGAATGAGCCGCCGGGTAGTTCCACAAGCTCGGTATAGGTCACAAGTCCATGCTAATGGTGCGACGGGCTCCATCTCATCGCCTGCCGACGAGGCCGACGCCAACAGTCTTACCCAACTGCGACGTTTCGTGACACCGCACCGCCGCGATACGATCACGGTCGGGTCGCACGGCCCGAACGCCCCCTTACCTCAGTTGGCTAGAGGGTCCGCCTTGTAAGCGGAACGTCGTCGGTTCGATCCCGACAGGGGGCTCTGATCAACCGCTGATCGTGGTCAGGCCTCGCGGCTTGCGGATGACCAGTGGCGATCTCGGCTCCCAACCCGATTCCACTCGGCGCCACTTCCTTCAGTTGTGAAGGCGTCGCCACCGGGCACGCGGTTCACGCGCCCGTGGGTAGAATGTGAGCGAAGCATCCAGGCACGACGTAGAGGACCAGCCATGCCCCCGAAGACCGCCGATCTGAGCGACGACGAGTTGGAGCCCGTCGCGGACGAGACTGCGACCTCCGCCCGCCGGGTGGTCGCCGCCTACGCGACCGACGCCGACGAATGCCGCATGTTGCTGGCAATGTTGGGGATCGCGCCGGGCGAACCCGCCTGACCACGCCATGACCACCTCATCGGCGCCGGAAGCGGACCGAACACCGTCAGCCGAGTTCGTGGTGGTCGCCAATCGGCTGCCGGTAGACAAAGAAGTCCTACCCGACGACGAGGTGCGGTGGAAGCGCAGCCCCGGCGGGCTCGTTACCGCTCTCGAGCCCGTATTGCGCAGCCACACCGGAGCCTGGGTCGGCTGGTCCGGCGTGCCCGACTCCCAAGACGATCCGGACATCGACGGCCTCGAAATCCGTGCGGTGCCACTGAGCAGCACCGAAATCGCCGAATACTACGAGGGCTTCTCCAACGGCACGTTGTGGCCGCTCTACCACGACGTCATCGCCAAGCCGCAATACCATCGCGAATGGTGGAACACCTACGTCGCCGTCAACGAGCGGTTCGCCAAGGCCACCGCCGACGTCGCCGGCCACGGCGCTCTCGTGTGGGTCCAGGACTATCAGCTCCAACTCGTTCCGAAGATGCTGCGCGAACTGCGCCCCGACCTCAAGATCGGCTTCTTCCTCCACATCCCGTTCCCGCCCGTCGAGTTGTTCATGCAGTTGCCGTGGCGGGCGGAGATCGTCAACGGGCTGCTCGGCGCCGACCTCATCGGCTTCCACCTGCCCGAAGGTGCCGAGAACTTCCTCTACCTCGCCAACCGGCTCGGCGGCCACCACGCATCGCGGCGATCGGTGGGTGTGCGCTCCCGATTCGGTTCGGTGGAGGTCGACGGCCGGACCGTCACGGTGGGTGCCTTTCCCATCTCCATCGCCGCCGGCGAGATCGACGCGGCATCGAAGACACGGGAGATTCGCCGGCGCGCCCGCGAGATCCGCAAGGAGCTCGGCAGTCCATCGACGATTCTGCTCGGCGTCGACCGCCTCGACTACACCAAGGGCATCGACGTCCGACTCAAGGCGTTCCTGGAACTACTGGAGGAACAGCGGCTCGACCCGCACGAGACCGTCCTGGTCCAACTGGCCACTCCGAGCCGCGAGCGGGTGGAGTCGTATGTCGCGATGCGCTCGGAGATCGAGCAACTCGTCGGCCACATCAACGGTACGTTCGCCGAAGTCGGCCAGCCCGTAGTCCAATACCTGAACCGGCCGATCCCGCGCGACGAACTGCTCGCCTTCTTCGTTGCCGCCGACGTCATGCTGGTCACCCCGCTGCGCGACGGGATGAATCTCGTGGCCAAGGAGTACGTCGGATGCCGCAGCGACCTCGGCGGCGCACTGGTCCTGTCCGAATTCACCGGCGCCGCAGCCGAATTGAAGCAGGCCTATCAGGCCAACCCGTACGACATGGAGGGCGTCAAGGACGCGATCGAGGCGGCCGTCAAGCAGCCGGCCGAGGACGGTCGGGTCCGGATGCGCGCCATGCGGCGACAAGTCCTCACCCATGACGTCGAGCGGTGGGCGAAGAGCTTCCTCGACGCCCTCAAAGACACGGCCAACTGATGGCGACCGGCGAATCGCCACAGCTGCCGGCGGAGCTGATCGCCGCGTTACACGCATTCGCGGCGCTGCCGACGGTGGTCGTCGCCTCCGATTTCGATGGTTGCCTCGCCCCCATCGTCGCCCATCCCACCGATGCGCGCGCAGATCCCGCGGCGGTCGCCGCACTCGTCGCACTCGCGGCGGTGCCCGCGACCACGACCGCGATCGTGTCCGGCCGCGCCCGGGCCGACCTGGCCGCACTCGTCGCGATCGCCGCGCCCGACCGCTGCGGGGTCGCCCTGGTCGGCAGTCACGGGACCGAGTTCGACGATGATTTCGCCACCCGCATCACCGATGCCGAGCGGGCGCTACTCGCGCAGGTAGCAGCCGATCTCGGGGAGATCGCCGCGCAATTCCCCGGGACGATGGTCGAAACGAAGCCCGCGAGCGCCGTGCTGCACGTGCGGAACGCCGCCGATCGCGCACACTCCGACGCTGCGCTCGAACTCGCCCGTCGCGGCCCCGCCACTCGGCCCGGGGTCCACGTCACCGAAGGAAAAGCCGTCCTGGAACTTGCCGTGATCGAGACCGGCAAAGGCCACGCCCTCGACCTGCTGCGCGCACAGTCCGACGCCGACGCAGTCTGCTATCTCGGTGACGACGTCACCGACGAGAACGCGTTCAGCCATCTGCGCGGCAGCGACATCAGTATCAAGGTCGGCGACGGCAACACCATTGCGCGGCACCGCATCGCCGGCCCGAACCTAGTCGGCGAGGTGCTGCGCGTGCTGCTCGAGGGCCGCCGCTAACCGTCATCCGACCGATCCGATCGGATCGGCGTAGATCACCGAAAGCGCCACGACGACCGCCGCCGCTTCCTGGACGCCGAGGCCGAATCGCGTCGGCGTCAGCTCCAATCGGTGTGGCAGGTGTCGCGCGGCATCGAATGCGGCTTGGACGGGCGCCAGGCCGCGCGGATGATTGGCGAACGCGTCGCCGGCGACGATGACGGTATCAGGGTTGAGCACGTCGGCGATGGTCGCAATCGCTTCCCCCAGCGCCCGGGCCCGCTCCTCCACCAGCGACGACTCGGCGGCCGAACCAGACCGGCGCATCGCGCCCCGAAGCGCCGACGTACCGATGACCTGCTGCAGCCCGACGGTGCCGATCCCCGACGGGCCGATCCCCGACGGGCCGAACAGCGGCGCGCGGACCGGTACGTGCGCCACGGTTCCGGCCCCGGTGCGCGGGACCTGCACATGACCGTCGACCGTCAGCGCCATCCCGACCGTCTCGCGCGCATACCAATAGATCGACGATCTCCCCGGCACGGCTCCGCCCACGGGCGGCGCGAGGACCAGTTCGGCGGCCGCCATCGCCTGCACGTGTTCGCACACCGACACCGGCAGCCCCAGCGCCTGGTTGACCATCGCACCGACCGGCGCCCCGCGCCACCCGAGGACCGGATGGTCCACCGCGCCGGTCGTCTCGTCGACATCACCGCCCACCGCCACCCCGGCCCAGAGGAACCGCCGGCCCGAGAAGCGGCTGATCAATTCAGCCAGGGCATCGGCGAGGATCCCGATCACCTCGACGGGATCGCCGTCGGGTGTCAGCACGGCATGGCTGTGCAGGGTCCGGCCCGCGAGGTCGGCGATCGCGAGCAGCGTCCGGCGGGCGCCAATATGCATCGCGGCGACGGCCAAGCCCTCATGGTTGAGCGTCAGCGGCACCTTCGGACGCCCGATGCCACCGCCGTCGACGAGGTCGGGGCGCTCGACGATCAGTTCCGCCCCGGCCAAGGCATGTACCTGACGGTTCACGGTCGCCGTCGACAGGTCTGAGTGCAGCGCCAAGCGATCGCGGGTCACCGGTCCGGCGCTCCGGACGAGGGCGAGAACGACCGCGGCAGGGGACCTGCCCACCCGTAGCGCCGCTGGGACCACCCCGCTGATACCTCCGGCCGGTTCTCCCATGGCCAGAACATAGCAGCGCCGTCGCGTGCGAGTGCCGATGGCGCCATGCGGATTCAACCGCCGACTTGCGCCGGCCCACCCGATGGCATAGACCGAGACCATGACCGCACCGGAATCCCACGCCCCCGCTCCGTCACGTCGCGTCGCCGTCGTCACCGGTGCGAGCTCAGGTATCGGCGCGGCCACCGCGCGTGCGCTCGCCGCCGCCGGCTACCTTGTCGTCGCGGGGGCACGCCGCCTCGACCGGATCACGGCACTAGCGGCGGAGATCGGCGGAATCGGCCGTGCCCTCGACGTCACCGATCCCGAATCGATCGCCGCGTTCGTCGCCGGCCTCGACCGGGTCGACATTCTCGTCAACAATGCCGGCGGGGCCAAGGGACTCGGCCCGGTCGCGCAGGCTGTCGAGGACGACTGGCGATGGATGTGGGAGACCAACGTCATCGGGACGATGCGGATGACCAAAGCGCTACTCCCCGCATTGACGGCCTCTGGTGATGGACTCATCGTCACCGTGACCTCGGTTGCGGCGCTCGAGCCATACGACAACGGCGCCGGCTACACCGCGGCCAAACACGCGCAGGCCCTGGTGCATCGGACGCTGCGCCTGGAGTTGCTCGGCAAGCCGATCCGTCTCACCGAGGTCCTGCCGGGGATGGTGGAGACCGAGTTCTCGATGATCCGCTTCGACGGCGACACCGAGCGCGCTGATGCGGTGTACGCCGGACTGACCCCGCTCACGGCCGACGACGTCGCCGAAGTGATCGCCTTCGCCGCGTCCCGCCCGCCGCATGTGAACCTCGACCAGATCGTCATCAAGCCCCGCGACCAGGCCAACGCCCGCCGCAACATCAAGACGGGCTAGCGCCGCCGCGGTGCCGCCGGGTGCTTCGCTCCGCCCCCCAGTTCCTCGGCCCGCCGCTTCAGTCCCGCAGTCATATCGTCGAAGCCGCGGCGCATCCCGCCGCCGAGCAACGCCTCGACGACCGGAACCAGCAGGCCGTCGATCTGGAAATGCGAAGCATAGTGACAGGTCCCCGGCCCCGACGGGGCAACGGTCTGCTCCCGCACGCTGCGCAGGAGGCGCAGCGGTGCGGGCCGCATCGAATAGCTGAAGGAGCGGCCGGGGTCGACGCGGTTGATGAACTCGCGCTGGTGCCGCAACGTGTCACCACGAAGGCGGACGTCCATGTCGATCGGCCCGCCCGGCTCAAGCCGGCACGAGGCCCGCGGAACGAATGGGTTCCACTGGCCGTAGGCGCCGAAATCGGTCAGCACCGCCCAGACGGTCGCCGCCGGGGCGCCAATCTCCACCGAATGCTCGAGGACGAAGCTCACCAGTCCAGGGTAGCCCGTCAGTGCGGCGGCCTGGGCCCTCTCGGCGCGACGGACGGCACGGTGGCGGGCACCGGCGGCGCACCGGACGGCGTGGCCGGTGCCGACCGTACCGAGATCGAGTTCTTGATTGCCGACAGGCGCTTCCACTGCGGCCAGCTGTAGGCCCAGTCGTAAATGTCGCCATCCCGCTCGGAGAGTTCGATTCGGGTGCCGGTGACCTCCACGGGATCGCCGTAGACCGCGGTGTGGAAGTACCGCTCCGCATTGGCCAGCGACAGGTTGATGCACCCGTTGGTGACGTTGGAGGAGCCCTGGACTCCGACGGTCTCGGGATTGGCGTGGATGAACTCGCCGTTGTTGGAGATCCGGACCGCCCAGCGCTCACGGATCCGGAAGTACCCGGCGGCGGGATTGGTCATGAAGAAGTCTTCCCACTTCTCGGTGACGACGTGGATCCCCGAACGCGTCACATTACGGTCGAGGTCGCCGCCACCGTAGCTGCACGGCAGCGTCATAATCGGGGCCCCATCGCGAACGACGACGATCTGGTGCGAGGCCGCGTCGGCCTTGACGATTTGAGATCGGCCGATTCGGAAGTCGACGGTGACGTCGCCATCACCGAACACCCCGTCGCCGCAGTCGAGGCCGTAGAGTTTCGCGCCCGCATGCACCTTGGTTCCGGGGGTGAAATAGTCTCGGGGCCGCCAGTGGACGCGGGAGCCGTTATCCTCGCCCAGCCACCCCCACGAACCGGTCGTGGGCGGCTCGGTGGTGACGGTGAGCGCCTTTTCGACTGCGGCCTTATCGGTGATCGTGCGATTGAACTTCAGGATGATCGGTGCGGCGATACCGACTTCCTGCCCATCGCCGATGTTGACGGTCACCTCCGCGATCGCCTTCGGCTTCAGCGTGACGAGTTTGCCGGACAGGTCGGCGGGCACCCGGTCGAATCCGGTCGCGCTGCCCGCCCACGTGTAGGTCCGGTCGTAGGCAAGTGGTCCGTCGACCGTAAACACCGACCGATCGGGCGACATCGTCCCGGGCACGGCTTTGCCGTCGGCGCGCAACAGTCGGACATCGGGGTTGAGGACGCCGCCGCGCGCCGACACGGCCACCTTCGCCGTCGGGTTGATCGGTGCGCCGCCCCCGGTGTAGTCGAGCTCCACGGTGGGGCGGGGCGGTCCCTGCGCCGCCTTCTCCGGCCGCGCACAGGCGGTGGCAGCAGCACCGAGCACGCTGATCCCGGCAGCGGCCAGCACGGCACGACGATTAGGCAATGACAACCCCACGACCACAGCCTATCGGCACTTCCGAGCCGGCGCCCGTTCGCGCCGGACACCGGCGCCCGCGCAGGAAGTCAGAATCCGTCCAGGACGACGGCGGTCCGCGAGGTTCCCAACCGCGTCGCACCGGCGGCGATCAACTCGGCCGCGAACCGCGCGTCCCCAATTCCACCACTCGCCTTCACCCCGATGCCCGGGCCCACGGCATCGGACATCAACCGCACCGCCGCAACACTGGCTCCCCCCGCCGGGTGAAAGCCCGTCGAGGTCTTCACCATGCCGGCGCCCGCCGCGGCCGCTTTCTCGCACACCTGTTGCAGGGTGTCGGGGCCGGCGTCGCGCAGCAAGACCGCCGACTCGACGATCACCTTGAGCAGCGCGGCGTCGCCGACTGCCTGCGCGACGGTGACGACATCGGCGAACACCTCGTCGAAGCGGCCGTCAACGGCAGCGCCGATGTCGATCACCATGTCGACCTCGTCCGCACCCTCATCGACGGCCATGCGCGCTTCGGCCGCCTTGACCAGCGAATGATGCTTCCCCGACGGAAAGCCGGCGACCACGGCCAGCCGTTGCGCGCCGGTCGATACGGGCAGCATCGACGGTGACAGGCACACCGCGTAGACACCCAGCTCGGCCGCCTGCGCGACCGCCGTCAGCGCGTCGGAGCGCGTCGCCTCGGGCTTGAGCAGCGTGTGGTCGATCATGCGCGCCACCCGCTCACGGGTGAGGTCGTGTTCAGTCATGCGGCCCAGCTTGGCACACTGGGTCCGTGGAATCTGACATCGCCGCCGCTGATCGCCGCTACATCCTGACCCTCGGCTGCCCGGACGAGACCGGCATCGTCGCGCGCATTGCGGGCTTCCTCGCCGACGCGGGGGCCTGGATCACCGAGGCTGCCTATCATTCCGACGCCGACTCCAACTGGTTCTTCACCCGGCAGGCGGTGCGCGCCGACTCGGTCGCCGGCAGCATCGACGAGTTGCGGGCGCGGTTCGCCACCATGGCCGCCGACCAGTTCCACCCCAATACCGAGTGGCGACTCACCGACTCCGGCACGCCAAAGCGGGTCGTCGTCCTGGTCAGCCGGGAAAGCCACTGCCTCATCGACCTGCTCGGACGGGCCGAGCGCGGCGAGTTCCCCGGTGAGATCGCCGCCGTCATCGGCAACCACGTATCGCTGGGCGAGCTCACCGAGCGGTTCGGCGTGCCGTTCCACCTGGTCCCCTTCGACGACCCGCAGGTGTCCAGGAGTGCCGCTTTCGACCGCGTCGCCGCCATCGTGGACGCCCACGAGCCCGACGCGGTCGTCCTCGCCCGGTTCATGCAGATCCTGCCGCCCCACCTGTGCGAGCAGTGGTCGCGGCGCGCCATCAACATCCATCACAGTTTCCTGCCGAGCTTCGTCGGCGCCCGGCCCTATCACCAGGCCTTCGCCCGCGGGGTCAAGTTGATCGGCGCGACGTGCCACTACGTGACCGCCGAACTCGATGCCGGCCCGATCATCGAGCAGGACGTCATCCGCGTCGACCACAGCGACCACGTCGCCGACATGGTGCGGCAGGGGCGCGACATCGAAACCATGGTGCTCGCCCGCGGAGTCCGCTGGCACCTCGAAGACCGCGTCCTCGTCCACGGCGGCAAGACCGTCGTCTTCGACTGACCGGTCCGGGAACGCCCGGGAACGCTCAGCCGAGCGCGGTCGTCACGTCATCACAGTTGCCGCGAGGACGGACGAGGTTTTCGTCGACGGTGACGTTGGCCCCGCTGACCGCGAACTCCACGCCCTCACCGCGAACCTCCAGCTTCGACAGCGTCAGGTTCTTGAGCATCGAGCCGAACATCGCGTCGGTGGTCTCGTCGACAATGGTCTGCGCGAAGTCCGGCGGTATGCCGAAGGCCATCATGCTGGCGCGCACAACCTCGAATTGCGCCTTTCCGTCGCGGATGTGCGGCCGCAGGGTAACGGTGACGGGCAGCGGGATGATGACCGCAGTCACGGTCGCCGTCACGTCGAAGGTGCCGTCGTTATTGGATCGAATCGATTCCACCTGCCCGGCGCCACCGAACTGACCGGTGCCGTTCGGATCGAGATTCATGCCTCCCGGGCGTCGCGTTGAGGCGGTCACCTGGCTGAACGGCACGTACCCGTTGCCGGTGATGGCACCAATCGTCGACTGGCTGCCGCTGCCGGTGATCCGGTCGACCCGCAGGTGCAGCCGCCCGTCACCGGCACCCGCCCCGTCGGTGGAGTTGACCTCAACGAAGGGAATCTCCTTGGTCATTGCCTGCCACAGCATCGGCCGACCACTCAGCGAGACGGTCGTCGGTGCACCGGTGAGCGACCCGAACGCCTTGCTGAGGCAGCTGGTCACCTGATGGCGCAGGTAGAGTTCGGTGCCGCCGAGCCCGGCCACGACCGCGAGCAACACCGCGACGAGCCCGATGCCGACCCACCGTTTGGTATTGCGCGCAGATTCCGCGGGCGCCGACCTGTTGATCCGATTCGGCCCACTCGTCGCACCGTCGAGTCGGGCCGCACTGCCAGCGGCGGGCGGCCGGGTACCCGGGTCCGGCACCGGACCGTCCTCCGCCGGCCACAGCGGCTCGCCGGATCCGGATTGCTGCCCCGCGGCGGTCGACAACCGCTCCGTCGCCGGCTCGGCCTTCTCCAGGGCCACCGGCTCATCGGCGGGCGTCCAATCGTCATCATCGGTGCTCACAGGCCACGGTCTCCTAAATTCAGTCGGTCGGCAACCGCGGGCCCCCAGGCGTCGCGATCGGGCGCCGATTGGCCCGCATCCCGAGCACCTCTCGGGCCCGCACGGCACCGGAAAGGTTGAGGCGATGAACCCCCAATCGGGGCGACCCACCGTATTCGTCGTCCACCACGCTACCGAACGGATCAATGAGTCGACTGTGTCCGACTCCGGTGGGGTGCCCGTCACCAGTCGCCGATGCGTCGCCCGGCGCCTGATCGACGGCAACGATGTACGCACCGGAGTCGAGGGCGCGCGCCGTAGTCAGCGCACGCCACTGCTCGACCTTGCCCGGTCCCGATGCCCACGATGCGGGTACCGCGATCAGTTGGGCGCCCGCATCGGCGAGCGCGCCGAAAAGTTCGGGGAACCGGACGTCATAACAGATGGCGATACCCAGTCGGGCCGATGAACCGTCGTCCAGCGGCAGGTCGACGACCAGCGGGTCGGTACCCGCCTGCACAGTGGCCGACTCGGCGAAACCGAATGCGTCGTACAGGTGGATCTTGTCGTAGGACCAGAGCCGTCCCGACCGGTCGGCGACGACGACGGTGTTACGGACCCGGGGTATCCCGTCCGCGGTCGGGATACCCGGGGTAAAGATCCCGACCACGATGGCGATCCGATCCCGTCGCGCGATCTCCCGGACCCCGGTCACCCACGGGCCGTCGACCGGCTCGGCGATCGGCACCAGGGGAACCCCGAACCGGCACATGGTGGCCTCGGGGAACACGATCAGATCTGCGCCGCCACCAGCCGCGGCGGCCGTCAGTTCGGCGACCTCGGCGAGGTTGGCCGACGGCTGCGATCGGGCCGTAATCTGTGCCATCGCGACGCGCATGCGGCCAGCCTAGTCGGCCGCACGACGTCAGAAGTTCTTGTCGATCCAGTCCTTGGCGTATTCGGCCTCAGCGCGGAACAGGTCGACGAGGTTCACCAGCATGACCTGTTCGAGCTTGCCGTTGATGAACGGCACGAACACCTTGACTTCCGTAGTCTTGCGGATCGTGCAACCGGTGTCGGTGCTGAACAGTTCCTGCACGCCGGTCAGGCTCCCCGGTCCGGCCGGGATCGACGCGTTATAGGTCCCGGCGGTGACGTCCTCGGGGTGGAAGACGCCGAACGATTCCTCGCGCGTGATGATCATGTCTTTCATCATCACCGTCTGCGCGATCGGGGGGAGCTGGTCGCGCCCGATGGTCTGCTTCAGAACCACCCGCATCCCGACCGTGGGGTCGGAAACGAAGTCGGCGACCTCGCAGTGCGGCGAAATCATCTGAAATCCCGCCATCATGTCATCCCAATACTGCCGCTGCATCTGCGCTTGGTAGAGCTTGTCGGCGGAGTGGGGGAACCGAGCCGAATAACTGAGCCGTCGTGCCATAGCGGTCAGGCTACCGCTGTCGGTTGCCGGCCTCCCAATTGAGCGTCTCGTCGCGCTCCGCGTCGAGCAGCTCGAACAGTTGCTCGCCGATCGCCTTTTCGATCTTGCCGCCGAACAGCGGGATGCTGACGGCGATCGCCGCCGTGTAACGAGTCGACGACGGATCTCCATCGCTGACCTGCGATCCGTCGACCTTGGCCGGCGCACCCTCGACAGTCGCCGTCAACTCGCCGGTGACGGCACCTCCGGGGGCGGCCCGGCGGAGCACTGTGCGCCGCGGAATGACGAGGTCGCCGCCGCGCACCTTCGTGACCACCGACGGCAGCTTGTTCTCGTCGACGACCTGTCGGCACACCACGACGACGGTATCGCCGTCGTGGGAGAAGGACTCCAGGACTCCCTTGCCGTGATTGATCGCAGCGATCAGATCATGCCAGTACTGTTCGGTGGTCACGACCTCCCACAGTCGGTCGGTGCTGAACGGGTAGGAGACGGTGTGCTCCAGATTCGTTGCCATGGCACCCATCCCATCACAGTCCGGCCGCCCGCATCAGGTGCGCTAGCGTCATATCCCGTGACCTCTCCCACCATCGCCGACCTCACCACGCTGCACCTGGGCGGACCGGCGCGCACCATTGTCGAGGCGTCCAGCACCGCGGCGCTGGTCGAGGCGTTGACGGCCTGCGACGACGCCGGCACCCGGGTGCTGGTGATCGGCGGGGGTTCCAACCTCGTCGTCGCCGATGAGGGATTCGACGGTACCGTCGTGCGGATCACGTCGGCCGAGTTGGCGTTCGGGGTGGACGACGGGCGGCCGTTTGTGACCGCTGATGCCGGTGTCGAGTGGGACGGCCTCGTCGCGCACACGGTCGCCAATGGGTTCGGTGGGCTGGAGTGCCTGTCGGGGATTCCCGGCTCGACTGGCGCGACCCCGGTGCAGAACGTCGGCGCCTATGGAGTCGAGATCGCCGACACGCTCCGCTCGGTGCAGGTATACGACCGCCCCGGCGGCCGACTCTCGTGGGTGGCCCCCGACGCCCTCGGCTTGCGCTATCGCCACTCCAACCTCAAGCATCGGGACGACCGCATCGTCACCCGGGTGTCGTTCTGGCTGCGCAACGGCGCTGTTTCGGCTCCCCTGGCCTACCGCGAACTGGCCCGCGCGCTGGGCCGCGACGAAGGCCAGACGGCCGAGGCGGAGCATGTGCGCAGCGCCGTGCTGGCCCTGCGTCGAAGCAAGGGGATGGTCCTCGACGCCGACGACCCCGATACCTTCAGTGCCGGGTCCTTCTTCACCAACCCGATCATTTCGGCCGCCGAGTCCGCCGCGGTGATCGCCCAGATCGCCGTCGTCGTCGGCCCCGATGTGACCATCCCACAGTTCCCGTCCGGCGCCGATCTGAAGCTGTCGGCGGGCTGGCTGATCGAGCAGGCCGGCTTCACCAGGGGCTACCCGGGTGCCGGTGCGCCGGTGCGCCTGTCCACCAAGCACACCTTGGCGCTCACCAACCGCGGGACCGGGACGACCGCCGACCTGTTGGCCCTCGCACGCGAGGTGCGCGACGGGGTGGAAGCGCGGTTCGGGGTGCGCCTCATCCCCGAACCGGTGTTCGTCAACTGCCGATTGTAGGAGCGTCCGCGGACCCGGCAGTTGCCTTCTTAGCCGCCTTCACCTGGGCTTTGCGCTCCCCGAGCCCGATCACCTCGTCGAGGACTTCGTTGAACTGGGCGGCCGCCTCGATGCTCAGCATGTGACCGATGTCGTCGAGCACGACGTGGCGGTGCAGCGCCCCCACCTCCTCGAGCAGCCCCGCGATCTCCCGCGAATGCACCGGCGGCAACAGTCGGTCCGCGGCTCCGACGATGACCGTGGTGGGCACCGTCAGCGCCGTGGTGCCGGTGCGCACGTCGAAACCAACCATCCCACTGCCCAACAATCCGCGCGCCAGTGGCGAGCAAGCGCGCAGCATCTGATCGACGAACGTCACCTGTGCGCCCCGCGCACTATCGGCCATCGCAATGTGGCGGGTGATGCGGGGACCGGCCGTGGTGTCGGGCAGCAGTAGCGGCGTACTCACGAAGAGAATGCCGGTGAGGTGCTCGAACGGCTTCAGGTAGGCAGGGACGTGCTCGCCGAACAATCGGTGACGACCGAGAATGTCAACGGCGGCCGTGGACTGCAGTATCACCGCCGACACCTGCTCGTTGACCTCCCCGGCGTGCTGGTCGGCCCATGCCTGAATCGTGATCCCGCCCAAGCTGTGGCCGACCAGCACTACCCGGCGGCCGAGCGGGACGGCGGCGGCGAGTACCGCCTCGAGGTCCTGCGCCAAGACCCGCGGCGTGGGCCGCGCACGGCCCAGCCTGGACTCGCCGTGACCGCGCTGGTCGTAGACGATGAGGGTGCGCTTGCCGAGCAGGTGATTCACCTGCGGATTCCAGTAGGTCGTGTTGCACGCCCAGCCGTGGACGAAGACGACGACATCGGAGGAGTCGCCGGGATCGTTGGCCGGGTAGGTGAGCACGTTGAGTTCGGCCCCATCGGCGGTGTGGACGTGGGTGCGATAGGGCGCGGCCCGTGGCGTCGCCAATGCGGGATCGGGATCGTCGGGGGCGATCGGGGCGCCCCGAAGCCCGTCGGCGGCGACACCGGCCACCAGGCGAAGCACCCCCGCCGCCGTCCCGCCGCCGGCGATGGCGGCACCGGCGAGCATGACCGTGGTCAGCTTGTTCATATCGTCAATCCTGCTCTTCGCTGATTTCCCCCATCGGCGCGGGGGTGCTGGTCTCGAGGATTGCGGTCACCGCTGCCAGCGCTTTGGAGATCTCCCGATCGAGCGCCTTGGTGAAGGTGCTGTCCACGACCTCGTGCGCCAGCGGGCGCACGCGGCGGATGAGGTCGGAGATTCGGCCGACCTCGACGTCGTCGAATCCCAGCAGGCTCGCGTCGACAAACCGGTCGGTGATGATCGAGACGAAGCTGTGCGCGACATCTTCCAGATCGTCCTGCACCCGCACCCAGCGGTCCAGCAGGACATCAATATCGATTCCGTCCCGCACCAGGGCTTCGGCGCCCTCGAGCAGTTCGGGATTGGTCACGGCGAATCCCGCACCTTCCTTGGCCAGCAGGCCCAGTTTCTGACTGAGCGCGATAGTCCGATCGCTTGCGCCCAACGATTTGCGAAGTTCGGCGACGGTGATGGTGGCGACACTCTTGAGGTTCTGGAAGCGACTTCTCTTGGTGCTGCCGCGCAGGATATGTTCCACGGTCATCCCGTGGTGTGCCGCGGCAAGGAGCTCGCTGATCGTCGCGAATGTGTAGCCGCGCTCAAGCATCCGGGAAATGAGATTCAACCGGATCAGGTGCTCGTCGTAGTACCAACCCGTTCGCCCCTTGATCACTGGCGGGGGAAGCAGGCCGCGATCCTGGTAGACGCGGATGTTGCGGACCGACACCCCGGAGACCTGGGCGAGATCGTTGATGCGGTACTCGGCCACGGCGTTAGAGCTTCCGGAACCAGCGGCGGCCCTGGATCTCGTCAACCTTGGGCCGGACGTCGACGAGGTAGACGATCACCGCGACGAGACCACTCAGGCAGATCATGCCGATGATGGGGCTCACGCCCCCCGCGACACCGAATACCGCCAGGAACACGGTGGACAGCGCGAGGACACCGACCCAGAACCCCTTGGACTGCCGATCAACCGCGGCGAAGGCGTCGGGGCGCTGCACGGCCGCGTGCACCACCGTCACGAGTCCGGCGAGTCCGGCCACCACGCTGAGAGTCAGAATGACGATCTCCTGGGTCATGCCCAGTGCACTAACGAAGTCCACGCCCCAACTCTATGCGAGAGCGGGGCGTGGACTTCGTCAGACTCGGGCGCAGTGGCCTAGTTCTTCGGATCGGCTTTCTCGGCCGGAGCCTTCTTGGCCGGGGCCTTCTTGGCAGCGGCCGCCTTCTTGGCCGGAGCCGTGGCCGGAGCCGCCTTCTTGGCCGGAGCCTTCGCCGGAGCCGCCTTCTTCGCCGGAGCCTTGGCCGCGGCCGGCTTCTCGGCAGCCGGAGCCTTCTTCGCAGCCTCACCCGGGAGGTTCACCAGCGCCGCGGCACGCTCTCCGACGGTCAGCGACTGGTCCGAAATGGTGCCCAGCGCCTCCTCGGTCAGTTCGCGAGCGTCGTTGTAGACCTTCTCCAGCTTCGGGAGGTTCTCCTCGACGAGCGGGTACTCCTTGAGCTTCCCGACCACTTCTTCGCCCCGCTCGCTGAGCGAGTTCAGCACGCCAGCGGCGACGGCAAGGTAGCTCTCGGCAACCTTGCGCAACTCTTCGGGGCTGAACTTGGCACGCAACTCGTCAAGGTCGGTAGGCAGTTCGACGGGCAGGGCGGCGAGGCGCTCCTTGGCTTCGTTGAAGCGGGCGACGGCCTGCTCCCACGTCTCATCAAAGCGGCTCTGGGCGTTGTCGCGGGTCTCGTCGAACCGGGCCTGAGCCTGCTCGATGGTGGCTTCGCTGCGCTCACGGAGCTGGTTCAGGACGGCGGTGGCCTGCGAAACGGCATTGTTGAACGGGTTCTCGGTCATGTGGGCCTTACTCCTCTTATTTGAAGGTCGGTACTGCGGATGAAAACTGGTGTCACTCGATCTTGGCTTGATTCTCACTGCGGAACGACTCGTAGATCTCCAGCAGCATCTGGCGCTGCCGCTCACTTATCGACTCGTCGGCGATCAGTGCGTCGCGCACCGGCGATGCGGGACGCTCTTCGAGAATGCCGGCCCGGACGTAGAGGACCTCGGCAGAGACGCGCAGCCCCTTGGCGATCTGGGCGAGCACATCGGCCGACGGCTTCCGCAACCCGCGCTCGATCTGGCTGAGGTACGGATTGCTCACCCCCGCGCGTTCGGCGAGTTGCCGCAGCGATACCTCGGCGGCCATGCGCTGCGAGCGGATGAACGCACCGATATCGGATGCGGCATTGGTGACCGCGTCGATGGTTGTCGGTGCACCATCGGGCGCGACCGTTGACGTCTCAGCTGTGTCATTGGTCATCGGAAGATCCACCTCCTCGGGTCGGCATGTCCAATATTACCCGTGGTGCTAGCAAATGCAAGCGCACTGTTAGCGACACCACAGTCGCCGACCACCGGTCAGTGGAAAATCAGTTCTGACACCGTGTAGATCACCAATCCCGCCAACGCCCCGACGACCGTCCCGTTGATCCGGATGAACTGGAGGTCGCGGCCCACCTGCAGCTCGATCTTGTCGCTGGTTTCCTGAGCGTCCCAACCCCGGACCGTCTCGGTGATGATCGAGATGACCTCGGTCGCATAGTTCGTCGCGACGTGGCGGGCACCCCGCGCCACCCACCCATTCATCTTCCGCTGCAACAGATCATCATCGCGCACCCGCTCGGCGACCTGGATCACCGATCGCGAAATCGTGTTGCGCAGGGTGTTGTTCGGGTCATCGAGCATCTTCTCGATCACCGCCTTACCCGCCTTCCACGCCGTCGACGCCGCCCCGGTGACCTCGTCACGACCGACCAACTCGGTTTTGAGGCCCTCGAACTTCGCGATGGTCGCCGGGTCGTACTGAAGATCGTTCGCGAACTGGCTGATCACGCCGAGCATCGCGCGCCGCAACTCGTGGTCGGAGTCCCCGGCAACCTTCGCGGTGAACTCCACGAGTTCTTTGTAGATCTTGTCTCCGACGAAGTTTGCCGCGAACTTCGGCATCCACTGCGGACCGTCGCGATCAATCAGGCGGTCAACCAGGTCCAAACTGCCCAGCGCCCACTCATGTACGCGATCACATCCCAGCTGGAGCATCGGCTCGAGTCGGTCCTCCTCCACCAACTGCTCGAGAATCCGCCCCATCGGCTGGGACCATTGCGGCTCGGCAGCCCATTTGACCGCGGCCATCAGGAATTGTTCGACGTCCTCGTCCTCGAGCATCTCCGACGCCAGATTCAGCAGTCGTGAAGCCTCGTCGGCCACCCGCGGCGCGTTGACCGGATCGGCGAACCAGGTGGAGACGCGGCGCGGCAACTCCAGACTGGCGGCCCGCTGTTCGATCAGGTCGGGCCCCATGAAGTTCTCTTCGATGAACCCGCCGAGTTGGTCACCGATCTGATCCTTCTTCCGCTTGATCAGCGCGGTGTGCGGAATGGGCAGGCCCAACGGATGGCGGAACAGTGCGGTGACGGCAAACCAGTCGGCCAGCGCGCCGACCATGGCCGCCTCGGAAGCAGCGCGAACATAGGGCACCCACGCCGCCAGGCCGGCGCCGTCGCGCGCCTCCAGGTAGCGGGTGACCAGATAGACGCACGCCGCGAACACCAACAGCCCGGTGGCGACGACCTTCATCTTCCGCAGGTCGCGACCGCGCTGCTGGTCGGCCTGCTCGCCCAACGCGCTCAGCGCGGGAGAACTCATCGGCTGCGGCGCTGGGGCCGAACCCGGGGACAGCACTGGTGATGACATACCCACCAGTCTTACCCGCCGCAGTCTCGCCCGCCGGGGTACGGCCAGTCTGGCAACGGCCCGCAACTGCACGACTTAGGGTGGGCGCATGCCAACCGACCACGACAGAATTGCCCTCGTCACCGGCGCCAGCCGCGGCGTCGGATGGGGCACCGCAACGGCGCTGCGCGACGCGGGGTGGCGCGTGTATGGGACGTCCCGGCGCGGCACCGGGCCCGACGGAACCATCGCGCTCGCCGTCGACCACGCAGACGACTCGGCCGTCGAGGCCGCCTTCGCCAGAATCCTCGCCGATACCGGGCGGCTCGATCTGCTGGTGAACAACGCCTGGGCATCGCCACGCGGATTCGCCGGCTTCACGGCGAAGTTCTACCAGCGCCCAGTTTCAGATTGGGACACCCTGATCGGGATCGGTGTTCGAGCACACTATGTCGCGGCGGTGCAGGCCGCTCAGATCATGGTGCCCCAGGGCAGCGGACTGATCGCCTCGACGTCGTCATTCGGCGGCCGCGGACAGCTGCACTCGGTTCTGTACGGAATGGGAAAGGTCGCGCTGGACAAGATGGCCTACGACATGGGCGCGGAACTCGCCGGCACCGGGGTCACCGCAGTCTCCCTCTGGCTCGGGCTGATTCGCACACCCCTGCTCCTGGGGAGCGGGCTCACCGAATTCGCGGGATTCCCCGTCGAACGTGCCGAGGATCCCGAGTTCGTCGGGCGGGTTATTGCGACTCTGGCCGCAGACCCCGGCCTCGGCGCATATAACGGACACACCGTCGTCACCGCCGAGTACGGCGCGGCGCACGGGATCACCAACAACGACGGAACAACGACGCCAGACTCGCACCGATCCGCTTTCGGTGGCGGGCCGCTGTTCCCGCCGGCCACCGAAGAACTCGGACAGGAGTAGATGATGGGCAAGCCGGACAAGGCCCTGCCAACCGGGTGGACGACCTCCCCGCGGGAGGCGCTACGCGTCACGAACACCGGGCCGATCGCACAGTACGACGCAGCGTCGACCCCGGGCTACACGGGAGACAAGCAGGCGGGCACCGCGGCGCTGATCGAGCGCGGGGCGCATCTCGCCGATCTGCAGGAGATGTTGTTCGCCAACGGCCGCTCACGCGGACACCGCAGCGTGCTCCTAGTGGTTCAGGGCATGGACACCGCCGGCAAGGGCGGGATCGTGCGTCACGTCGGCGGGCTCGTCGACCCGCAGGGCCTGGCGATCACCGGGTTCGGCAAGCCCACACCCGAGGAACTCACCCATGACTTCCTCTGGCGCATCCACCGGGCCCTTCCACCGGCCGGGAAGATCGGGATCTTCGACCGCAGCCACTACGAGGACGTGTTGCCGGTCCGCGTGCACAACCTGGTACCGGAGCGAGTGTGGTCACAGCGCTACGATCTGATCACCCAGTTCGAGCGGGAGGTCGTCGCGGCCGGCACCACCGTGCTCAAAGTGGCCCTGGTCGTATCCAGGGAAAAGCAGAAGCAACGGCTGATCGACCGGCTGAACGATCCGACCAAGTACTGGAAGTTTGATCCCAGCGACGTAGAGGAGCGCGGGTTCTGGGAAGACTACCTCGAGGCCTACCAGACGATCTTCGATCGCACCGACGGCGACCACGCCCCGTGGTACCTCATCGGCGCCGACCGAAAGTGGTTCTCCCGGCTCGCGGTCTGCGAGTTGCTCATCGACGCGCTCGAGGGGCTCAACCTCGGGTGGCCGGCGGCCACCTTCGACGTCGAGGTGGAACGGGCCCGCGTCGCCGCCCTCTGACGCCCGCTAGCCAGTGGTCCGGCTGAGTGAGCTTCGGGTCAGAGAAGTCGGCGCGGTCGTAGGCGATTCCGGCGGCAGTGATGGCTCACTCGGCAATCAGTCGTCGTCGCGGGCAGCGATCCGGCGACGTTCGCGACGCGCCGCGGCAACCATGTTTCGCAATGATGGTTCCAGCTGCCAATAGTGCCGGGTCTTGAGTCCGCCGTCGGGATTGACCCAGAGGCGCTCGGGATCGATCGACCTCGTCGCGCGCTGAATCCGGTCATCGATCTCGTCGATGTCGGGGATCAGCGCGCTACGACTCTCATAAACCCCGGGACCGATGCCGTGGGAGAGCGCCGTGCCCTTGGCCAGCTGTGCGAATACCCAGTCGATGTGGCGGGTAGCGACAATCGACACCACGTCGGCATCCATCGCCTCGAACGCCTCCACGACGCGCCCAATCGATGAGTAGCCCAGGTGGGTGTGGATCTGCGTCTCCGGCTTGGCACCACCGACGGCGAGCCGGAAGGCATTGACCGCCCAGTCGAGGTACCCCTGTCGGCCGCGCTCACGCAACGGCAGCAACTCCCGAATCGACGGCTCATCGATCTGGATGATCTTGATTCCGGCCTTCTCTAGATCCGCGATCTCGTCGCGCACCGCGAGGGCGATCTGCTCGGCTGTCTCATACAGCGGCTGGTCCTGGCGCACGAATGAGCGCGCGAGCATGGTGATCGGACCGGTGAGGAGCCCCTTAACCGGCTTGTGCGTCAGTGACTGGGCGTAACTGGTCCATTCGACGGTCATCTGATGCTTGCGCTTGATGTCGCCGTAGATGATCGGCGGGCGCACGAAACGGGATCCGTACACCTGAACCCAGCCCTGGTGGGTCGCCGCGTAGCCCTCCATGAGCTCGGCGAAGTACTGCACCATGTCGTTGCGCTCGGCCTCGCCGTGCACCAGAACGTCCAGACCGATGTCCTCTTGCAACTCGATGACGCGTTTGATCTCATCGCGCAACCGCTGCGCATACTCGTCCCAGGTGATCCGCCCCTGCCCGTAGTAGTAGCGGGCCTGACGCACCTCGGTGGTCTGCGGGAACGACCCCAGCGTAGTGGTCGGCACCGGTGGCAGGCCGAGTGCCTTGTCCTGCAACGGCTTGCGTTGCTCGTACGGCATCCGCTGCCGTTGGTCCGGTCGAATATTCGCCACGCGCTGGCGGATGTCGTGCTTCAGTTTGAACTGCACGATCGCCGGTCGCGTGTACCAGTGTTCGGGAGCGCCGTGGGTGATCGCCTTCGCCAGCGCCACGACCTCGGCGACCTTCTGCTTCGCGAATGACAGCCGGTCGGCCACCTCGCCGGGCAGATCCGGCTCAATGAGAACGTCCACCGGGACGTGCATCAGCGAGCACGAGGTGGAGACGACGAGATCGGGGATGTGCTCCTTGATCTCGAGGAGGAAGTCGAGCTTGCCGCCCTTCGCGGCCTTCCACACGTTGCGGCCATCGATGACCCCGGCGTACAGCCGCTTGCGCTTGAGGCCGGGCACCGCACCCAATTCCGCCGCCGTCATCGGTTCACTGACCAGGTCGACAGCGATCGCCTCGACGTTCGTCGACGCCAAGATCGGCAAGGCCTCACCCAGATCACCGTAGGGTCCGGTTACCAGGATCCGCGTCCGCAACGCGGTGGGGGCGCCGCTCAGCGTCGTATAGGCGTGACGTAGCGCGTCGAGATCGGCTGCGGTGCGGTCACTGGTGAAACACGGCTCGTCGAACTGCACGCATTTGCATCCCTGCGCTGCCAGTCGCTCGAGCAGGTCGGCATAGACCGGCAGGAGATCGTCGAGGCGCTCGATGGGCGCGAAGCCCTCCGGCGACCCCGGCGCGGCCTTCGACAGCAGTAGGAAGGAGGCCGGGCCGAGCACGACGGGGCGCAGTTCGATACCCTCGGCCTTGGCCCGCCGATGCTCGTCGAGCAGGCTCTCCGCATGCAGTGAGAAAGCCATCGCCGAATCAATCTCCGGCTGGCGATAGAAGTAGTTCGTATTGAAGTACTTGATCAGCTCCAGCGGCGGATGGTTCGGCTTGCCACGCGCGATCGCGAAGTAGAGGTCGATCGGCTCGAGGTCATCGACCAGGTCGGCGAACCGCGGCGGGACCGCCCCGAAGAGCATTGCGGTGTCGAGCACGTGGTCGTAGTACGAGAACGTATTCCCCGGCACCTGCTCGAGGCCGGTCGCGGCAAGTTCGTTCCACACGCTGTCAGCGAGTTCGCGCCCCTTCAGGAGCAGTTCGTCACGGCTGACCGAGCCGTGCCAATAGCCTTCCAGTGCGGACTTCAACTCGCGGCGGGCGCCAATTCTGGGATAGCCCAGGATCGACGAGCCGTACTCGATGCCGGCGGCGACAGTCATTGCCCGAGCCGCTACTTCGCGTCGTACTGGTAGAACCCGCGACCGGCCTTCTTCCCGATGCGTCCCGCCTCGACCATCCGCATCAGCAGCGGCGGCGGCGAGTACAGCGGCTCCTTGAACTCCTCGTACATCTTGTCGGCAATCGCCTTCACGGTGTCGAGCCCGACGAGGTCGGTGAGCCGCAGCGGGCCCATCGGGTGAGCACAGCCGAGGACCATCGCCTTGTCGATATCCTCGACGGTCGCGAAACCGGACTCCACCATGCGGATGGCCGAGAGTAGGTATGGCACCAGCAAGGCGTTGACGACGAAGCCGGAACGGTCGGCCGAGCGGACGACTTGCTTGCCCAGCACGTCGCGCGCGAAGTCCTCCGCACGCTCGGACACCTCGGGGCTGGTCATCAGCGTCGTCACCAACTCGACGAGTGGGAGTACCGGGACCGGGTTGAAGAAGTGCATGCCGACGACGCGGGCAGCGTTCTGCGTGGCCATCCCCAGCTTCATGATGGGGATCGACGAGGTGTTTGATGCGAGCACCGCGGTGGGATCGGTTACCACCTTGTCCAATTCGGCGAAGATCGCGATCTTGACCGCTTCATCCTCGACGACAGCCTCGATGACGAGCTGCCGATCGGCGAAGTCGGCGAGATCGGAGGTGAAGCGCAGCCGCCACGCGGCCTGCTCACGCTCACGCTCGGTCAATTTGCCGCTGGACACACCGCGATCGAGTGACCGCATCACGCGGGAACGGCCGGCCGCGGCCAATTCGCGGGTGGACTCGTAGACCAGGACGTCCACCGAGGCGCGCGCGCACACCTCGGCAATTCCGGCGCCCATCTGGCCGGCACCGATGACACCGACTCGCGTGATCTTCTGGCTTGCCATGGCACGGCTCCTCAAACTGGGGATCGGTAACGCGGGGGTCTTGAGACTCAAGACTAGGGAAGATTCAGGGGGTTGGTGATCAGAAGAAGAGAGTCGGGGCGGGTGACGGTGGTCACCCGCCCCGACCTCTTCGAAACGCCGATTCCTAGTGGAACTGGCCCTCTTCGGTAGAGCCCTTCAGCGCCGCGGTCGACGTGTTGGGGTCGACCGTGGTGGCGATCCGGTCGAAGTAGCCCGCGCCCACCTCACGCTGGTGCTTGGTGGCGGTGTACCCGCGCTCCTCAGCAGCGAACTCGCGCTCCTGCAGGTCGACGTAGGCCGACATCTGCTTGCGCGCGTAGCCGTGTGCCAGATCGAACATCGAGTAGTTGAGCGCATGGAAGCCGGCGAGGGTGATGAACTGGAACTTGAAGCCCATGGCGCCCAGCTCGTTCTGGAACTTGGCGATCGTGTCGTCGTCGAGGTGCTGCTTCCAGTTGAAGGACGGCGAGCAGTTGTAGGCCAGC
>NZ_DIAX01000010.1:39748-86781 GCF_002414845.1 Gordonia sp. UBA5067 | reverse complement strand
GCGAGCAGTTGTAGGCCAGCAGCTGGTCGGGGAACTCGCTCTTCACGGCCTCGGCGAACTTCTTGGCGACCTCGAGATCGGGCTTGCCGGTCTCCATCCAGATGAGGTCGGCGTACGGGGCGTAAGCCTTGGCACGCGCGATGCAGGGATCGATGCCGTTCTTGATGCCGTAGAAGCCCTCCGACGTGCGGGTGCCATCAAGGAAGGGGCGGTCACGCTCGTCGACATCAGAGGTCAGCAGCGTTGCGGCCTCGGCATCGGTGCGGGCGATGACGACGGTCGACGTGTTGGCGACGTCGGCGGCCAGGCGGGCCGCAGTGAGGGTGCGGATATGCTGCTGGGTCGGGATCAGCACCTTGCCACCGAGGTGGCCGCACTTCTTCTCCGAGGCCAGCTGGTCCTCCCAGTGGGTACCGGCGGCACCTGCGGCGATCATGGCCTTCTGCAACTCGTAGACGTTGAGCGCGCCACCGAAACCGGCCTCGCCGTCGGCGACGATCGGGACCAGCCAGTTGTCGACGGCCTGGTCGCCCTCGACGCTGGCGATCTCATCAGCGCGCAGCAGTGCGTTGTTGATGCGGCGGACGACGGCCGGAACCGAGTTGGCCGGGTACAGCGACTGGTCGGGGTAGGTGTGGCCCGAGAGGTTGGCGTCGCCGGCGACCTGCCAGCCGGACAGGTAAATGGCCTTGAGACCGGCACGCACCTGCTGCACGGCCATGTTTCCAGTGAGGGCGCCCAGTGCGTTGATGTAGCTGTCGTCGCCCTTGGTCACGCCTTCCCACAGGATCTCGGCGCCTCGGCGCGCGAGGGTGTGATCCTCGACGACGGTGCCCTGAAGCTCGACCACCTGGTCGGCGGTGTAATCGCGCGTGATGCCCTTCCAGCGGGGGTTGGTATCCCAGTCCGCTTGGATCTCAGCGGCGGTGCGTGGCTTTCCGACGTTGCTCATTAGTGCATTCGCTTTCTTCTACTTTCGAAAGGCCGAAGCGGATTGCGAAGAATCCGAAGCCTCTAGGCGGTGCCTGATGCAAGGGTGCCACAGAACAAACACGCAGGTCCATTCGGTGCTGGGTGTAAATTTGAGCCATCTTTTGCCGGAATTTTGCAAAGTTTGCGAAACTACGCCTGTGAAAGCCGCGGTCGGGGGGCTTAAAAAGTACGCCCGTACTGGGATTTCTTCCGCACACCGACCGGCCGGCCGCGGTGCGGCCCGCCGAGGACCTCGGCCTGCGCCCACACCTCCCCGACGCAGTATGCAACCGGTCACACTCGTCGCGTCGCCCCCGGTGCGAACGCTCAGCGCTGCGCCGCGGCCGCGAGTGCCTTGCTGAACAACTCGACGAACTCCTGGTCCGACATCGGCTCGGCAACCTCGGGAAACGGTGTCGCGAAGGGAGTCGAGTCGCCGGCCACCGTCACCGCAATCGTGTAGTCGCCGGTCGCCGCCGGCCCCGGCGTGCGCGCCGCGGCATAGGCGGCGAACGACACCGCCCGCGAGGTGGCGCCGTCGGGCAGGGTGGTCGTGGTATCGGTCCGGACGACGAACATCTGCGCAATCGCTAGCCGACCGAGCCGGCCGAGCCGGCCGGGCGCCACGCCGTTGAGAATCGGGGGCGCCAGCCTGCGGTGCTCAGCGGTGACGACCGCACCCGCACGGGCGCCGCCGACGATCGTCGTACGCGTCGTCGCACAGGCACCGGTTCGTTCGCGTACATCAGCGTCAATGTCACGGGTACCGGCGAAAACGAGGTTGCTCAGCGCCGCCGCCGAGCTGCGCGCGGCGAGCACCGCCGCATTATCGTCGTCGAGTCGTTTGTTGAGATCGGCGTCGGCGGTGGGCCGGCATTCCAGCGGTGCGATCGGGGCCCGCGACGCGGCCGCCAGCGGACCCGCGTTGGCGGCCACCAACTCGGCCACTGTCGCGGCGACGGCGGTGAACCCGGCCGGCAAGGCCGTGGGCGCCAGGAGCATCGACGCAGGTTTGGGCGGACTCGGGTCTACCGTTGGGGAACAGCCCACCAGCCCGGCGGCCACGACCACGGCGGCCACCGCCGACAATGTTCTTGGAGAACCCATGCGCGACACCGTACCGGCAACCACATGACCAGTTCACCGTCGCCGGCCAAGGGTAACGATGTGCGCCGGCCCGCTGGCCAATACGTCGGCTCCCGCCTCCGGGCATTGCGGGCCGAACGCGGTCTCTCACAGGTTCGCCTGGCCGCCGATCTCGGCATCTCAGCGTCGTACCTGAACCAGATCGAACATGACACCCGGCCCCTCACTGCCCCCGTGCTGGGCCGGATCTCCGAGGTGTTCGGGATCGACGCCCGGTTCTTCGACCCGCAAGACGACATCCGGCTCGTCGCCGAACTCCGTGAAGCCCTCATCGAAGAGCACGTGGAAGCGGCCGAGACCGCGACCGACCCCCAAGAGCTCGCCGACATGGTGGCCGCGCACCCGGCCATCGCCGAAGCGGTCGTCAACCTGCACCGCCGCTATCGAGTCGCGACCGATCAGCTCGCCGCAGTCATCGACGAGCGCGGCGACCGCAGTATGCGGGGGTCGATCAGCGCCCCCCACGAAGAAGTGCGCGACTTCTTCTCCGCGCATCACAACTATTTCCACGACCTCGATGTCGCCGCGGAAGAGATGGTGACCCGGATGCGCATGCACTCCGGCGACGTCCGGGCCGAAATCGGCAACCGGCTCGAAACCGTGCACGGAGTGCAGATCGTCCGGCGGGTAGACCTGGGCGACGACGTCCTGCACCGCCTCGACGCCCACACCGGCCGACTCGAAGTCTCCGCGGCACTGGGTCCCGGGCAGCGGACGTTCAAACTCACCTCCGAACTGGCCTACCTGGAGTACGGCGACCTGATGCGCAAGCTGGTCGAGGAGGCGAACTTCACCTCCGACGATGCCCGCACCCTCGCGATGTCGGGGCTGGCAAACTACGTCGCCGCCGCCGCCGTCATGCCCTACGAGCAGTTCCACGGTGCAGCCGAGGACTTCCGCTACGACATCGAACGGCTCTCCGCCTTCTATTCGCTGTCCTACGAAACGATCTGCCACCGGCTCTCGACACTGCAACGTCCCAACCTGCGGGGCATACCTTGGTCCTTCGTCCGTGTCGACCGGGCCGGCAACATGTCGAAACGCCAGTCCGCCACCGGTTTTCACTTCTCCGCCAGTGGCGGCACCTGCCCGCTGTGGAACGTGTACGAGACCTTCGCCTCTCCCGGCAAGATCCTCACCCAGGTCGCGCAGATGCCCGATGGCCGCGAATACTTCTGGGTGGCGCGCACCGTGGAGCGGCGCGCCGCACGCTTCGGCCAGCCGGGCAAGACCTTCGCCATCGGGCTGGGCTGCGAACTGCGCCACGCGGGTCGCGTCATTTACTCCGACGGCCTGGAGATCGGGCCGCAGGCGCGGGTCACCCCCATCGGTTCGGGCTGCCGGACCTGTGAGCGCGTGCAATGCCCCCAACGCGCGTTCCCCCCGCTGGGCGTGCCGCTGCACATCGACGAACATCGCAGCAGCATTTCGCCCTACGACGCCTGATTCCCGCCGACTGTGCCCAGAATTTCGCCGACCAGACCCTAGATCTGAGAACAGTCGTCACCCAGACGTTCTATTCTGTAGTCACACTTCACGGCTGTGTAGAGGCAGGTGAAATGAGACCGCTACCGCTCGCCCTCGTCGCGCTCACCGCCATGACTCTTGTGCTCGGCACCGCACAGCCGTTCCCGCCCGCGGCGAACGCAGAGCCGTTCAATGTCGCCCCGGCGCCGCCGGCGGTGCGGGACTTCATGAACAGGGCCGTGCCACCGCCCCGTGTCCCCCGCCCGATGCGCCCCGATCCGCGTGCCGCGTCGCCCACAATCGACCGGCAATCCCAAGCCCTTCGGGCCGCCCTCCTCCCCTCCCCGACTGGTGACCCCTTCTTCGACCGGTGGCCGGCAAACCTGGCCCGGATGCGCCCCGGCACCGTCCTCACGGTTCGGACCGTCACACCCACCGCAGGTCCCGCGCTCGACCATCCCATTCGGCGAGCAGTGCAACTCAAGTTCGCCACCACCGATTCCCACGGCGCACCCTCGGTCGGCACGGCCACCCTGGTCTACCCGACGGTCCGCTGGCCCGGCCGCAAACCGACGCCGGTGCTGGTGAACAACGTCGCGATCGATTCACTCGGGATGCGGTGCACACCGGGCTACACGATGTCCCACGTGCGCGACGCGGGCACCAACGCCCCCGACCGGGTGCCGCCGACGATCCAGTGGGCACTCGACCGCGGCTTCATCGTGCTCGTTCCCGATCACGAGGGAGCCCGGATGGCTTACGCCGAGCCGATTGCCGCCGGCCGGGTGGTGCTCGACTCCATCCGGGCGATGCTCAACCAGGACGACCAGACCGGCGGCAACCTCGGTATCGGCACCGCACCACTGGTGATGTCCGGGTTTTCCGGTGGCGCGATCGCGGCCCACGGGGCGGTGAAGGAGCTCGACCGCTACGCGCCTGAGCTGACCGGCCGAATCCTCGGCACCGCGCTCGGCGGCCTCCCCGCCGACTTCGCCATGCTGCCCGGGTCGATGAATGCGAATTTGGCCACCGGCGTGCTCCACGTCGCAACACTGGGAATCATCCGGGAGCGCCCCGAACTGCTAGCCGACGCGAACAACCTCGCACAGTGGATGATGATGTCCCCGATCAAGGACGCGTGCACTGTGCCGGCCGGACTGCTCGGTCCGACGATGTGGCCGATGCAACTGCTTTCCAAGAGCGGCGATCCATTCCACTCCCCCTTGGCCAAACAGTTGTATGCGATTACCGCGATGCGCGGGATACCGTCCGCCACACCGCTTTTCGTGTATCACGGCACGTTTGAGTGGTGGGTGCCCGCCGCTGGGGCACGACAGTTCGTCGCCGAGCAGTGTCGGCTCGGCGTCTCCGTCGAGTACCACGAGTTTCCCGCCGAACACTTCGGCAGTGCCTTCCTCGGCTATCCCGACGCGCTGACCTGGTTGGCGTCGCGGGTCAATCGAACCCCGTTCCGGCCGTCGGTGATTCCCCGCACGATCAGCGGCTGCGCGAACTGAGCACGCGCCGATGCCCGGGTCCGCCATCCGCGGCAAACGCCACCCCCGCCACCGCGCGCCTCGCTACGGTTGAACGCCATGAGCACTCCACGCATCGAACCCGGCGGCTTACGTGAACTCGGCTTGTTCAACTGGGTTTTCGCCCGCGGGGCCTCGAAGGTCCAAGGCGTCGACGACGCGCACATCTTCTCGACGCTCGGTCGGTCCAAAGGGCTGTTCCGCGGCTGGCTGTACTACTCGTCGCGAATGATGCCGTTCGGCAAGCTGTCCCGCAAAGACACCGAGATGATCATCATTCGCGTCGCACACCTGCGTTCGTGCGACTACGAGATGGATCACCACCGCAAACTCGGCAAACGCGCGGGGATCGACGAGGCGACGATGGGGCGGATCCTCGAGGGCCCCGACGCCGGGTGGGGGGACCGGGAGCGATCGCTCCTACTCGCCGTCGACGAGATGGTGCAGGCCCGGGATATCTCGGACCCGACGTGGGCCGGGTTGGCCCGCCACCTCGACGAGCCGAAACAGATATCCCTCGTCCTGCTGGTCTCCCAGTACGACTCGCTCGCCACGACGCTGGGCGTCCTGCGCGTGCAGCGCGACGCCTGACCGGCGAATCGGACAGACCCGAGCCATGGCCACCCTCGCCCAACGCTTCATGACCAACCCGGTGTTCTCCGCAGTCTATGAGGGATTGTGGCGTCCGGCGTTCACCCGGCTGTTCAGCCTGGGTGGGCCCGGGACCGCCGAATTCGACAAAGCCCTCACGGCCTACCTCGCCCGCTCCGGCGACCGCACCATCCTGGACGTCGCGTGCGGACCCGGGCTGTACACGCGACGCTTGGCCGCCAACTTGACAAGCGACGGACGCTGCGTCGGCATCGACTTTTCCGGCGCCATGCTCGCGCAGGCGGTATCTAAGCCGCTTGCGCGAACCTCGTACGTCCGAGGCGACGCGCACCACCTCCCGTTCCGGGACGGTGCTTTCGACACGGTGGCCTGCTTCGCCGCGCTCTACCTGATCCCCGACCCGCTGCCCGTCGTCGACGAACTCGTCCGGGTCACCCGCCCAGGCGGAGAAATCGCGATCTTCACGTCGGTCACCACGCCGGTATCGCAACTTCCCGGGGTCGAAACCATCGGCAAGCTGGCCGGATTCCACTTTTTCGGCCGTCACGAGATCACTGATCGATTGCGCGCGGCCGGGGTCACTCGCATGGAACACACAATTGTCGACCAGGGGCAATTCGTCCTTGCCACCAAGGACCAAAGTTAATTAAGGCTAGCCAAATTAGGGTGACATAACTTACCGTAGGCTTATCCTCCAGAATCAAAGGAGTGTGAGCCCGATGGCCACCACCGATCTGCCCTACGCCGACCGCCGCGACGAAGACATGCCCGGACACTGGATCCTGGCCAAGCTCGGGAAGCGCGTCCTGCGCCCCGGCGGACTGGAACTGACCGAGCACCTGCTCGCCGATGCCGACCTCGCGGACGCCGACGTCCTGGAGATCGCACCCGGTCTGGGGCGGACCGCCACCGAGATCCTCGCCCGATCGCCGCGCAGCTACCGCGGCGTCGAGGCCGACGAGGCGGCCGCGATGCTCGCCCGCGAAGCCGTCGGCGACCGCGGCACCGTCACCACCGGCGAGGCCCAGGCCACCGGCCTCGCCGATGACAGCGTCGACGTCGCCATCGGCGAAGCCATGCTCACCATGCAGTCGGACAAGGTGAAGACACAGATCGTCGACGAGGCCGTCCGCGTCCTGCGCCCCGGCGGGCGCTACGCGATCCACGAACTCGCACTGCACCCCGACACCCTCACCGATGAGCAGAAGACCGAGATCCGCCAGTCGCTGGCACGGTCGATCAAGGTCAACGCGCGTCCACTCACCGAAGCCGAGTGGCGCGAACTGCTCACCAACGCCGGATTCATCGTCGAGCAGGTGCGTTTCGCGCCGATGGCGCTGCTGCAGCCGCGACGGATCATCGCCGACGAGGGGCTCGGCGGCGCCTTGCGCTTCGTCGCGAACGTCATCCGCAACGGCGACGCACGCAAGCGTGTTCTCGGCATGCGCCGGACGTTCCGCAAGTACCAGGGCAACCTGGCGGCGATCGAGGTCATCGCCGTCCGCACCTGAGGCAGCCGAGGTTCTACCCTTCACCTAGACCCCGGCTCCGGATTCCCCGGCGGCCCCAATGAAGGAGAAGCACAATGTCCGAGTCCCCCGCCGAAACCGTCATCACCGGGCTCGCCGACACCGCCGTGAGCCGACCCGACTCCGGCGGTCCGGACATCAAGGCCCTCGCCCACCTCAACGGCGCAACCGTTGTCCGGCTCAGTTTCCGCAGCGGCCAGACGATGGCCGAGCACAACGCGCGCTGGCCGATCCTCGTCGTCAGCCAGGCCGGGCGCGTCGAGTTCACCGTCAATGACGAGACAACGGTGCTGACTCCCGGCACCGCGATCCACGTCGAAGCCGAGATCCCACACTCGCTGACCGCGACGACGGACTCGGCACTGTCCTTGATCGTATTGACCCCCAACCACACCGAGCACGCCACGCACCACTCCAAGTAGTCCCGAAAGGTCACCGATGAGATTCCTGCACACCACCCTGATCACCGGCGTGGCCGCACTGACCGCACTGGTCGGCGGCGCCACCATCGGGGGCACTGCGGCGGCCCTCCCGGCCAACTTCACCGTTTCGGCCACCAATCCGTCGGTCGCCGATTTCAACAGCATCGTGCAGTTCCTCGTCGCGACGCCGGCGTCGGACACGGCGAAGGCCGCCAACATCGAAGGCGGCGAAAGCGCCGTCGTGGTCCCGCGCACCGTCTACAACCTGGGCCTGTTCCGGGCCCCCAAGGGCTCCGCCGGCGTCAGCGGCCCGATCGTCCGTACGGACAGCCGCGCGACGCTGAAAATGCACGCCCGCTCGGCCGGCCGACCCGACATCAGCATGCCGATCGACTTCGTCTACCAGGGCAACTGGAAGTTGGCGTCGAGCTCGATGTGCCAGGGCGTGAAGACCGTCGGACTGCCGATCTACTGCAACGCCTGATGCAGTGAGCCTTTGCGCCCACGACCTGACGAAGCGTTACGGCGGGCGCACCGTGTTGCGCGGTGTTTCCGCGGTGGTGCCCGACGGGTCCCTGACCTATCTCCTCGGCCTCAATGGCGCGGGCAAATCCACCCTGCTGCGCTGCATGAGCGGGATCGCCACACCAGACCACGGGACCGTCGGGATCGACGGCCCGACGCTGGGAACGAGAGTGAACGGTCAGGGTTCAACACGCCCGGCCCGCCCCGGACCGCGCCTGCGGGAGCTGGGCGTGCACCTCGATCACGATGCCTTCCTCCCCCGCCACACCGGCCGGCGCCACCTGCGCTGGCTGGGTCGTTCGGCTGGGATCGGCCCGGGCCGTGTCGAGGAGGTGCTGGCCCTCGTCGGGCTCGCCGACGTCGCGGACCGCCGGATCGGCGACTACTCGCTGGGCATGCGGCAACGCGTCGGCATCGCCGGGGCGCTGCTCGGCGACCCACCGGCGCTGATCTTCGACGAGCCTTTCAACGGGCTCGACATCGCCGGCATCATCTGGCTGCGCACGCTGTTGCGCGAACTCGCCGACGACGGGCGGGCCGTCCTCGTCGCCTCCCATCTGCTCGACGAGGTGCGGCGCAACGCAGACCGGATTTTGGTGCTGCGCGACGGGGAGCTGATCGCCGACGACAAACTCAGCGGCTTCCTCAGCGACGCGGTCGACCTCGAATCGGCCTACCTGCGCACCGTCGGCGCGGCGCCACCGGCCGCCGGGCCGGGGACCTGTGGCGCGCCATGACGACAATCGCTCCCGCGGTCGCCGCCGAAGCGACGCGCGCCGGCGGCCGGCGCAGCCCATGGTGGTTGGTCGCCGTGCCGCTCGGGGTCGCCGTGCCAGTGGGGACGACCTACGCCGTTGCGGCCATCTCGGAACGCTTCGCAACGATGACCACGACGACGATCAGCGTCTCGGCGGCCGAGTCCACTAATTCGGTCTACTGGGTGATCAATCTGGGCGTACTGATCCTGGCGGTCGGCGCGGCCTACGCGCAGGCGTCGGCGACCCGCGGCGCGACCGCCGATACCGAGCGCTACCTGTTCGGCTCACCGTCGACAACCATCGCCGCGCGCGTCCTCTTCTACGGGTCGATCGCGGCAGGCCTGGCCCTGGCCATGGTCATCGGGCTGATGACGACCCTTCCCCGGCTGTTCCCCGTCGTGTATGGCACTGTCCGCCTGGCGTCGTCGGCCGGTCTCCGATTCTGCTGGACCGTCCCGCTCTTCGCGTTCTGTGCCGCTGCGCTCGGAGTCGGCTTGGCGGCACTTCTCGACTCCGCGGTCGCCACCGTTGCGGCTATCCTGCTGTGGGTCGGCATTGTCGAGAACGCCATCGCCCTGATTCCGAACGGCATGCGGGTACAGCAGTACATGCCGTACCTCAACGGGATCTACGGGACTGGCCAGCAGCTCGGCCTCAGCCCGCCGTGGGGGATCAACGGCGCCCTGGCGTACTTCTGCGGGATCGCCGCGGTGGCGGTCGCCGGTGGGATGGCGGCGGCCGCCCTCCGACGGATGCGGGACTGATCGCGCGTAGGTCGCACGGCCGCTACCCGGACTACCGCGCCACGCGAGGACAACCCCTCATCGTTTCGTCCATACAACACCGATTGGTGTTGTATGGACGAAACCATGCGGGTTAGAGGTTGATCATGTGGCCGATCGCGCCGTGGAAGACCTCTTGCAACGCCTCCGACATGGTCGGGTGCGTATGCACGTTGCGGGCCAGTTCATTAGCGGTGAGATCCCATTTCTGCGCGAGCGTCAGCTCCGGCAGGAACTCCGACACGTTGTCCCCGACGAGGTGCGCGCCGAGCAACTCGTCATGCGTCGTGTCGGTGATCAGCTTGACGAAGCCGGCGGTCTCGGCCAAACCCTGCGCCTTGCCGTTGGCCGAGAATGGGAACTTGGTCACCTTGACCGCATAGCCCTCGTCGCGCGCCTGCGCCTCGGTGAGCCCGAAGGAGGCAACCTGCGGCTGACAGAAGGTGGCGCGCGGCATCATCCGGTAGTCGCCGAGCGTCATGGTCTCAGCGCCGGCGATGGTCTCGGCCGCGACCACGCCCTGCGCCTCGGCGACGTGGGCGAGCTGCAGCTTCGCGGTGACATCGCCAATCGCGTAGATGCCGGGCACGTTGGTACGCATGTGGTCGTCGATGGCGATGGCACCGCGACCGGTGAGTTCGACGCCGGTGGTCTCGAGCCCGAACCCGGCGACCCGCGGTGCAAAGCCGACGGACATCAGTACCCGGTCGACGGTGAGCTCGCCCGGCTGATCCTTGGCGTCGGCGTACGTGACGGTGACCGACGAGCCGTTGTCGGCGACGGTCTGCACCTTCGTCGAGGTCAACAGCTTCACGCCGAGCTTCTTGTACTGCTTGGCGATCTCCTTGGAGATGTCCGCATCCTCGTTGGGCAGGACCCGATCCATGAACTCGATGATCGTGACGTCGACGCCGTAGTTGGCCAGCACGTAGCCGAATTCCATGCCGATTGCCCCGGCGCCGACGATGGCGATCGACGACGGCAGGTCACGGCTCATGATCTGGGTTTCGTAAGTGACGACATTGTCGGACAGTTCGACGCCGGGCAGCAGCTTCACCTCTGAACCGGTGTCGATGATGACATTGTCGAAGGTGATCTCGCGGTCGCCGACCATGATGGTCTTGGCGTCCCGAAACACTCCGTAACCGTCGATCTCGGTGATCTTGTTCTTCTTCATCAAGAAGTGGACACCCTTGACGATGCCGTCGGACACCGTGCGGCTGCGGTCGAAGGCGGCACCGAAATCGAAGGCCACCTCCCCGCTCATCCCGAAGATCGACGCCTGGTGGTTGAAGATGTGCGCCAGTTCGGCGTTGCGCAGCAATGCCTTTGACGGGATACAGCCGACGTTGAGGCAGACACCTCCCCACCACTTCTCTTCGATGACGGCAGTGGTGCGGCCGAGTTGGGCGGACCGGATCGCGGCCACGTACCCGCCGGGCCCAGCACCCAGGACAACGGTTTCAAAGTGTTCTGACACGACCTCAGCGTAGCGTCCGCGTCGTCGCGTCGCAGGGGACCCACGCCTACCCGTGAGTAACTTTCAATCGTCGATTGAATCACTGCTTGAGAAGTGGTGTACTGAGACCCGTGCCACCTGAAGCCGCGACCCGTGAGCGCCTCCTCGCCAGTGCCGAGGAACTGTTCACCACTGCCGCGTACGACACGGTGTCCGTACGCGCGATCTGCACCGCCGCACAAGCCAACGTGGCGGCCGTGCACTACCACTTCGGGACCAAGGAGGACCTCGTCGTCGCTCTTCTCGACGACCGGCTGGTCCCCCGCTGGACGTCGGCACTGACAGCGCTGACCGCGTCGTCGACCGTGCCCGATCTCGTCGACGCCGTACTCAGCCCCTTCACCGAGATCCAGTCCGAGGCCCTCGGCAGGACCTACCTGCACCTCCTCGCGCGGATCGTCGCCGATGCCCCACAGACTCGGTGGCCGGCCGCCTCGGGCGGCTGGACGTCACTGCGCCAGTGGAGCGGCCGACTTCCCGGCCTTGACGAGAAGGCCGCCCGCACGCGCTGGTCCCTCGCCTTCGATTTGATCCTCACCGCGTTCGGTCGCGCCGACCGCGCCCCGCTCGCCGACGATGAACTGCGCGCGCTGCGCGCCTTCGTGATCGCCGGCCTTGCCGCCCCACCCGTCTGACGCACCTCCCCCGTTCCATCCGCCCATCCCACCCCGAAGGCAACCACCATGACGACACCGATCCGCGACCCCTTCGCCCCAGCCCGACTCGGACCGCTGCGCACCCGCAATCGCCTCATCAAATGCGCCACCTTCGAAGGGATGACGCCCGACGCGCTGGTCACCGATGAGCTGATCGAGTTTCACCGCGAGGTCGCCGCCGGTGGTGCCGCCATCAGCACCGTCGCCTATTGCGCCGTCGCGCCGGAGGGCCGCACCGACCGTCATCAGATCTGGTTGCGCCCCGACGCGGTCGCAGGGCTGCACCGCCTCACCGACGCGATTCACGCCGAAGGCGCCCTGGCCGCAGCACAGGTCGGGCACGCCGGCGCGGTGGCCAATTCCGCTTCCAACGGCGCCCGGGCCCTGTCCGCAAGCCGCATCCCGGCCCCGATGGGGATGTCGATGACTCATTCCCCCGATGCCGATGAGATCGCCGCCCTGGTGCGCACCTTCGCCGACGGCGCCCGGCTCGCCGTCGACTCCGGATTCGACGCGCTGGAACTGCATTGCGGCCACAATTACCTGCTGTCCAGCTTCCTGTCACCGCTGCTCAACCGCCGCCGCGACGGTTACGGTGGTTCCCTGGTCAACCGAGCACGCTTCGCCCGCGAGGTGGCGGCAGCCGTGCGGGACGCGGTCGGCGACGACGTCGCGGTGTGGGTGAAGCTCAACATGTACGACGGGACTCCCCGGCGTGGGCCGCTGCGCGGGTTCGACGTCGACGAGGCCTGCGAGGTCGCCCGGCTCTTCGAAGCCGACGGACACCTCGACGCCATCGAGCCGACGGCCGGCAGCTCGCTGCTCAACCCGATGTACCTGTTTCACGGCGACGCGCCGCGCAAGGAGTTCGCCCAGGCTTTCTCCGGTGCGATGCGCTGGGGCCTCAAGGCCGGCGGACCGATCTTCTTGAAGCACTACCCATACCACGACACGTACCTGCTCCCGCTGGCGCGAGAGCTCCGCGCTGCGGTGCGAATGCCACTCATCCTTCTCGGCGGCGTCACCGATCGGGCATCGATCGCGACCGCGATGAACGAGGGGTTCGACTTCGTCGCCATGGGCCGGGCGCTGCTGCGCGAGCCGGACCTGCCCAACCGGCTGGCGCTCGACCCGACCGTCCAGTCGCGTTGCACTCACTGCAACTTGTGCATGCCAACGATCTACACCCACACCCGCTGCCCGATCCGTACCGGCGAAGTTCCCGAGTGAGGACCACGTCTTCTCGGCTTGACCGACAAAACCGCTGAGACAGCCGTAGCGTCATCGGCAGGTGGGCCCGGAAACCACGGCACCGGGATCAACGACACAGAAAGTAGTAGGTGGCAACACGTATGTGCACTCGTGTGATGTGGCCCAATGCCAACGGCGCCGTCGTCGTCGGACGCAACATGGACTTCCACATGGATCTTCGCACCAACCTGTGGAAGCTGCCCCGCGGCGTCAAGCGCGACGACCGGGTCGAGGGAAAGCTCAGCTGGACGGCCAAGTACGGCAGCGTCATCGCCGGCGTCTTCGACATCCTGTCCACCGACGGCATGAATGAGAACGGGCTGGCCGGGCACATCCTGTGGCTCGCCGAGTCCGAGTACGGCGTGCCGGACGACTCGCGCCCCCAGCTCGCCATGTCGGTGTGGCTGCAGTACTACCTCGACAACTTCGCGACCGTTGCCGAGGCGGTCGACTGGACGCAGGAGAACGACCCGCAGATCATTCCCATGGCCGACCCCACCGGCGGCAGCCAGCCGGCATTACACCTCGCACTCGATGACGCGGCCGGCGACTCGGCGATCTTCGAGTACCTCGACGGCACGCTCAATATTTATCACAACAAAGACTATGTGGTGATGACTAACTCGCCCAGCTACGATCAGCAGCTCGAGTTGGTCAAGAAGTTCTCCGGACTGGGTGGCGACGATCCGCTCCCGGGGACGTGTGACGCCGCCGACCGGTTCGCCCGCGCGCTCTACTACGTCGGTCGCCAGGTGCAGCCGACCACCCCGACCCAGGGCATCGCGGCGATGTTCAGCATCATCCGCAATGCCGCACAACCGTTCCGGACGCCGGAGCCGGGCAAGCCCGATGCCTCGCAGACGGTGTGGCAAACCGTCAGCGACCTCACCAACCTGCGTTACTTCTTCGAGTCCACGACCCGCCCCAATATCGTCTGGGTGGATCTGAAGGAGATGGACTTCAGCGACGGCTCCGGCGAGGAAAAGCTCGACCTCATCAATCGACTCGAAGTCGAGAACGGGCTCTCGGGAAACGTCACCAAGAAGTTCAAGAAGCATCACCGGCTGCACATCGTCTCAATCAAGCAGGCCAAGCTCCTGGGCGAGGCGGTCGTAACGGCGAAGGCCCTCGTCGGCGACGCCAAGAAGCACACCGAGGTGCAAGACCTCGTCGACGAGAAGCGCGCCGAACTCCTCGCCGCCGAGTAGTACCGGGCCCTGACATGATGGACCGATGACCGACACCGATCCCAACGCATGGCTCGAAGACATCGACGGCGAGCGGCAGCTCGAATGGGTGCGCGAGCAGAATGAGCGGGCGCTGGAAACCCTTGCTGCCACACCGCACTTCGAGAAGATTCGCAGCCAGACGCTGGAGATTCTCGACGACGACAACCAGATCCCCGGTGTCGTGCGCCGCGGCGAGCACCTCTACAACTTCTGGCGCGACGCGACGAACCCGCGTGGATTATGGCGACGCACCTCCCTCGATTCTTATCGGACCGACGCGCCCGACTGGGATGTCCTCATCGACGTCGATACCCTCGCCGAGCACGAGCAGGAGAACTGGGTGTGGGCCGGCGCCCGAGTGCTGCGCCCCCGCGACGGGTCCGGTCTGTGGCGCCACGTGCTGGTCTCGCTGTCGCGCGGTGGGGCCGACGCCTCGGTGATCCGCGAGTTCGACTTGCATACGCGCACCTGGGTGGCACCCGAAGCCGGCGGATTCGCGCTGCCGGAGGCGAAGTCGACGATGAGTTGGCTCAACCCCGACACCGTCTACGTCAGTACCGACTTCGGCGAGGCGCCCGATGGACATCGGTCTCTCACCGAATCGGGCTACCCACGCATCACCAAGCGGTGGGTTCGCGGCACCCACCTGGCCGATGCCAACACCGTCTTCACCGGCGAGTACACCGATGTCTCCGCGGGCGCCTCGTACGACAGCACGCCCGGCTTCGAGCGACACTTCGCCGCACGCTCCACTGACTTCTACAACTCGTTGACCTATCAGTTCGAACCGGGCACCGGTGAACTAACACTCATCGACGTGCCCACCGATGCACACGCCGCGCCCTATCGTCAGTGGCTCTTCGTCATCCCACGATCGCCGTGGGAGAGCGGCGGCACCGTTCACGTGCCGGGCAGCCTGCTGGTCTTCGACTACGAAGCATTTCTCGCCGGCGACCGTACCGCCGTCGTGCTCTTCACCCCCGACGCCTCGACCAGCCTCGCCGATTACGCGATGACCCGCTCGCACCTGATTCTGACCACGCTGCACGATGTCTCGACCCGGGTCTGCCTGCTGACCCTGGGGGAATGGGAGCGGGCGACGCTCAACGGCCTGCCCGAACTGGCGACCATCTCGATTCTCGGCACCGATCCCGAGGACGGCGACGAACTCTTCGCGTCAGCAAGCACGTTCACCACGCCGCCGACGCTGCTCCACGGCACCACGGTCGACGGCGTGGAGCCGATCAAGCACTCGCCCGAGTTCTACGACGCCAGCGATGTGATCGCCGAACAGTTCTTCACCCCCTCCGACGACGGGACGGCCATCCCCTATTTCGTCGTGCGCCGGCGGGACGTCGAATCGGGCCCGACCCTGCTCTACGGCTATGGCGGATTTCAGAATGCGCTGGTTCCCGGCTACGCGGCCGGCCCGGGCCGGAACTGGATCACCGACGGCGGGATATACGTCATTGCCAATATCCGGGGGGGTGGCGAATACGGGCCGACCTGGCACACGCAGACCCAGAAGTCCGGGCGGCACAAGGTCTACGAGGACTTCTCGTCGGTTGCCAAAGCGCTGGTCACCAACGGCCTCACCACCGTCGCACAGTTGGGGGCGATGGGCGGGTCCAACGGCGGCCTACTGATGGGAGTGATGGCGACCCGTTATCCCGAACTCTTCGGCGCATTGGTGTGTCAGGTGCCGCTGATCGACATGCGCCGCTATCATACGATGCTCGCCGGGGCATCGTGGATGGCCGAGTACGGCGACCCCGACGATCCCGACGAATGGGCGTTCATCGAGCCGTTCTCGCCGTACCACAACGTCCGGGCAGACGTCGACTACCCGCCGATTCTCATCACGACCTCGACGCGCGACGACCGCGTGCACCCGGGGCATGCGCGCAAGTTCGCCGCGCTACTGGAGCAGACCGGACACCACGACGTCTGGTACTACGAGAACATCGAGGGTGGACACGGCGGGGCCGCCGACCACAAACAGGCGGCCTTCCTCGCCGCGCTGGCGTACGAGTTCCTCTGGCAGCGGCTGCGGGCCGGCACCGACGGTTAATGGTCCATCGTTGCGGCGACGTACCGGCCGATGGCCACCATGCCCAGCGCTGTCGGGTGCAGCGGCGCGCCGACGCTCGCCGGGACGAGGCCGAAGAAGTACTGCCGGTTCGGCGGTGCGCACATGTCATGGCCCGCGCTCATCGCGGCAAGGTCCACGAACTGCATCCCGCGCCGCTGCGCCTGCCCGGCCATCACCGTGTTGGCATGGGCGACCACCGCGCGCAGATAGTCGGCGTCGGCGGGGGTGACCGGCTGGGACGCGCACCCGCCGGCGCGCACGTAAGTGCCGTAGCCGACGACGACGACCTTCGCGTTGGGGGCGGCGCGGCGGATCGCATCCAGCGTTTGGCCCCACTTCGGCCGCTGGCGGTCGATGCGGATCTCGAGTTCGTCGATCCCGCCCCGGCGATAGCGCTGACTACAGGGGACTGACCCGGGCAGTTCCGCGCAGGACAGTGCGACGGAGAACATCTTCACGTCGTTGAGGCCGATCGTCAGCGTCACCAGGCGGGTGTGCACCGAGAGCAGCGACGTCTGCACCGGGACTGTTCCGGCCGGGGTGCGCTGCAGGACGGCGGACACGTTCTCCGACGTTGCCGACGAGCACGTCGCATCGCGCAGCCGCACCCCGATGCGGTCGGCCAGGACGGCCGGATAGTTCCGCTGCGCGCGCAGACATCCGGGCACAGTCAAGTCCTGCGGCGCAATCAGCGGACCGGCCGCCGCGGAGTCGCCGAGCGCCACGTACTCGCCGCGGAGCGGCGTCGCGCCAGCCGGCTGCGCGCACAACGTTCCCAGGGCCAACACTGTTCCGATGACCAACACTCCGGCAGCGATCGCCGCGAACCGCGGACCTCGAGGCAACTGAGGCACCACACCCCCTTCAGATCACCCAGGTGAATTGATACGCGGTCGAGACGACGATCAGCCCGCCGAAGCAGGGCACCGCGATCTCTCGCGGCGCCCTGCTTCTCGAGGACTCGGCGTGGCAAGCCGTGCGCTAACCGCGAACGGCGCTACGGACTACGCCTGGATCAGATACACCAAACCAACGCTGCGGAGCCAGGCATCGGGATGGTGATGCAGAAGTTGAGTGAACCCTTGACAGGGGTCGCCTTTACCGCCGGGGACGGCGCCGTGGCGGGAGCGGCATAGGCGGCCGGAGCGGCAAACACGCCAACAGCCAAGGCGCCGCCGACGATGCCCATCGCGAGTGGAATTCGATTCATCATGACTTCTCCTGTTGTTCCAGACTGGGCCGGTTCTCCGGTCACTGACGCCTGACTCGTCGAGTGTATTCCTCGATCGCCGCCGATCGGGGACGTCGGATCAAAAAAAATGTGCGCCGCCATTTTGCCGTGCTGGTTGGTGATTGGCTGTTCGATGGAAGCCGACGCCGGCGGCCCCCGGTTGGCGGCTGCTCAGTTCGAGTAGCGAATCGAACCGCTGCTCAGGCACACCTTGCCGGAGTTGGACTCCCAGGCGAAGGCGAAGCCGCCGGCGCACGCGGTCCCGCGTGGCGTCGATATGGCTTTGCCGCCCCAGCCGCCGACGGCCAGCGACTGCCCGCCGCGATCGGCCTGCGCAACGGAGAAGGCGCCGGGCCCGGTAGCGAACGATTGTGCGTTGCCGCCGCGCTGCGCGCCGGCCAGTGCCGTCGACTTGCGATCCAACGTGCGGGCATCTGCTCGGCCGCGACTCGTGGCGACGGCGACGGCGGTCCCCTCCCCGCTGGTGTCCTCGGCACGGGCGGTGCTGCCCTGCCCGGCACGGGCACCGCATCCGCTGTCGCCCAGCACCTTCTGCTGACTGGAACCGTTCACCGCCTGGCACAGGGTGCCCGCCGACGCTGACGTGGCGCCACCGACAACGACGGAGAGCCACGCCCCCGCCGCGATCACGCCGGCAGCGGCGACGACTCGGGCGACCATCATCCTTTGGCCCGCTTCAGCACCTCTTTGGTCAGCCCCTTCTTCGCGGTGTCGACGGCGGTCTTCTGACCCTGGCGGACGATCAAGCCGGGCAGTTTCACCTTCAGCTCGATATCAAGCGAAAAGTCGACCCGCGAACCCTTGTCAGTCGCGGTGATGGTGTAGACGCCGTGCTGCTCGGCCAGCTGGGTGCCCTCGATGAGGTCCCAGGTGCACGAGTTGTCGGTCCACTGGTAGTTGAGTGTCTGCTCATCGGTGATCGGGCCCATCGACACCTTGACCTTGACCACCTTCGGCAGGCCGTCGTCGTACTCTTCGAGGACCTCGGCCGTCTTGTGTGGACCCGACCATTCGGGAAGCGACTCAATGTCATGCAGAACTTCCATGACCACTGACGGTGGTGCGGCAATATCGAATTTCGTATTCGCGGAGACTCCCATGGCAGTCAACCTACCTTGCCGGGGCCCCTGCGCGTCACGTCTCCCGGTCGATGAGCCGGAATGGCCAGGCTTCGTCAGGAATCTCCGCCGTCGTCATTGGTTTGTCGACCGCGGTGAACCATCCTCGATAGTGCAGGATCTCCCCGATCACCGGATTGCGGACGGTCGCATCGCACCGGAAACGCTGATGCTTTTCGTCCCAGCCTTCGATGTATTTCATCTGGACCACAAAGGGTCCCCGCATCGAAATCTTGGGTCCGCGCAACCAGCGCGCCGGACCACTCTCCAGCAGGAGTGAGCCGTCCTCGGTCACCGATGGCTCGATGGGGTACAGCAATTCGGGTCCGTCGCCGAAATAGTCGACGAAGCCGTCACGCCCGTCGACGATCACCGAGTTCAGGTGGCGGTCGCCAGTCGAATAGCCGAAGGTGCGCAGAACTGCCAGACACTCGCGGCCCAATTCGTCGCGGTAACAGTAGTTCCCCGCCTCAAAGGGCACCATCCGGCTGGTCTTCGAGGGCATGGCGTTGCGCTTGCCGTAATACCAGACCAGGGGCGGTGCGAAGGCGGGGGTGATGTAGATCGATTCGATCAGGCCCGTCATCAACTGCGCGACGCCGGCGGTGGAGTCGATCCCATAGCGCCACTGCATATTGGGGTGCAGTCGGTCGAACTCAGAACCCAGCGCCACACGGTAGACCGGCGTCATCGGCTGCACTCCCTTCGGCGAATCGACCGAAAGAATACATACTACTAGTCATACCCGACCCGGGTGACGGCCACCGCAGGTGGGCCGGTGGCGCGCCTCGAACAAGCGTCGGGGCCGACCATCCGCCTTGGATGACCGGCCCCGATTGCGCTCGTTGACGAGAAGCGGGCTTAGAAGCCCATGCCACCCATCTCATCGCCACCCGGCATGGCCGGGGCCGCGTTCTTCTCCGGCTTGTCGGCGACGACGACCTCGGTGGTGAGGAACAGTGCCGCGATCGACGCCGCGTTCTGCAGCGCCGAGCGGGTGACCTTCACCGGGTCGTTGATGCCGGCCTTGAGCAGGTCCTCGTACTCGCCGGTGGCGGCATTGAGGCCGGTGCCCTTCTTGGCATGGCGGATCTTGTCGGCGACGACGCCGGGCTCGAGACCGGCGTTGATCGCGATCTGCTTGGCCGGAGCCTCCAGTGCGACGCGCACGATGTTGGCACCGGTCGCCTCGTCACCCTCGAGATCGAGCTTGTCGATCGCATCCTCGGATTGGAGGAGTGCTACGCCACCGCCGGCGACGATGCCCTCTTCGACGGCTGCCTTCGCGTTGCGCACAGCGTCCTCGATCCGGTGCTTGCGCTCCTTGAGCTCCACCTCGGTGGCCGCGCCGGCCTTGATGACCGCAACACCGCCGGCCAGCTTGGCCAGACGCTCCTGCAGCTTCTCCCGGTCGTAGTCGGAATCGCTGTTCTCGATCTCCTGGCGGATCTGGGCCGTGCGGCCATCGATCTGCGCCTTGTCGCCGGCACCGTCGACGATCACGGTCTCGTCCTTGGTGACGACGACCTTGCGGGCGGTACCCAGCGACTCGACTCCGGCGCCCTCGAGCGACAGCCCGACCTCTTCACTGATGACCTCGCCACCGGTGAGGATGGCAATGTCGGCAAGCATGGCCTTGCGACGGTCGCCGAAGCCCGGTGCCTTGACGGCGACGGACTTGAACGTGCCGCGCAGCTTGTTCACGACCAGGGTCGAGAGGGCTTCACCCTCGACATCCTCGGCGATGATCAGCAGCGGCTTGCCGGCCTGGATGACCTTCTCCAGCAGGGGCAGCAGGTCCTTGACGGTCGCGATCTTGCTCGAGACGAGCAGGATGTAGGGATCCTCGAGGATGGCTTCCTGACGGTCCGGGTCGGTGACGAAGTAACCCGAGATGTAGCCCTTGTCGAACCGCATGCCCTCGGTCAGCTCCAGCTGAAGGCCGAACGTGTTCGACTCCTCAACGGTGATGACGCCTTCGTTGCCGACCTTGTCCATCGCCTCGGCGATGAGATCGCCGATGGCCGGGTCACCGGCGGAAATGCCTGCGGTGGCAGCGATCTGCTCTTTGGTCTCAACTTCTTTGGCACTCTTCAGCAGTGCCGCGGTGACCGTCTCGACGGCCTTCTCGATGCCGCGCTTGAGGCCCATCGGGTTGGCACCCGCGGCAACGTTGCGCAGGCCCTCGCTGACGAGCGCCTGGGCCAGCACGGTGGCCGTGGTGGTGCCGTCGCCGGCGACGTCGTCGGTCTTCTTGGCGACTTCCTTGACCAGCTCGGCGCCGATCTTCTCGTACGGCTCCTCCAAGTCGATCTCCTTGGCGATGGAAACACCGTCATTGGTGATCGTGGGGGCGCCCCACTTCTTCTCCAGAACGACGTTGCGGCCCTTGGGTCCCAACGTCACTTTGACTGCGTCGGCGAGGGTGTTGAGACCCCGCTCGAGGCCACGGCGGGCCTCTTCGTCGAACGCGATTTGCTTGGCCATTGGTAAGTGATCCTCCGGTAGGGGGTGACACTAGGTTTCGTATGTCGGTGCGATGCCCGCGACGGACGACCGGCGTGTCAACGACCGGTCTCATCGTCCCAACTGGCACTCACGGTAGGAGAGTGCCAACTCCGTTTCTAGCACTCCCCCTGTAAGAGTGCAACGTCAGAGGCCGAGGGGCCCGGTCCACCCCGGGCCGCGATTCGCCTTCAGTTCGTCTTTCGGTTGAGTCCGAGCTGATCGGTGATGACAGCGAACGGGTCGGTTTGATCGGTGAGCCCGACGACGTTGGCCGCGCCAGGGCCGTAGGCCGCAATACGCACCTGGCCGCCGCTGTGCTGCTGCTCCCCAGCCTCCACGGACGTGCCGTAGCTAACCGTCATCGGCGCGCCGTCGGCCGTCATCAATGTCCGGGTGAGCCCCGGGGTGTCGGTTCCGCCCCCGACGATCTGGGTGGAATGCGCATGGTCGCCGGTGACGATCACCAGGGTGTCCTTCTGTTTGCGCGCGTAATCGAGCGCGACAGTCACCGCGTCGGACAGCTGTACCGTCTCGCCGATCTGTCCACACGGGTCCGCCTCGTGCGCCGCCTTGTCGATCGATGCCGACTCCACCTGGAGGAAGAAGCCCTTGCCGTCCCGGGCGGCGCCGAGCAGACCGATCGCGCTGCGCGTCATGTCGCCGAGCTTGGGCGTCTGCGCGGTAAACCGGGGGTTGGGGGCGCACCGGAGCGCCGGCGCGACTGCCCCGTGCGGCGTCGCTGTCGCCTTGTCCCAGATGCGCGGCAGGTTGCCGTCCGCGAAGAGCCCCAACAGCGGTTCGTCCTGATCGGCCGCCGTCACCGCACGCAACTCCTGCGCCGACCGCACTATCCGGTACCCGCGTTCCTTGGCCTGCGCCGCCAGAGTCCGGTCACGGTATCTGCCCGCTGTCGCCGTCTGCGCGAACGTCCCCCAGCCGCCGCCCAGCGTCACGTCGGCGCGGGCGGCCAGCAACTGCTCGGTAATCGATCCCGCGCCACCGTTCTCGGCGGCGTTCGCCGGGCACTTCTGCGCTGTCTCCGCCGGCCCGTAGCACTTGCGGTGGGTCACGTGGGCGACTTGCACCGCGGGCGTCGCATCCTGCAGCTCGGCAGTGGTCACGTTGCCGGTGGCCAGACCATTCGCCTTGGCGAGCTCCAGAATCGTTCGCTGCGGACGCCCCTCAAGGTCGACCGAGATCGCGCCGTTGTAGGTCTTGGTCCCCGTCGACCAGGCGCTGCCCGCGGCAGCCGAATCGGTGGTGTAGTCCGGTTTCCCGGTCGTCTTGTCCAACGAGTAGGTGGTGTACTCGCCGGTGAGCGGTAGGTCGTCGACGCCGGGAATCCGGCCGGCCGCTCCCCACTGGTAGTTGCGGGCCATGGTGTACTCCTGATTCGCCGCGCCATCACCAATGATCAGAATGACGTTGCGAGCCCCCGCCCGCTGGATCGAGTCGGCGATCGCTCCGGTCTGATCGCCGGTCAGGCGTCGCGCCCCTCCGTTCTCGGCCAGACGTCCCGCACCCGTGCGGTCGATCCGCACTCCCGCCGCCGTCTTGCCGTCGACCCCTGGTCCCGGGGCGCCACAACCGGCGAGGGTCAGCGTGAGTGCAGCGGTGGCGACGACGAGCGGCGTGGTGCGCATCCGGTCACCCCAGCACGCCAGGGTGAACAGCACGGAAACGACGGCGCGCGGCGAAGCCCGTCAGTCCTGGATCCGCGCGAATGGACGCTCGGCCTCCAACTGGTAGGCCAACTCCAGGAGCATCTGCTCCTGACCCAGGTCGGCGCCGAAGTGCAAGCCGATCGGCAGGCCGTCTGCGCTCTGCGCCAGCGGCAGGCTGATCGCCGGCGAGCCGGAAGTATTGTTGGCCGGGGTAAAGGTCACGTAGTTGATCAGTCGCTCAAAGATCTCGTCGAAGTCTCCGCCGGGATCGAGGTAGCCGATCTTCGGCGTCGTATGACCCAGCGTCGGCGAGTACACCACGTCGAAGTCCTCAAAGAGCGCATGGAACTGCTTAGTCGACTTCTGCAGTCCCATCAGCACTCCCGGTGTTCGCCAGAACCGCTTGATGAACGTCCTCGACAGACCTGCGGTAAACGGGTCGAGCTTCGATCGGTCGAATCCCTTGTCCAGCACGCGCTTTCCGAAATGATCGAGACTGAATGCGAGTAGCGCCCAATAGTCGGTGAACTGCTGCACGTAGTTGCGGTTCACGGGCAGCGGAACCCGGTCGATCATATGACCCTGCGCCGCCAACAGTTCGGCGACCGACTCGAGCGCCACGGAGGTCTGGGCGTCGAGCAGTCCGCCAGTGATCGACTCCGAGATCAGCGCGATTCGCAGTTTGCGGCCGCTCGGCCCCTCGACGAGCCCCAGCTCGGGCATGTTCTTACCGGGGGCGTACCGCTGGGTGTCGGCGAGAAAGTGTGCCGTGTCGCGCACTGTCCGCGACACGATGCCGTTAGAGATCAGGTCAATCGGCATGCCCTTCGCCTCCGCCGACGCAACGACCCGATCGCGGGTGGGCTTGAGCCCGACGAGGCCACAGCAGGCGGCCGGGATCCGGATCGAGCCGCCGCCGTCGTTGGCGTGGGCAATCGGCAGCGCTCCGGCGGCGACCAGCGCGGCCGCCCCACCCGACGAGGCTCCGGCGGAGTACTCGGTGTTCCAGGGGTTGCGGGTGGGCGGACGGTCAACGAATTCGGTAGACGCGGTCAGACCGAAAGCAGGCAAGGTCGTCGCACCGAGGATATTGATCCCCGACGCCAACATCTGGTCGGTGAACCCCTCATTGCGATCGGCCGGGGTCGGCGGCACGGCGGCCGACCCATGCTGTGTCGGGATCCCGGCGAAGAGCGTGTTGTTCTTGATCATCGATGGGACGCCACGCAGCGAGCCGTCCGGGAAATCTCCCGCCGCGGCCCGCGCCAGCCCCCGCCGGCGGTCGTCCTGCGCCACCGCATTCAGCTGGGGCTCCACCGCATCGATCCGTGCCAGCGCGGCACGTGCTGCTTCCTCGGCCGAGAAGTTCCCGGCCCGCAGGGCTTGGGCGATGCCCACCGCATCCAGCTCGCCCAGGCAGTCGTCGGTAAAGGCACTCACCTTTGTCATGGCAGCTGTCATGGCAGCCGAGGCTACACGGGTGGTCGTCACACGATCGGCACGGTTCCCGGCCACTCGCCAACCGAACGGGGGTATCAAGGAACCATGCAGCTGAAACTCTCCGCCGACGAGGTCGCCTTCCGCGATGAGATCCGCAGATTCTTCACCACCGAGATACCCGCCGACGTCCGCGAGCGCGCTGCCGCCGGCCGGGTTCGCTACCCGGACGACATCGCGACGACGATGCGGATCCTGGACGGGGGCGGCCTGTGCGTCCCGCAGTGGCCGGTCCAGTGGGGCGGGCAGGACTGGAGTCCCATCCAGCACCACATCTGGCGCGAAGAACTGGCGCTCTGCTCGGTCCCCGACCCGCTGCCGTTCAATACCGCCATGGTCGGCCCGGTCATCGCCGAGTTCGGGTCGCAGGCGCAGAAGGAACGCTTCCTGCCCTCAACCGCGAACTGCGACATCTGGTGGTGCCAGGGCTTCTCGGAGCCGGAAGCCGGTTCCGACCTCGCGTCGCTGAAAACGCGCGCCGTCCGCGACGGCGACGAATGGGTCGTCAACGGCCAGAAGACGTGGACAACGCTCGGGCAGTACGCCGACTGGATCTTCGCCCTCGTGCGCACCAACCCCGACGCCCCCAAACGACAGGCCGGTATCAGCTTCCTGCTCATCGAGATGAACTCGCCCGGCATCGACGTGCGGCCGATCGAACTGATCGACGGCGGCTACGAGGTCAACGAGGTCTTCTTCAACGACGTGCGGGTACCCGCCGATCAACTCGTTGGCGAGGAGAACGCCGGCTGGTCGTACGCGAAGTTCCTCCTCGGCAACGAGCGCACCGGCGTCGCCCGCGTCGGCCAGACCAAGATGGCGCTCGCGCGCGCCAAGAAGCTCGCCGGGCAGACGAAGGCCGCCGGTGGCAGCCTGCTCGACGAACCACTGTTCGCCGCGCGGCTCGCCGAACTCGAGAACGAACTCCTCGCCCTCGAACTCACCCAGCTGCGCGTTGTCGCCTCCTCCGCCGATGGCCGGCCCAACCCCGCGTCGAGCCTGCTCAAGTTGCGTGGCAGCGAACTTCAGCAGGCGGCGACAGAGATCCTCGCCGATATCGCCGGAACCAACTCGCTCGCCGTCGCGCCGCCCGACCCGGCCGCGGCCAACGGGACCGCCGACATCGCCGCCCCGCCCTGGGCGCAGCAAGCCGTGCCCACCTACCTCAACTACCGCAAGGTCTCGATCTACAGCGGCAGTTCCGAGGTCCAGCGCCAGATCATCGACAAAGCCGTCCTCGGCCTCTAAGGAGCGTTCGACACCATGGATTTCGAACTCAACGCAGAACAGGGCATGCTGCGCGACACCGTGCGCGACGCGCTGACCAAGACTTACGACATTGAAACGCTGCGCGCGGTGACCGACACCGAGCGCGGCTGGGACCCGACGGTGTGGAAGTCGCTGGCCGACATCGGCATCCTCGCCCTCACCATCGACGATGCCGACGGCGGCATGGGCGCCGGCCCGGTTGAACTGGGTGCGGTGCTCGGCGAGATCGGCCGCAGCCTCGCACCCGAGCCCTACCTGTACGGCGTCGTCGTCCCCGCCGCCCTCCTCGCCGACACCGACGAAAGCCCCCTGCGCACCGAACTCCTCGAGGGACTGGCGGGGGGCGACCTGCTGATGGCGTTCGCCAACACCGAGGAGAACGACCGGTGGCCGAGCACGGCAGTCACCACCGCCGCAGCCGGTTCCGGCGATGCCGTAACCCTGACCGGCACGAAGACCGAAGTGCTCGCCGGTGATAGCGCAGACCGGCTGATCGTCTCGGCCCGCGACGATGCCGGCACCATCGGCCTGTATGCCGTCGAAGCCGGCGCAGCGGGGGTCATGCGGACCCCGTTCCGCACCCACGATCGTCGCCGTGGCGCGCAGATTGTCCTGGCCTCCGCGCCGGCGACCCGGCTCGCGTCGGGTGATCGCGCCGGCGAAGCGCTGCGCCGCGTCGACATCCTCACACAGACGGCGCTGTGCGCCGAGGCGGTCGGCGCCATGGAGCGGGCGCTGGAGCTGACCGTGGAGTACTTGAAGACCCGTAAACAGTTCGGCGTGACCCTGGCCACCTTCGAAGCGCTCACCCACCGCGCCGCAGATATGTATGTGCTCCTCGAATTGGCCCGCAGCCTCAGCTCGTACGCGACCGGAACTCTGGCCGAGGGAACCGCCGACGAGATCGTTGCATCACGGGCCAAACTCCAGATCTGCCGATCGGCCCGCCAGATCGGCCAGGAGGCGATCCAGATGCACGGTGGAATCGGCATGACCGCGGAGTACCCCGTCGGCCACTACGTCAGTCGGCTCACCGCGATCGGCCACACCCTGGGCGACGCCGACGCGCATTTGTCCCGCCTGGCCAACTCGATCACGGACTGGGACATGGTGTCGATAGGGTGAGCGCATGAAGAGTCTGTTTTTTGACAACCTCGCCGACATCGCCGCCTATGGTCTGCTCGGAATCGTGGTTCTCATCGTCGGCTACGTCGCACTCGATGTGGTGACACCGGGCAACCTGCGCACTCTGCTGTGGCGGGAAGACCACCCGAACGCAGTACTCCTGACCTCGGGGTTTCTCATCTCCCTCGGCGTCGTCTACGCGGCCGGTGCGCGCGCCGGCATGATGGCCGACCAGCGATGGCAGGGCCTGCTGTTCGCCGCGCTCTATTCGCTGGTGGCGATCGCGGTGATGTGTTTCTCATTCGTCCTCGTCGACTGGTTGACGCCCGGACGTCTCGGCGAACTGCTCCTGGGCGGCAACACGGCCGTGGTCTGGGTCAACATCGTCGTGTTCGTCATCCTCGGGGTATCCATGGGTGCGGTGCTCTAGGCGGGCGCAGTAGGGTGGCCCGCAACTGATCCGTCGGGCGGAACTGACCGATGGCGCGACGAAAGACGACTCAATGGCTGAAGCGACCGAACTACTCGAGGCATCGTTGACGATCGACGCCACCCCCGAAGCCGTATGGGCCGTTGTCTCCGACCTTCGCCGGATGGGCGAATGGAGCCCGCAGTGCCGCAAGATGTTCATCCGCGGCAACCCGGTGGGCGTGGGCACCCGCACCATCAATATCAATCGCCGCGGCGCACTGGTGTGGCCGACGCAGTCGACGATCGTCCGTTACGAGAAGAACAACACAATCGCCTGGCGGGTTGCCGAGAACCACACCGTGTGGTCCTACCAGATCACCCCGCAGGGTGACGGCGTGCTACTCACCGAACGCCGGGAGGCCCCCGGCGGTCAAACCACCGCGGTGTCGAGCGCCCTGGTGAACATGTTGATGGGTGGGCGGCACGATTTTGAGGCGGAGCTGCGCGTCGGGATGGCCGACTCCCTCGACAAGATCAAACGCGCCGCCGAAACCGCGGCCAAGTAGCCGTGGCCCGCCGCCCGCACCACCCCGGCGCCCCCGCGGAAACCGGACTCGCACACCTTTCCACGCTCGCCAAACAGACCATCCCGCCACTGCATCCGGCGGGTATCCCGTTCGTGGCGGCCCCCGCCGCCGTCGCGGTGCTGGCCCGGCGCCGCAAGTGGATCGCACGGCCGGCCTGGGCGCTGTCGGCGGCGTGCGCCGCGTTCTTCCGCCACCCCGGCCGCGTCCCACCGACACATCCTGGAACCGTGGTCGCCGCCGCCGATGGCGAGGTCGCGCTCGTCGATACCGCTGTTCCGCCGGTCGAGCTCGGCCTGGGCTCGGTCGAGTTGCCCCGCGTCTCCACCTTCCTCTCGGTCTTCGACGTCCATGTGCAGCGGGTTCCGGTTTCGGGCACCGTCACCGCGCTGCAGCACACCCCGGGCGCATTCCTCTCCGCGGATCTGCCCGAGGCCAGCTGCGCCAATGAGCGGACCTCGATGACCATCCGCACCGACTCCGGCGCGCAAATCGGCGTCGTCCAGATTGCGGGCCTGATCGCACGGCGGATTGTCAACGACGCCAACGTCGGCCAGCAGCTGACCATCGGCGACACCTATGGACTGATCCGCTTCGGGTCGCGTGTCGATGTGTACCTCCCGGCCGGAACGACGCCGACGGTGCTCGTCGGACAGCGGACCGTCGGCGCCGAGACTCCGCTGGCAGTACTGCTGTGATGCGGGTCGCGGGGGTTCACCGGTCAACGCGCCGCTCGCGCCGAGGCCCCGCCGCGCCGACCGCCGGACCGCCGCGCTCGGCGCTAATGATCATCCCGTCGGCCTTGACGATCCTCGCCGTCTGCGCCGGGCTGACCGCGGTGCGCTTGGCGGCGGTGAACCGGCTCGACCTCGCCTTGGTCCTCGTCGTCGGTGCGGCACTCCTCGACGGCATCGATGGCCGTGTCGCACGATTGATGAACGCCACCTCCAAGATCGGCGCCGAACTCGATTCGCTGGCCGATGCCATCAACTTCGGCGTCGTGCCTGCGCTCATCCTGTCCGCGACATTAATGAGCGGCCACGATCTCGGGTGGGCCATTGCACTGGTCTATTGCTGTGCGATCATCCTGCGGCTGGCACGATTCAACACGCTGACCGACGACGAGAACGCGCCGGGCTACACCCGCGACTTCTTCGTCGGCGTGCCGGCACCCGCGGCGGCACTCATCGCACTGGGTCCGGTCGGTCTCCACCAGGGGCTGGGGGACGGTTGGTGGAGCTCGTTTCCCGCGGTCGGCGTATGGACGCTGCTGGCCGCGTTCCTGGCCATCAGCCGCATTCCGACCTCGTCCCTCAAGGCAACAACCAAGCTTTCCCGGTCGGCCCTCGCGCCGGCCCTGGTTATCTTCGCCGCCGCGGCGGCTTTGCTCGTGACCTACCCCTACGCGCTGATGGTCGCCGTCATCGCGGCCTACCTCGTGCACATTCCGTTCGCATGGTGGGCCAACCGCTGGGTTGCAGCACGCCCCGAACACTGGGAGACTCTGCCCGCCGAGCGGCGCCGCCACCGGCGGATGACGAGCAAGCGGCGCCCCATCCTGCGGAAGTCACAGGCGCGACTCGGTCTGCGGCGTCCACCCACTGGAAAATAACCCCCCAGGGGGTTATTGTGGTGGCATGGAATTCACCATCGCCGCCGACCTGCCCATCCCCTACGACGAGGCCGTTACCCGAACCCGCGCCGGGCTCGCCGACGCCGGTTTCGGGGTGCTCACCGAGATCGACATCAAGGCCACCCTCAAGAAAAAGCTCGACGTCGACGTCGCACCGAAGATCATCCTCGGGGCGTGCCAGCCCTCGTTCGCTCACGCCGCACTGCAGGCCGACCCGCGCATCGCGGTCATCATGCCCTGCAACGTCGTCGTCTCTGCCAACGGCGAGGCGGGCAGCCGGATCGAGATCCTCGACCCGGGCACGATGGAAAAGTTCACCGGGGCCGCCGAACTCGGCCCGATCGCAGCAGACGCCCGCGCACGACTGACCGACATGCTCGACTCCCTGGTCACCGGGGCCGGTGCGTGATGCAGCTCCCCGCCGACGAACTCAAGCCGATCCTGACCCGCTTACGCCGGGCCAACGGACATCTCGCCTCGGTGATCCGCATGCTGGAAGAAGGCTCCGAATGTGAAGACGCCCTGACCCAGCTCGCCGCCGTCGACAAGGCGATCGCCCGCAGTGGCTACGCACTGGTGGCCACCGGTCTGCAACACTGCATGCGCACCGAGGGCCCCGACAACGTCGACCCAGAGAAGCTGGAGCGCCTGTTCCTATCGCTGGCGTAAACCGTCAACTCACATTGACCTGGTAGAACACCGAATTCGGTCCGCCCGCGGCACGCGGCGAACTGCCCACGGTGACCCAGTACGTCTGCCGGTCCTTCGTGGCCGACAGAATCACTGTGCGCGTCCCGCCTTCCTCGGTCCGGCTGGACTCGGTGAAACCTGACTTCATCAGGGTGTCCACCGCGGCATCGAGCACATTGGGTCCGCCGTACCCGCCCTGGACTGTGAGCGACCATCCGTCGGCGCGCGTTCCAGTCGCCGCAATCAGCCGTCCGTCCAGCAGCGGGACCGCTTTGGCCGGGAAATCCGACGGCAGGGTCACGTCACCGGTCGGCCCCGACGACTCCGACGAGCTGCAGGCCCCGACCAGCCCGGCGATCGCCGCAATCAGCAGGACCAGCAGCGCGATCGCGCTGCGCCGGGTCAACCCTGAAGGAAAACGCGTCATACCTGCAACGGTAGGGTAAGAACCACGGGTGACCACGAAGTGACACCCCGCCGAAGACCGAAGTCGACCGATCTCGCCGGAGCGCCAGTGTTAGCCACCCTATTCGCACTCTCGCTCGCCGCGCTCGTCGCGCCGATCGTAATGTGGCGGCTGGGCCCCAAGGGTTTCTACGTCATTGCGCTCGCGCCCACCGCCGCGCTGGTCTGGCTGCTCACCCATTGGCCCACCGACGGACCGCGGGTCGAATCCGTTACCTGGATTCCGCGCCTGCACATGACGCTGGAAATGCGGTTGGACACGTTGTCGGCCGTCCTGGGCGTGCTCATCCTGGGCATCGGCGCACTCGTCCTCTGCTACTGCGCCAACTATTTCGACGCCATGCGCCCGCGCGTTGCGGTCTTCGGCGGCGAGATGCTCGCTTTCGCGGCGGCGATGTTCGGCCTGGTCACCTCCGACAACATGCTGGTCCTCTATGTTTTCTGGGAGGCCACCACCATCCTGTCGTTCCTGCTGGTGGGCTTCTATGGGATTCGCGCCAGTTCTCGGCGCGCCGCCACCCAGGCACTGCTCGTCACCACGCTGGGTGGCCTGGCCATGCTCGGCGGGATCATCGCCCTGGGCACCAAGACCGGCAGCTACCTGCTGTCAGACCTGGTCGCCCACCCACCCGCGGCATCGGTCTACGTCGATCTGGCAGTCGCGGCGATCCTCATCGGCGCCTTGTCCAAATCGGCCATCGTGCCACTGCACTTCTGGCTTCCCGGGGCCATGGCCGCGCCCACCCCGGTCAGCGCCTACCTGCACGCGGCGGCGATGGTCAAGGCCGGCGTCTACCTGGTCGCACGGTTGGCCCCGGGCTTCGCGACCCTGCCCGTGTGGCAGGTCATGGTCCTCGGCCTGGGTGCACTGACGATGCTGATCGGCGGTTGGCGATCCCTGCGCGAACTCGACCTCAAGCTGATCCTCGCCTTCGGCACCGTTTCGCAACTCGGATTCTTGATGGTCCTCCTCGGCTTCGGCGACGCCAACGTGGCCCTGGCCGGGATCACCATGCTGGTGGCGCACGCGATGTTCAAGGCGTCGCTATTCATGGTCGTCGGCATCATCGACCACTCGACCGGCACCCGAGACCTGCGCAAACTGGCCCGTCTCGGCCAGAAGATGCCGGTACTCGCGCTAATCGCCGCGGTTGCCGCGGCGAGCATGGCCGGGCTTCCGTTCACCTTCGGGTTCGTTGCGAAGGAGGCGGCCTTCGGGACGATCTGGACGTCGGGCGCACTGCCGGAGTGGCAATCGCACGGTATCGATCTGGTGTTGCTGACCGGCGCAATCATCACCATGGCGTATACGACGCGGTTTCTGTGGGGCGCCTTCGGGCGCAAGGTGCGGCCCGGACCGAGCCTCGCGGTCACCCGCGCCCTCCGCCCGGCGCCGATGTTCCTGCTGCCCCCGGCTGTTCTCGCCGTGGCCGGCATCGGCAGTGCCTTCTCTGCCGGCCTGCTCGGCAAGGTGTTCGAGCGATACGCCGACACCCTGCCGACCTGGGGTCACCCGATCGAACACCTCGGCCTGTGGCACGGCCTCGGGTTGCCGCTGCTGTTCTCAACCGTTGCCATGGTCGGCGGCATCAGTATGTTCCTGGTGGTCCGCGCACTGCGCGACCACCTGTTCGTCCGGCCGGCGGTCGTCAATGCCGACCGGATCTACGACGCGGCGCTGCGCGCGGTCGACGCCGCCTCGCTGGCAGTCACCCGCAGCACCCAACGCGGCTCGCTGCCCATCACGCAAGGCGTGATCCTCGTGACCGCCGTGGTCGTGCCGATGACGGCGCTGTTCGCCGGTGCGCGTTCGGTGATCGAACCCCAGGGGTTTGATGCCGCCACCCAAGGTGTCGTATCGGTCCTTATGCTCGCCGCGGCAATCGGGGTCGTCGTCCTTCGCAACCGCCTCGCCGCTGTGATCGCGATCGGCCTCAACGGCTACGGCTGCGTCGTTCTGTTCGCCCGTCACGGCGCACCCGACCTCGCGCTCACCCAGGCACTGGTGGAGACACTGACCCTGGTGATTTTCGTCCTCGTGCTGCGCAAGCTGCCCGCCGAGAGTCCAGCCCGCACCCGGGGCGCCGCGCCCACCACCCGCGCCGTTCGCGTGACGGTCGCTACCGCCGTTGGCGCCTCCGTAGCGGTCCTGTCGGTCTTTGCCGCTGCGGCCCGTAGTTCTCGGCCGCTGCACGAGATCATCCCCGATGTCGCCTATCGCGTCGGGCACGGCGCCAACGCGGTCAACGTGCTCCTCGTCGACATCCGCGCCTGGGACACCCTCGGCGAGATCTCGGTGCTCATCGTCGCCGCAACCGGCGTCGCGTCGATGGTGTTCCGCAATCGCCGCTTCGGGGCGGCGCCGCGTGTCGCCGACGCGACCAGCATCGGCGACACGCACCCGTCGGACCGCACGACCTGGCTCCTCGGCAGCGATCTGCGCGACCCCCGCCACCGGTCCCTCGTCCTGGAGGCCACCACACGACTGGTCTTCCCGACGATGGTCGTGCTGTCGGTGTTCTTCTTCTACACCGGCCACAACGCGCCGGGCGGCGGGTTCGCCGGCGGCCTGACGATGGGATTGGCCCTGGTCCTGCGCTACCTCGCCGGCGGTCGCTACGAACTCGGCGAGGCACTGCCGGTCGAGGCCGGCACCATCCTGGGCACGGGCCTGGCGATTTCGGCGGGCACTGCGGTGACATCCCTGTTCCTCGGCGCCCCCGCCCTCTCGTCGGCCATGGTCGAGCTCACCCTGCCCGTGTTGGGCGAGGTGAAGGTGGTCACGGCGCTGTTCTTCGATTTGGGCATCTACCTGATCGTCGTCGGGCTGGTCCTGGACATTCTGCGCAGCCTCGGGGCGCGCCTCGACGTCGAGTCGGGTGCCTGATGAGCGTCAACGTGCCCCTGGTCGTCGTCCTCGGCGGCATCGTCGCCTGCGGCGCGTACCTGTTGATGGATCGTTCGCTGATCAAGATGCTGCTCGGGCTGATGCTCATGGGCAATGCGGTCAACGTCCTCATCCTGGTGATCGCCGGTGGAAGCGGCAACCCGCCTGTTCGCGGCCAGGAGACCGCCGGACGAACCGTGGACGCCGACCCGCTGGCCCAGGCCATGATCCTGACGGCCATCGTCATCATGATGGGCGTGGCCGCCTTCGTGCTCGCCCTCGTCTACCGGTTGTTCGTCCTCAATCGTGACGAGGGCGACAACGACGACGATGTCGACGACGATCCCGAGGACGTCAAGATCCTCACCGGATCGCTCGACACCGCCGGCGACCGCGATCGCAGTGACGATCCCCTCACCCTCGCCGACACGACGGCGGGCGATCTGTTCGACGATGAGGGCCACCCACTCACCCCCGAGCAGTTCGAGGCACTGCACCGTACGATCATCGAAACCGACCTGCTCATGAGTGACGCCGACAGTGTCGTCGACGAGCTGCACAGCCCCGATGAAGACGACTTCTGCGTGCTGCCGAGCCCGGATGACGACGAATGCACGCCCGACGGTGCGACCCGCCGCGACGAACAGGGGTTCGACGCATGACCGTGCCCATCTCGTGGTTCCCCGCCCTCATCGTCATGCCAACCCTGGTGCCACTCATGGGCGCGGCGATCACGCTGGTCGCCGCGCGCAGTCCCCGACTGCAGCGCGTCGTCACCGTCCTCGCCATCAGTCTCAGCCTCGGTTCGTCGGTACTCATGCTGTTCGGGGTCAGCAAGCACGGCACGCAGGCCATTGCCATCGGCGGATGGGACGCCGACGTCGATGGTGCGCGCGGCAAGCGGCTCGGACCATTGGGCATCACCCTCGTCGTCGACCATTTGTCGGCGATGATGCTGGTCGTCTCGGGGACCGTGCTCCTCGCGGTTATCCTGTACGCCATCGGACAGGGTCTGCGCGACGGGACCGAGTCGCAACCGGTTTCGATCTTCCAGCCGACCTACCAGATCCTGTGCGCGGGCGTGTGCAACGCCTTCTTGGCCGGGGACCTGTTCAACCTGTATGTGTCATTCGAGGTGCTGCTCACCGCGAGCTACGTGCTGCTCACCGTCGGCGCCAGCGCCGATCGGGTCCGCGCCGGCGCGATGTACGTCATGGTTTCGATGACGTCGTCGCTGATCTTCCTCGTCGGCATCGCTTTCGCCTACGCGACGACGGGGACGCTGAACCTCGCCGAGATGTCGCTGCGCCTCAACGACGGGTCCGTCCCCGACGGCACCCGCAATGCGCTCTACGCGGTGTTACTGGTCGCGTTCGGCATCAAGGCCGCCGTATTCCCGCTGTCGACGTGGTTGCCCGACTCCTACCCGACCGCCCCGGCCCCGGTCACCGCGGTATTCGCCGGGTTGCTGACCAAAGTCGGCGTGTACGCGATCATCCGAGCCCACACCCTACTGTTCCCCGGCGGTTCGATGGACTCGGTGCTCATGGTCGCCGGCCTCCTGACGATGCTCGTGGGTATCGCCGGCGCGATCGCCCAGTCCGACATCAAGCGCCTGCTCTCGTTCACCCTCGTCAGCCACATCGGCTACATGGTGTTCGGCATCGCCCTATCGTCGAAAATCGGCATGGCGGCGGCAATCTTCTACGTCGCGCACCACATTCTGGTGCAGACCACCCTGTTCCTCGTCGTGGGTCTGATCGAACGTCAGGCCGGGTCGGCATCGCTACGAAGACTCGGCGGACTGATCGCCAGCCCGGTGCTGGCGATCCTCTACCTGATTCCTGCGCTCAACCTGGGCGGGATCCCGCCGTTCTCCGGGTTCATCGGCAAGGTTGCGCTACTGCAGGCCGGTTCCGTCGACGGATCGGTGCTCGCCTGGACGCTGGTCGTCGGCGGCCTGGTCACCAGTCTGCTCACGCTGTACGTCGTCGCCCGCATCTGGACCAAGGCATTCTGGCGAGCGCGCGCCGACGCACCCGAGGGCAACCTGTCCGATGAACGCCCGTCCGCGCTGATGGACGAGAGCACCGACATCGCCTACTCCGACCGCGACGACGTCGGGTCCATGCCGCCGGGCATGGTGATCCCAACCGCGGCCATGGTTGCCGTCGGCCTGGCAATGACGGTCTGGGCCGGACCGATAATGAACTACGCCGACCGCGCGGCAGCGGACATCATCAATCCCCGGGTCTATATCCACGCGGTGACCGGCATCGGCGCCCGCTACCCGGACGACACGAAACGGTCCGGCCACCACGAAGGGGGTCGGTGATGCGCGCGGCAGTGACCAACGCCTGGCGCCTGGCGCTGCTGGGCGTGTTCTGGGGGTTCGGCACGATCTTCGTCTGGATCGCCGGCCATGTCACGGTTCCGGGGTGGCTCGGCGGCGACGTCCGCGAAGTCGGTGTGCGGTTGTGGACCGCATCCTGGTTGACCTTCGTCTGGGTCCTGCTGTGGGGGACGATTTCCTGGGCCAACGTCATTGCCGGTCTCGCCGTCGCGCTAGGCATCATGACACTGCTGCCGTTGCCCCGCGTCCCCATCGAGGGCCGTCTCCACCCCGTCTCCATCACCCTTCTGGTTCTGCGCCTGATCGTGGACTTCTGCCTTTCCTCCATGCAGGTCGCCTGGGCGGCGATCCGGCCGGCGCGGCCGCCGCTGGGCGCGGTGGTCCGGCGCCGCGTCGCAATCAAGTCCGACATGGTCCTGACCCTGGCCATCAACTACATCAACCTGGTCCCGGGGACTATCGTGGTCGAGATCGACCACCGCCGGCGGCTGCTCTACATTCACGTTTTCGACCTGTCGTCGCCGAAGAAGGTCGCACAATTCGATAAGCAGATCGCCTTTGTCGAACGGGCTTTCATCCATGCTTTTGAGCGCGACAGCGAGTGGCACCCGAGTCCCTACCACGGGATCGACGACGAGTACCACAACCGGGTGCTCGCCCAGCGCGACGCCGATGGAAGAGAGCCGCGATGAGTACCTTCGATCTACTCTGGCTGGCCGCCGGATCGATGCTCATCCTGGCCGGGATCCTCACATCGATACGCGTCTTGGGCGGCCCGACCACCCTGGACCGGCTCGTCGCGCTCGACATGGCGATCGCACTGACGATGTGCGCGCTGGCCCTGTGGGCCGGAATCAGCGGCGACTCCACCGTGCTCTCAGCCGTCGTCGCCATTGCCCTGGTGAACTTCATCGGGTCGATCGCCGTCGCCCGTTTCCGCGTTCGAGACGACCGCCAATGAGTGCCGTCGAGATCATCAGCACCGTCCTGGTGCTCGTCGGGGCAGCGGTCGCCCTGACCGCATCGATCGGTGTGTTGCGCTTTCGGGACACCCTCTCGCGGATGCACCCAGCGACGAAACCGCAGACCTTCGGGCTCCTGCTGGTGTTCTCCGGCGCGGGGGTGCGGCTCGGCCACAACGTCGACGTCGGGATGCTGATTCTGGCGGGTCTGTTCGCGCTGATAACCGCACCGGTCGTCGCCCAGCGCGTCGGACAGCTGGCCTATCGGGAGCAGCGCGCCGACAGCGGACTCACTCGCTCGCCCACCGAGGTCCCGACCCGCGACGAATAGCCGTCACCGCGCCGAGTCTTTCCGTCGCGCTTTGCGGAGCTGGCGCTTCTTGCCGAACTGACGGGACTTCGAGCGGTGCGACAGCCGGCGGCGCATGCGGCCGAAGACGAGCACCGTCGACATGACCACCAGCGCGAGAATCAAGCTCACCTGCACGGACTTGTCGCCGACAACGGTGACGACGCCGAGCAGCGCCACCGCCAACACCAGCAGGATCTCCCGCAGTTCGGCATAGAAGCGGTGCAAGCGCCCGGGCCGCACCCGGACGGTGCCGAGCGTCTGACCGTTGACGTTGAGCCGGGAGCGCAACTCCGCGTCAACGAAGGCCATCGGCAAATCCTGGTTGACACCGAGGGTTTCGGTGGCTGCGGGGAACCGCGCACCCCAGGAACCTCCGGTGACCCTGCGCCGGTTTTCCTCGACGTCGGCGGGGACCTCAAACACCTTGAGAACGACCGACGGGACCTCGCCATCCTCGTCCGGGGCGCCCTCCATCACGACGTAGTCGCCCCCCTCGACGCCGAGGATGTCGATCGCCAACCGCGACATGAGCACGATGTCGCGCTCGGCCGAGGCAGGGTCGGCCAGGGTTACCCGCATCGTCAGGTAGGTCGGCTTCCCGAGCATCCAGTCGAACCAGCGAATCCGGTCGACGCGCGCCGGCCGGATCGCAACGATGTCGCCCCGCTCAAGTCCGCAGCCCATCCGCAGGACGTGGTCGATTTGGGCGTGGCCGTCGGCCGGTTCGGCCGGATCGGCCGGGTCGTAGGGATGCAGCGCGGCCAGTGCCGCCGGCGCGGCCGATCCGTGCCGCGCGGCGAGTTGGGCAGAACGGATCGACACCAGCTTCGGATTGTTCAGCCGGGCGGCGTCGTCGCGACTCAGCCGGATGACGGATTTTCCGCCACGGTCGATCCCATCGGGACTTGCACCGACCCAGGCGAGCATCTCGCCGGCCAATTCGCCGGGGGCCGGCGCACGCGCGTCGTCGGGCGCACCGGCCGGCAACATCGAACCGTATCGACGGGGGACGCTGCCCATCTCGTCGGGCAGGTCGAAAAAGGGGTTGTCGGGCCGCAGTCGCCCGCAGCGCCCGATCGCCGCAGTCAACTCCGCGCCGGAGAGATCGCCTGGGGCGCCATCGGCCGGCGGGTTGATCTCGGGGTCGGCGTGCAACGACGCCATTAGATCGGCCTGGTTGAGCCCGGATTCCGGCGCAGCACTGTCGGTGCCCGGCAGCCACATCCGGATGGGCGTGCCGGCACGGTCGGCGAGGACCCCGCCGCCGGCCACATACGCGTAGGCGCCCGCCAGCGCCTCGCCGGTCTCAAGCGCAACGCTGACCCCCTGAGCCGCGTCGAGCCAGACGCGCCGGTAGTACGGCGACTCGGACTCGTCGAGTTCGGCCAGCTGACGGTCGTCGAGGAACTGCACCGCCAGCACCGCCTCGGCGTCGCGGTCCGGATAGGCGGTTGCCGGAACATAGCCGAACTGCGAGACGAACGGGGTGTACCCCACCGCCACGCCACGGACCCGAGCCCGGATGGACGGTACGAACAGCGTCTCGGGGCGGTCGCGGAACTTATGCCGCAATTGCGCGGGCGCAGCATTGGATCCGATGGCCAGCACCGGCGCCCGAGCGTCAATCGACGCGCATTTCTCACGTTCGGCGAGCCGGTTCAGCTGAACCGCCGAGGAGTCCTTCCGGTCCGCGGCCAACACGCTGCGCACCCGGCACACCCCCAGGCGGACCGGTGGAGTCTGCGCCCAGGCCAGGGCCGACCCATAACGATCGACAACCTTCCACATCCGGTCCGCAGCGACGACGACCGAGTCCGGCGGCCATACCCCCGGATAGGTCTGGGGCACCAGCCGCGGGGCCGCCTTCAGATCAAACAGTTGCTCTTCGTCATATGGCCCGGGCGCATTCGCCGCGCCGGTCTCCCCCATCTGGCGGTTCAGCCGGCGTCGATGACGCCGCAGGCGGCGCGGCCGCCGGCGTCGCCGGTGGCGAGGGTCTTCTCGTCGGGTCCGGGGCGTCCGTCGGCGCTGTAGCGGTCCGGAATGTTGCCGAAGTTGTCAGCACCAGCGTGGATGACCAGCGCTTTGCCGGTGATCTGCGCGAGGGTGACAGCCTCGGACGAAGTCGTGGTGGTGCCGGCACCGGAGTCGTCGATGTAGATCGAGACGAGGTCACCGCTGGACGGGTGACCGGTGTGCCCGTCGACCTGGAGGTGGCCGCCGGCGCTGGCGAATGGTTCGGCCCCATCGGGATTGCAGACGCCGTTGGAATGGATGTGCATGCCATGGAAGCCGGGAGTCAGGCCCCGCGCCACGTTGACGAAGACCTTGACGCCCTTGCCGGACTTGGTGAACACCGCCGTCCCGATTTGCTGCCGCTTGGCGTCGATGAGTTTGGCCGTCGCCTGGTCGGACTGACTCTCATTCTGCTCACTCCCGTGCCCGGGCTCGATAACGCCGCCCGGCGCACCCTGGTCACCGGTGACCACGGTGGGGTTGGTGCCCTTCACGTTCGAGGGTTCTTCAGAGTTGCTGCATCCGGCCAGAGCCAGGCCGAGCGCCGCAGCGGCCGCGACGACCGCGACGGGCCTGCGGTGAGTACGCAAAATGGTGGTGTTCACGGGTATGCCTCTCATTCGGTGATAGCGATGACCAGCACACCATCGGCGCATGCCGGGAGTTTCAACGAGTTCGACGGGCGCGGTTCGACGCTGTACCCGCCGCCGAGATCGGTGGCGACTTGCTTGGCCGCGACCTCGGTTCCCGGCCGGTAGAAGATCGTGTTCTCATTCAGTGTGCTCGACAACATGTTGGCCGGCTCGGCCGTCTTGTAGCCCTTCGTCTTCAGCTGCTCGGTCACCGAACCGGCGAGGCCGGAAACGCTGCCCGCGTTGACGACGCAGACTTTCGTCGACGACGCGGCGACCGACGTGTCAGCGACGGCCTCCGACGGCGGCGTGGCCCCACTCGGACGTGGCGCGCTCGGCGCGGCGACGGGCCCGGCCTGGTTAGTGGACCCGGTAGCGAGCCGGTGGGCGCCAAGGCCGAAGAAGACGATCGCCACGGCAAGCAACAGCATCGCTCCAGCACGCAGCGGCAGACGGTTGGTATCGCGTTCGGTTGTCATCAAATCCGAGTCTATCCCAGGGCCCGCATCGATCTCAGGGTCCAGCGCTACTGGGAGAGGTCAAAGCCCAGGCGCCGTGCGGCACGAGCCTTCTGGCGAGACGCGCGCAGTCGGCGGAGCCTCTTGACCAGCATCGGATCTGCAGCCAGCGCCTCAGGCCGGTCGACGAGCGCATTCAGCACCTGGTAATACCGGGTGGCGGAAAGGCTGAAGAGCTCTTTGATCGCGTCTTCTTTCGCGCCGGCGTACTTCCACCATTGGCGTTCGAACGACAAAATCTCATGGTCGCGGCGCGACAGGCCATCGGCGCCGACCTCGTTCGGGTCGAGATTGGGATCCGCCCCCGCCGTGTGGCTCTGCCGGCTTCGCGCAGTCGCCCCGTCCATTACGCTCCCTCGACGCTTCCCGATCTTCTGTCACATGCCGACTCATCCGCTACCGCCGGTGTGACTCGGTAGTTATCTAACCACGGCGGCGCCACGGATCCGCACCGTGACGCGCCGTGATTGCCGGTGTCCCAATCGAACTGCGTAATCTGTTCGGCATGGCGATTCTTCCTATCTGCATCGTCGGCGAACCGGTATTGCACGAGCCGACCACCCTGGTGCCCCTGGACGAGAACGGCAGACCCACCGCGGAAGACATCGCGCTCCTCGACGACATGTACGCGACCATGGACGCGGCCAACGGGGTCGGTCTCGCGGCGAACCAGATCGGTGTCGGTAAGCGCATGTTCGTCTTCGACTGCCCCGCCGGCGAGTCACGGGCGGGGACGCGTCGCCGCGGCGAGGTCATCAACCCGGTGTTGGAGACCTCGGACATTCCCGAGACGATGCCCGATCCCGACGACAATGACGAAGGTTGCCTGTCGGTGCCGGGCGAACAATTCCCCACCGGCCGGGCCGACTGGGCGCGCGTCACCGGCGTCGACCGCACGGGCGCGGAAGTGGAACTCGAGGGGACGGGCTTCTTCGCCCGGATGCTTCAGCACGAGACCGGCCACCTCGATGGGCTGCTGTACGTCGATGTCCTCGTCGGCCGCAATGCCCGCGCGGCGAAGAAGACCATCAAGAAGAACGGTTGGGGCATCCCGGGGCTGACCTGGATGCCCGGCGAGGTCGCCGACCCGTTCGGGCACGACGACCACGACGACGCCGACTGACCCATGTTCATCGGCGACCGGGTCGTGGTGCGGTATCGACTGGGCCCCGGCGCGCCCGGCGACTGGCGGGGAGCGGACGGGGCCACCCTGTCCGACGTCACCGGAGTCATCCTCGATGCCGGCGACCCGTTGATCCTGACTCGCGCGGCCCCGGCCGCGGTGGCCTCGGACGACAGGGTGCGCATCCCCGCCGAGCTCGTGTCGGCGGTGCGCCTCCTGCCCTATCGCGCGGTCCGCAACCGCGAGATCCGCGATGTCGCCCTGCGTGCTGTCGAGGCCGTCGAAACCGGCGAGATCGCCGGTTGGCGGGTGCGACTCGGTATTCCGCCGGACGATCCCCACCCGGTGAGCACCGCGGTCCCCGCGCGGCTCGGCGCCCGCCTCGACGCGGCCACCGAATCCGCGCTCCAGCAGTGGTTCGCACCACGCGGATTGCCGCCCATCATCGAACTCCCCGAGCGCCTCGTCGCCGGGGCCGCGATCGGTGTTGCCGTCGGCGGCGAGTTCCACCGGCTGGTACGGGTGGCCGGCGACGGCACCGAGTCCACCATTGTCACGGTTTCCGCCGACGATGTGCCGCGGGGCACCGCGCTGCGCGCCGACGGGTACGCACTGCACCACCGGGTGACCTACCGGCAGTTGGGGCCTTAAACTCAACCCCGATGCGCTCCTCAATCCCTGCTGCCGCGACCTGGTTGGCCCTCGGCGTCGCGGCCACCGTCCTCGTCGTCGGCCTCATCTGGCTTCTCGGCGGGTTCGGCAGCGGTGCCGACTCGCCGGGCAGCGCTGTCCGCGGCGGCCCGGCCGCGGTCCAGCAGCACCCGAACACCGGAAATGGCGCTGTCCATCGGGGGCCCGCTCACAAGGCCACCGTTCCGGACCGGGTCGTGCACACCCTGTCCCTCGTCGACGCCGGGCAGTGGCCCGCGGCAGCGAACGCCCCGGGCACGCTGGGCGGGCGCACCTTCCGTAACAACGAGGGCCGACTTCCCCGGACCGATTCGGCTGGGGCACGGGCCCGCTACCAGGAGTGGGACGTCAACCCCAAGGCACCGGGGCGCAGCCGCGACGCGGAGCGCATCATCACCGGCGCCGACGGGGCGGCCTGGTACACCCTCGACCACTACCGCTCGTTCCACCAGATCCGGGGGCCCCAGCAGTGAGCACTACCCACGCCACCGTCGACGACTTCCTGGCCGCGACCGCAACGGGCGGTTCGCCCATCGCGCTGCGCACCGTCGGCGCGCCGGCCCGGACGCCGCGCACTGCGCTGGTCGGGGTCGCCGCGCGGCGCATTGACGCCCACACGGCCCGCACCCTGCCCGGGCTGTACCGCACGATCGCCGCGGCCTGGGACTTCCCCGCGCATTTCGGTATGAACAAGGACGCCTTCGACGATTGCATGGGTGATCTTCCCGCTGCCAAGCGCGGATACCTCACCGAGATCGTCGACCCCGCCGCACTGCTGGACCAGTCCCCCGGGGAACTGTCGTGGTTCATCGACTCGATCTCCTTCTACGCCGGCGAGTACGCACCTGCCCGCCAGTTCGGGGTGCTGCTGCTCGCGCCGCGGGCAACAGTCGCACCCACCGTTCAGGCATGGACCGCGGCCGGTGCCGATGTGGTGACGGTGCGATAGCCCATGCGTCTGGCCTCCTGGAATGTCAACTCGATCCGCGCGCGGTCGGAGTCGGTTGTTGCCTGGGCGCAGCAATCCGATATCGACGTGCTCGCAATTCAGGAGACCAAGTGCACCGATGACGGATTTCCGGTGATGAGCTTCCTCGCCGCCGGGTACGACGTCGCGTTCACCGGGTCCGGGGGCTACAACGGCGTCGCGATCGCCTCACGCGTCGGACTCGACTCCGTGGAATATGGCTTCGAGGGCCAGCCAGCGTACGACGGTACGACCGAGGCTCGCGCACTCTCCGCGCTGTGCGACGGGGTGCGGGTGTGGAGCTTGTATGTCCCCAACGGCCGAGCGCAGGGCGACCCGCACTTCGCCTACAAACTCGACTGGCTCGCGGCCTTGCGCGATCGCGCCGCACTCTGGCTGGCGCACGACCCGGCCGCACAGATCGCACTCGCCGGGGACTGGAACGTCGCGCCCACCGACGACGATGTGTGGGATCCTGCGGCGTTCACCGGCAAGACGCACGTCACCGACGAAGAGCGGGCGGCGTTCGCCTCATTCGCCGACACCGGCTACGCCGATGCGGCCGCCCCCTACCTCGAGACGGCGAGAACCTACACCTTCTGGGACTATCAGCAGCTGCGATTCCCCCGCAACGAGGGCATGCGCATCGACTTCGTGCTCTGCTCACCCGCGCTGAACGACCGGGTCTTCGGGGCCAGTGTCGACAAGTCGGCCCGCAAGCTCCCCGGGGCGAGCGACCACGCCCCGGTGGTGCTCGACCTGCATTGACTCGACCTGCATTGAGAAGCGGCCCGAACACCGCGTCCGCGCCTCAGGTGGGCGCGACGGCCCCGGTGACGAGCGTGTCGACGCCGGCCAGAAAGTCGTCGATCGCGGGCCACGTGTGGATTGCCGCGTCGGGACCGGCGAGCAGCCCGAGATGACTGGATTCGACGGTGGTGAACTGCAGATGGGGTGATCGGCTCAGGAGGTCCACGCCGTGTCGTGCGGCGCCCCATGTGCACAGCGCGTCCCGATGACTGCCGAACAGTTGCACGGGGACATCGATATCGGCCAAGTCCACGGTGTGGCCGTCGAAGTCCAGCACCCCGCCCACGAGTTCGTCGCGGTAGATAAAGCACTCCCACATCTGCTCGACAAGCCGGCCCGGGTACCCGGGGAAGTCGCGTTGGAAACGATCGATCGTTTCCATCCGTCTCAGCGTTTCGGTCTCCCCGAGGTGAGTCGCAATGAACCAGGGCTTCTTGGCCTCTCGGTCCCAGGACGTCGCTCGATAGGCGACCTGGACCAGCGGGGCCGGGACCCCGCCGAGCAGTCGCAACAGAACCGTCGGCGCCATTCCGCCGGTCGGCTTGGTGAGCGCACGCGCCAGCGGATAGCCCGGCAGTTGGTTGTAGTCCAGCGGAGTCGCGACGGTGACGACACTTCGGACCCGCCGCGTCTGCACCGGTTGCGCGGCGGTGGTCAGCAGAGACAGGGTGCCGCCCAGGCTCCAGCCGTACAGGTCGACCTGTGGGGCCCGGTAGTCATCCAGGACGCGACCGATCGCCTCGGGAATGATGTCGGTGATGAAATCGCCGAACCCCATCGCGCGATCGGCATAGGAGATTGCACCGAAGTCGAGGACATAGGGAACGCGGCCGGAGTCGCGCAGGTGCGCGACCACCGAGTGGTCGGCCGAGAGGTCATAGCAACTCGCCGGTGCGGCAATCGGCGGTACCAGCAGGACCGGCATCCGTCCGGCCTCGCGCGCAGCACGCACCTGGTCGTCGTCGGCATACCGGCGCACAGTGCGATGGTCGCCGGTGGCGATGGCGATGCTGTCGGTGCGGTGGCGCGGAGCGATGCCGCCGCCCAGCGACAGGGCCCAAAGGTTGCGCAGGCCCCGGCCCGCAGCAGATAGATCGACCATCGCCCCATCTTACCGATGGGTCAGTTCAGGTGGCGATCACCTCGGCCGACCGACGGCCCAGTAGGCGCGCGACGTCACCGCGGCGCGGGGAAGACCGAACTCCTGGCGGAACAGGCCGGCGACCTTCCGGGTCGACCCCGCCTCCGCCGCGACCCACGCGTGATAACCGGTGGCGTTGAACGCGGCCGCACGCACCGCATCCACCATCGTCGACCCAGTCCCGGTGCGCGACAGCCACTCAACCCGGTGATGTTCGCGGACCCGCAGCGGAAGCGTGAACTCGTCCTCGTGCTGGTACTCCATCCAGATGGTGATCGGCACATCCGGCGACTCCGACGCCTCGATGGCGTCGAGCAACGAGTTGACCGCCGGCAACGCCGCCGCGTCACCGACGATCAGCCACCCGTCGGGCGACGGCTCGGGCAATGCATAGTTCGAACCCATGACAGTCGCCGGAATTTCGTCGCCGACAAACGTGGTCTGCGCCCAGCGGGCCGCCGCACCGTCGTGGATGGCGAACTCGACGAAGAAGGTTCCGGTCGCCGGATCGGGATCGACCACGGTGTACCCGCGTTGATGCAGCCTGCCGTCCCGCTCAAACCACAGCCGAATCCACATCGTCGGGTGCAGTGCCGTGCGGGCCAGTAGTCCGCCATCGGCAAAGTGCACGCGCACGTAGTGGTCGGTGATGCTCTCAACACCGGCCACGGTCAACAGAAAGTCGTCGGCGCGCAGCAGTTTGAGTACCGCGCCCTGCCATCCACGGGATGGAACTTGGGCAACCATCGACGTCATGATGATAGGTTATCATAACCTAATTCGACTGATGGAATCCCGTCACCGACGCCGTCACACAGCCGCGAGGCGAACCTGCCCGGGATGGGTCTCGAGGTAGTGCCGGGTGAACGTGCACACCGGTCGCAACCGGGCCCCCGTCTGCTTGATGTAGTCGACGGCCGACCGCGTGAGGCGCGTTGCCAGCCCGTGGCCGGTGTACTCGTCGTACAAGACCGTGTGCAGCACCGTGACGACATCGCCGTCGACCGCGTGCTCGGCGTGGTAACCGAGTACGCCGACAAGATCGCCCGCCACCCACAATTCGAACCGCTCCCGGTCCGGGTTGTGCGTGACCTGGCTGATCTGCTGCAGGATCTGCTCCGCCGCCTGTGGTGGCTTCTTCCGATGCTTCATCATGCCGGACTCCGTACTATCTGTGTCCCTCATAGGAGTAATCGTATGTGACCCCCTTCACATTACCTAGCGTGGGACAGGAGTGACCCCTGTGACAACACAGTCGCCATCAAGCTGAGACCCGGCAGTTACTGTCGTAGGCTGGTCATGCGGGGATTCCCGCACACAACCCCATAAAACGCGGGGGCTCTCACGCACCGAGGGCTGAGATGGCGACGGGCGGTCGCCGACCGCCTGAACCTGTCCGGGTAATGCCGGCGTAGGGAGAAGTCATGAGTTCGCGCACCGCCGACACGGCAGCCACGGTCACCACCGGCCCGATCGAGGGAAGCTCCAAGCACTATCTGACGGTCGAACACCTGCGCATCCCGCAGCGCCGGGTTCACCTCACCAATGGCGAGCACCTGGACCTCTACGACACATCGGGGCCCTACACCGATACGACGGCGACGATCAGCGTCGAAGCCGGCCTCGCCCCAACCCGCAACGACTGGGACCGACCGGACCCGGTCGATGGCGCCGCCACCCAACTCGCCTGGGCCCGCGCTGGAATCATTACCGACGAAATGCGGTTCATCGCCGCGCGGGAAGGTGTCGACGCCGAGCTGGTCCGCAGCGAGGTCGCCCGCGGGCGCGCCGTCATCCCCGCGAATCATCGTCATCCGGAACTGGAACCGACGATCATCGGCAAGCAATTCCTGGTCAAGATCAACGCCAAC
>NZ_DIAX01000010.1:11609-39658 GCF_002414845.1 Gordonia sp. UBA5067 | reverse complement strand
CGCCAACATCGGCAACTCGGCGGTATCGAGTTCCATCGCCGAAGAAGTCGAGAAGATGGTGTGGGCGACCCGGTGGGGCGCCGACACCATCATGGACCTGTCGACCGGCAAGGATATTCACCAAACCCGCGAATGGATCATGCGCAACGCCCCGGTGCCAGTCGGCACCGTCCCCATCTACCAGGCGTTGGAGAAGGTCAACGGCGACCCCACGAAGCTCACCTGGGAGATCTACCGTGACACCGTCATCGAGCAGGCCGAGCAAGGCGTCGACTACATGACGGTGCATGCCGGGGTGCTGCTGCGCTACGTCCCGCTGACGGCCAAACGCGTCACCGGCATCGTTTCCCGCGGCGGATCGATCATGGCCGCCTGGTGCCTCGCACACCACGAGGAGTCCTTCCTGTACACGCACTTCGATGAGCTGTGCGAGGTGTTCGCCCGCTACGACATCACCTTCTCCCTGGGCGACGGCCTGCGCCCGGGGTCGATCGCCGACGCCAACGACGAAGCCCAATTCGCCGAACTACGCACCCTCGGCGAACTGACCGCCATCGCCCAACACCACGGCGTTCAGGTCATGATCGAGGGCCCGGGCCACGTCCCGATGCACAAGATCGTCGAGAACGTGCGCCTGGAAGAGGAGCTGTGCAACGAGGCGCCGTTTTACACCCTTGGTCCGCTGGCCACCGATATCGCCCCCGCCTACGACCACATCACCTCGGCCATCGGCGCCGCGATGATCGCGCAGGCCGGTACCGCCATGCTTTGTTACGTCACCCCCAAGGAGCACTTGGGACTACCCAACCGCGACGATGTGAAGACCGGTGTCATCACCTACAAAATCGCCGCGCACGCCGCTGATCTCGCCAAGGGGCACCCGAACGCACAGCAGCGCGACGACGCGCTGAGTAAGGCGCGCTTCGAATTCCGCTGGACCGATCAGTTCAACCTCTCCCTCGACCCGGACACCGCCCGTGAGTACCACGACGAGACGATGCCCGCCGAGCCGGCCAAGACCGCCCACTTCTGCTCGATGTGCGGTCCCAAGTTCTGCTCGATGCGCATCTCCGCCGACGTGCGCGCCTACGCCGCCGAGAACGGCTTGGAGACCGCCGAAGACATCGAGGCGAAAATCGCCGCAGAGATGGCCGCCAAGTCCGCCGAATTCGCCGAGCAGGGCAATCACGTGTACCTGCCGATCACCGAAAAGGTCTGACCGTGCCCGTCGCCCCCGCTCCGGATCTGCTCCCCATCGCGGCCGACGGACAGACCCCGGTGCGCGTGCTCACCATCGCCGGTTCCGACTCCGGCGGCGGAGCCGGCATTCAAGCAGACATGCGCAGCTTCGCACTGATGGGGGTGCACGCATGCGTGGCGGTCACCGCGGTCACCGTACAGAACTCCCTGGGTGTTTCGGGCTATCAGGAGATCACTCCGCAGATCGTGTCCGATCAGATCCGCGCCGTCGTCGGTGATATCGGAATCGGCGCCGCCAAGACGGGAATGCTCGCGTCGAGCGCCATCATCGAGGCAGTCGTCACGACCTGTACCGAATCGGGAATCGGCGGCGCTGGACCCATCCCGCTCGTCGTCGACCCAGTTTGCGCGTCGATGCACGGCGACCCCCTACTCGCCGAGGATGCGCTTGACGACCTCCGGACCAGACTGTTCCCGCTGGCCACCGTCGTCACGCCCAACCTTGACGAAGTCCGGCTCATCACCGGGATCGACGTCGTCGACGCGCAGTCCCAGCGCGCGGCGGCACGCGCCCTGCACGCCTTGGGGGCGCGGTGGGCGTTGGTGAAGGGCGGCCACCTGCGGTCCCGCGACCACAGCCCGGACCTGTTGTTCGACGGTGCGGAGTATCTCGAGGTCGATCACGAACGGATCGACACCCCGCATGATCACGGCGCCGGCGACACGCTGGCCGCCGGGCTGACCGCGGCCCTGGCACACGGCTATTCGGTTCCCGACGCGTTCCGCTTCGCGAAGGCGTGGGTGACGCGCTCGCTGACCGCCGCCTATCCGCTCGGCGGCGGCCACGGGCCGGTGAACCCGCTGTGGCGGCTCACCGGGACCCTTGCCGAGGTGGACCGGTAGCAGTCGGCGCGCTTCCCGACTACGCGACCTTCCTGGCCTCGTTCAGAGTGGACCGAGGTAGAACCGCGGCTGACGACCGCCGGCACCGGCTAGCCGAAGCGGATTCAGTCCATTGCCGGCGAGGAGGCCTGCGCCCAGAACCGCCGCGGGATGCGGCCGGCGCGGTGCGCGAGACGACCGGCGACGACCGCATGGCGCATCGCGGAGGCCATCGCCTCCGGGTCGTCGGCGCGGGTCACCGCCGTCGCCAGCAACACCGCGTCGCAGCCCAGCTCCATGGCGAGCACCGCGTCGGAGGCGGTGCCGATGCCCGCATCCAGGACGACCGGCACTGTCGCGCGAGCGACGATCATCTCGATGTTGTGGGGGTTTCGAATGCCCAGGCCCGTGCCGATCGGCGACCCCAGCGGCATCACGGCGGCCACGCCCGCATCCTGTAGCCGTAAGGCCAGCACCGGATCGTCGTTGGTGTAGGCGAGCACGGTAAAGCCCTCGCCGACCAGGTCCTGCGCCGCATCGAGCGTTTCGATCGGGTCGGGCAGCAGGGTCTTGTCGTCGGCGACGATCTCGAGCTTCACCAGGTCGGTCTGCACCGCCTCGCGGGCAAGTTGGGCGGTCAGCACCGCTTCGGCGGTCGTGTGGCAGCCCGCGGTGTTCGGCAGGACGGCGATGTCCAACCGGCGTAGCAGCTCGATCACCCCGGTGCCGGTGTCGGCGCTGACCCGGCGCATCGCCACGGTCGTCAACTCGGTGCCACTGGCGACGAGCGCCCGTTCGAGGGCGGCGAGGTTCGTCGCACCGCCGGTACCCATGATCAGCCGCGACGAGAACTCGGCGCCGCCGATCCGCAGCCCGGCGGGATCGACCGGCTCAACCACCCTGGACCGCCGTCACAATCTCGACCGTGTCATCGGCGTGCAAGGCCGTCGCGTCCCAACTGCCACACGGGACCACAAACCCGCCGACTGCCACAGCGATCCCACGATCGGGCAGGCCGAGGGCGACGACGAGTCCGGCGACGGTCGTCCCCGCGGGAAGATCGCGCACCTCGCCGTTCACGGTAATGGCCATCGACGTACCGGTGGAGGTCATAGCACCAGGTTAGCCCGCCAGCAGTTCGACGATCCGGGCTGCGGTCGCCGGTGCCAGCACAATGCCGTTGCGGCCGTGGCCGGTCGCCACGAGGGTCCGATCATCGATGCGCTCGACAACCGGCAGTCCGTCGGCCGACCCGGGCCGGATACCGGCCGATGCCTCGATGAGCTCATAGGTCCGCAGCCCAGGCATGATCGCGATGGCATCGGCAAGCAGATCTGCCACCCCGCCGGCGTGCGCGGCCCGGTCGTCGGGTGACACCGGTTCATATTGGGTCGCGCCGACGACGAGCCCGTCGGCGCGCGGCACGAGGTAGACGTGGCGGCCCTCGACACGCGCACGAATGACGTTGCGCGGCACTGGAACCGACTGCCGGTTGCGACGCAGGCGCAGGATCTCCCCCTTCGCCGGCACCAGTTTGACATCGGGCAGCAGGGCGGACGTGCCCATCCCAGCGGCGATCAACACCTGATCGCCGGGAACATCGGCGAACGAGTCGACCCACATGCGATGCACGTGCCCGCCACGCTCGGCTAGGCGGCTGCGGACCCCGGCCAATAGCCGACGGTTGTCCAGCGCCCCCTCGCCCAGTGCGCGGTAGCCACTGTGAACCCGGGTACTCAAGGATGGTTCGTGGGCCCGGACCTGCCGGCCGCGCAGTCCGGTGAGCCGACCGTCGGGGACCTGCTGCGCCCATACGAATTGCGCCAACTGACGCAAATACTCACCGTCGGCGGCGGTGGTCGCGACGAACAGCGTGTCTGCGGCGGTGACAATGGCCGGGTCACCGAGCCGCTCGATCCACCCCGGCCACCACGCCGTCGATTCGGCGGAAAGCGCGAACAGGCCTTCCTCGCCGGGATGCCCCTCGCCCAGGGTGCCGAGCATGCCGCCGGCCACCTCCGATGCGCGGGTGGCCTCCCCTGCGTCGTAGATGTCGACGTGCCAGCCCGCATCGGCCGCGGCGAGCGCACACATGCTCCCGATCACGCCGCCGCCGATGACCGAGAGCACCGGCCGGGATTGGGTCACAGTCACCGGCCCAGGGTATCGCTACGGTGAACGGGTGAACCGTCGTGAACGCCTTGCCTCCGCTTCGCTGTATCTGTGCACCGATGCCCGGCGGGAGCGGGGCGACCTCCTCGACTTCGTCCGAGCGGCCCTCGACGGCGGGGTGGACATCGTGCAGCTCCGCGACAAGGGATCGCTCGGGGAGCGCGAGTTCGGCGCCTTGGAAGCCGGCCGCGAACTCGAGCTGCTCGCCGGCCTGAAGGAGCTGACCACGGCGGCCGGCGCACTGCTCGCCGTCAACGACCGCGCCGACATCGCCGCCGCCGCCGGCGCCGACGTTTTGCACGTCGGCCAGGACGACCTTCCGGTCGCGACCGCCCGCGGGTTGGTCGGCGAGGACGTGATCCTCGGGCTATCCACCCACAACACAGAGCAGGCGGCCGCAGCCGCAGTGAACCGGCACATCGACTACTTCTGCGTCGGCCCGTGCTGGTCGACCCCGACGAAGCCGGGGCGGCCGGGGACCGGACTCGATCTGATACACCGGACAGCCTCGCTCGCCACCGCACACCCCTGGTTTGCGATCGGTGGCATCGATGTGACGCGCGCACCCGACGTCATCGCGGCGGGCGCGACCCGCATCGTCGTGGTGCGGGCGATCACCGCGGCACCGGACCCGTGTGGAGCTGCCCGCGCGCTGCGCGCGGCAACAAGCGGCGGCTGACGGCATGCTGCGGCCGGAGGGCGCAGCGTCAGAGGAAGTCGTACCCGAGCCGGGCGGGTCGGGGTCGGCGCCATCCTGTCGACATCGCCGAGCGGTCGGCGTTTGGCCGGCGAGGTCCGACATTGCTCCTGCGCCGCCATACCGTTTGCCAGCAAGACCGCCGGGGGCCTAACCTGACGGGGTGCGTATCAAGCTCGTAACCAGCCCGTAGCGGGGTCCCATCGGCCGCCCCCCGCTGCGGGGTAGCCGTATTCACCTATCGGTCACCTTTCCTTCCCGACCGAGAGCAGACATCAGATGCACACCCGCAACCTTGCCCCGTCATCCTTTTCGCAGACCGCTGATCTTCCAACCGGAATGCACGAGGAGGCGACTGCCTTGTCCGCCGAGGAATTCACCGAACACTTCGCCGCCCCGGACGGCCCGATCCGCCTCGACTCGTGGACGGCCACCCCTACCGACGGAGACCGGCTCGACTGCCGTGCGACCATCGTCGTCGATGACCGCGACCACGCCGTGCAGGCCCGTGCCACCGGCCAACTCGGCGCGCTCACCTCGATGCTGTACGACGTCGGCGCGGGGGTCGAGATCCACCGGCTCCACCAGCGTCGCGATGGCGACTCCTATGTCACCCTCCTGCTGTGCGGCAACGATGACGACGAATGGTGGGCCATGGGTTCGGGCACCAACGGCGATGAGGCGAATCGCAACGCATTGATCGCCGGCGCCAACCGGCTGCCGCGCTGAGGACGACCGTGGCGGGTGCCGACCGAGGTGGCCGACGGCCGCTCAGGGCAGAGCGGTCAGCCGGTCGCGCAATGCCGGCCAACTGCGGGCGAATCCCGGGTGCAGCGGCAGCGACTGGACCTCGCCGGTCCGCACCCACCGCAGTTCGGTCGACTCACCGTTGGCAACGGTGGCCACCGGCTCAGCCACGTCGGCGATGACCGTCGTGTAAGTCCACCCGCTCGCCGACTCCGCGGTGACCATCGTCAACCGCACCGTGAGGTCATGATGTCCGACACCGGCCTCCTCGTCGGCCTCTCGGATCGCCGTATCGACGACTGTTTCATGCGAGTCGCGCGCACCGCCGGGCAGCGCCCAAGTCCCGCCCTGATGCGACCAGACGGCCCGGTGCTGCAGCAGAATGCCGACTCCGCCACCGGGCAGCGGTGCACGCAGCAGCAGTCCGGCCGCGCCATGCCGTCCCCAATACCGGGAACCGTCGGGGTCGAACACCCACCCGTCGCCGTCTCCACGCACTGCATTCCCTTCGGGTCTTCACGCTCAGGGTCCACCGTAGGCGAGTCGACCGGGCCGGGTCGACCGACAACCCGAACGAACCGACCGCTTCGCCCGGCATTCACCGTGCGTGTCGGCACCACCGGCCTGTCCCGACGACTACGCTGGGCACCACACGTTTACCGACCGGCAACGGGGAGATAATGCGGTGAGATCCGACGCATCACCCGTAGATTTTCTCTTCAGCGGCCTGCGCTCCGACAACGGCCAGCCCGCCTCCGGGTCGACCGCTGGCAACGTCGAGCGATCGTCCACCAGTCCCCCGACGCGCCGCACCCTGGTGGATCGTCGCGAACGCATCGCCACCACGCGCGCTCGGGCCCAGTCACCGGTTGCCGCACTGCGCACCATCGGGTCGTCGACGCCGGGCAAGTTCTTCCTCATCGCCCTCGCACTGACGATCGGCTGTCTGGCCACCGGGTGGTACGCCTCGGTCACCCTCAGCGACCGGACCCACAGCCTGCAGAAGCTGATTTCCCGCGCCGAACCGATCGCAGAATCGTCCCAGGTCCTGTTCAGTTCGCTATCCATCGCCGACGCCTCAGCCAACTCCGCCTTCATTTCTGGTGGCCTCGAACCAGTCGCCCTGCGCCAGCGATACTCCAATGCGATTGCCAGCGCCGCGGCCTCCCTCATCACGGCCGCCAACAGCCCGGACGAGGACGGTGGTGCACTCAGCACTGCTGACGACCCGGTGCACGCCGACCTGGTGAAGCTGACGGTCAACCTGCCGGTCTACACCGGGCTGGTCGAGACCGCACGAGCCAACAACCGTCTGGGCAATCCCGTCGGCTCCGCCTATCTGAACGAGGCCAGCGGACTGATGCAGGAGACCCTCCTACCCGCCGCCCAACGCATCTACGAGCAACGCACGGCCGCGATTGCGCAACCGCAGCTAACCCTGACCCGACCGCCCTACCTCGTCTACGCGACACTGTTCGCCCTGATTGCCGGACTGATCGCGGCGTCGCGCTTCCTGGAGCGTCGCACGCGGCGGCGGCTGAATGCCGGACTGCTGGTCAGCCTGATCGCAATGAGCGCGGGAACCCTGTGGCTGCTCGTCGCCGGATTGACGTCGGTCGTGGCGACGACCACCGCGCGGGTCGACGGCGCCGACCCCCTGCACGCCCTCACCAGTGCCCGCATCAGCTTGCAGCAGGCCCGGTCCGCGCAGACCCTGTCCCTGGTCCGCCGCGACCAAACCGCCCTCAACGACGACTTCACCACCGCGACGCGGGGGGTGGCCGAAGTCCTCAACAAGCTCGCGGACGACTACCACTCGGGTCGCAAGAAGTCTCTCCCAATAGCCGACATCGATGCGGCACGCACCGCCCTGGTCGAATGGCAGACCACCGATCGCGAGATCGGGAAGCGACTCGCGGTCGGCGACTATCTCGGTGCCCGCGACCTCACCGTCGGCCCGGGCAAATCCAGTGCGGCGACCTACTACGCGGAAGTCGACAACGCCATCGTCGCCGCGATCACCGAAGCCCGCAGTTCCTTCCGGAACAGCATCTACACGGCCGGGCAATTCCTTGCCTTCAGCAGCACCGGGATCCTGTTGTTGTCACTTGTCGCCACCCTCGCCGTTCCGATCGGGTTCTACGACCGCATCCGGGAGTATCGATGAAAGTCCGCACCATCGCCGCAGTCGCCCTGGTTGCCGTTACCGCGACCGGCTGCGTCCGGTTCACCGCCCCGGACAGCCCCCCTCCGCTGACCACCGCGACGGCGCCCACCCCACCGGGGATGATCATTGCCGCACCCGGCACCCCGCCGCCGCCGGAGTCCGACAGCGACGACTGCAACCGGCTCGCCAGCCTGCGCCCGATCCCGCTGCCCCCGCCCGGCCAAATGCCACCGCGAACACCGATGGCCGAGATCGCCGCGAACGGACGGCTGATCGTCGGGATCGACACCGGGTCGAATCCGTTCAGCTTCCGCGACCCGCTCACCGGCGACCTGCGCGGGTTCGACGTCGACCTCGCCCGCGAGATCAGCCGAGCCATCTTCAACGACCCGTACCGCATCGAGTTCCGGGTGACCCGTTCGGCGGATCGGATTGCGGTCCTCGAGTCAGGCCGGGTCGACATCGTCGTCAAGACGATGAGCATCACCTGTGACCGGCTCAAACAGATCGACTTCTCGTCGCCCTACTACGTCGCGGCCCAGCGCATCCTGGCGGTCAACAATTCGACGATCAAGTCCGCACAGGATCTCGCCCGCAAGCGGGCCTGTGTTGCCACCGGCGCCACCTCGGCACAGCGGCTGCGCCGGATCGTCCCCACCGTGTCACTGGTCGAAACCGCGACCTGGGCGGACTGCCTCGTGCTGTTACAACAGTCCGGTGTGGAGGCGGTCTCCACCGATGATGCGATCCTTGCCGGTCTCGCCGTGCAGGACCCGTGGCTGCAGATCGTCGGACCGAGCCTGGGCGAGGAGTACTACGGCATCGGTGTCCGTAAGGGACGCGACGACCTGGTGCGCTTCATCAACGCCGTGCTGGCCGACTTGACGGCCAACGGTCGGTGGCGGGCGATATCGAACGAGTGGCTGTCGGTGCTCGGCACACAGCTCGGCCTCCCCCAACCCCGCTATCGGGACTAGCCATGGCACCCGATGCGCGCAGCGACGACGCCGCTGAGCCGGCCGCCACCCAGGCAGTGCCATTCAACCCGTTCGAACCCGCTGACACCGGTACGCAGGCCGCCACGTCCGAGGACTTCCCCGCGGCCGACACCACCGCCGCCACGACCTCCCCCGGACCTCCCCGCGCTGCCGTCACCGCGCGGACGAGCTTCCCCGTCCCGCGCGGCCGCGTCCTGGTCCCCGAGCGCGGCGCAGCGCGCGTGCACGACCGCCGACTCGGCAGTGAACTAGTCGACCTGCCACGGATCATCGACACCGAGCCGACCGACGCGGTACTGGTGGACCCCCGGATTCCCGAGCGCAAGCGCAAGTGCTGGAACTGCGGCACCCCGCTCGCCCGAGAGTCCGGACCCCATGCCGGCCCGTTGTCCGGGATGTGCCCGAACTGCGGCGTCCGCTACTCCTTCGTGCCCAGCCTGGGGCCCGGCACGGTCGTCGCCGACCAGTACGAGATACTCGGCGCCATCGCCCACGGCGGCATGGGGTGGATCTACGTTGCGACCGACCACAACGTCTCCGATCGCCCCGTCGTCCTCAAAGGGCTACTCAACTCGGGCGACTCCGCCGCCCAAGCGGTGGCGATGGCTGAGCGGCAGTTCCTCGCATCGGTGAGCCACCCCGGCATCGTCAAGATCTACAACTTCGTCGAGCACGAGATCTCCGATGCCCGCAGTATCGGCTACATCGTCATGGAGTACATCGGCGGAAAGACACTCAAACAGTTGACGCCCGCGATCTCCGACGACGGCGACGTCACTCCGAAGCTGCTCCCCCCCGAGCAGGCGATGGCCTACATGCTGGAAGTGCTCCCGGCGGTCGGCTACCTCCATTCGGTCGGCCTGGTCTACAACGATGTAAAGCCGGACAACATCATGATCAGTGCTTCCGACGTCACCCTGATCGACATGGGTGCGGTGGCGCCCATCGGCGGCCACGGCCGCCTCTACGGGACGCCTGGATTCCAGGCGCCGGAGATCGTCGAGACCGGCCCGCAGATCGCTACCGACATCTACAGCATCGGCCGCACCTTGGCCGTGCTCACCGTCGATATGCCGATGGAGGGCGGCCAGTACCTGCCAGGACTGCCCGACGTTGGGGAGGTGCCGCTCTTCGCCGAGAGTCCTTCCTTCCACCTGCTGCTGGCCCGCGCAACGGCGATCAACCCCGATGAGCGCTTCTCGACCACCGCGGAGATGACCACTCAGCTGCTCAATGTGCTCCGCGAAACGGTGGCCGTCCACACCGGCGTCCCGCGCCCGGCGCTGTCAACGGTGTTCACCCCGCCGCGGACCACGTTCGGAACCGAACTGCTCCTCGGCCCGATCGACGCATTCTTCGACCCCGACCAGACGACGTTCTACGATCCGGCCGACATCGCCGCGGCGCTGCCGGTTCCGCTTGTCGACCCCGCCGATCCGTCTGCCCGAGTATTGAGTTCGGCGGCCCTGTCGGACCCCCGGCAGATTCTGGATTCGATCCACACCCATCGAGCGAACCGGACCGCCCTCGACTCCGGCGAACCAGATTCCCTAGGTTCCCTGGAGATCGACCTGGCCGAGACCCGCGCCTATCTGGAACTCGACGACGTCGACACTGCGCTAGACATCCTGCGTTCAGCATCCCTGCGGTACGGGCACAACTGGCGCATCGACTGGTATCTGGGCATCTGTTCGCTGCGCAACGATGAGCCCGAACTGGCCTATGAGCGGTTCAACGAAACCCTGATCGCGATGCCCGGTGAGCTCGGGCCGAAACTCGCGGTGGCCGGCACCGCCGAGCTGATCGGGCGATGGCTGATCGGCGCATCTCCCAAGCCCAGCGACTCCCTCGACCCACAAGTGCGCCGCTGGTATGAGATTGCGCGGCACCACTATCAGGATCTGTGGCTCACCGACCACGCCATCATCACCGCCGCCTTCGGACTGGCCCGCATCCATCTGGCCTACGGCGAGGCCTCCGCCGCCATCATCGGTCTCGACGAGGTTCCGACGACGAGCCGCCACTACCACACCGCACGGGAAACGGCGGTCCTCGCACTCGTGCACGGGCGGCCGGTGTCGGCGGTGACCCATGCGCAGATCGTGGAAGCGGCGCAGCGACTACAACAGATTCCCGACGCCGAACCCCGCAAGCCGCGCATCAAACTCATCGTCCTAGGCACCGCACTGGGGTGGGTGTTGGAGAATCCGCCGAACGAGGAACTGCCCGACCTGCTGGGCTACCCGTTCACCGAATACGGCCTGCGGATCGGCACCGAACAATCCCTGCGCGAACTGGCCCGCGAAACCCGCAGCAACCGCACGCACCGATTCCAACTCGTCGACCTTGCCAACTATGTCCGGCCGGCAACCTGGTTCTAGCGTGCCGCCGCTAGGCCACGACGAGGGCCTTGGCGTGCCGGGCGATCGCGAGTTCCTCATTGGTCGGCACGACGAGCACCGTCGTTGCCGACCCGTCGGTCGAGATGATGCGCGGCTGTGAACCCCGCACGGCATTGCGATCGGGATCGATCTCGATGCCGAAACCGGCCAGCCGAGCGAGTGAATCGGCGCGCACACCCGCCGCGTTCTCCCCCACCCCGGCGGTGAAGCTGATGATGTCGGTCCGGCCCAACTCCACCAGGTACGCACCGAAGTAGCCCCGCAGGCGGTGGATGTAGATGTCGTAGGCCTCACGGGCATCGGCATCGCCGGCGTCGATCATCGCGGTGACCGCACGGAAGTCGTTCTCCCCACAGAGCCCCTTCATCCCCGATCGCTTGTTGAGCAGGAAATCGATCTCATCGACCGACATTCCCACCACGCGGTGCAGGTGGAACAGCAGCCCGGGATCGATGTCACCGCCACGGGTCCCCATCACCAGGCCCTCCAACGGGGTCATACCCATCGAGGTGTCCACCGGTTGGCCGCCACAGATCGCCGACATCGACGCGCCGTTGCCCAGGTGGGCGACGATCTGGTTCACGCCGGCGTAGTCGACGCCGAGGAATTCCGCCGCCCGGCGGGAAACGAACTCGTGGCTCATGCCGTGGAAGCCATAGCGGCGTAGCGCATACTCGTCTGAGAGCGCCCGGTCGATGGCGTAGCGCGCCGACGCGTCGGGCAGTTTGTGGAAGAACCCAGTGTCGAAGACGGCCACCCCGGGAACGTCGGGCAGCAGGGCCTGCGCTGCTTCGATCCCGACGAGATTGGGCGGGTTGTGCAACGGCGCAAGCGGCGAAAGCCGCACGATCTCGTCGATCACGTGGGCATCGATCAGCGTCGGGGCGTACAGCGAGCGGCCACCGTGCACCACCCGGTGGCCGACGGCGCACAAGCCGGCCTCGGTCAGATCGGTGCCCTTGCTCGCGAACAACTCCATCGCCTTGGCGATCGCCGCGCGATGGTCGGGCAGGTGGAGTTCCTCGACGGTCTCGGCACCCCCCTGTTCGTGGCTGATCGTGGAGATCTGCTCGCCGATCCGTTCGACCAGCCCGTCTGCGGTCACGGTCCCCGAATCCGGTTCCAGGAGCTGATATTTCAGCGACGACGACCCCGCGTTGAGGACCAGTACCAGCGCCGCGGCCCCCTCGCCGGTGCTCATTGCCGCATCCCGGTCGCCTGCGCCTGAATCGCGGTGATCGCCACCGTGTTGACGATGTCGGCGACGAGGGCGCCCCGGGACAGATCGTTGATCGGCTTGTTCAGACCCTGCAAGACGGGCCCGATTGCGATGGCGCCGGCGCTGCGCTGAACGGCCTTGTAGGTGTTGTTGCCGGTGTTGAGGTCGGGGAAGATCAGCACCGTCGCCTTCCCGGCCACCGGCGAATCCGGCATCTTGGTCACGGCGACACTGGGCTCGACGGCCGCGTCGTACTGGATCGGCCCCTCCACCAGCAGGTCCGGCTTCCGTTCCCGGATGATCGCGGTTGCGGTGCGCACTTTGTCGACCTCGGCGCCCGAGCCCGATTCGCCGGTGGAGTACGACAGCATCGCCACCAGCGGGTCGATGCCGAACGCACCGGCCGTCTCAGCCGAGGAGATCGCAATGTCGGCGAGCTGTTGCGCGGTCGGATCGGGGACGACCGCGCAGTCGCCGTAGGTGAGCACCCGGTCGGCCAGGCACATGAAGAAGACACTCGACACGGTGTCGACGCCCGGTTTGGTCTTGATGATTTCGAAGGCCGGGCGGATGGTGTGCGCGGTGGTGTGAATCGCACCGGACACCATGCCGTCGACCAAGCCGTTGTGGACCATCATCGTGCCGAAGTAGGAGACGTCGCGCATCAGGTCGCGGGCCCGGTCCATCGCAACGTTCTTGTGTTTGCGCAGCTCGGCGTACTGCGCGGCGAACTTTTCGGTCAGCTCTGAATCGAGCGGGTTGATAATGTCGACGCCGGGCAGTTCTAGGGACAGCTCGATGAGCTGCGACTCGATCCGCGCCGCATCACCGAGCAGCGTCAGCTGGGCAACACCGCGCGCCGTCAGCGCAGCGGCCGCCCGAAGGATGCGGGGCTCCTCCCCCTCGGGCAAGACGATATGCCGACGATCCGATTTCGCCTGCGCGATCAGCCGGTACTCGAACATCTGGGGCGTGACCACCTCGGGGATGGCGAGGTTCAGATCGGCCATCAACTCGGTGGCGTCGATGTGGTGTTCCATCAGCGCCAGCGACGTCTCGATCTTTCGGGCCGACTGGTTGGCCATTCTGCCCCGGGTATGCGCTGCGACCCGCGCCGTCTCGTAGGTACTCTGCTCGCAGCAGATGATGGGCAGCGCCGGATTCAGCCCACGCACGAGCGCATCGATCATCGGGTGCGGCTTCAGCCCACCGTTGAGGATCAATCCGGCCAGCCGGGGAAAGCCCTGTGCCATGTTGGCGTTCACCAGTGCCAGCATCACGTCGGACCGGTCCGCCGGGGCGATCACCACCATGCCCTCTTCCAGCCGCTCCAAGACGTGCTCGACGGTCATTCCGCCGACCATCATGTGCAGGGCCTCACGATCCAGCAGGTCCTCGTCGCCGCTGTACAACGTTCCGCCGAGCGCATCGGCGAGCTCGGCCATCGTCGGCGCGCTCAGCACTGGATCTTCGGGTACCAGCCAGACACCGGGACCCAGCCCGTCCATTGCCACCCGCGTCGCGGTGCTGTACCCGGGCTCGACGCGGTTGACGATGACCGCAACGGTGGTCGCGTGCGCCGCCGAGATCTCGGCGAGAGCATGCTCGGCCATCCCCCGCACCTCCTGCGGCGTACGGCCGTTGGCCCGCAGCGCCAGCACCATCGGGCATGCGAGGTTCGCCGCGACGCGGGCGTTGAAGGAGAACTCGGACGGGTTGCCGACGTCGGTGTAGTCCGATCCGACAACGAGAACGGTGTCGCACTGCTGCTGCACCACATGGAACCGATCGACGATGGTGGCCAGCGCGGCATCGGGATCTGCGTGGACCTGGTCGTAGGTGACGCCGATGCAGTCGGCGTAGTCCAGGCCCACCGAATCGTGAGCGAGAAGCAGCTCGAGGATGTAATCGTTCTCGCCGTTCGGCGTACGGCTGATGGGCCGGAAGACCCCAATGCGCCCACCGGTGGCGGAAAGCAGGGCAAGCAGTCCGAGCGCGATCGTGGACTTGCCGGTCTCCCCCTCGGCCGAAGCGAGGTAGATCGCCGAATGCGAGGTGTCGGACACGGACTTCTCACCCGGGGAGCGCTCGGTCATGCGGATTACCCTAACTCGCCGCCGGAAGTGGGGCGAGCGGGCGCTACAACCGCCGCGACGACGAGGGCGGCGATCTCTTCGTCGGTCATCGCAGAGTCCGGGACGAGCATCATCGAGTACACGATCCGAACCATGAATTCGGCCGCTGCCTCGGGGTTCGGGCGCAGCCGGCCGGCCACCTCGGCATCGACGTCGGGAAGTGCCGCCGCCACGATCCGGGTCACCAGGGCGGGTCCGCCGTCAGTGGTCGAGACGAGCGCGGAAACGACTTCACCAGGCTCGTTGCGCAGCACGTACTGCAGCGCCTCGTGCTCCCGGATGTACCGCAACGATTCGAGAACCTGGGCCGCCACCCGACTCTCGGCGTCGGGGTGCGCGACCGCCCACGTGGTGAGACGCGTCCGCAGCTGAGCGACCTCCCGTTCAACGATCGCGGCGATCAGTGCCTCCCGGCCCCCGAACATCCGATAGGCGGTGGCGCGCGCGACTCCGGCCTGCTTGGCGACCGAGGTAAGGCTCAGCGCCTTCGCACCGAACCGGGACACCAGCACCACGCCGACGTCGACCATTCGCTCACGGTCCATGCGGTCGCGCTACAAGGCGGGCACGAGCCGGCGCAGCCGCGGCGCGAGGTCGCGGGAAAAGTTGCCCAGGAATCGGCGCTGATCATGACCCGGGGCATGGAACACGAGATGGTTGAGGCCGGCATCGGTGTACTGCCGGACTTGCGCGACGGCATCGTCGGGATCGGAAGCGACGATCCAGCGCTTGGCGATCTGCTCAATCGGCAATTCGTCGGCCAGACGCTCCATCTCCACCGACGAGTTCACCGAGTGCTTCTGTTCCGGCGTCAGCGAGAGCGGCGCCCAGAATCGGGTGTTCGCCAGCGCCAGTTCCGGATCGGGATCGTAGGAGATCTTGATCTCGATCATCCGGTCGATCTCGGCGACGTCGCGCCCGGCCTTCGCCGCGCCTTCCTTGACCGCCGGGATCAGCTTCTCGGTGTAAAGGTCCATGCCTTTGCCCGATGTGCAGATGAACCCGTCGCCGGCCCGGCCGGCGTAGCGGGCCACGACCGGCCCGCCAGCCGCCACGTACACCGGGATCGGCTGGTCCGGCACGTCGTACATGAAGGCGCCCTGGGTGCGGTAGTACTCGCCGTCGAAGTCGACCGTGCTGCCGGCCCACAGCTCGCGCATAAGTGCGATGGCTTCGCGCAGCCGCGCGAATCGCTCCTTGAACTCGGGCCATTCACCGCGGAAGCCGGTGGCGTATTCGTTGAGCGCCTCGCCGGTGCCGACGCCGAGCATGATCCGCCCGGGGTACAAGCAGCCCATTGTCGCAAAGGCCTGGGCGATGACGGCCGGGTTATAGCGGAAGGTCGGCGTCATCACCGATGTGCCGATCTGTACCCGCGAGGTGCGTTCGCCTACCGCAGCCATCCAGGCGAGGGAGAACGGGGCGTGCCCACCGTTGTGACGCCACGGCTGGAAGTGGTCGCTCACTGCCACCGAGTCCATCCCGTGCTCTTCGGCGGCGACGGCGATCTCCACCAATTCTCGCGGGTCAAACTGTTCCGCTGATGCTTTGAATCCGAGCTTCAGTCCTTGCACCACACCGTCTCCTGTTCGTCGCGGCCCACGCTACCGGCAGGGCTGTTGGCGAAATGCGCCGACGCCGGCGTCCCGATCATCAACGGGCGCGACTCGGCTAGCTTGCCTCGGTTTGCTGGTCACGGTCAGTCGTCTCGTGATGGACCGTGGTGATCGCCTCATCGAGGAAGTCGATCACCAGGCGCACGGATTCACGGCCCTCCCGGTGCCGCAGGGGAACGGAGAAGGCGTGGACCTGCCACGGGTAGCTGTGCAGCACAACCCGCTGGCCGGCCCCGTCCAGGGTCTCAACCAGTTCGAGGGCGTCCGGCTCGACCAGTTCCTTCTCCGCGGTGATCACAATGGTCGGCGGGAACACCGCCGGGTCGAGGTCGAGGGCGCGCCGCGCGCCGGTGAACGGGATCGGACCCCAGCCGAACATGGGGCCGAGGACGTCGAGTTGGCGTTTTGAAAGGTAGGCGTCGTAGCGGCTGGTGCGGTCGGCGCGCTCGCCGATATCGAGGTCGAGCAGGGGTGAGAGTAGGGCGATTGCCGGCGGTGACGGCAGATTGTTCAACCGGGCCAACTCGGCGAGCTTGACCGTGAGGAAGCCACCCGCGGAATCACCGGCCACGACGACGTGCCGGAAACCGCGCTGCCCCAGCAGTTCCCGGTACGCCTCAAATCCATCGTGCACGGCCGTTCCGACACCCGCCTCGGGCAACTGCCGATAGTCGAGGACGAAAACCGGGACGCCGAGTCCCTTCGCCAGCGAGGCGCCGATGGATCGGTGCGTACCCGGCCCACATGACATGAACGCACCACCGTGCAGATACAGCACGGCGGTGTCGGTATCACCGCCGGTCGGCCCCTTTGCCATGATCAGGTCGGCCCGTCGGCCACCGAGCTCGACTCGCTCGATCGCCACCGAGCGGGCCAGCCGATTCCGCTCCGCGAGACGCTCGAAGACGTCCACGACGAAGTAGGTGAGCCGATTCATCGGCGCGAAGACGAAGAACGGCTTGAGGAGCAGCCGCGCGGCCACCCAGATAAGATAGGACGCGAGACTCGGGCGTCTATGGTGCACAATTGGCATGCTCGTGAAGGTACACCGTCGTGCTGAGAGGTTGACCGCGTTGCCGGACGATTTGCCCGTGGCAGGAGTCGGTGCCGACCCCACTGTCGATGAGGTGTACCGCCTCGGCGACCAGGCCCCACCCCCGCGTACCCTGCGCGACATCTTCCTCGCGTCGGCGACCGCGTTCCCCGACGCCATCGCGATCGACGACGGCGAGGTCCCACTGACCTATCGGCAGGTCCTCGCCCTCGTCCGGCGCAGTGCCGCGGTTCTCGCCGGGGCCGGTATTGGGCCCGGCACCGGGAGCGACAGCGAGCGGGCCAAATCCCACCCCGGCACCGGGAGCGACAGCGAGCGGGCCGAGTTTCACCCCGGCACCGGGAGCGGCAGCGAGCGGGCCGAATCCCACCCCGGCGCACGCGTCGGGATCCACATGACGTCGGGCACCCGGCAGCTCTACCTCGCCATTTTGTCCACCTTGTTCGCGGGCGCAGCGTACGTGCCCGTCGATGTCGACGACCCGGCCGAGCGAGCCAACCTGGTGTTCGGGGAGGCGCAGGTCGACGCGATCATCACCGATGAGGGGATTTTCCAGACCGACGACGGCAAACTGGGCGGTCTCCTGGCCAACCGGCCGGCGAACATCACCCCCAGTCCCAGCGTCAGCGACGACGCGTGGATCATCTTCACCTCCGGCTCTACCGGCACCCCCAAAGGCGTTGCGGTAACCCACCGCAGCGCTGCGGCTTTCGTGGACGCGGAGGCGCAACTCTTCCTGGCCGACGATCCGCTCGGTCCCGGCGACCGGGTGCTCGCCGGATTGTCGGTGGCGTTCGATGCGTCCTGTGAGGAGATGTGGCTCGCCTGGCGGTACGGCGCGTGTCTGGTCCCGGCGCCGCGCGACCTCGTGCGCAGCGGCATGGACCTGGGCCCGTGGCTCGTGCGCCGATCGGTCACCGTCATCTCGACCGTGCCGACGCTCGCCGCGTTGTGGCCGCCGCAGGCGCTGGAGTCGGTGCGATTGCTGATCTTCGGGGGCGAGGCGTGCCCGCCCGAGCTGGCGGCGCGCCTGGCGAATCCGGTCGGTAACGGTAACGGCGACGAGCCGGCGACTCCCCGCGAAGTGTGGAACACCTACGGTCCCACCGAGGCGACCGTCGTCGCGTGCGCCGCCCGGCTCGACGGTTCCACTCCCGTGCGCATCGGCCACCCGCTGCACGGTTGGGATCTGGCCGTGGTCGACGAGCAGGAGAACGAGGTCGGGTGGGGCCAGACCGGCCAGCTGGTCATCGGCGGCGTCGGACTGGCTCGATACCTCGACCAGGCCAAGGATGCCGAGAAGTACGCCCCGATGCCCAGCATCGGCTGGGGGCGCGCCTACCGCAGCGGCGACCTGGTCCGCCTCGATCGGGAGGGCCTCGTCTTCGCCGGCCGGGCCGACGACCAGGTCAAGGTGGGTGGGCGTCGCATCGAGCTCGGCGAGATCGATAGTGCACTGCAGAACCTGCCGGGCGTCTCCGGAGGGGCGGCGGCGGTGCGCACAACGGCGGCGGGAAACCAGCTGCTCGTCGGCTACCTCGTCTCGACCGACCCCGACTTCGACGTTGCGGCCGCCCACGCCACGCTGGCCGAACAACTCCCCGCAGCGATGGTGCCGCGGTTGGCCGTCGTCGATGACCTGCCGACCCGGGTCTCGGGCAAGGTCGACCGGAACGCGCTGCCGTGGCCGTTGCCGGGTGCTACTGCCGCCGACGAGGACGCCGGCGATCTCACCGAGCATCAGCAGTGGCTGGCCGACGGGTGGTCGTCGGTCCTGGGTGTCAGGGTGACCAACGCGGACGCGGACTTCTTCGCCGAGGGCGGCGGTTCGCTCGCTGCCGCCCAACTCGTCTCCATCCTGCGCGAGCGGTATCCGAGCGTCACCGTCGGCGACTTGTACGACAACCCGCGCCTGGGGCGCCTCGCCCAGCTGCTCGCCTCGTGGAGTCCGGCGGAGCGCATCGTGGAGCGCACGGTCAAGCCGACCCCGCGGATCACCGGATTGGTGCAAACGGTCGCGAGCATCCCACTGGCCACCTTGACGGGTCTGCAGTGGGTGACCTGGCTGGCCGTCGCCAACAACATCGGGGCGTGGCTTCGGCCGGACATCGAATGGTTGTTCCGGGTTCCCTGGTGGATCGTTGTCATGGGCATCGTCGTCTTCATCACCCCACTGGGCCGGATGGCCTACGCGGCGTTGTTTGTCCGAATGCTGTTGCGCGGCATCAAGTCCGGGGTCTATCCACGCGGCGGCAGCGTCCACACCAGGTTGTGGTGCGCGGAGCGACTCGTCGAGGCCAGTGGCGCCGCGAATATTTCTGGCGCCCCGTGGATGATTCATTTCGCCCGCGCCCTCGGCGCCGGCATCGGCCGGGACGTCGATCTGCACACCTTGCCACCGGTAACCGGCCTGCTGACTGTCGGCGACGGCGCTTCGGTGGAACCCGAGGTCGACCTGGCCGGCTGGTGGATCGACGGCGATCAGGTTCGCATCGGGGCAATCGTCATCAAGCCGGGTGCGACCGTCGGTGCGCGCTCGACCCTGTTCCCCGATACCGTCGTCGGGCGGGATGCGGTGGTGGAACCGGGTTCAGCGGTTCGCGGCCGGGTTCGGGCCGGACAGTTGTGGGCCGGCTCACCGGCGGTGAAGGTCGGCAAGGCAAGCCACCCATGGCCGCCGGAACGGCCGGAGCGCCATACCCGGTGGGCCGCCATCTACGCACTGTCCGCGCTCGTCTTGGCGGCAATCCCGCTGCTTTCGCTGGCCGCCGGACTCGCCGTGCTCGGCGTGGGGATCGCGGACCGTGCACGTTTGCGCGACGTCGCGATCCGGGCCGCCTGGCTCGTTCCGCCAGCGACCCTGGTCAGCCTGTTCACCTATGCGGCGATCACGGCGATACTCGTTCGGCTGCTCGCGATCGGAATGAACGCCGGGTACCACCCGGTGCGGTCGCGGGTGGGATGGCAGGCGTGGCTGACCGAGCGCGTCCTGGACGCGGCACGGACCTACCTGTTCGTGCTTTATGCCTCATTGCTGACACCGGTGTGGTTCCGGCTCCTGGGCGCGAAAGTCGGCCGCAACACGGAGATCTCCACCGCGCTGGTCTTGCCCAAGTTCACCACGATCGACGACGGGGCGTTCCTCGCCGACGACACGATGGTGGCCTCCTACGAGTTGGGCGGCGGGTGGCTGCACATCGATCAGGCCAGAATCGGCAAGCGGGCCTTCCTCGGAAATTCTGGAATCACCGCACCGGGACGCAAGGTTCCGAAGAACAGCCTGGTGGCGGTTCTCTCCGCGACGCCGAGCAAGGCGAAGTCGGGATCGAGCTGGCTGGGCAGCCCCCCGGTTCGGCTGCGCCGGGTGACGGCCAGCGCCGACAGTTCCCGCACCTTCTCACCGTCGAAGCGGTTGCGCATCGCCCGCGCCACCATCGAGACGCTGCGCCTCGTGCCGGTCATGGTGTCCTTCGGGATCGGCGTCTACGTCCTACTCGGGGCGCAGTACCTCGCCGTTCACGTGGCGCCGGTTGCCGCCGCCGCGCTGAGCGGCTTCCTGCTCCTCGTCGCGGGTGCCGCGGCCTGTTGCATCGCGGCGGCGGCGAAGTGGATTGTCGTCGGCCGGATCCGGGTCTCCGAACACCCCCTGTGGAGTTCGTTCGTGTGGCGCAACGAATTGTCCGACGCTTTCGTGGAAACGGTCGCGGCGCCGTGGTTCGCCAACGCCGCCACCGGCACGCCGATCCTCACGGTGTGGCTGCGCCTGCTGGGCGCCCGCATCGGGCGCGGCGTGTGGTGTGAGACGTATTGGCTGCCCGAGGCCGATCTGGTGACCCTGGGCGACGGCGCGACCGTTCAGCGCGGATGCGTGGTCCAGACCCACCTGTTCCATGATCGCGTGATGGCGATCGACAGGGTCGAACTCGGTCCGGGCGCCACGCTGGGCCCGCACTGCGTCGCCCTGCCCGCGGCACGGATCGGCGAATCGGCCACCGTCGGGCCGGCCTCGCTGGTGATGCGCGGGGATGTGGTCCCCGCGCACACCCGGTGGCAGGGCAATCCGATCGTCCCCTGGCAGTAGTCTGCGCCCGTAGGATCGGTGCCATGGCCGAGACCTACGATTCGAGTGGTTGGCGCGCGGGTGCGGCTGGCTGGGTGGCCAACGAGTCGCTTTTTGACGCCGTCTACGCACCGGTGACCGAAGCCATTGTGGACGCGGCCGGCTTCGGCCCGCAATTGCGCGCCCTCGACGTCGGTTGCGGCTCCGGTACCCTCCTGCAGGCGGGTGCCGCGGCGGGAACGGCGATGGTCGGCGTCGACATCGCCCCCGACATGGTGGCCGCCGCACGGCGCCGGGTGCCGGCATCGACGGTCCTGCTTGGTGATGCCCAGGTCATGGATATCGGGGCGGCTGCGCCGGGCACGCCGTTCGAGCGCGTCGTGTCCCGGTTCGGCGTGATGTTCTTCGACGATCCGGCGGTGGCGTTCGCGAACATTCGTAGCTTCACCGCGATCGATTCGCGGTTGGCCTTCGCATGCTGGCGCGGTGTGGACGAGAACCCCACCTTCGGCGGTGCGGGGACCGAGGTGATCACCGCGCGGCTACCCGAACCGCCGGTGCCCCCAGCGCCCGGGCGTCCCGGACCGGTGGCCTTCGCCCATCGCGACTATCTGACCGGGGTCTTGCGGTCCGCCGGGTGGTCGGACGCCAAAATCGACCCATTCGACATCGTCATCGACCATGGCGTCGACGGCAGTGATGGCATCGAGGAACGCCTCACACTGATCCTGGCGACGACGGCGGGGCGCCTCGCCCGCGAGCAACTCGTCGACGAGCTCAGCGAGTCCGAGTGGGCAGATCTGCTGGAGCAGGCTCGCGCCAGTATCCGCCGGCACCTCGTCGACGGTTCGGTGAAGCTACCCGGCGCACTGTGGCTGGTGACCGCATCCAACCGGCAATAGGGTCCAACCGGCAATAGGACGGACTTCCCAGGGTCAGCGGGCCCGGCCGGTCGCCGGGGTTCGACGACGCGCGCCCACGTAGTGGTCGACGGCGGCGGCTCCCGGGGCGGCAAATCCGACCGCCAGCACCGCTACCGCCAGCACCAGGTTGAACTCCCACCCGTTCTGCTGGATCCAGAAGCCCTTATCGTGATGTCCATAGTATCCGGCGCCGATCATCGTCGCCGCCAACAGGACGCCCACGTACGGCAGCAGGACGCCGACGATGAGCGCGAGGCCGCCGAGCAGCTCGGCCCAGGTGGCGAAGTGCGCAGCCGCCGCCGGGAATGGGATGTGCAGGTGCTTGTCGAACATCATCGCCGTCTTGTCGACGCCTTTGATGTGCAGCTTCTCCCATCCGTGGGCGACGAAGACCACGCCCAGGGTGATGCGGAGCAGCAGCTGCGTTGCCGTGCGCGCGCTGGTCATCGGATTACCCCTTTCCACAACTCTACTTAAGGGCACCCTAACCTACGTGGTGGGTGTGCTACCGCCCCGACCCGTCGACGGAACGGCTCCGATAGACGCGGTTGAACAGGTAATGGTCAACCGACAACACACCGGCGTTGGCGAACCCGACCGCCAGCGCACCGGCGGCCAGGGCGAGAACGTACTCGTAGCCGCTATCGGGCATCCAGAAGCCGCCCTTGAGGTGCACGGTCACCAGCGCGCCAATCATATTGATCGCCAGCAGCGCGCCCACCAGCGGCAACAGCACGCCCAGGATCAGGGCGATCCCGCCGAGGAGTTCCACCCAGGTCGCGAAGAACGCGGAAGCCGCTGGCGCGGGGACGTCCAGCTTGCGGAAGTCAGCGGTCAGGGCACTGTGGCCGGTGGTGAACTTCTGCCATCCGTGCATCACAAAGATGAATCCGAGGGCAACTCGCGCCAGGAGCAGCGCGGGGGTTCGCAGGAAGGCCATGTCGAGTCCTTTCATTCTGCCGGTGGTCGTCATATGCCCCGGCCGGCTACCAGCGTGCCAGGTATGGTGACCCCGCACAGCGTGTTCCCCTGACCGTCACCCGTCGTCAGCGCGCCTCCCCGAGGAGCCAACCGTGCCGTCGACCCGCAATCGGGTGATCTGGAATCTCCTCCGGCTCGCCATGTCCGGCGTCATCGTCGCCGCCGTCGCCGCACAGTTCGCTTCGTCGGTCGACGTGGCCGCCGCCTACGACCGCGACGCCGCGACGACCGTTGGCAACTTCTTCAGCTTCTTCACAATCCTGTCCAATCTTGCCGCCGCCGCCGTGCTGATGTGGTCGAGCCTGTGGTGGTTCAGCCGTGGTCGGCGAACCGGGCCACCGGAGCCGCGCGGGTTGGCGATTGCCGTTGCCTGCGTCACCAGCTACATGATCGTCACCGGCGTCGTCTACAACGCACTGCTCCGCGGAATCGAGCTACCGCAAGGCAGCGTGGCCATTCCGTGGTCGAATGAGGTTCTGCACCTGATCGGTCCAGCGTTCCTTCTGCTCGATCTTGTGATTGGTCCCGTCGGTCGACGCTTGGGTTGGCGTACGGTCCCCGTCGTTCTCATCTTCCCCATCGTCTGGGTCGCCTACACGCTGGTGCGCGGACCAGCCACCACCAATCCTGCGACTGGCGACCCGTGGTGGTACCCCTACCCGTTCTTAGATCCGAACGGTCCGGGCGGGGCCGCGAGCGTCGCCTGGTACATCCTCGCGATTGCTCTGGTCATCGCACTGGTAGCCACCGGAGTGGTCTGGGTGGATCGACGACGCAGCGCGCAGAATCGGGCGCCCAGGGTAGCGTAGGCTCGCGGAGCCAAGTCCACGCCCGCAACTGACGATGAGCTGGAGGAGTAACCCTTGCCAGGGAAATCAGGACGCAGTCTGCAGTCGCGACGCTCCCCGGTTCTCGGCAACCCCGACGACATCGTCGATGACTACCTCCCGCACAACGGCAATCTCGGCTACCGCGTCTCTCGCTACGACCTTGTCCTTCAGTACAAAGTGTCGGCAAATCGACTTGCTGGCGTCGCCACCATCACCGCCACCACCAACGTTCACTTGAGTCGCCTGCAACTCGATCTGGCGACGGCCATGACCGTCTCCCGCGTCACCGTCAACGGGGAGCGACTGCGGTACACACACCGACGCGGCAAGCTGGCGGTCACGCTGAGTGCGCCGGTCCCGCCCGGTGGTGCGTTGCGGATCGTCGTGCGCTACGCCGGCAACCCCTGCCCCATCCGTAGCCAGTGGGGGGAGGTTGGCTGGGAGGAACTCACTGCCGGATCACTCTGCGCGAATCAACCGAACGGTGCACCGTCGTGGTTTCCCTGCGACGACCACCCGATCTCCAAAGCCAGCTACCGCATCGCCGTCACCACCGACTCCCCGTTCTACGTGGTGGCCAATGGTGTCCGCACCGAAAAAGTAACCAAGGCAACGCAGACGACGTGGGTCTTCGAACAAACCGAACCCATGACCACCTATCTGGCGTCGATTCAGATTGGCCGTTACGAGTCGGTGTCGCTGGCGACTAAGCCGGTCCCGGTCGAACTGGTCGCACCCCGCTCACTGCGGACCGCGGCTCGCGAACGATTCGCACCCCAAGTCGAGATGCTCACCGTCTTCACCGAATTGTTCGGCCCGTACCCCTTCCCCCGCTACACCGCTGTCGTCACCGAGGACCCGCTGGAGATTCCGCTCGAAGCCCAAGGATTCTCCACCTTCGGCGCCAATCACTGTGACTCGACCAGCGATGCGGAGCGGCTCGTCGCCCATGAGCTCGCCCACCAATGGTTCGGGAACTCGGTGACGTTGTCCCGCTGGAGCGACATCTGGTTACATGAAGGCTTTGCCTGCTATGCGGAGTGGCTATGGAGCGAGCGCAGCGGCGGTCAACGCGCCGACGATTGGGCTCGGCACTACTACGCCAAGCTGGCTGCGATGAAACCTCAGCGCGTCCTCGTTGATCCCGGTCCGGACCAACTGTTCGACGATTGGGTCTACAAGCGCGGCGCACTCACGCTGCATGCACTCCGGTTGCGTATCGGCGACGATTCTTTTTTCGCGCTGCTCCGGCACTGGACCGATAAATATCGCTACAGCTCGGTGAGCACCGAGGATTTCACCGCGCAGGCAGCCGAGCACTCGTCGGTGTCGCTAGCTGACCTCTGGCAAAGTTGGCTGCATACAGCAGCATTGCCGCCGTTCCCGCTCGCCGGAGCTACAGGTACTCGACTTTACTGAGGCAGGGTTTACCCGCATTCTCACCTATCGACATCCGGGTAACCACCGAGTAGGTCTTGGTGCCGGGCGCTTGGTTGCCCATCTTCGACTTGACGACGACGAGAACGTCTCCGGGTGCCTTATCGCTGAAGGCGGCGACAATCTGTGTGGCGCTACCCGGAACGTGCTGAACCCGCTCGAGCCACCCGGCTTCTTTCGACTTTTGGTATTCCTTGGCCATCGCCGAACCGGGGCACGAAATCGCCATCACCTTGTCGAACCAGGCCCCGCGCGCGGGACCAGGCGGCACCGCGTAGATCACCCCGAGGTCCTCGGCAAATCCCCGCGCAGCAGCAACTTTAGCATCGGTTGCGGCTTGTGCCGCCTGCACCGAACTGAGTTGAGCCTGATCCTGCGCCCCTCCGTCTCCGGAGGAGCATCCGGCAGCCGCGGCGACGATTGCGGTCGCAGCGACCAGCACCCCGGTCATCCGGCGTTGCCTCGTCAACTTCGGTTTCATCACACTCGCTCCACTTCGCTGACACACTTCTTACCTGCGTTGGTGCCGAGTTTGACCCGCATGACGATGGCCTGTGGCTGCTGCTGCTGCGCGGGCGCCCTGTTGCGCAGAACAACGAGAACGTGGTTCGGGTCGGCTTCGGTATGGGCACCGATAATCTCGGTGCGTTTGCCCGGCGCATAGGTGAGTCCGTCGATCTTGTTCTCCGCCTTGAGCTTGGCCAGCCGATTCGCAAGCACCGATCCCGGACAGGAGTTCTGTGTGATGGCGGTGAACTCGGCCACCCGCTCGGGACCTTGCACCGCGTTGATGTGTTGATCGGCGAGCATGGCGTCGGCGGCAAATTTCTCATTGGCTGCCGCCGATGATTCTTGCGCCTGCACCGAACTCAGCTGCGCCTGATAGTCGGGTCCGGCTTCCGATCCACAGCCAGTGACCACAGTCGCCAACACCACGGCGAATACACCAGTAACGACCACCCTGCTGCGACACCCGATAAGCCTCGGCATACTTGACCTCCCAATAGAAGCGCGACCGGCCCGGCACCCGTCACCGGTAGGCGAACTGTACTGTCGGCAAACCAGGAAATGTTTGCGTTTCCAACTTTCGGATTCAGTCCGGACTTTGCGGTGACTCAGTCGCTCGAACCGACTCGGCTACGTAGGTAGGTCACTACCGCCTCGAAGTCGGGGAGCAATCCGTCAATTTCCGCTTGCCCCAACCCCGGCGCTGCGCTGTCCTTGGCCGACAACTCAAAGGTCAGCGGTGCTCCGTCGCGTCCAACAGTGGGCCATTTGATGCCTAACGCCGGGTCCATCGGATTGACCCCGTGCTCGGCGGCCGGGTTGTACCCCGTCGAGCAGAGGTAAGCCACGGTCGACCCGTCCGCCAGCGCGCAGAATGCGTGCCCCAATCCCTCACTCAAATACACCGCGCGGCGGTCGATGTCGTCGAGAAGAACGGCTTCATGCTGGCCGAAGGTCGGCGAACCAACCCGCAGGTCGACGATGACATCGAGCACTGCGCCGACGACGCAGCTAACGTACTTCGCCTGCCCCGGCGGGACATCGGCGAAATGCACGCCGCGCACCGTACCCGCCGCCGATACCGACACGTTGACCTGGGCGAGGTCAAGGTTATGGCCGATGACCTCGGCCAGCAGCGGCGCCTGATAGGCCTCCAGGAAGACCCCCCGACTGTCTCCATGCTGGATCGGCGTGAACTCCCACGCGCCACTGATCGCGAGTTCGCGAATCTTCATGTGCTAGAAGCCCTTTCCCCGCTGCAGCAGATCAAGCAGATAGTCGCCGTACCCCGACTTCGCCGCCCCGACGGCCCGCACGCGTACCTCGTCGTCGGAGAGCCAGCCCTGCCGCCAGGCGATCTCCTCCGGCACGGCGATCTTGAGTCCCTGTCGCTGCTCGACGGTCCGCACGAAGTTCCCTGCATCGAGCAACGAGTCGAAGGTGCCGGTGTCGAGCCAGGCGGTTCCACGCGGCAGCACGGTCACCGACAGCGCGCCGCGGTCGAGGTAGTGCTGATTGACGTCGGTGATCTCATATTCGCCGCGCGCGCTGGGCCGCAACGACTTCGCGATCTCGATGACATCGTTGTCGTAGAAGTAGAGGCCGGGGACGGCGAAATTCGAACGCGGCTGCGCGGGCTTCTCCGCCAGCGAGACGGCCCGGCCCTGCTCGTCGAACTCCACCACGCCGTAGGCACTGGGGTCGGCGACCCAGTATGCGAAGACGGCACCGCCGACGAGCCCGCGGTGCCCGGCCAGCCGACTGCCCAGCCCTGGTCCATAGAAGATGTTGTCGCCCAGCACAAGTGCGACCGAATCGTCACCGATGTGACCGGCACCGAGGACAAAGGCCTGCGCCAGGCCATCGGGTGACGCCTGGGCGGCGTAGGTCAGGGAAATGCCGAACCGCGATCCGTCGCCCAACAGGTTCTCGAACGCCGGCCGGTCGTGCGGCGTGGTGATGATGAGAATGTCGGTGATCCCGGCCAGCATCAACGTGGACAGCGGGTAGTAGATCATCGGC
>NZ_DIAX01000010.1:4363-11427 GCF_002414845.1 Gordonia sp. UBA5067 | reverse complement strand
GTAGATCATCGGCTTGTCGTAGACGGGAACCAGCTGCTTGCTCACGCCCTGGGTGATCGGGTGCAGCCGGGTGCCGGTGCCCCCGGCCAGAATGATTCCGCGCATTGCCCCAGGCTATCGGCCCAGCAGTGGTGGTGTGTCGCCGGTGGACGATGGCGCTCGGATTCGAGTAGTCCAGTACTCGCGCCACCCTGGCGGCGGAGGCGAAGACTGTTCCTGGTCGCCAACGCGGCCCGCCGCCCGCATCGAAAGGCACCACCATGTATGAATCGGCCTACCGCGCGGGACCCCGCCGGATCGCCGCGACGCTGGCGGCATCGGTGATCGCCGCCAGCGCCACCATCCTCAGTATCTCCCCCGCGACTGCCGCGGTGCCCCAGGTCGCACTCACCGGCAGCGACCTATCAGGGAGGGGATACCCCCATCGTGTGGGGCAACGTAACCAACGGTAGCGCCCATATGGTCACCCCCACGCTCAAGTGGGGCGACTAACGCACGGCGTAGACCTCCCGTGGGGGCGTCAGCGGCCATCCCCCTATTGCGGCCCCCGGCACAAGGTTCCGATGATTTCACAAGTCGATCCCCCGACGGCTCGCAGCCACATGCCCAGCAACTGCCCACGCCCCCGGTTTTGACCTCGGCCACTAGACTGGACCGACGGCAACACTGCCGCCTCTAGCGGGGAGCACCATGCGGATACTGGTCACCGGGGGCGCCGGCTTCATCGGCGTCAACTTTGTACTCCGCACCCTGGCCACCCGTACCAACGTCGACATCACCGTCCTGGACAAGCTCACCTACGCCGCCGACCCGGCGTCGCTGGACGTCGTCGCCGATCAGGTTCGGCTCGTCGTCGGGGATGTCGCCGACGCAGAACTGGTCGACGGTCTCGTCGGACGGAGCGACCTCGTCGTGCATTTCGCGGCCGAGTCGCACAACGACAACTCGCTCAACGACCCCGCGCCGTTCGTTGCCACCAACCTGGTCGGAACCTTCACCCTGCTCGAAGCGGTTCGGCGCCATGGTGTGCGCTACCACCACATCTCCACCGACGAGGTCTACGGCGACCTCGAGCTCGACGACCCGGCCCGATTCTCCGAGGCGACGCCGTACAACCCCTCGAGCCCCTACAGCGCGACGAAAGCCGGGTCGGACCTGCTCGTGCGGGCGTGGGTGCGGTCATTCGAGATCGAGGCGACAATCTCCAACTGCTCCAACAACTATGGGCCGTTCCAGCACCTCGAGAAGTTCATTCCCCGCCAGATCACCAACGTGCTGACCGGTGTCCGCCCGCGCATCTACGGCGATGGCCGCAACGTGCGCGACTGGATTCACGTCGACGACCACAACGACGCGGTGTGGACGATCATCGACCGCGGCCGCATCGGGGAGACCTACTTGATCGGCGCCGACGGCGAGGCCGACAACCGGACCGTCGTGGAGACGATTCTCGAACTGCTCGGCGAACCGCGCGATGCCTTCGTATTCGTCAACGACCGGCCCGGCCACGATCGTCGCTACGCCATCGATTCGACAAAACTGCGCACCGAACTCGGCTGGCGGCCGCGCTACACCGACTTCGCCAGCGGGCTAGCAGCGACGATCAACTGGTACCGCGAGAACGAATCCTGGTGGCGCAACCGCAAGGCCGACGTCGAGGCCGGGTATGCCAAGACCGAGACCCTGCTCGACTAGCGCCCTGCCCCGCCGGGTGGGCACCCGAACCCCGCCGAGTGGGCACCCCAACCCCGCCGAGTGGGCACCCGATCCGAACTCTTAGGACCGGTACCCCTCCGGGTTCTGCTGCTGCCAGCGCCAATAATCGCCGCACGCCCGGCCGATGCCGAACTCGGCCCGCCAGGCGAGCTTGACGTGTGCCTTGTCTGGCAGACAGTAAGTGGCCTGCGCGTCGCCGGCGCGGCGCGGCGCGTCGACGACGGTGATCTGTCGCCCCGACGCCTCCTCAAACGCGGCGATCAACTCCAGCACACTCGACGGCTGGCCGGTGCCCAAGTTGTAGAAGTGCATGCCGCGCTCGGCGTGCTCAATGGCGGCGAGGTGACCGCGGGCGAGGTCGACGACGTGGATGTAGTCGCGCAGGGCGGTCCCGTCCACCGTGTCATAGTCGCGACCGAAGATACTCACCTGCGGCAGGATTCCGGCGGCCACACGCGCCACAATGGGCATCAAATTGTTGGGAATGCCCTGCGGGTCCTCGCCGATTAGGCCGCTCTCGTGTGCACCGATCGGGTTGAAGTAGCGCAACCCGATCAGCCGCCTGTCCGGGCCGGTGCGGGCGAAGTCAGCCATGATCTCTTCGCAGATCCGCTTGGACTTGCTGTACGGGTTGGGTAAGGCCAGCCCAGTGCGAGAGGTCTCCACAAAGGGGAGGTCCTCCTGGTGCGTGTACACCGTGCCGGTACCAGAGAAGAGGAAGGTGCTGATCCCATGCTCGCGCATGGCAGCGAGCATCACGATCGTCGAGCCGACATTGTTCTCGTAGTACTCCAGCGGGAGACTCACCGATTCGCCGATCGCCTTGCGCGCTGCGAGGTGGATGATCGCGTCGAACGGTCCGGTCTCGTCGATGCCCGCGCGCACCGCCTCGGCATCGGTCACGTCGATCGTCCGATTGCACACCTGGGTGCCGGTGATCTCGTTGATCCGTTCAATGGCCACCGGGCTCGAGCAGGAGAAGTCATCGAAGATCACTGCCTCGTGCCCGGCGGCGATCAGCTCGACGACGGTGTGCGCACCGATGTATCCGGCCCCGCCGGTGAGGAGTACACGCATGGTGGGCAGTCTACGGACTGTCGGTGCCGCGGCCACCGCTGAGCCGGCCACCGATGAGCACCACCACCAGGCACACACCGACCATCAACAGGCCGACGAGGAAGAATTCGCGGTAGTTCAACGACGGGAATCGCTCGATCAGCCACGACAGCAGCGCCGGTGAGCCGAACCCGATGTAGGTCAGCGCATAGAAGACCGCCGTGAGACCGCCGAGGTCGTCGGGTCCGGCGATGCGCTGCACTTCGAGTAGCCCGCCGATGAGCGCCATCCCGTAGCCGCAGCCGAGGATGGCGGCGGCCAGCAGGCCGACTGGAATGCTGTGCGTGACGGCGGCGGCAATCGCCATCAGGAGCCCGGGTATCAGCACCACCAGCGCCACGACCAGGCCGCGCACGCTGCCCGGCGCATCGATCCGCCGGCCGACCGACTGGATGCCGAATCCGGCGGTCAAACCAAGGAGGCAGCACGCGGCGGCCAGCGCGATCGGCATCGTGGTGTGCCCGCTGAGCAGGTCCGGCAGGATCGCGTACGCGATCGCGCACGCACCGAAAACCCAGGGGGCGACCGGAGCGACGACGAGAAGGAATCGCCGCGTGAACACCGACGGGATGCGCAAATCCGTGAGCAGGCTCGCCTTCGGGCCGGATGTGTTGCGGACCCGGGTCTCGGGCACGTGCCGCAGACTCACCGCCGAGACCGCCGACAACGCCACGGTGACGACGTACGGCGTGACTGTCGGCCAGGGTCCCCACTGCGCAAGCGCGCCGGCCACCGCGGCCCCGACCCCGAAGCCGGCGGTCAAGCACATCGTCGCGCGGCGGGCCCCGACACCGATGGGCGCGCCGGCGGCGCTGGACAATTCGGCCACCCAGCTGCCGCCGACTGCCATCGCCAAACCCAGTGCGACACCACTGAGCAGGCGTCCGATCGATAGCAACGTCACCGAATCAGCCCCGAGCGCGAGCGCGACCGAGCCCAGGCCGGCGAGGATCGGGGCCGGCAGCATTAGGGGGCGCCGCCCCCACCGGTCGGAGGCCGGGCCACCGATCAGCAAGGCTGGGACAATGCCGAATACATAGACGAACAGCAGGGTGTCGACCACCACGTGTGATAACCCGTGCTGCTTGTACATGACTAGCAGGGGGGTGAACTGGTTCCCCCCCCAGGCACTGACAAACACCGCACCGCCCACGGGAACCCAGGCGGATGCGGCCAGTGCTGCCCTGCGCTGGGGCGGGGTGGTCGTGGTGGTCACAGCTTCCCATCGTATCGAGCCGAAGGCCACCGGTGACAATCGTCTTGGGGGGCGCGCTAGATTCGAACAATCCGCCGGGGGTGCCCCGGAGTTTCGCCGAGCGTGCCTGCACCGAGGAGAACCCATGCCGTCCCGCCGATCAACCGCCGCAGTGCTGGCCACAGTCACCGCGCTGGCCGTACCCGCCGCCGCGGCGGCGGACGCCGCACCCGCGCCAACGGGCGGGTTGACCCCTCAACTTACGGCCGCGTTCCAGAACGCCAGGTCACACGCGCAGCGCGAGGGCGTTGCACTGTGGATCACCTCGGGCAAGCGGTCCTGGGCAGAGCAGGACCAGATGTGGCGCGAGGGGATCCGCACCTACGGCAGCCCGGCGGTCGCACGACGGTGGGTTCTGCCGCCCGGCGAGTCGAGCCATGTGACGGGGCGGGCCATCGACGTCGGGCCGCTTGCCGGTGCGCAGTGGCTGGCCCGTACCGGCCCCCGCTGGGGACTCTGCCGCACTTATGCGAACGAGTGGTGGCATTTCGAGGTGGCGCCAACTCCGTGTCCGCGGATGCGACCAGACGCCGCGCATCACTGACCTGCACCGGGCGAGATCGCGTCTGTGTCACGCCCGGTTGCCTAGCGGCCCGGGTGACTGGCAGAATTTACTCCGATGTCTACCAGGCGGCGCACGATGCCGTCGCAGGCAAACATCGGTGCCTGGCAGCCCACCCGCAGCCCCAGCCACCGGCCAGTCGCACCCACCGTCGTGTGCGCGCCCCGACGCGCGGGAACCCAAGGCACTTTCTGCTTAGACCGACACCCATTGCCAATTGACGAACGAACGCTCGGTAAGGACCATCGTGACCAGTACGGACGAAAGCTCAATGACCACTCCGATCACCGATGAGGAAATCTTCCTCTCGCACGTCGGCGGCAAGCTGTCCATCGAACTCCAGGCTCCCCTGACCACACAGCGCGACCTTTCGATCGCCTATACCCCCGGTGTCGCACAGGTGTCGCGGGCCATCGCGAAGCAACCGGAACTGGTCGACCAATACACCTGGACCAAGCGCCTCGTCGCCGTGGTGTCCGACGGATCAGCTGTCCTGGGCCTGGGTGACATCGGCCCACGGGCGTCCCTGCCGGTCATGGAGGGCAAGTCGGCGCTCTTCCGCAGTTTTGCCGGCTTGAACTCCATCCCCATCGTCCTGGACACTAAGGATCCCGACGAGATCGTCGAGACGCTGATCCGCCTGCGACCCAGCTTTGGCGCGGTGAACCTCGAGGACATCTCGGCGCCGCGCTGCTTCGAGATCGAGCGGCGCGTGATCGAAGCTCTCGACTGCCCAGTAATGCACGATGACCAGCACGGCACCGCCATCGTCGTCTTGGCTGCACTCAAGGGTGCCGTCACGGTGCTGGGCCGCGACCTCCCCGGTTTGCGTGTCGTCATCTCCGGCGCCGGGGCCGCCGGTGTGGCCTGTGCCAACATCCTGTTGGCGTGCGGAGTCGCCGATGTGGTCGTGCTCGACTCGAAGGGCATCGTCGCCACCAACCGAGCCGACCTCAACGAGTTCAAGGCAGATCTGGCCGAGCGCACCAACCCGCGAAAGCTGACCGGCGGTGCGGCCGAGGCCCTCCTTGGCGCCGACGTCTTCCTCGGCGTGTCGGCCGGCACGATCGCCGAAGAACTCATCGCTTCGATGAGCGACGATGCGATTGTGTTCGCCCTGTCGAACCCGGATCCCGAGATCCATCCGGATGTCGCACGTCGGCACGCGGCGATTGTGGCAACCGGCCGCAGCGACTTCCCGAATCAGATCAACAACGTCCTCGCCTTCCCGGGCGTCTTCGCAGGCGCCCTCGACGCAGGGGCACGGCGGATCACCGAAAACATGAAGATCGCAGCAGCCGAGGCAATCCTCTCCGTGGCCGCCGACGACCTCCGGCCGGACTACATTGTGCCGAGCCCGCTCGACGCCCGGGTGGCACCTGCGGTCGCCAAGGCCGTGGCCGACGCAGCCCGTGCTGACGGCGTGGTCTGATCTCGCCTAGCCACTCCGGGTGACGCGGCACAATGTTGCCATGCGAATCACCACCTTGACGGCGACGATCGGCGCCGCAGCGGTTTGTGCGACCCTGTCGGCAGCTCACGCGGTCGCCGCACCGTTCCCCGTCGCGACCGATGTCCCAGCGGCCATCGCCGCCGGCTACCTGCAATCGGCGCAGAATTCTCCACCGGGATCGAACCGATGGCACTGCCGCCACACCGATCGTGACCCGGTGATCCTGCTGCACGGGACGGCGATGAACCAGGCTGCCAACCTCGGCTATCTCGCCCCCACGCTCGCCAACGCGGGATTTTGCGTATTCAGCCTGACCTACGGCCAGACCAGTTGGAGCGGCAACACCGGAGGTGTCGGCAACAAGGACCGCTCGGCGCGGCAGGTCGCGGCATTCCTCGATCGCGTCCTCGCCGTGACCGGTGCCCAGAAGGCTGATTTTGTCGGCCATTCGCAGGGCGGGTCGATCGCCCAGCTCGTCGCCCAACTACGGACGCCGCGGGTGGGCACGATCGTCGGGGTCTCGTCGCCGAGTCGGGGCACCAGCCGGATCGGTGCGATCACCGATCGACTGCCCGCCCGCGCGCCCGGCCAGAACTACTGGGGGCCACGACAGCCCGGCGTCGCATACGTGAACCTCGCGACCCGCTTCGACGAGGTGTCCACGCCGTACCCGGTGACGCTCATGCCACCGGCCGCCAATGTGACCAACATCGTCGTACAGGACGTGTGCCCGCAGTCGCGAGTCGGCCACTTGGGCATGGCATTCTCGCCGACGGTCGGCGCGCTCGTTCGCAACGCCCTCGATCCGGCGCGCCGGACCCGAGTGCCGTGCGGTGGCGCCGAGTTCGGGCAGTGAGTCGGCACCTACTCGCCGATGCGTTGCGGTTTTGGCCAGCTTCGGGTTTGCCGATACACTCGTTCTCGCTGCCCGCAGCACGCCGCCTTAGCTCAGTCGGTAGAGC
>NZ_DIAX01000010.1:0-4245 GCF_002414845.1 Gordonia sp. UBA5067 | reverse complement strand
TCGTAATGAATAGGTCAGGAGTTCGATTCTCCTAGGCGGCTCGCATTAGACCAGGTAGACCATAGTTTTGACTGTGGCGCTGCCTGGTCTTTTTCGTCGGATGCAACGCTTATGCAACGGATATCTAGGCGAGCCGGTCTAGAACGCTGGTCATATCGGGTGCTTCGACGGCCCGCTCGATGTAGTGCCGCTCTGTCACGGCCGTTGCCGAATGCCCTAGTTGCACCGATGCGGCCTCGACGCCGAGTTCCCTGGCGACGAGTGTGCCCACGGTCTTGCGGAAGCTGTGCGGCTTGACCCACCCGTATTCTTCGCCGCGCACTTTGCGCCACGCGGTGCGGACGTTGGACGGCCATCTGGGCGAGCCGGTGCGCGTCGGGAAGATCAGACCCTCGGCCGAGGGGATGCCTCGATCACGTTGCCGTCTTAGCGCTTCGACGGCGAACTTAGGCAGGATGACCGTGCGAAGTCCGGCGTCGGTCTTGGGATGGTCCTGTCGGTAGCAGCCGCGTCCCTTCTCTGTGACTACGGTGCCACTGATGGTGACGGCGACTCGATCGGCGTCGAGGTCGGTGCAGTCGGACCAGCGCAGCGCGAGGACTTCCCCGATCCGGACGCCGGTCCCCAGCATCACGTCGAAGATCTCGACAAGGTCGTGGGCGCGGCGTGGGCCGCGTAGTTCCTCGGCCTGCCACTTGCGTATGCGTTGGCGTAGCTCGTGCACGTCGGCGACGCCCAGGGCGCGCGGCTTGGCCAGACTCGCCGGTGGTCGGTGCGCGTCGATCACCGGATTGACTGAGATGCATCCGTAGCGCGCTGCGAGCGCGAACGCCTGCCGCAGCACCACGCGAGCGTCCCGGCGGGCCGATAGTGCGGGGAGGGCGAGTAGGAATCGGTCGACGCGCTGCGTGTCCGCCTCGCGCAATGTCACGTCGGATAGGCCCGGCTTGATGATCTTGTCGACGACGCGCCGATAGTAGGCGACGGTGTTTGCGGTTCGTGGCTTACCGCCACGACCGAGGCCCCGCTCGACGTCGTCGAGCATCCACCGGTCGGCGAGTTGGGCGACGGTCGAATCGGCGTCGAGGTTGTCGTGGCCGACCGCGTGCTGGCGGTCGCGGATCTTCAGTTTGAGCGCTGCCTTGGCCTTGGCCGCGGTTGTGCCTCGGGCGCGGAGTTGCCTGGTCTTGCCGTCGTGGTCGCGGTATCGGGTCTTGGCGTCCCACTGACCACCGGGCAACTCGGTCGTGGTGATCGTGCCATATGTGCCGATTGCCAGGCGCGGCCTACCGCTCATCGTCGACAGTCCCACCTGCCGCACGCATCTTCTCCTCGTCTTCATCGATCCACCGTTTATAGGACTCGATGAGGTCGTTGAATTTGCCTAGGTCGCTTGGCGAGACTTTGCCGTACTTCACGTGCAACTCGTGCTCTTTTAGTCGTCGTGCGGTCGTATTCCGATGCCTCACAAGCTTCGGCAGAGAGTCCCGTTTGTCTTCTCCGACGAACCACTCGACTGCACTCCATGCATCCGTATCCCTGCCTGGCAAGACTTCGAGATTGCCGTCTGGGATACCTGGGAACAGCAGCACTATCGGCGGTACTTCGAGCGCGGCCGCGAGCACCATCAGATCAGCTACCGACACCGACTTGCGCTTCCCGTTCTCGATCTCCGAAATTGACGCCTTCGAGATTCGCTTGCCCACTGCGGCCGTCTGGTCTGACAGCCACTGTCCGGATCGCTCGCCCCTCAGCTTGGCGACCTCTCGGCCGATACGGCTTGCAACCTCATCTACCCAGTTCGACATACCGAACAGAATATCGGGTGTTGCCTGAGATAGCGAACGTGTGATAGACCTGTTTGTATTCCCGAACATTCACGGGAATTTGTTCGGAATCCCAGATAGGACTCGAAGATGACACCAGAACAAATCGACGCCCTGGGCGTCTCGACCGACATCGTGACCGCAGCCGCAGCGTTCGGCATCGGCACGAGCACCGCCTACGCTGCCGCGCAAAATGGCACGTTTCCCACCCGCGTCATCAAGGTCGGATCGCGTTACGTCGTGCCGACCGCGGACCTCAAGGCCGCACTCGGCCTCAGCGGCGCGGCCTAAAGCCGTGCGGGCCGACCATTTCGCCGCGATCGAAGACCTCGGGCTGATCGCCGACGACCACACCGAAGACCTACGCACCCCGCGCATGGAAATGCCCCCGACCCAAAGTCTTGGCGGACAGGTCGAGGGCGACACCAACAACCACGAAGGAAGTCAGTCATGAGTCATGCTACCTGCTACAGCCCGCGAGGACACCGCGTCCTCGCAATCCTCGCCGATAGCACCAAGTACACCGCAGTCGTCGTCGAGCACGCCGACCTCAGCCACCGTTGCGAAGTGTGGCCGACCAGCGAGCTGCGCGTCGAGGGATGTACGTCGTGATCGACTTTCAGGCCGCGCTCGACGGCACCCTCACCACTTTGCAACGCCTTGAGCGTCACGGGACACCACCAGTTTTCGGTAGCGCCTCGTGGACCGCGTTGCCCGATGGGCATCCGCTGCGCGTCGCCTCGGTCTACCGCGCCGCCATCATGTGGGTATTCGCCAACGATGTTGACGGCGAGCGCATGAAGGCCGCCGCCGTCGACGTTTCCCAGGCCCGCGACTGGGCATCTGAGGCCCGCCAGGTTCGCAACCACGCCGACGCGGTCCGTAGCGGCGCACACATTGAGAGGAGGTCGGCGTGACCGATCAGACCATCCCGCCGCCGGACGATACCGAATTCACCAATCCCGATACCGACGTCGAACCGACACAGAAGCGGTCGACCGCCGCCCTGCTCGTCGACCTCGCCCAGGCCGAATACCGGCTTGGTATGAGCGAAGACGAACAGCCTTTCGCCGTATCCAAGTCACTCCCGCATATTGGGATGTTGCTGCGCGGCGGGCGCACCGGACTGCGCGCCGAACTCGCCAGGCGTTACTTCGCCGGCACCGGCCTCGTCGCTTCACAGCAATCTCTGGCCGACGCCGCGAACGTCCTCGAAGGTGTCGCTGCGATGAAGGAACCGACCTGCATGTTCCTGCGGACCGCCGAGCACGAAGGCCGCGCCTATATCGACTGCGGCGACGTCGACGGCAACGTGATCGAGATCGTCGGCGGCGGATGGAAGATCACCGACTCCGCGCCCGTCGTGTTCACCCGAACGAAGTTGACCGGCCCCGTCGTGCGCCCCGAACGCGGCGGCAGTCTCGACGAACTGTGGACGTTCTTGCACATCGCCGAGGCCGACCGGCCCGTCATCCTGGCCGCCATGATTCAGGCCCTGATACAGGTGGACGCACCACACCCGGTCGTCGGCCTGATCGCCGAGCAAGGTGCAGCCAAGTCGTCAGCAACCCGCACAATCGTCGACCTAATCGACCCGTCGCCGGTCCCGCTGCGGCAGGCACCCCGCGACGCCGACTCGTGGGTTACCGCTGCGGCAGGCAGTTGGGTGGTCGCGCTCGACAACCTCAGCGGCATACCTGCCTGGCTGTCGGACAGTCTGTGCCGTGCATCCACCGGAGACGGCAACGTCAAGCGCGCCCTGTACTCCGATGCTGGTCTCGCCGTCGTCAAGTTCCGGCGCTGCGTCGTCATCAACGGCATTGACCTCGGTGCGCTGCGCGGCGACCTTGGGGAGCGCATGGTGCTGGCCGACCTTCCCCGGATACCGAAAGCGCGACGACGCGACGAGGGCGAACTGAATTTCGCTTGGTCAAAATGTCGGGGGGCTGTGTTTGGTGCGCTGCTCGACCTGGCCGCCGAAGTGCATCATCGGCTGCCGACGATCAGGCTGGCCGAGATGCCGCGCATGGCGGACTTCGCGCGCGTGCTGGCCGCAGTCGACGAGGTACTTGGCACCGATGGCATGGCCCACTACTTGGGTCGCGCTGATCGGATCGCCGAGGATTCCCTATCGGCCGACGGCTTCATCGAGCACCTGCGGGCCGAACACTTCACCGCCGAGGGTATGACGTCCGCTGAGATCCTGGCCGCGCTGACACCCGACGACAAGGATTGGCGGCGGCCGCGTGACTGGCCGAAGTCGTCGCGTGCGGTCACCACATTGATTACCCGACACGCCCCAGCACTTCGCGCAGTCGGGTGGACGGTCGACTCCGACGCCCGCAATAAGGACAAGGTTGCGCGCTGGACGATCACCCGTCCTGAGATTGCCCGTATTTCTGACCCGCCTGACCCGCCT
>NZ_DIAX01000026.1:12897-20250 GCF_002414845.1 Gordonia sp. UBA5067 | reverse complement strand
CGATGATCCGCAAGGGCGACATGAAGTCGCAGACCTGGATCACGGCGTACGAGGACAACAACGTGGACGTCGGCCTGGCCGCGGGGCTGGCCCACAAGGCCCAGATCGGCAAGGGCATGTGGGCGATGACCGAATTGATGGCCGACATGGTCGAGCAGAAGATCGCCCAGCCGAAGGCCGGCGCCACCACCGCGTGGGTACCGTCACCGACCGCGGCCACCCTGCACGCCATGCATTATCACGAGGTCGACGTGTTCCGGGTTCAGGACGAGATCGCCAAGCGCGCCCCGGCGTCGGTGGACGACATCCTGACTATTCCGCTCGCCCCGAGGGCCGACTGGTCCGACGAGGAGAAGCGCGAAGAACTCGACAACAACTGTCAGTCGATCCTTGGTTACGTGGTCCGCTGGATCGATCACGGCGTTGGCTGCTCGAAGGTGCCCGACATCCACGACGTCGCCCTCATGGAGGACCGCGCGACCTTGCGAATCTCCAGCCAACTACTGGCGAACTGGCTCCGCCACGGAATCGTGAGCGAGGACGACATCGTTGGTGCGCTGCAGCGGATGGCGCCGGTGGTCGACCGACAGAACGCCGACGACCCGTCGTACACCCCGATGGCGCCCGACTTCGACACCAACATCGCGTTCGGTGCAGCGAAAGCGTTGATCCTCGAAGGCGCCTCGCAGCCGAGCGGGTACACCGAGCCGATCCTGCACCGCCGCCGTCGTGACTTCAAAGCCGCCCATGGCGCGGAACAGTAGCCGGCACGGGTTCGGTGGCGGGGGGCATCCGCTCCTCGCCACCGTTCTGGTCGTGCTGCTGGTCGCCGGGTTGGGAGTGGCCTGGTTCCAGGCGCGCGACCGCGTCGGACGCCAAGCCGACCAGGCCGCCGGCACCTGCGTCGCGGGTCCCGCGACGGTTCCGATCATCACCAGCCCGGATCTCGCCGAGGTCCTCGGCGAGATCGCCAAGAAGTACAACGCCACGCGGCCGGTGGTGCGCGACCACTGCGTGACCGTACAGGTGCGACCCGGCGATTCGAAGGTCACCCTCGACGGCCTCCTCGGCACGTGGGAGTCCGAATCCATGGGTGCCCGGCCTGCGGCTTGGATCCCACAGTCCTCGGTGTGGGCCGCCGAACTCACCACGGCAAGACCCCGCGCCGTCGAGGGCGACCCCGACTCGTTAGTCACCTCCCCCGTCGTCCTCGCCATGCGTGCCGCCTTCGCCGAGAAGGCCGCGGGCAAACTTGGCTGGGGCCGGCTTCCGGAACTGGCCAAGCGGCCTGACGCGATGGCCGAGTTCGGTCTTCCCACGTGGGGGCCGCTACGGCTGGCGATGCCGCTCGGCCCCGCCTCGGACGCGACGGCGCTAGCGGGTCAGGCAATCGCCGCCGACATCATTCGCGCAACCGGTCCACTGACTGTCGCCGAAGCGAAGTCGCCGCCGGTCACCGGCGGTATTGGAGCGGTGCTGGCCGCGGCCCCGCCCGCTGCGGAAGGCACCGCGGCGGCAACCGTCGTCGCAATCAGCAAGGGGGATCCTCGTCGCGGCATCCACGCCGTCCCAATCACCGAGCAGCAACTGTTCCTGCTCGCGAGAACCAGGAAGATCGACGACGACCTCCGCGGGTTCTCCCCGTCCGGGCCGACCCCGGTCGCCGACTACCCGGTCCTGAGAATGTCCGGCAACAACATCACGGCCGCGCAATCGGACGGTGTCGCGCAGTTCATCGAATTCGCGAAGCAGCCGACGCAGATCGCCCTCCTGACCGCGCTCGGCTACCGGTCTGACCGTGCGCCCCTGCCGACCGGGGGCGTAATCGTGGGCTTCGCACCGATTCGCGATCGGATGCAGCGGCCTGAGCCAGCGGCGAGCGTCGCGCTCAGCCAACAGGTCCTGCGGTAGCGAACTCGCCGCCGGGCCACTGGACCGGTCAGTCGGCGAAGGCCGCAATCGGAGGACAGCTGCACACGAGGTTGCGATCGCCGAATGCCCCGTCGATACGGCGCACCGACGGCCAGACCTTGACGCGGGCGCCGTCGGACGGTAGTCCGTTCGGAAAGACGGCCTCCTCGCGCGAGTACGGGTGATCCCACTCGCCGACCAGGCACTCGGTCGTGTGCGGCGCACCGCGCAACGGATTGTCGTCGACCGACCACTGCCCCGACCCGACCTTGCCGATTTCAGCACGGATGGCGATCATCGCATCGCAGAAGGCGTCGATTTCCTCGAGGCTCTCACTCTCGGTCGGTTCGACCATCAAAGTGCCGGCAACCGGGAAGCTCATCGTCGGCGCGTGGAATCCATAGTCCGCCAGTCGCTTCGCCACGTCGTCCACGGTTACGCCGGTCTGCTTCGTCAGGTCGCGCAGATCCAAAATGCACTCGTGTGCGACCCAGCCGCCGTCGCCGGTGTAGAGGACCGGATAGTCGTCGCCGAGACGGCGGGCGATGTAGTTCGCCGATGCAATGGCGCTCAGCGTCGCCCGGCGCAGCCCGGCCGCTCCCATCATGAGGATGTAGGCATAGGTGATCGGCAGGATTGACGCCGATCCATAGGGCGCGGCCGAAACCGTCAGGTCACCGGTGGCACGGAGCATGGCGGAGTGAGCCGCCGAGAGCTCCGGTGCCAGCGGATGCCCGGGCAGGTAGGGCGCGAGATGCTCGCGCACACCGATCGGGCCGACACCGGGACCGCCACCGCCGTGCGGAATGCAAAAGGTCTTGTGCAGGTTTAAGTGGCTGACGTCGCCGCCGAACCGACCGGGCCGCGCGACACCCACGAGCGCGTTGAGATTTGCGCCGTCGATGTACACCTGGCCGCCGGCATCGTGCACCGCAGCGCAAATATCGCCGATTGCATCCTCAAAGACACCGTGCGTAGACGGGTAGGTGATCATCGTCGCAGCCAGATTCGCCCCATGCTCGGCGATCTTCGCCGCCAGGTCGACCGTATCGACGTCGCCGTTCTCCCGGCACGCGACAACGACCACCCGCATGCCCGCCATCACGGCCGACGCCGCATTTGTGCCGTGGGCGCTGGCCGGGATCAGGCAGATGTCGCGCAGGGCGTCACCGTTGTCGAGATGGTAGCGACGGATGGCCAGCAGGCCGGCATACTCGCCCTGCGAGCCGGCGTTGGGCTGCAGGCTGACCTGGTCGTAGCCGGTGATCGCTGCCAGCCACTCCGAGAGTTCGGCGATGAGTTCGCGGATTCCCGCGGTGTCCTCGGCTGGCGCGAACGGGTGCAGGTTCGCGAACTCCGGCCAGGTGATCGGCTCCATCTCGGTCGTGGCGTTCAGCTTCATCGTGCACGATCCGAGGGGAATCATGCTCCGGTCGAGCGCAATGTCCTTGTCTGACAGCGAGCGCAAGTATCGCAGCATCGCCGTCTCCGTGTGATAGCGATGGAAAGCAGGGTGGGTCAAGTACTCCGACGTGCGGCTTTCGATGTTCGTGGCCGGTACCGCGCCGGTCCGCTCCCCCGTTGCGCCGACCTCCTCAAACGCACCGAGGACGCCGTTCACATCAGCCGCTGTCGTAGTCTCGTCGCAGGCGACGGCAACATGATCGTCATCGACCAGGCGGAGATGGATCCCGCGCTCGCGGGCGGCGGCGACGACTTCACTGGCCTGTCCGGGAACCTGTGCGAGCACGGTATCGAAGAACCGATCATGCACCACCAGCGCACCGAGACCCGCGGCCACCTGGACGGCGCGCTGATGGGTGCGCCGGGCAATGGCGCGCAGCCCGGCCGGCCCGTGATAGCCGGCATACATGGCGGCAATGATCGCAAGCAGCACCTGGGCCGTACAGATATTGCTGGTCGCCTTCTCCCGACGGATGTGCTGCTCGCGGGTCTGGAGCGACAATCGGTATGCGGTGTTATCGTCGGCATCCTTCGACACACCGACGAGTCGCCCGGGCAGCTGGCGGGTTAGGGGCGCAGTCACCGTCAGGTAGCCGGCGTGGGGACCGCCAAAACCCATCGGAACACCAAACCGCTGGGTGGTGCCGAAGCACACATCGGCCCCCTGGTCGCCCGGCGGGGTGACCAGGGTCGCTGCGAGGAGGTCCACGCCGACCGCGACCATCGCGTCGCGCTCATGGGCCGCGGCGACGATGGGCCCGGCATCGACCAGTCGGCCTGAGGCGCCGGGCACTTGTGTGATGACCCCGTAGAAGTCACCGGGCGGGAGGCCGGCCCCGTCGGCGGTGAAGTCCAGCGCCACGACGACGACGTCGATGCCGAGCGGCTCGGCCCGCGTCTCGATGACGGCACGGGTCTGCGGGAACACCTCGGCATCGACGATGAGTCGCCGAGACTTGTTCTTGGTGGCCCGCAGCATCAGCGTCATGGCCTCGGCGGCAGCGGTCGCCTCGTCGAGCATCGAGGCGTTCGCCACCATCATTCCGGTGAGATCGGCGACCATAGTCTGAAAGTTCAGCAGCGCCTCGAGCCGCCCCTGGCTGATCTCGGGCTGGTAGGGCGTGTACGCGGTGTACCAGGCGGGGTTCTCCACGATGTTCCGGCGGATGACCGCCGGTGTGTGCGTGTCGTAGTAACCCAGCCCGATCATGGACCGACGGACCGTGTTGCGGTCGGCCAACTCGCGCAATCGAACCGTGGCCTGTTCCTCGGTCAATGGCTCGGGAAGAACGGCCAACCCGGTTGCGATCTCACCGTCGACGGGATCGGCAATGCTGGCCGGCACCGCACGCTGCGCCAACTCGTCGAGCGAGGTCGCACCGATGACTGCGAGGATCTTTTCGAGGTCTGCGGCGTTCGGGCCGATATGGCGATCGGCGAACAACGGGGCCGCAATTACATGCGCGGACGCCGGGCGGGTGGGATCTGTGTGGGAGGACATCTGTAGCGACTCTCTTGCGCGTTGCCGGTGCCCTCTCCCTCTGTCATGGCGCCTGAGAGTGTGAACCGTCGCGCCGGTGCGACGCGAATTCTTCCCCGTGGCAGACGGGTGCGACCCGTCTCATTCCAGAGACGCCGTCAGCCCAGCGGTCCGGGTGCCTGAGAGATTGACGGAGAGGTATTGCTCCTTCGGCGGTCACCACGGGGGTGACGCTCTCCCACCGGGTAGCGACGCGCGTGTCAGTCTACCCGGTATCTAGCCGGTTTTGCGGGTGCGTCGCCGCGCCGCCAATTCGTCTTCGGGCGCGGCCTCGGACTCGCCGCCGTCGGCCCGCTCCCCGGGGAAGTCGGCGATGGTGCCGGTGAGTTCGCGCATCGCGCCGGAGACCGCGATGCCGAAGACACCCTGGCCGCCCTGCAGCAGATCGATGACTTCTTCGGCAGATGTGCATTCGTAGACGGTCGTGCCGTCGGAGAAGAGAGTGACGCGGGCCAGATCTTCAACACCGCGCTTGCGCAGGTGGTCGACGGCGACGCGGATGTTCTGCAGGGAGATTCCCGTATCGAGGAGTCGTTTGACGATCTTGAGGACCAGGATGTCCTTGAAGGAGTACAGCCGCTGGCTGCCTGAGCCGGCAGCGCCTCGGATCGAGGGGACCACGAGCGAGGTTCGCGCCCAGTAGTCGAGCTGTCGATAGGTGATGCCGGCGATCTGGCAGGCACTGGGTACGCGGTATCCGACTAGCTCGTCGGGAACGACGTTTCCGGGGAACAAACCCGGCGCCACCTCGGCCAGCGATCCCTGCGCGCCCGTCCGATCCGAATCGCCGGGGTTCATGTCGTCGCCCACTGCTGTCTCCCTCGCCATCGCTGGTCATCAGAATACGCCGGTATTCGCCCGACCATCTCTAGATAACGGTAGGCAACCGGGGCGCCCTCGGGCAATACGACTCGCGGAGAGTTAACCCTAAAGTTGAGGTAGAGACCGAACCGTGACCTTGGCCACCACTGCTACTGCTCGCCCAGGTTGAAGTCGTCAGGAGAAACTTGGTCCAAGAACTCCTTGAAGCGCTCTAGCTCGTCTTCCTTCAGACCCGAGCCGTCAACCTCGTCCTCGTCCGGTATCACCAGGCCTGCCTCGACGAGTAGCTCCTCGGCGGCGTGGATCGGAGCACCGGCTCGCAGGGCCACGGCGACGGCATCGGACGGTCGAGCCGAAACAACGATCGAATCACCGAACACCATCTCCGCATAGAAAGTGCCCTCGCGCATATCCACGATTCGAACCTGCTCCAGATGCTGGCCGAAAGCCTCGACCAAATCGACGATCAGGTCGTGGGTGAGGGGCCGAGGAGGCTCGATCCCCTTTTGGTGCAGGGCGATCGATGCAGCCTCGTTCTGCCCGATCCAGATGGCGAGATAGCGCTCGCCGCCGACCTCCCGCAACAGCAGCACCGGCTGAGCCGCGGGTGCCTCGACCCGGATCCCGACGACCTCCATCTGACCCATACCGCCAACCTACCCTTTCGACAGGTCAGTCGAGAATGTCTCGCACCGCTGCCTTCACCAGCTGGGTGTGCAGCGTGACCGAGAGCGCCGCGATCTCCCGCACGAGCTCATCGGCGCGGTCCCGCGCGCCGGTCCCCTTGCCTTTGGCGATCGGACTGGCAATCTGTCCGACGAGGCCCGCCTCGCGGTCGGCGGAGACCTTGAACGCACGCAGATGCCGCGTCTGCAGCCCATAGTTGGCGAGCGCGGCCGCCGCCTCGACGAGTCGGACAGCATCCTCGTCGAAGAATCCGCCCGCCCCGGCGCTCAGCAGGCCGTTGCGCATCAACTCGGTGATGAACCCGGTGTCGGCACCGGTTCGCTCGATGAGTTCCTCGCGCGCGATCCGGCCGCCGCGCACACCGAAATCGGTCGCCGGCGCGACCGTCCCCCGTGCCGACGACAACATCGTCACCCGGGAGTGTTCCTCCTGATCCATCGCGTCGAGTTGCTCACGAATCACCTTGAGCGGCAGGTAGCGGTCGCGCTGGGCCGTTAGGACAAAGCGCAGGCGCTGGTAGTCGGACTCGTTGAACCGCCGGTACCCCGACGGTGCCCGCTCGGGCGTGATGAGACCCTCCGATTCGAGGAATCGAATCTTCGAGATCGTGACATCCGGAAAATCGTCACGCAGGCGGGCGAGGACCGAGCCGATCGACATCATCGACTCGCCGCGCTCCTGAGGCGCGGGTGACAACGTCACGACGCAGCGGAACCGTCACGCGGGCCGGAGAGGAACACGAGACGGAACTTGCCGATCTGCACCTCATCACCGTTGCTCAACGTCGCCATATCGACCGGCTCGCGGTTGACGTAGGTGCCGTTGAGGCTACCGACGTCGACGACCTGGAAGTCTCCCTCGCCGAGGCGGAACTCGGCATGGCGCCGGCTCACGGTCACATCGTCGAGGAAGATGTCACTGTCGGGGTG
>NZ_DIAX01000026.1:12107-12792 GCF_002414845.1 Gordonia sp. UBA5067 | reverse complement strand
GAGGAAGATGTCACTGTCGGGGTGCCGCCCGGCCGACGTCGTTGCCTGGTCGAGGAGGAAGCGCGATCCAGCATTCGGGCCGCGCTTGACCACCAACAATGCCGTCCCCGGCGCGAGTCGCTCCACACCGAGGTCGGCTGGTTCGCTGCTCGACGCGCCAGAGGCGTCGAGTTCCTTGATGATCTCCTCGCGAAACACCGAGGTCGTCTCGACCGGCGCTTCGAACCCATTGTCGTTGTCGCTCACCACTTCTCCTGTCATTTTCCCCATTGGCGGCACGCCGGACGCAGTCGTCGTCTCGCGCCGCGAATTCCAAGCTTCGCAGAATTTCGTCACCGATCCGGTGCCCCATCCACCGTGACAAGCACTTCCGATCATACCGGTGCAGCCGTGATCCCACGCACCGTTGGCGACCGCGGGACCGGCCGAACCCAAGTCGTTACCAACCGGTCGGTAATCCGGCTAATCGGCGATCTGCGCCTCATATGCGGCCGGGTCGAGCAGCGTGTCCAGCAAATCGTCGGCAGTCCCCGAACTCACCCGGATCTCCGCCAGCCAGCCGGCACCATACGCATCGGAGTTCACCAAATCCGGCGAGCCCTCCAACGCGTCATTCACTGCCACGACCTCGCCGTCGAGCGGGCTGTAGATGTCCGACACACTCTTGGTCGACTCGACCTCGGCG
>NZ_DIAX01000026.1:11741-12003 GCF_002414845.1 Gordonia sp. UBA5067 | reverse complement strand
CTCTTGGTCGACTCGACCTCGGCGAAGGAATCGCCGGTGGCCACCGAGTCGCCGGCCCCGGGCAACTGCACAAAAACGACATCGCCAAGCTGATCCTGCGCATAGTCGGTGATCCCGACCCGGACGGTCGTCTCGTCCACCTTCACCACCCACTCGTGTTCCACGGTGTAGCGGAGGTGGTCGGGAATGTTCGATTCAGCCACTTGCCTTCCCTTCGTCGGCGACAACGGTATCGGGTCCGCCTGCGGCGGGGGGGGGGGGG
>NZ_DIAX01000026.1:1948-11629 GCF_002414845.1 Gordonia sp. UBA5067 | reverse complement strand
GGGGCGAACTGAGGGTCTCCGGTCCGGCGTTGCCGCGCACCACACTGAAGGTCTGATACCAGTAGAGGACGAAAGTCCACAGATACAGGGCGACGCCCCAAATGAGCAGCGCCCAGCCAAACGGCAGCGCAATCCGCCCCACCAGCGTGTCGAGTTGCCCGAGCAGGATCCACGGGAAGGCGCTCATCAACGCGAAGGTGGCCGCCTTACCGACATAGAGGACCGGCAGCGCGACGATCCCGCGGCGCCGCAGCAACGGGACTTGTGCCGCGAGCAGTACGTCGCGGGCGACGATCAACCCGATGATCCACCACGGAATAAATCCACGGACCCCGAACGCCAACGGAATCGCGATGATGTACACCCGGTCGGCGAGAGGATCGAGTAACACGCCAAGTGCCGACGACTGATCGAGCCATCGCGCGATCTTGCCGTCGAGCCAATCGGACAGCCCCGACGCCATCAAGATGGCGAACGCCCATCCGTCGGCCTTCACGACGAGCAGCACGTAGAGGAAGACCGGAACCAGCGCCAGCCGCAACACGCTCAGTGCATTCGGCACGGTGACTACCCGATCGCTGCGCGACCCATCCCCCGACACTCGAGACGCCTAGCGGAAGACGCCGATGATGCCCTGCAGCATCTTGGCGCCGCCCGAGGAGAACAGGTTGTCGTGGACCATGTAGGTCCAGGTCGACGTGGCCCGGTGCTCACCCGCACTGCCGAGGTCCACCCCGTCGTTGGTGATGGTGGCCGCACGGAACGTCTTGCGCGCCGCCGCGATGGCCTCAGCCGGCAGTCTGGTGTACTCGGCGAGGATCAGCCGGTGGAATTCGTCGAGCGGCGACTCCCGGCCGATAGCGCGCAAGTGGATACTCGAACGGACATCGGAGACATAGGCGAGGTGGTCACTCCACGCCCGGTCGAGGTGGAAGAGCATGATTTCGCGCGCCGCCTGCGCCAGAACCGGCTTCTCGACCTTCTCGGTCACCGGGCCGAAGTCGCTGATGCCGTCGAGATCGGCACCATCGTCGGCGGCTGTCACGTCGGCGGCATCGACACCGTCCGGCGCCTCGGCGTCCTTCTGCTCGGCATCCTTCTGCTCGGCCTTGGCCGGCGCCGGGAGGTGCCCGTCAAGCAGGGACTGGTAGCGGACCGGTTCCAGCTCAGCGAGGTCGGTCAACGCCTCATCGGTGCGCAATAAGGCCATGCGGCGCGCGACGATGATGTCGCGCTGCTGGTTGACCAGGGTGTTGTAGCGCCACGTATTGGCGTGCAGTTCGAGCATCACCCCCTCTGCGACCCGCTGCGCCTGTTCGATCAACTCGACCCCACGCGATCCCATCGAACCATCGGGCTCGGAGGACTCCGGATCGCGCTTGAAGGAGAGGTTGCGCGTCACCAACGGATCTTCCAACGAGGAGAAGAACACCGACGTGCCCGGGTCGCCCTGCCGGCCGGCGCGTCCGCGCAACTGATTGTCGAGGCGTTCGGTGTCGTAGCGCCCGGTTCCGATCACGCAAAGCCCGCCGAGTTCGGCCACTTCGTCGTGCTCTGCCGGCGTCGCCTCCGAGCCGCCGAGGCGGATATCGGTACCGCGCCCAGCCATCTGCGTGGACACGGTGACCGCATCGAGCTTGCCGGCGTCGGCGATGATCGTCGCCTCCTCCGCGTCGTTCTTGGCATTGAGCACCACGCACGACACCCCGGCCTTCTCCAGGAAGTACGCCAACTCCTCGGATTCGGCGACATCGTGGGTGCCAATCAGGATCGGCTGGCCGATCTCATGGATCTCCGTAACGAAGTCGACGATCGCCTCGACCTTGTTTGCCTTGGTGTCGTAGACACGGTCATGCTCGTCGACCCGGACGTTCTCGGTGTTGGGCGGGATCTGCGAGACGTAGAGGTCGTAGAACTGCCGGAACTGCTCGCCGGCGGCCAGCGCGGTGCCGGTCATACCGCAGACCCTCGGGTATCGGCCGATGAGCGCCTGCACGGTGATCGTGTCGATGACCTCACCCGAGTCGGTCTGGTCCAGACGCTCCTTGATCTCGACCGCCGCCTGCACACCGTCGGGCCAGCGCTGCAACTGGGCCACGCGACCGCGCGACGCGTTGATCAGCTTCACCTGTCCGTCGCGGACGATGTAATGCACATCGCGTTCGAGCAAGTAGTAGGCGTAGAGCGCGATATTGGTGTGGACCAGCGTGGTCCCCACATGCGCCTCGCTGTAAAGGTTCACACCGAGTTCGTCCTCGACGTAGGCGGCACCTTCGTCGGTAAGGCTGATGTTGCGGCCCTCGGTATCGATCTCGTAGTGCTTGGGCTTCATGCGCGACACCACGTCGGCGATCGCCGCGTCGGCGACCTCACCGGTCGCCGATCCGGCCAAGATGAGCGGAATGAGGGCCTCGTCGACAAGGACCGAGTCGGCCTCGTCGATGATCGCGACATCGGGTTGGGGTGCGATGAGATCGTCTTCACGGATGACCAGTTGGTCGCGCAGGACGTCGAAGCCGATTTCGTTCACCGAACCGTAGGTGACGTCGGCTTCGTAGGCGGCCTTGCGCTCCGACGCCGTCGAAGACTCGGCGACGGCGCCCACGCTGATACCGAACATGTCGAAGAGCGGGCGCATCCACGCTTCGTCCCGGCCGGCCAGATAGTCGTTGACCGAGATCACCTGGACCTTGTGACCGAGGAGGACGTAACCGATGGCGGCAATCGCCCCGGAGAGCGTCTTGCCCTCACCGGTGGCCATCTCGACGACGTCGCCCTCAAGCATGCGCAAGGACCCCTGTAGCTGCACGTCATAGGGGCGCAATGACAATGCTCGGTCCGCGGCCTCACGGACCAGCGCCAAGAACTTGGCGCGATCAGCGAGATCGGTGGCGATGTCCAGTTCGCGGGCCGCTGCCGCGAACCCGTCGTCGTCGAAACCCGCCGCCCAGTCGTCGTGGTCGGCGGCCTTCTTGATCAGCGCCACTGATTTGGACTGGTTGCGGCCACTCTGGGCTCCAAGGAGCCGCCACATCGTGTTGGAAAGCTTGCCCACCGGCTAATCCGTCTCCTGAGTTGATTCCGTCAGCGTCCCACGGTAGCGCACTGTCGCATCCGGTGACCGACGGCGGCTTCGGCGGTACTGTGAGTCCATGCCGTACATCGCCATCCGCACCCCGGCGGCGGTCGCTGTGGCCGGGGTAGTCGGAGCCGTACTGTTCGCTGCGCCAGCGCCCGCCGGCGCGGTGCCCGGCCTTGTCGGCCGCTCGTTCACCTCGACGTCGGTGCTGCCGATGCCGATACCCGGTGGCGGCCCGCTGACCATCACCTTCGGCGAAAAGGACCGCGTAAGCCTGAGCGCCGGCTGTAACCGGATGATGGGCACCGCGACGGCACGCGACGGACGACTGCACTTCTCCCGTCTCGCGTCGACGATGATGGCCTGTCCCCCGCCGCGCGACCGCGCCGACGAGTGGGCGTCGGCGTTCACCAAGATGGCTCCGCACTACCGGGTGTCCGGGACGGCACTGACTCTGAACACCGCATCCGAGCGGGTCGAACTGCGCGAGGAGCGCACTGCCCCGCCCCGCTGACGAGACCGACGGCGACACTCCCCGGCGGTTCACTGCACCGGGAAGTTGATCCCCTCCGATGGCTGCACGATCACGAAACCCTGGCCGGTGAAGGCGACCTGCACGGCCTCGCCCGAACCCCGTCCGATCAGCGCACTGGCCTTCATGCTCGAGACCAGGTGCGTCTGCAGATGCGCGGACCACGCCACAATGGCGTCGGTATCGGCGTACGTCGGCGCCTCGGCGGCATTGAGGACGACCGGTGGGCCGTCGGTGGTCAGCGCCACCCATCCGGTGCCGCGCAGCAACGTGTTGAACAGACCGCCGGTCAGCATACTGCCGCCCTTGACCCGTTCGATGTTCCAGTCCAGACCGGCCGAGAAGGCGAGGACGTTCTTGCCGCTGATCGACAGTGCCGAATTCTCCAGTTGGAGCAGGTGGACGTCTTTGGCCAGGTCGGCCAGGAACACATCGCCCTGACCCGTGCACCGCATCAGCGGCAGTCCCTCGCCGGTCAGGGCCTTCTTGATGAAGCGCGAGGCACCGCCGCCCTCGAAGGTGAACTCGACGTTGCCCTGGTAGGCGACCATGGCCCCCTGGCGGGCGAAGAACGGGTCGCCGACCCGCACCCGCAGCATGCGCTGGTTCTGCTTGGCGATGGCAGATTCCTCGTTCTCGCTGTAGCGGCCATCGACCAGGTCACCACGGATGCCGGCGAACGAGTCGGCCAACGACATCGGCTGAGCGGTCGGCTGCACCTGGGGCGGATGACCGGTTGGCTGGGCTGGCTGCAGGGGTGCATGTGGTACCACCGGCGGTGCGGTGAACACCTGTCCACCACTGCCGACCTGGTCGGTCCACTGCTGACCATCCCACCACCGAACCTCGTATTGACCACTCGGATCGGGACGCCATTCTCCGGCCACGCTGCTCACTCCTTCACGGTTCGGGACCCCCGCGCGCACCGGTGCCCGTCGCGCGCGATTTTCGGGCTTATCGGCCACCCTACTGGCCGAGCCGCTCCACCCTCTCCGCCGCTTACCTCGCACCTGGCGTCTGTTCGGGTCGCCTACCGCGCCCGAGCCGAGAACCGCCCGCCGTCGTGCGTCACGGCGATGGGGTGATCGAATGCTCCGGTCACCGCCTCAGTGGTCAGGGTCGCCGCCACCGAGCCGGCCGCCGTCACCCGGCCGTCGGCGATCAGCACTGCGTGTGTCGTGCTCGTCGGCAATTCCTCGAGGTGGTGAGTGACCAGCACCGAGGTCATGTCCGGGTTGCCGGCGGCCATCCGGTCCATCGTCGCGAGGTACTGCTCGCGGGCCGCGACATCGAGGCCCGTCGTCGGCTCGTCCAAGAGCAGCAGTCGCGGAGCCGCGATCAGGGCCCGCGCGATCAAAGTGCGCCCGCGCTCGCCCTGCGACATCGTTTGCCACACGGAATCACGGTGCGCGATCACGCCCGCCTCGGCGAGCAACTCATCGGCCCGTGCGATCTGGGCCGCCGTGGGTACCCAGCGCATCGGCACGTCGATTGTGCCGGTGACCCCGGTCAGCACCACTTCACGCGCCGTCAATGGCGTGGAGAGGCGGTGTCGCGGGTCGACGTGGCCGATATGTTTGCGGATCTGGGCCACGTCGACTCGCCCGAGCTGATGGCCGAGGACCGCGACAGTCCCCGCCGTCGGGTGTGCGCGAGCAGCGCAGAAGCCTAGGACGGTGCTCTTGCCGGCCCCGTTGCGGCCCAGCATCGCCCAGTGCTGACCCTGCTCGACCCGCAGGTCGATGCCGTGCAGAATCTCCACCCCGTTACGGCGAAACGTCACATCGTGGAGATCCAGCACTGCGCTCACACTCCAACGGTAGGCGACCCCCAGCACCCAGTTCGACGGAGGCCACAACGCGCACCGAGATGACAGAGTCCCGCCGGCCACGTACTCTAACTAGAACACGTTCTAATTCTGAGGAGTGATCCATGCGCGTAGCCGTGACCGGCGCAGCCGGTTTCGTCGGGACAAACCTGATCGACGAGCTGATTTCCGACGGTCACGACGTCGTGGCGATCGATCGCGACATACCGTCGGAGCAGCGGCATCCGGCGCAGCGGTGCGAATGGCGCGAGGTCGACATCTTCGACGCCGATGCGCTGACTGCGTCCTTTGCCGGCGTCGACCGAGTCTACCACCTCGTCGCGATGATCACCCTCAAGCAGGAAGACCCGATCGCATGGCGGGTGAACACCGAAGGAGTCACCACCGTGGCGCGCGCCGCCCTCGCCGCGGGGGTCGAACGCTTCGTTCACTGCAGCTCTATCCATTCCTTTGACCAGTACAGTTGCGGCGGCCACATCGACGAATCGTCCCCGCGCTCGACGGATACGGCCATCCCGGTCTACGACCGCTCCAAGTGGGCCGGCGAACAGAAGCTGCGCGCAGTCATCGCCGACGGCCTCGACGCGGTCATCGTCAATCCCAGCGGGGTCTACGGCCCGACCGACGGAACCTACGGCCGACCGTTGTCGCGGATCAACGGCATCCTGCGCGATGCTGCCCGCGGCTTCGTCCCAGTCTTCATCGACGGTGCGTTCGACCTCGTCGACGTGCGCGACGTGGCGCGCGGACTCATCCTCGCCGGTGAGCGTGGCCGCACAGGTGAGAACTACATCATCGGCGGCGAGCACGTCCGCCTGATCGATGCCCTCCGTGAGGCCGCCCGGCTGACTGGGCGGCCGCGGGCGCAGTTCGCCATCCCGACGTCGGTGCTCAACGTCGTGATCACTCTGATCGAGCCGATCGGGCATCTGTTCGGCTCCGACCTCGTCTCCCGGGCGTCACTCGCGGCGCTCCAGGCCGCGCCGACCATCGACATCTCCAAAGCACGCGATGAACTCGGTTACACACCCCGACCCAACCGGCAGACCATCGCCGACCTCGTCGACTTCTTTGCCGAGACTGGACGTCTGGGGTCGGCGCGCCTCCAGCGAGCGGGCCGCGAAACCCCCGCCACCGTGGCTGGCAGCTGACTTCGCCTACGGGCAGCGGACCTTGATCTCGAACTGCCGGCGCGACGGCTGCAGCGGGTTGGCCAGATTGATCCCGGTCGCCTCCCCGGTGATCGTGTAAGTCTTCATGACCTTCTTCGCTGCCGCGGGAGCAGTACCGGGAATGCCGGAGATGTAACCCAGTGTGACGCCGTCAACCGCGCCGAGTCCCACCGAGATGACCTGTGGCTGGTCCCCGGCGGTGACCACTGCGGAAACCCCGCCGTTGCCGGTCTCCGAACCGACCGAGATGTGCACCCGCCCGTCCCTGTTGACACATCCGACACTCGCATTCGGCAGATCGAGCGCCCGACCGTCCACCTTGACCGAGGCCGCGCCGCCCGGTGCGATGGGGTTGTCGACGGAGTTGCACGCGGACAGGGCGAGGGCGAGAGCACCCGCGCCGAGGACTGAGACGATGTGGCGTTTGCGCATGCGGATCAGCTTAGACGGCGGGCACGAACCCTGCCTCAAACTCGCCGATGATGCGTCGGCAGCTGGTCGAGCTGAACGACCATCGGCACCCCGACGAGTCCTCGCGACGGCGACGAGAGCGCGCGACCGCCCAGTCGTCGGCGGCGTCGCCGCCTCGATCAGGTCTGATGCTAGACGGTAAAGCCGAGCGCGCGCAGCTGTTCCCGGCCGTCGTCGGTGATCTTCTCCGGACCCCACGGCGGCAGCCACACCCAGTTGATGTCCAGGTCGGTGCACAGCCCGCTCGAGACCAGCGCGGCACGCGCCTGATCCTCGATGACGTCCTGCAGCGGGCAGGCCGCCGACGTCAGCGTCATGTCGATCTTGGCCACCGCATCGGCGTCGACGTCCATCCCGTACACCAGGCCCAGGTCGACGACGTTGATCCCCAACTCGGGATCGACGACGTCGCGCAGCGCCTCTTCGACGTCGTCGAGTTGGGGCAACGAGGTGGTCGGCTCGCTCTGCGGCTCTGCGTTGCTCATGTCAGTTCCTCTTCTCTGATTCTGGACTCGGGCGCATCGGCCACTGCCTGGCTCACCGCGTCCTTGAACGCCATCCAGCCCAACAGTGCACATTTCACCCGCGCCGGGTATTTGGCGACGCCGGCGAAGGCGACGCCATCACCGATCACCTCATCGTCGCCCGCATCGGTGCCGCGCGAAGTCATCATCGCCGTAAAGGCAGTCAATACCCGAAGCGCTTCGTCGACGGGCAAGCCGACGAGCTGGTCATAGAGCACCGAGGTCGACGCCTGGGAAATCGAACAACCCTGGCCGTCGTAGGAGACATCGGCCACCCGGGTGTGGTCCGCGGAGAGCGCGACGCGCAGCGTCACCTCATCACCACATGTCGGATTCACATGCTGCACCTGCGCACCGAACGGATCGCGCAGACCACGACCATGCGGGTGCTTGTAGTGGTCCAGGATGACGTCCTGGTACATCTGCTCCATCCGCATGGTCAGCGGCTCCCGAAGAACTCTTGCGCCCGGAGGATCGCGGCCACCAGGCGGTCCACCTCGTCGAGCGTGTTGTAGGCGGCAAACGAGGCGCGCGCTGACGCGGCGATACCGAAACGCCGGTGCAGCGGCCACGCACAATGGTGCCCGACCCGGATGGCAACGCCCTCGTCGTCGAGGATCTGACCGAGATCGTGCGCGTGCACGCCGTCCACGACGAAGCTCACCGCGCCGCCGCGGTCGACCGCGTCGGTGGGGCCGACGATCCGCAGACCCGCCACCCGTCCCAGTTTCTCAAGCGCCACGGTGGTCAACTCGTGTTCATGGGCGGCAACCGCGGCCATGCCCAGCGAATTCAAGTAGTCGACCGCCGCACCAAGTCCGACCGCCTGCGAGGTCATCGGCACGCCGGCCTCGAACCGCTGCGGCGGTGCCGCATAGGTCGAGCCCGTCATCGTCACCGTCTCGATCATTGACCCGCCGGTCAGAAACGGCGGCAACTGCTCGAGCAGCCGCGACCGCCCGTAGAGGACACCGACGCCGGAGGGTCCGAACATCTTGTGCCCGGAGAAGGCCGCGAAGTCGACGTCGAGCGCGGCGAAGTCGACGGCCATGTGCGGCACCGACTGGCAGGCGTCGAGGACGACCAGCGCACCCACCTCCCGCGCACGGCGAACCAACTCGTCGACGTCGGCGACCGCCCCGGTGACGTTGGACTGATGGGTGAACGCAACGATCCGCACCGACGAATCGAGGGACAGCGAGTCCAGGTCGATGCGACCGTCGTCGGTCACCCCGTACCAGCGCAGCGTTGCCCCCGTACGGCGGCACATTTCTTGCCACGGAACCAGATTGGCGTGATGTTCTAGCTCGGTCACGACGATGGTGTCGCCCGGACCGAGCGGCTTGCCGTGGAAGACCTCGGCCGCCCGATCGTCGGACAAGGCGTACGCAACCAGATTGAGCGACTCAGTCGCGTTCTTGGTGAAGACGATCTCGTCGGAACCCACGCCGACGAATCGGGCGATCGTTTCGCGCGCGTGCTCGTAGGCGTCGGTCGCCTCTTCGGCCAGCTGGTGAGCGCCGCGGTGCACGGCCGCATTGTGGTTGAGCAGAAAGGCACGCTCGGCATCAAGGACCTGCAACGGACGCTGGGCAGTCGCACCGGAATCCAGGTAGACCAGCGGCTTGTCGTCCCGGACCCGGCGGTTCAGGATCGGGAAGTCCGCGCGCAGGCCGACGACGTCGAGGTGTGCCGACGTCGCTGCGGTGTTCTCCTGGGCGATGCTCACGGGGGCCTCCTGTTCGGTGTGGTCGGATTGGACCTACGCGGTCGCACCGCTGGTGAAGCGCTCGTAGCCCTTGTCCTCGAGCTCGTCGGCGAGTTCGGCGCCACCGGATTCGACGATGCGCCCGTCGACGAAGACGTGCACGAAGTCGGGCTTGATGTACCGCAAGATGCGCGTGTAGTGCGTGATCAGCAGGACGCCGCCGTCTTCCTTCGCCTTGTAACGGTTCACGCCTTCGGAGACAATGCGCAGCGCGTCGACATCCAGACCCGAATCAGTCTCGTCGAGAACGGCGATCTTCGGCTTGAGCAGGTCGAGCTGCAGAATCTCGTGGCGCTTCTTCTCGCCG
>NZ_DIAX01000026.1:0-1782 GCF_002414845.1 Gordonia sp. UBA5067 | reverse complement strand
AGCCCTCGTTGACGCTGCGCTCGGCGAAGGCCGAGTCAATCTCGAGCGCCGACATCGACTCCTTGACCTCCTTAACCCAGTGGCGCAGCTTCGGCGCCTCGCCGCGCACGGCGGTGACCGCGGTCCGCAGGAAGTTCGACATCGACACGCCGGGCACCTCGACGGGGTATTGCATGGCCAGGAACAGCCCGGCGCGGGCGCGCTCGTCGACGCTCATCGCCAGTACGTCCTCACCGTCGAGGGTGATCGAGCCGCCGGTGACCTCGTACTTGGGGTGGCCGGCGATCGCGTAGGACAGCGTCGATTTGCCCGAGCCGTTGGGCCCCATGATGGCGTGGGTCTCGCCCGACTTCACGGTGAGGTTGACACCTTTGAGGATCTCGATCGGCTTGGCGTCGGGGTCGGTGGTGGCGACGCGAACCTGCAGATCGCGGATTTCCAGTGTGGTCACTTCAAGTCCTTGGTGGTGGTGTGATGTGTGGGCTGTGGGGTCGATGGGGCGGTTAGACCCCGCCGACCGCCAATTCGGCCTCAACGGCCTCGGTGAGGCGCTCGCGCAACGCGGGCACCGGGATCTTGGCGATGATCTCGCCGAAGAACCCGCGCACAACCAGCCGTCGGGCGGCGTCCTCGGGGATGCCGCGGGCCATCAGGTAGAACAGCTGCTCATCGTCGAATCGGCCGGTGGCGCTGGCATGGCCCGCGCCGACGATCTCGCCGGTCTCAATTTCCAGGTTCGGCACCGAGTCTGCGCGGGCGCCGTCGGTGAGCACCAGGTTGCGGTTGAGTTCGTAGGTGTCGGTGCCCTCGGCCGCCGGGCGGATCAGTACGTCGCCGATCCACACCGTATGGGCCTCATGGCCGTGTCCCAGCGCCGGATCGCCCTGCAGCGCACCCTTGTAGGTGACGAACGAGCGACAGTGCGGCTGCGAGTGATCGACCAGCAGCCGCTGCTCGAGGTGTTGACCGGCGTCGGCGAAGTACAGACCCCATAGTTCAGCGTCGCCACCGGGCGCACCGTAGTGCACGGTCGGCGAGAGTCGCACGAGGTCACCGCCGAGCGAGACGGCGAAGTGCCGCAACGTTGCGTCACGCTGCAGCAGCGCGTGATGGGCGGCGACATGGACTGTGTCGTCGGCCCATTCGTGGAGGTTGACCACCGTCAGATGGGCATTGTCCCCGACGATGAACTCGATGTTTTCGGCATAGGTGCCACTGCCGCGCTGATCAATGATGATTGTCGCCGTGGCGAACCGTTCGAGCCGAATCTGGAGGTGACCGTAGGCGGTTTCATCCACTCCCGGCCCGGTAATGGTGATCGCCACCGGGTCGTCGAGGACGGTCTCGGCGGCCACGGTAACGATCGTGGCCTCGGGGAACGACGAGAATGCCTGCGCGGCAATGCGATCGAATGGGACACCCCCCTGACCGAGGCGGTCATCTCCGCGGGTGACCGTTTCGACGGTCAGTCCGGTCGGCAGGGACCCGTCAGCCACCACGACCTCGACGGTAGCGACGCCGGTCGCCGGTGCCGAACCGTTGTGCAGGCCGCGAAGGCGACGGAAGGGGGTGAACCGCCACGCCTCTTCGCGCTGACCGGGTACCTCGAAGGCGTCGACCTCGAAGGAGGTGAACTGTTCAGCTTTGTTGGCTGCCAAAACCGTGGCGCTCGGCCCACTCATGGCGTCGGTACCGGGGGTCGTCGTATTCGCCATCAGCCGACGGATCCTTCCATCTGCAGCTCGATGAGCCGGGTTAGCTCGAGGGCGTATTCCATGGGCA
>NZ_DIAX01000032.1 GCF_002414845.1 Gordonia sp. UBA5067 | reverse complement strand
GCTCGATCTGCATGCCGGCGATCTCGACATCGGCCTGCGCAGCCGACGCCCCCGGATCGAACGACAACATCACCTGCGCCAACGGCGCAAACGCCTCACTACGCACCGGATCAACCGCATCGACCACCGTCTCAAACGGCACATCCGCATTCGCGAACGCATTCAAATCATCAACCCGCACCTGATCGAGCAGCTCCCCGAACCGCACCGACCCCAACACCTCGGCCCGCAACACCAACGTGTTGACAAACATGCCGACCAAATCATCCAGCTCAGCCTGACCACGACCGGCCACCGGCGTCGCAATCGCAATATCCTGCGTCCCCGACAACCGCGCCAACACCACCGCCAACGCCGCATGCACCACCATGAACGGAGTCACCCCCCGCTCACGCGCCACCACCGCAACCCGCTCGGCAACCAGCGCCGGCACCTCAAACCCAATCTCGGCACCCCGATAGCTCGCCACCGCCGGACGCGGCCGATCAGCCGGCAACTCCAACACATCGGGCAACTCGGCCAACCGCTCCCGCCAAAACGCCAACTGACCACCAGCAACCGAATCCGGATCACCAGCAGACCCCAACACCTCGTGCTGCCACAACGCATAATCGGCGAACTGCACATCCAGCTCCGCCAAACCCGACGACGACCCACCAGCAGCCCGCGCCGCATACGCCGCCACCACATCGGACACCAACGGCAACATCGACTCACCATCAGCAGCAATATGATGAACCACCACGGCGAACAGCAGGTCGGACTCGCCCACGCGATGGGCGACCGCCCGGATCGGCAGGTCCACGGTCACGTCGAATCCCGCCGTCACCGCACTCTCGAAGACGGCCACCGAGTCCGCCCACAGCCACGGCAGATCAGCGGTCGCCTCGGCCACCGGGGCGACCACCTGACGGGGCACCCCATCCACCGCGGGGAACCGGGTCCGCAACACCTCGTGCCGCACCACCACGTCGGCGAGGGCCGCCCGCAGCGCATCCACGTCGACCTCGCCGGACAATCGCATGACCGCCGGAATGTTGTAGGTCGGCAAGGCCGGATCGAACTGGTTGATGAACCACATCCGCTGCTGGGCGAACGACAACGGAATCTCATCCGGGCGCGGCACCACCGCAGTCACCGGCGGCAACGCCGGCGCCCGATCGGCCACCGCCGCCACCAACTCCCGCACCGAAGGCGCATCAAACACATCGCGCACCGACACCTGCGCATCAAGGGCCTCACCGACGCGGGCCACCAGCCGCATCGCCGACAACGAGTTACCACCGGCATCGAAGAACGACTCGGTCACCGACACCCGCTCCACACCCAAGACGCCGGCGAACACCGCCGCGACGGCGGTTTCGCCCGGCCCCTGGGGCGCGGTGTAGTCCTCGGTCGCGCGGTCGGCCGCCGGGAGCGGCAACGCCGAGCGATCGAGCTTGCCGTTGGCCGTAAGCGGGAGCCGGTCGACGATCATCACCAGGTCCGGCACCATATAGCGCGGCACCCGGGCGCCGGCCTGGTCACGGGCCTGCTGCGCGTCGACCACTGCCCCCGGCTCGACCACCAGGTATCCGATCAGCAGATCGCCGCGGTGCTCGTCGCTGATGACCCGCGCCGCGGACCCGACGACCCCGTCGACGCCGAGCAGGGCCTCTTCGACTTCCCCGTACTCGATACGGAAGCCGCGCAGCTGGATCTGGCCATCGGCCCGGCCCAGGTATTCGATGTCGTCACCGGACCGGCGCGCGAGGTCGCCGGTGCGGTACAGCCGTCCACCGGTCCGGCCGAACGGGTCGGCGACGAACCGGGTCACCGTCAGTTCCGGCCGGTTGAGGTATCCCTGGGCGAGCTGGGCGCCGGCGACGTACATTTCCCCGACGACCCCCTGCGGGACCGGCTGCAGCCGGTCGTCGAGGATGTGGATCGCCAGCGACGACAACGGCCGGCCGATGTACGAGGGATCGGCGCGCGACACGACGTCCCGCTCGATGTCACGGAAGCTGACATGCACCGTGGTCTCGGTGATGCCGTACATGTTGATCAGCCGGGCATCGTCGTCGGGGTTCTCGTCGAACCACCGGCGCACCTGCTCGAAGCCCAGTTCCTCACCGCCGAAGACGATGTAGCGCAACGCCAGCTGTGCGTCCGGGCGTCGACGCCGGGCATCGATCAGCTGGTAGAAGGCCGACGGAGTCAGGTTCAGGAATGTGACCCCCTCGGCCGCGAGCAAACCGACGAATGCGTCGATGTCCCGGGCCAACTCACGATCCACGACGACAAGTCGCGCACCGGAGAGCAACGGGCCCCACAACTCCCACACCGAAAAGTCGAATGCGTAGGAGTGGAACATGGTCCACACATCGTCGGGGCGGAACTCGAAGTCCGCCCGCGTCGCACCCATCAGGGCACCGACGTCACCATGGGTCACTTCCACACCCTTGGGACGTCCGGTCGATCCCGACGTGTAAATCACGTAGGCCCGCGCCGCGGGCAGGATCGGTACCGGCGTGAACACCACACCGGCGTTAGCGCGGGTCAGGTCATCAACATCGAGAACCGCCGCCTCCCCGACGTGCGACCACAACTCACTGTCAGCGGTCGACGCATCGTTGAGCACCACCCGCACACCCGAATCGCCGACGATGTAGGCCAGCCGATCAACCGGGTTCGTCGTATCCAGCGGCAGATATGCCGCGCCCACCTTGAGCACGCCCACGATCGCCGCGACCAGATTCACCGAACGCGCCGTGGCCAGGCCGACCAGGTCGCCGCTGCCCACCCCGGCCGCGACCAGGCCGGCCGCGATCGCATCCGACCGCTCGTCCAGCTCGGTGTACGTCAACGACGAGTCACCGGCCGACACCGCCCGCGATCCACCGCGGACCGCGACGACGTCGGCGAACAGGTCGACCAGCGACCGGCCCGCCTCGGCCGGCACCGTCGGCGCGGGCAACTGCGCCAGCGACGTACGCTCCCGCGAGGTCAGCACCTCGAGATCGCCGATGGCCCTCGACGGATCGGTGGTCACCTGCTCGAGCACCGCCGCCAGCCGGCCGCCGAACTCGTCAATCGTCGATTCGTCAAAGAGTTCTGTGGCGTAAAGCAGGGTGCCGCGCCACGCGTTACCCGGGTCCACGACGATCGCGACGTTCACGTCGTACTGCGCGGGCGCCTCGGCCGGGGCCACCGGCGAAACCGACAAGTCGCCCACCATGACCTCGGGCAGCTCGGCACCGCCATGGGTGACTGACAAAATGACCTGCGCCAGCGGCGGGAACGCCTCGCTGCGCACCGGATCAACGCGCTCGACCACCGTCTCGAACGGCGCATCCGCATGCGCGAACGCCTCGAGGTCGATTTGGCGCACCTCGGCGAGCAGATCGGTGAAACTCAGCCCCGACCGCGTGCGCGTCCGCAACACCAGGGTGTTCACGAACATGCCGACCAGCGGATCGAGTATCTGTTGTCCACGCCCCGCGATCGGGGTCGCCACACTCACATCATCGGTCGCGCCCAACCGGCCCAACAGCACCGCCAGGCCGGCATGCAACACCATGAACGGCGTCACATCCCGGTCCTTGGCGACCCGAATGATCCGATCGCCCAGCGACGCGGGGATCTCGAACTCGACCCGTCCGCCCCGATGGGAGGCGATCCGCGGCCGCGGCCGGTCCAGCGGCAGTTCCAGCACATCGGGCGCACCGGCCAGCTGATCCTGCCAGTACTGCAACTGGCGGCCGACGACGGACTGCGCGTCCTCGGGCGACCCAAGGACCTTGTGCTGCCAGATCGCGAAGTCGGCCACCTGTACGTCCAGCGGCGCCAGACCCGACGACTCGCCGGCGGCCCGCGCCGCGTACGCGGTCACCACGTCGGTGACCAGCGGCTGCATCGACTCACCATCGGCCGCAATATGGTGGACGACCAGGGCGAGCACGAACTCACTCTCGCCGGCCTGCCACAACCGCACCCGGATCGGCCACTGCGTGCTCACGTCGAAGCCCTGGACCACCACGGCCTCGACCTGCTCGCGACTGTCGACCACCTGCCAGTCGAGACGCTCCTGGATCGACGAAGTCGCGGCGACGTCCTGGAACGGCACCCCGTCGACATCGGGGAACGTGGTGCGCAGCACCTCGTGCCGAGCCACCACATCGCCGACCGCAGCCCGCAGGGCCGCCACATCCAGCGCGCCCGTCAAGCGCAACACCGCGGGGATGTTGTACGTCGGCAGATCCGGCTCGAGCCGGTTGATAAACCACATGCGCTGCTGGGCGAAGGACAACGGCACCCGATCGGGGCGCGGCACCACCGCGGTCACCGGCGGTAACCCACCCGCACCTGCGTCGATGCCGGCCGCCAGCGCACGCACCGTCGGCGTCGTAAACAGATCGCGCACCGAAACGTCCGCGTCGAGCGCTTCCGCGAGGCGCGCGGCCACGCGGGTCGCCGACAGCGAGTTGCCGCCGAGCTCGAAGAACGACGCCGTGACGCTGACCTCGTCGACGCCGACGTCGAGGACATCGGCGAACACCCCGGCAACCGTGACCTCGACCTCGGTCGCCGGTGCCACGAACTCGCCGACCTCGATGATCGGCTCCGGCAGGGCCCGCTTGTCGAGCTTGCCGACCGGGGTCAGCGGCAGGGCGTCGAGCACCATGATCGAGGCAGGAACCATGTGCGACGGAAGTCGCTCACCCAGGAACGACTTCAGCTCCGCGACGTCGATGTCGCCGCCCACCACATAGGCGGCCAGCGCGGTGGCCACCGAGCCGCCGACGCCGACCACGACAGCGGTATCGACCGCCGCATGTGTGGTCAATGCCGACTCGATCTCGCCGAGTTCAATCCGCAGACCACGGAGTTTCACCTGATCGTCGCCACGGCCGTTGTACTCCAGCACCAGCTCGCCGGCGGCACCGACCCGCCAGGACACGATGTCGCCGGTGCGATACATACGTTCGCCCGTCCCGAACGGGGTGGCAACGAAACGCCCGGCGGTCAACGGCGCCTGATCGAGATAGCCGCGCGACAGGGCACCGCCCATGACGTAGAGCTCACCGCGGATCCCGACCGGAACCGGCCGCAGCCGCTCGTCGAGCACCATCAGATCGACCCCGGGCATCGGTCCGCCCATCCAGACCGGCTGCCCGGCCTCGATCGGATCGCTGATCGTGATCAGGATGGTGGTCTCAGTCGGCCCGTAGACGTTGTGCAGACGCGTGTACCGGAGCCAGTCTTCGACCAGCCCACGCGGCACGACCTCACCGCCCGCGGCGACATGGAGCAGATCCGGCAGATCCGCCGGTTCCAGGGTCGACAGCACCGTCGGGGTCAGGAAGGTGTGCGTGATCCGCTGGTCGCGCATGAACTGCTGCAGCTCTGGACCGCCCATCGCCGCACTGGGACGGTAGGCCAGCGTGCCCCCCGCCTCCGTCGCCAACAGATACTCCAGCACCGAGGCATCGAAACTCGGCGACGCGAAACCAAGGACGACAGGTGCATCGCCGGCCTTCAGTCGGCGGGCCTCCTGCGCACTGAAGTTCGCCAGGCCGGTGTGCGTGACGGCCACACCCTTCGGCCGTCCGGTCGATCCGGATGTGTAGATCACATAGGCGGTGTTGTGCGGGCGCGCTTCGGCCCGCACCGCAACAGGCGACCCCGAGTCGCGCGCACCGATCTCGGCGACCGCGTCGGGCCGGTCGATATGAACCCACTCGAAGCCCTCGTCCGGCAGCTCCCCAGCAGCACGCACCGCCAGCCCGAGCACCGCACCGGAATCCTCGACCATTGCCGCGATCCGCTCCGCGGGGTAGTCCGGATCGATCGGCACGTAGCCGCCGCCCGTCTTGGCCACCGCCCAAATCGCGGTCAGCAACTCAACCGACCGAGGGATCGCCAATGCGACCAGCGATTCCACCCCGATTCCACGATCGACAAGCCAGCGCGCAAGCTGGTTGGACCGCTGATCCAACTCGGCGTACGTCAACGCGGCACCGGAACCGTCGACAACCGCGACACGCTCCGGCCACCGCTGTGCCGCCCGGGCGAATAGCCCGGCCAACACCACCGGCGGTTCGCCGACCCCACCGGAAACCGGGGTCAAGGCGGCGGCCTCGTCCGCGCCGAGGAGCGAGATTTCGGCGACCCGAGTGGTGGCGGCGCCCGCCGTGGCCGTCAAAATCTGGCGGAGCGTATCGGTCAATACCTCGATCTGCCGGTCGTCGAATACGGCTGGCAGGTACTTCACCTTGAGGACAAACGAGTCACCGCTCTCCGACGTCACGAAGGACAGCGGATAATGCGTCGCGTCGCGCGCCCACACGTCGGCCACCGTCAAGTCGCCCGTTCCGGAGGGATCGGCCCCCGCAATGGAATCGGTGTTGACCGGATACGACTCGTGCACCGCCAGGGTGTCGAACAGCACCGGCACCCCGGCGGCCGCCATGATCTCGGACAGCGAAACGTGCTGATGGTCGAGCACCGACACCTTGGCCGTCTGAATGCGGTCGAGCACTTCGCCGATCGTCGCATCCGGGTCGACGTCGACCACGGCGGGCAGAGTGTTGATGAACAAGCCCACCATCGCCTCGACGCCCTCGAGGTTCGCCGGCCGACCCGACACGGTCTCGCCGAAGGCGACAATGCGGTTGCCCGTCAGTCGCGACAACAGGACCGCCCAGGCGAACTGCATGATGACCGCTACCGTGACGCCCCGCGTACGGGCCGCATCCTCGATCGCGGCCGACAACTCGGGGTCGAGGACGACAATGCGATCACGGGGCAGCTGGTCACTGGTCGGCACCGAGTTGGCTGCCACCAGGGTCGGTTCCTCCAGCGGCAGCAACAGGTTGCGCCACGCCGCCATACTCTCGGCATCGTCGGCGACGGGAGGGAGCGCGAGGAAATCCGCGAAGTCGTTACCCGACGTATTGACCTGGCCGGTGTAGGTCGACCCGGTGGCATACAGCGCCAACAGATCCGCGATAACCAGCGGCGACGACCAGCCGTCGACCAGGATGTGGTGGCTGGTGACGACCAGTCGCACCCCGGATTCGGTGCGCACCGCGACAAACCGGATCAGCGGCGGGTCACTCAGATCGAAGGGATTGACCTGCTCGGCGTCGGCGATCTCGGCGACTCGCTGCGCCACGACGTCACTCGTCGTCCCCATCAGGTCGACGACCCGCCACCCGACCTCGGCGCTGGGCGGCACCACCGCGACCACAGTGCCGCTCGAGGTCCGGACGAAGCCGGATCGCAGGACTCGGTGGTGCTCGAGCAAGCCCTGCGCCGCACCGTGCAGCCGGTCGATGTCGACATTGCCGTCGAGCTGCAGAACCGCTTGCGCCACATACACATCCACCGCCGCGTCCGCGCCGGTCACGATCTCCGCCTGGAAGGCCAATCCGCGCTGCAACGGCGACAGTTGCCACACCGCGGCACCCGGGTACCGTCGGGCCAACGTGTCCAGATCGTGTTGGGACACCTCCACACCCACCACGTCCGACGGTGAGAGACCCGGATCGCCGACCGCGTCCACATGGGCCACGATTGCGGTCAACTCGTCGGTCCAGCGGCGCGCCAGGTCGGCGACCGCAGACGACTCGAGAAGCGCGCCGGGGAAGCCGAAGGCCGCCGAGAACCGTCGGCCGCCGTCGTCGTCGAGCACCGTGCTGACGTTGATGGTCAGCGCATTGGTGGCCACCATCGCCCCGCGCACCGTACCCGGCAGGCGGGGCGCATCGGCCGCCGGCAGCAAGTCGCCGACCGCCTCGTCGCCGCCTGCGATGTTCCCCAGATAGTTGAGGCTGATCGCCGGCAACGGCCGCTCCGCGAGTTCCGGGCTCGCCCCGAACCGCAACAGCCCAAAGCCGATGCCACGGTCGGGGGCGTTGACGCGCTCTTCCTTCGCCGCCTTCACCGCATGCTCGACATCAACGCCGGGATCGACGCTGATCGGTGCGATAGTGGTGAACCAGCCAACCGTGCGCGACAGGTCGGCACGCACCGGGTGGGACCCGGCGGCCAGCACCTCTTCGTACCTGCCGTGGCCTTCAACCAACAGGGCCACCGGTGCCTCGTCGACGATGCCGTGGGCATGCTGCCAGGACCGGACGGCCCGGGCCAGCGCCGCCACCAGGGGATCGTTCACCGCGCCGCCGAAAGCTGCCGGCACCCTGGTCAGAATTGCTTCAGTGACATCCGCGGGCACATCTTCGATAACGGTCTGCACCGTGTGCTCCCGATCGCGGCCACGATCCAGTTCCACCCCGAGATCGGTGACCCGCGCGCGGGGCAGCCAGTAGTCGAGCTCACTGCGGCGGTCGGCGGCCCGTTCGGCCTGGGCCATCGCCCAGGCCCGCATCGACGTCGCCTCGGGACGCAGCGAATACGGCTGACCGGCACTGTGCTGAGCCCATGCGGTGAGGAGGTCCTCGACCACCGCGCGCCAGGACACCGCATCGACAACGAGGTGATGAATGACGAGAACGACTCGCGCGGGGCCCTCGGCATCGCGGACGAGCACGGCCTCGACGTTTCGCCCCACACCGGGAGCCAGCCGCGCGGAGGCCGCTTCGAAGGCACGCACCAGATCGGCGTCGAACTCGTCGTCGCCGACCCGGTGTGCCGAGGTCAGCTCGGCCACCCCACTGCGTCCCACACCGGTTCGCAGCTGCCAGTCGCCGTCGGTTTGAGTCAGGGCGGCACCGAGCATCGGGTGCGCCGCCACCACGGCCTCGACGACCTCGCCCAGCGTCGCGCTGGTCAGCTCGGCCGGGGCCACCAGCACCACCGACTGCGAGAAGTCCGCAAAATCGTCGGGGGTGTCACTCAGGTCCAGCATCCACGACACCACCGGTGTCAGCGGAACCCGATCGCCATCACCCTCGTCGGGCTCCACCAGGTCGGGCAGCTGCGCCGAGGCGTCCGTCGCCACCTCCGCGATCGCCCGAATCGTCTTGTACTCGAAGATCTCTCGGGGTGAGACCACCATCCCGGCGGCCTTCGCCGCCGACGCCAGTTGGATCGACATAATCGAGTCGCCGCCAAGGGCGAAGAACGACTCGGTCACACTCACCTGCTCGATACCCAGCAGTCCGCCGACGATCGCCGCCAGCTGTGTCTCCGCCTCGGTCCGCGGCGGCTCATAGCCCGCCGACATCCCCAGCTCGGGCGCGGGCAGCGCACGACGATCCAGCTTGCCCGCCGGTGTCATCGGCAGCGCGTCGATCTCGGTCAGGCTCGCTGGAACCATGTACTCGGGCAACCGCTCGACCAGGGTCGCGCGCAGCTCGGTCATCTCTACCGGCTCGGCAAGGACCACATAGCCGGCGAGTCCGGAGATCACCGACTCGCCCGAGTCGACCAGCTGGCCGTCGGCACCGACACCGACCACGACGGCAGACCTCACCGCCGGGTGGGCGGCCAGCGCCGCATCGATCTCGCCGAGTTCGATGCGCAAACCGCGCAGCTTCACCTGATCGTCGCTCCGACCGGAGTACTCGGCAACGAGTTGCCCGGTACTGTCCTGACGCCAGCGCACCACATCGCCGGTGCGATACATCCGGGTCCCCGCCGGACCGAACGCGGTGGCGACGAACCGGTCCGCAGTCAGGTCTGAACGGCCGTGGTACCCCCGGGCCAGGGCCGGGCCGAGGATGTAGAGATCGCCGGGCACCCCCACCGGCACCGGTCGCATCCGATGGTCGAGCACCACAAATCCGACCCCATTGATGACCCCGCCCATGCTGACCGGCTGGCCGGGCTGCATCGGGCTACTCATGCTGACCGCGACCGTGGCCTCGGTGGGACCGTACATGGCCTGCACCCGTCGCAGCAGTGCCCACTGGTCGACCAACGTCGCCGGCACCGCCTCGCCGCCGACATAGACCGCCCGCAATGTCGGCAGCACCGTCGGGTCGAGAGTGGCCAACACCGTTGGGGTCAGGAAGGCATGGGTGACCGCCTGACGCGTGAGGTAGTCGGCCAGCACCGGGCCGCCGATAGCGTCGGACGGCCGGTACACCAGCACCCCGCCGCTGACGGTCGACAAGAGGTACTCCAAAATCGAGGCGTCAAAACTCGGGGAGGCGAACCCCAGGACGCGGGAATACTCGTCGACCCCGCTCCGGCGCACCTCCTCGTGGCCAAAATTGGCCAGCCCGGCATGACTGACCGCAACCCCTTTAGGACGGCCGGTCGAACCCGACGTGTAGATCAGGTAGGCCGTGTTGTCGATCCGGACCGGCCGCACCAGTTCCTCGTCGGCCAACGGCGCATCCGACAGTGCCGCGATCTGCGCACTCACCGCAGCATCGTCGATCCGCGCCCACTCGAACCCCTGCTCAGGAAGGTCGCGCGTGGCCGCCAGGGCGATGCCCAGCACGGCCCCGCAATCCTCGACCATCATCGCGATCCGCTCGGCCGGATAGTCCGGATCGATGGGCACGTAGGCGGCGCCGGCTTTCGCCACCGCCCAGATCGCGGTCAGCAGGCTCGCCGACCGCCCGATGGCCAGTGCCACCCGATCGTCGGCCCCGACCCCGCGGGCGGTCAGCCACCGCGCCAGCCGATTCGAGCGCGCGTCAAGTTCGGCGTAGGTGAGGGCCTCGCCGCTCGCGTCGACGACCGCCTGACGCATCCCGTGCTGACGTGCGGCGGCGACGAACAACTCCGACAACAATGCCGGCGCCCGGCCCGGCCCACCGGTTACGACGGCCTTTGCGGCCTCCTCGTCCGCGACCGCGGCCGAGACCACTGGCGTCGACTCGACCAAGGCGTCGGCAGTCAGCGCCGCCAGATCAATCGCGTCGTCAAGGGCGATGTCACCGACCGCCGCGTCGGGGTCGGCCACCGCGCTGTCGAAGACGCGCACCAGCCGTCGCGCCAACGACGCCACCGTCGTCTCGTCGAACAGATCTGCGGCGTAGGTAATCGAACCGCGCCATGCACCGTCGGCCGGCACAACACTGACCAGCAGATCGACCCGTGCCGCGGCATCGTCGGTGGCCATCGGACTCACCCGCAGGCCCGCCACCTCACCGACGGCGACGTTCGCCCCGGCGAGTTCGGGAACCGTCATCCGGTCAAGGGTCAGCCACACCTGCGACAACGGCGCGAACGATGCCGATCGAGTGGCCCCAACCGCCTCGACGACCGTCTCAAACGGAACGTCGGCGTTCGCGAACGCATCGAGGTCGACGGCCTTGGCGTCGGCGAGCACCTGTGCGAAGGAGCTGTCGGCATCGATCTTGGTGCGGAGAACCAAGGTGTTGACGAACATGCCGATCAACGGGTCGAGCACCGGCTGTCCACGTCCCGCGATGGGGGTGCCGATGCCGATATCGTCACTCACGGTCAGCCGCGACAGGAGCACGGCGAGCGCGGAATGGACAACCATAAAGGCCGTCGCGCCAGACTGTTGGGCAAGTGCACCGATCTGGGCTGCGGTATCGGCGGGGATCTCGAACTCCCACCGGGCGCCGTGCTGGCTGGCGACGGCCGGCCGCGGCCGGTCGGTGGGCAAATCCATGACGTCGGGCAGACCGGCGAGTTGCTCGGTCCAGTAGGTCAGTTGGCGTCCGACCACCGACCCCGGGTCATCGGGGCTGCCGAGCACCCGGTGCTGCCAGAGTGCGAAGTCGGCGAACTGCACCGCCAACGGCGACATCGCGGGCTCGTGCTGATCATGGCGGGCCTGGTAGGCACTCACCAGATCAGCGATCAGCGGAGCCGTCGATTCACCGTCGGATGCGATGTGCTGCATCACCACCGCGAGCACATGCTCCTCTGCCGACACCGGCCACAGCCGGACCCGCAACGGCAGGTCGGTGCTCACGTCGAAACCAGTGCCTATTGCGCTTTCGATGGCGGCCTGCGAGTCGACGACCTGCCAATCGATATCAGCCTCGACTGCTGGGACGATGACCTGCCGTGGTTCACTATCGACCGCCGGGAACCGAGTCCGCAGGATCTCATGGCGGGCCACCAAGTCGCCGACCGCGCTACGCAGCGCCGACACGTCCAGCCGACCCGACAACCGGAGCACCAGCGGCAGGTTGTACGTCGCCGACGCCGGATTCAGCTGGTTGATGAACCACATGCGCTTCTGGGCGAAGGACAACGGAATCTCAGCCGGGCGCGGCACCACCGCGGTCACCGGCGGCAACGCCGGCGCCCGATCAGCCACCGCAGCCACCAACTCCCGCACCGTCGGCGCATCGAACACATCCCGCACCGACACCTC
>NZ_DIAX01000001.1:582-13489 GCF_002414845.1 Gordonia sp. UBA5067 | reverse complement strand
GCCCGCCGGGGCCGGTCCCAACGAGCAGCTGCTGGCGTTCGCCGGACGCACCATCACCCCGCGCACCGAGCTGGCGACGGCGTTTCTCAGCAAGACCGCGGAATGCATCGGCTCGATGGTGGCCATCCTGACTACCCTCGGCGATGACCTGGCCAATATCCGCCCCGACCTGCCGGGCGCGAACAGCTGTTACGCCATCGCCAATCACTGCATCGGTGTCGTCGACTATTGGGCCGGATCTTTCATTGCCGGACAACGCATTCCGCGCAACCGCAGTGCGGAGTTCACCGCCACGGGCACCGTCGCCGACATGGTCGATCGACTCGCGGCACTCCAGCTGCGCCTACCCGCCTGGGTGGATATCGCCGCCACCGAAGGCATCCGGGATCGTGATCTCGCCGACGGCGTGCAAGGCGGCACCACCCGCGTCGAGGTCCTCGCCACCGCGACGCCCGAATGGGCACTGCTCCATATCCTTCAGGACCTCGCCCAGCACGTCGGTCACATGGAAATCACCCGCGACCTGCTGCATGCCCGGGGAACCCACCGGTGACGCAGCCCGTCTTCGACTCCCACCTGCACATCATCGATCCCCGCTACCCGTTGGTCGCGAACAACGGATTCATTCCGGATCCGTTCACCGTCACCGACTATCGGGAGCGCATCGCCGGACTGGGCATCACCGGGGGCGCGGTCGTCTCTGGATCCTTTCAGGCCTTCGACCAGGGATACCTCGTCGACGCGCTGCAGGCGCTCGGCCCCGCCTATGTCGGCGTCACCCAGATCCCCGGCGACACCAGCGACCAACGCATTCGCGGACTCCACGCGGCTGGCGTTCGCGCTGTGCGCTTCAACGTCGCACGGGGCGGCTCGGCCGACCTGGACGATCTCGAGCGCCTGGCCCGTCGCGTACACGACCTGGCCGGCTGGCACGCCGAGCTATACCTCGATGCCCGCACCATCGACGAGGACCTTGCGCGCCGAATCGCGGCGCTGCCGGCCGCCAGTATCGACCACCTCGGCATGCACGAAGACGGCCTGCCGAACCTGCTGCGCCTCGTTGAACAGGGCGTGAAAGTCAAGGCCACCGGCTTCGGCCGCGTCGAACTCGACCCCGCAGCGGTCATCCGGGCGATCACCGAGGTCGACCCAACAGCGCTCATGGTCGGCACCGACCTGCCCTCCACGCGGGCCCGCCGCCCCTTCCGCGACGAAGACTTCACAAGCATCGCGCAGGTACTGACTCCCGAGCAGGCCGCGGCGGTGTTCTGGGGCAACGCCGCCGCGTTCTACCTCGGGCAGTAATCCTTCGCCTTTCGCGCGGAGCTCGGCCTCCACCTCGTCCAGTGAATAGACCCGACCAGCAGCAATATCGGCATCCGCCTCACCGATAGCGTCCACCGCTTCTCGATCACCCAGGATTTCCAGCGTCTCCAGCAGAGAGTGCCGAATTCAAACCCATTGTGGGCTATCTATGTGCCGTAGCGGGCTGCTGACCGACCGACCGCTCACCAACGATTGTGGACGTGCTCGGCAAACCCGGTCAGACCGCTGAATTCGATTTGTTCGGCGCCGGTGTCGTAGGTGCCCGACCAGGTGCCGAAACACTGGTCGGTGGCACTGGACAGGACCCCCAGATTCGTCCGGGTCACCTTGTCGTGAAAGGGTCGCAACTCCGCCTCGAGCCCGCCGCCGGAGACGCGCCACGGTGCGCGGAAATCGTTCGTGGAGTACTGCCACGACAATTCCGCACCGATTTTGTGCAGTCGGCCGTCGACCACGATGCCGTTCTCTGTCATGCCGGTGCCGACCGTCCATTTGCCACCGACTTGGAGACCGATAACCCGATTATTGCTGCAGCCCGATCCGGCACCCCAGTTCCAGGTGACGTCGTAGGGCCAGCGGCCACGGCCGTGATCGAGAACGGCCCACGATCGGCCAGCGGGCAGCCGGTGCACCACGTCGCCGATCGTCAGCGATCCCGTCGCCGGCAGCGCGACATCTTTCACCGTGTACTGGAACCGGGTGTCGCTCCACGGCACGACGACCGCGAGGCAGTCGTGACCGTCGGGACACTGCACGACGACGTCGACGGCGGCGCCGGGGATCGTCGCCTGCAATCGGGTCCCGCCCCGGTCAGCGGAGTCAGGTCGATCCGAAGGTTCCTGGCTCGCGCCCGGGTCAGGCCGGCGGCAAGTGAACCGGGGAGTTCGACACCGCGCGGCGGAACAACGGCCGCGGCCTTCCCGACCTCCTCGCCGGTTGCGCGATCGTAGATCCACACCTCGTGCACGGCCGCATAGTCGATTGACGAGACCGTTATGCCCACGATGTGTGCGGGCGTGATGACATTCCAGTACTCCCAGCGTTTGTTGCGGCCGCGGCCGCGCACGCCCCGACCGATGCCGTCGGTGTCGACCAGCGGTGAGCGGGCGAAGCCGACCGCCGCCCGGTTCAGCCTCCCGTCCGGCCCGGTGAGGGACACCGGTGCGGTGAGTTCAGGCTCAGTGGTCCCGCGCATGTCAGAGCCGAGCTGCCGGTCGTCGGTCATGCCACCCAGACTACGACCGGCGTGGCCGGGGAGAATGGCATTCATGGACGATCTGCTCATCGCGCCGGGACCCGGCGCGCCGCAGGGACTGCGCATCCCCGCGGGGGAGCTGACCGAGCAGTTCTCGCGCTCATCCGGCCCCGGCGGGCAGGGCGTGAACACCACCGATTCGCGCGTCCAGCTCAGCGTCGATCTGGCGACGACGACCGCGTTCACCGACGCGCAGCGCCGCCGAGCACTGACCGAGCTGGCGCCGCGGCTCGACGGCACAGTCCTGACGATCACGGCCTCGGAGGACCGCGCTCAGCGACGCAATCGGGTCGCGGCCCGCGAACGGCTCGCCGATGTATTGCGGGAGTCGGTCGCTCCGGCGGTTCCGCGACGACCCACCCGTCCGACCGCCGGTTCCCGGCGCCGCCGCCTCGAGGCCAAGACCCGGCGCGCCGAGGTCAAGAAGGCCCGTCGCACGCCCGGCGACGCCGAGTAGTCGGTCCCGGCATCAGCCCACCGCCGGAACGGTCCGGCCTGGCTCAGGGATGCCGCGGTGGAGCTTCTTCGCCGCTCGCGTCGGAGGCGCCCAGCGAAGCGGCGACGCGAGCGGCGAAGACGGGGTCGCCGTGAATGCGAGCGACGACGTCGTCGGCGATCTTGTTCACGTCGAGAGTGCCGTCGTATTCCACCGGTTGTGTCGGCCAGGTGATGTCAACCCGGGGCGCGAGGCGAGTTCCGTCGACCCAGACCGGTTCGCTTACCGATCGGATGTCGACCGCCGCCACCAATCGGTCGAGGTTCGAAATGAGCTCGATGCACTTCCAACTGTTGCGACATTGTAGGTTTCATCGCAAGGAAGGGCCTCGTCGAGCCGAGAAGCCAGCGTCGCGTAGCTGAGAGTCTGCCACGAGGCTTTGGTGACATCACGATGACCAGCACGCGCGAGGCTGGTATTAGAGTCCGAAGCCCGGAGCAATGACATCTAGCCCTGCCGCGCTCGCCGCGTCACCAAGCCCCACGTCGTACGTGAGGATGGCCTCGACGTCAAGGCGTATCGCAGCCTCCAGGTGCAAGGCGTCAAGGGTACGCAGATAGCGCATCGGTAAAAACCCTGCCGAGCGGTACGTGGCCCTGTCGAGCGCAGCAATCGACACTCCGTCGAGGATCGCGCTGACCTTCTCTTGATCCCGCCCCTCCCGCATGGCCATGCGCCGCAACTCGGTCTCGAGCAGATCGCTCGAAACAAGCCGGACCTTCGCCTCGTCGAGCCAGGCCGCCAGCGCCTCAGTCTCCGACTGCGCAACGAGCAACGCCCCGAGCGCCGACGTGTCCGCGTACACGAGCGAAGCGTCACTCACACGCGATCCTCACGCAACTCCCCGAGGATCTGCGTCATCGTACGATCGCTCTCCGTCCGTTCCGGCTTCAACGCCGCCCAGCCACCGAGACGCTTCGCCGGCCGCACGATAGGCAACGTCGGAGCCGGAGCATCGAGCGGAACGATGCGACCGACCGGCACCCCGCGATTGGTAAGCACGAAGGAATACCCCTCGGCGACAGCCCGGAGCACCCGTCCAGACTCATTGCGCAACTCGCGCTGCGAAAGACTCTCCTCCTGGGGCGTGCTCATAACGGCCATCGTAGCACCCATGCTACGCAGCGTGGACGGACCTTCTCGAGCGCAAGCGCTGAAGCGACGACCGAGCATCCGTCGGCGAAGTCACCGGCAACGAGCCCATCGCACGTCACCGCAATGAAAGCTCCCACTGCGTCCAGTGGCGAGTCGAGTGTGGTCAGCAGCGCGCATTCACACCTTCGGTCATTCCGACTCCGGCCAACCGCGAAGCCTCGGTCAGCAGTTTCTGCTCGCCGTCGTCGAGCAGATCGACCACCCGCTCATCTCGGGCCACCGAGACGCTCCACCACGCTCCGCCGACGAAGACCCAGGTCAGGCCCAGGTCAGGTCAGGCCCAGGTCAGGTCAGGTCAGGTCAGGTCAGGTCGAGCGTGGGCCGGTGCAGCACAACCTTGGTGGTGTGCGCGGCGTAGGCCTCGGGTGCGTCATCCCAGTCAGCCAGCAAGGTGGTCACCTTCTCGGCGGGGAAGCCGGTGGTGGCCACAAAGTCGAGAAGCTCGGGCATGGCCGGTCGCGTGTGGGAGACACCGACGTGGAGGGTGGCGCTGGTGGCGTACATGTCCATCACCGGAAGCTTGGTTCCGGTGTTGAGGTAGTAGCCGGTGCCGGTGCAGATGCCGCCCGGGCGCAGCGCGCGAATCGCATCCCGCAGACCCTGAGCCTGCGAGGAAGCCTCGACGACGACGTCGTAGCGGTCGGGGACCGAGGCGAGGATCGATTTGCCGCGCTTCTTGTCGATCTTGTGGGCGGTGGCGCCCAGCGAGTCGGCGATCTCCAAGCGGGCATCGCGGTCGTCGAGGTAGTCCACGACAGCGGCCCCGTGGGCCACGGCCAGGCCCGCGGCGTACAGACCGATGCTCTGCCCGCCGCCGCCGATCACCAGCACCTTGCCGCCCGGGCGCAATCCGAGCGGGGGCACGATCGAGCGCCACGCATCGGAGAGATTGTCACTCGCCGACGCCACCCGCAGGGGGTCGAGCCCGGCGGGGAGCCGAACCAGGTTGAAGTCGGCGAACGGAACCCGAAGCGTATCGGCGACCATGCCGCCCCATTGGCCGCAAGAGGGCCCAAAGCCGAAGGCGGCCAAGGTTTTTCCGGGACTTTGCGCGGCCATCGTCGAGCACTTGGCGGTCAATCCGAGACTGCATTCGTAGCAGGTTCCGCAGGCAACGGCCCACGGTACGACGACGATGTCGCCGACCGATAGGTTCGTGAGCTGTGCGCCCACCTCGACGACCTGGGCGATCGCCTCGTGCCCGATGCCGAACGGCCCGTGGAAGGGCACGTCGCCGACGATCGAGGTGACGACGGGATCGATCATCCCTACCTTGACGGCGGCCTGCATCGGGCGGGTGACGTTCTTGTGCAGCGGAAGCGTGTCACCGTCGCACCGGCTGGCCACGAACGGCCGCACCAGCGCATCGGTCGCCTCAATCAGGGTAGGCGCGGGCCGTTCGCGCCACTCCAGGGTGCCGCTTCGGACGTAGGTAAGCTCACGCATGACATCTCCTTAGGTATGCTATGCAACATAGCATACCTCTACGACCATCAGGAGGCGCAGGTGGGAGCCAGAACCGATACACGCCAGCGGATGGTGACCGGCGCCGCGCTACTCATCGGTGAGCGCGGTGTGGCCGGCACATCGATCGCCGGGGTGCTCGAACAAAGCCGCAGCCCTCGCGGATCGGTCGGCTTCCACTTCCCCGGAGGTCGCGCCGAACTCCTCTCGGATGCACTGCGCTGGGTCGGCGGGCTGGTCAGCGCCCGCCTCCGCGAGGGCGTCGAGCAGGGTGTGGCGCCCACCGATTTGTACCGCGCTATCTGCGAGCAGTACCGGGATCAGTTGGCCGACACCGAGTACACGGCCGGCTGCCCGATCGGCGCCGCGGCGCAAGAGGCGTATGCCGACGACGACCTCGGCCCGGTCGTAGCCGAGATCGTCGGCGAATGGGTGTCGCTGCTGACCGAGGCCCTCGTGCGCGCCGGTCACCGGCCCGACGAGGCCGGCGATATCGCACTGCTATGCGTCTCGTCGCTGGAGGGCGCCATCATGATGGCTCGCGTCACCAGCTCGCCCCGCCCGCTGGCGCTCACGCTGGCCGCGATGACGCCGTTGCTGGCCGCACCGGACGCCACTGGCAACTGACCCCTGCTCCCGATCGGCACACCCAGCCGATCGGGAAGCCGGACGATCAGGATGCCGGCGGCTCCGGGAAACGCGGAGCACCCGGCTCGGGCGGGATGCCCAGGGCCCGGCAGGTGGCCGAGATCCCCAGATATTGCGCGCTGATGGCGACGATCTCCGTCCGGGTCGCCACGGTCAGGACCCCATCGATCTCGGCGAGTTCGGCGTCGGTGAGTTCACGCATGTCCACCATCGCATCGGCCACCGCCACGATGGCCCGCTGGCGCGGCGTCCACGGTTCTGCGGCGTCCTCGCCGGTGACGGTGGCAGCGACCTGCGCCGGCGGCAGACCCGAGGTCTTCCCGAAGTAGGCGACGTGCACGCCCCACTCGTGTTCGGCACCGCTGCGGGCGGTGACCCGCAGAATGCACAGTTCACGCTCGGCTGGCGCCAACTGCCCGGTATGGAGCAGTCCATGCAACCCCAAGATCGGACCCTGGACGTAGGCCCGCAGCACCTCCGGGTTAGCCGCCATCGCCAGATACAGCAGCGGCGGCCGGTTTGGCGGTGGCACCACCCGTTCGAGAAGCTCCACCGATGCCTGCGGTGTTTCCGGTATCCGGTGTGGGTACTCAGTGCTCACGTAGCTGCCCTTTCTGAATCTTACCGACCGCATTGCGCGGCAACGTGTCAACGAATTCCACCTGTTTGGGTTGCTTGTAGCGAGCCAGCCTGCCGCCGGTGAGCGCCAGCAGCTGTGCGGCGTCGACCACCGCGGGGTCGGCGACGACGAACGCCACCGGAACCTCCCCCCACTTCTCGTCTGCCAGCCCGACCACCGCCGCGTCGACGACGGCTGGATGGCTGAGCAGCACCGCCTCGATTTCGGCCGGGTAGATGTTCTCACCGCCGCTGATGATCATGTCTTTGATCCGGTCGACGACGGTGAGTATCCCGGCGTCGTCAATGAATCCGACATCCCCTGTGCGGTACCACCCGTCAGCGGTGAGCGCGTCGCGGGTAGCTTGCGCATTGCCCAGATAGCCCGCGAAACGCTGCGGCCCGTCGCCGACGATCTCCCCGACTTCTCCCGCTGGCAACCGATGTTCGGTGTCCGGGTCGATGACGGCGATATCGGAGTAGAACACCGGCCGCCCCTGGCTGCCCCGGTGGCTCGGCATTGTCGAGGGCAGATAGTAGGTAAGGCCGCCGGAGAATTCAGTCATTCCGTAGACCACCTGCACCTCCACGCCCCAGTGCGCGAAGGTGTCGATCAGGCTCGTCGGCACCGCCGATCCGCCGCAGGTCACGTTGACCAGACTGCTGGTGTCCACCGTCTTCGCGGCGGCCACCTGCGCCATGGCAGCGAGCATGACCGGGACGGTCATCATCGTGGTGATCCGCTCGGTGCCAATCAGCTCCCACACCGCGACGGGGTCAAAATCAGCGACGAAGACCGTAGTCGATCCGCGAAGCACGTTAGCGAAAAGTGGGGCCAGACCGCCGATGTGGAACATCGGCGCGGCCAATAAGAAGCGGTGGGCGGCTTCCCACTCGATACTGCTCGACATGCCGTGCGCCGACCAGAACAGGTTGGCGCCGGTGAGCTCGGCCCCCTTGGGTCGCCCGGTGGTTCCCGAGGTGTACATGACCACTGCGGTCGCGTTCGCATCGCCGGTCGCCGTACTCTCCCCCGCAGCTTCCGCCTCTTGCACCGAGTCGTACTCGGCGACGTCGGCCGCCCCCAGACCGTGGCGCAGCAGCGGACCGCTGAACTCGCCGCGGATCTGCGTCACCTGGCTGAGCGCCTCCTCGAAAACACTCTCGTACAGCACCGCGACCGGCGTCGAATCATCGAAGACGTAGGCGATCTCGGCTGGCGACAACCGCCAGTTCGCCATGACGACCGCGGCACCCAGATGCGAGGCCGCGAATACGGTGGTCGCCGAGAACTCACCATTCTTGGCCATCAGGAGGATCCGGTCACCCGAGCCGACTCCCCGCGCAGAAAGCCAGCCGGCGAGTACGCGGGCGCGCGAGGCCGCCTGCCCGAAGGAGAATCGCGCTTCGCCGTCAACGTAGGCCGGCGCCGTCGGCGCCGTCCGTGCCCGGTCATCGAGGATCTGCGCCGGAGTGGGCTCCTGGCGTCGGGTCTGCGCCTGCGGCGCAACGGTGTGGCCGGTCATGACTTCGGGGTGGCGCGCGCAATGATGGCGGCCGTGTCGATTGAGGAGTCCAAGGTTCCGAAGACATTGCCCCATGACCCGGCGAGCCGGGAGCCGGTGAAGCCGTCGGCCACGGCGGGATTGCCGAAGCGCAGCAGCAGCGATGCTTGGATCGCCACCGCCAGATCGCCGACGATGGTGCGGGCGCGATATTCCAGGTTATTCAGATCGGTGAACTGGTTTTGCAGCGCCGTGAGGAACTCGTCGTACCGCCGGTCCGCGCCGCGGGCCTGTTCCAGTTCCTCGAACAAGATGCCCAGCGTCTCGGGCTGGCGGCCGATGGCCCGCAAGGTATCGAGGGCGGCGACATTTCCGCTGCCTTCCCAGATCGATCCCAGCGGGGATTCCCGGAACAGGCGCGGCATCCGCGACTCTTCGACGAAGCCATTGCCGCCGAGGCATTCGAGCGCTTCGGCGGCGTGGGCCGGGCCGCGTTTGCACACGTAGTATTTCGACACTGCCAGACCGATTCGGCGCAGCGCCGCCGCCCGCTCATCGCCGGCGCGGGCCTGATCGGTGAGCCCGGCCAACCACAGCGCGACCGTCATGGAGGCCTCGGCCTCGATCGCCAGGTCGGCGATCACATTGCGCATGAGCGGCTGATCGATCAGCGTCTGCCCGAAGGCTGCTCGGTGGTTGACGTGGTGTGCGGCCAGGGAAACGCCGTGCTTCATCAGGGTGGCGGTGCCCAGCGTGCAGTCGAGCCGGGTGCCGTTCACCATTTCGATGATGGTGCGCACCCCTTTGCCTTCGTCGCCGAGCCGCCAACCGATCGCGTTCTGGTATTCCACTTCGCTGCTGGCGTTGGACTTGTTGCCGAGTTTGTCTTTCAGCCGTTGCACGCCGATGGCATTGCGCGAACCGTCCGGTAGCACCCGGGGCAGGACGAAGCAGGTGAGCCCGCCCGGCGCCTGCGCGAGCGTCAACAGGATGTCCGACATCGGCGCCGAGGTGAACCATTTGTGGCCCACGATGCGGTAGGTGCCGTCGGCGAGTTCAGTGGCGGTGGTGGTGTTGGCCCGAACATCGGAGCCGCCCTGCTTCTCCGTCATCGACATTCCCGCCGATATGCCCTGCTTATCGGAGATGATCCGGAGCTGCGGGTCGTAGATGCTGCTGGCCAGCAGAGGCACGTAGCGGTCCGCCAACTCGGCATCGACCTGAAGGGCCGGGACCGCCGAATAGGTCATCGATATCGGACAGCCGTGCCCGGCGTCGACCACCTGCCACGCGGAGAACTTGGCCGCACGCAGCAGATGCGCATTTGGATCGTTGGACACCCACGGAGCACCATGCAGCCCGAACTCGAATGCCTTGGTCAGCAGTTCGTGGTAGGCCGGGTCGTAGTGGACCTCGTCGATGCGGTTGCCGAACCGGTCGTGCGTCTTGAGGATCGGCGGATGCGCCTCGACGCGGTCGCCGAGCTCGATTACCGCCGCACTGCCGGCCGCGGCGCCGACCTGATCGAGCTCATCCAACGGAGCACCGACCCGGGCCAACGCTTCGCGCAGCGGCGGATAGTCGGCGGTGTTGAAGTCCACCAGCGGCGGCGCTTGGTTGAAAACTGTATGCGTCTGCATCGTATGTTCACTTCCCTCTCGATTGACGACCCGGACGGGACGTCAGTGATCGTTCGGTATGGCGCGCGTTCGTTACGGCGCGGTTGCCCAGTGCGGGCGCACTGGTGGGCAGCGGCGGGTCGGCCTCCAGCAGACTGCGTGTCAGGTCGTCGCGGAAGGACTCGTAGGCCGCACGGAGGTGGTTGGCCGGCCAGTCGGCCGGGGCCAACTCGGGCGGCAGCACCGGGTCTTCGCGCAGGTGCCGCACGGCAGCGGCCGCCGCCGACAGCAGCACGACGGGCTCGGAGTCGGGGGTACGCAGCGCGCCGATCAGCGATTGCGCCCGCGCCGCCCAGCGATCCAGGTCCCACAGTTGTGCGCAGAGTTTCTGGGGGTCCTCGGCGGTGGCCCGGAAGTACTCCAGTCCCGGATAGTCCGGCCGGACCAGATCCGCAAGGTTGTCTGGCCGCATCCAGACCCCTTCGCGCAATTCGCCGAATCGCGCACCACGCATGGCGCGTCGCAGTTCGTCGCGGTCAGCGGCGCGGCGCCCCGTACCGACGACGACCACCTGGACCCATCGTCCGCTGTAGTCCCGGAGGTGCGGGTTGATCTGTGCGTCCTGGCGCGCCTGCCGGTCCCGGTGGCGTTCGGAGAGTCGATAGATCGCGTCGGCGGATTCGAGTTCGCCGGCAGCGGTCATCCGCGACAGCGCCACCCGCATGGTGGATCCCGCCACCCCAAATCGTTCACCGAGCCGGATCAAATCGCGGCCAGCCAATCCGGCGGGCGGGGCACCCAGCAGCAGATTCAGCGCCACCGACCGCGCACTGAGCGGTCCGGGCGTGATCGCTTCGTCCTCGGGGGCAACATTCTGCACATCGCGGATATTACACAGTTACCGTCGATTGTGTACATATCCGTAATACTCGGTGATCGGGCAGTTGATCGTCACCCGATTCCTCCAGGGATTTACCGGCGCGGTCTGGTCAAGAGAACCCCCGCGCCCGGTACACCGATCGATACCGCGAGCGTGCTCTGGAGCCCTCAGCTTCGCCTCTCGTCGGCATCATCGAATGCCTTCTGCGCTGCGAGCACGTGTGGCAACTCGGACTCGATGATCCCGATCAGTGCCGTCAACGGCTCTGCGATCTTCTGCCCCAGCGCCGTGAGCCCGTACTCGACGTGCGGCGGGATGGTGCTATGCACGGTGCGCACCACGATTCCTTCCCGCTCGATCTGCCCCAGGGTCTGCGACAACATCCGATCGCTGATGCCGTCGACACGACGACGGATCGCCGCGAATCGCATCGGGGCGTTGTTCTCCAGCAGCGCAACCACGATGAGCGCACTCCAGCGGCCGGTCACGTGCTGAAGCACCCCCCGCGAGGCACACATGCGCGAGAAGACATCCGCGTCGAACGAGCGTCCCGGATCGCTATCGAGGTCAGTCACCCCTCCAAGAATACTGCAGAAGGAAGCACTTCCCAATCAATTGCGCTTCTGATTAGTTAGTGCCATGATGGATTACGACAAAGAGCACCCCACAGGAAGAACCCTCATGCGCATCGCAGTCACCGGAGCAACCGGCCACCTCGGCAGTCACGTCGTCGAGTCCCTCCTCGCCCACGGCGTCGCCGCCGACGACATCACCGCGATCATCCGCAGTCAGGCCAAGGGCGCGAGCCTTGCCGAGATGGGCGTCCACTTGGGTGTCGCGTCATACGACGACGAGCCCGCCCTGGCCTCCGCCCTGAAAGGCGTCGACCGCCTCGTGCTCATCTCGGGCAGCGAGGTGGGTAAGCGCCTGGCACAGCACGCCAACATCATCAATGCCGCTAAGACGGCTGGTGTGCAGTTCATCGTCTACACCAGCCTGCTCAATCTCGACACCTCCGAGCTCGGCCTGGCCGCCGAACACCGGGGTACCGAAGAGCTGCTCGCGAAGTCAGGAATCGACCACACCCTGCTGCGCAATGGTTGGTATTGGGAGAACTATGCCTCGGCGATCGACTCGGGCAAGGCTGTCGGGAAGTTCTACGGCGCAGCCGGATCAGCGAAGGTCTCCGGTGCCGCGCGCCGCGACTACGCGGAGGCCGCAGCGGTCGTCGTGACCGGCGAGGGCCACACCGGCAAGGTCTACGAGCTCGCGGGTTCCCCCGCACTCTCCTACCAGGACATCGCCGATGCAGTCTCCACTATCATCGGCAGTCCGGTCGTTTACACCGACCAGTCGGTGGCGGAATACCAGCAAACCCTCGAAGGCTTCGGGATGCCGGCAGAGGCAGCCAGCATGTACGCGGCGATGGACCCCATCATCGCGCAGGGCGCGCTCTACTCGCAGAGCACCGACCTGCAGGATCTGATCGGTCGGCCGTCGACCTCGGCGGCTGAAGCGCTGTCGGCCTAGGTCACCATCAGGGCAATCGCCCCGGCATCCCTGTCTTCACCTCGCGCCAGATGTTGAAGCGGAACCCCACCGCCGCTTTCGGTCTGAGCTGCGCAAGAACAATAGCTCACGTCACCAGGTGACAGACTGTGCCCATGCTCGGTGAACATCGGTATCAGGTACATAGCAGCTGGACGGGAAACCGCGGCAGTGGCACGAGTGGCTATCGCGATTATGACCGCACCGTCACGTTGACAATTGCCGGAAAGCCCGACATCACCGCATCCAGCGACAAGCCGTTTCGCGGCGACAGCACCAAGTGGAATCCCGAAGATCTCCTGCTGGCGGCGCTGAGTGAGTGCCACCTGCTCTCGTACCTACACGCGTGCGTACAGGCCGGCGTCGTCGTCGTGGACTATGAAGACGAAGCGA
>NZ_DIAX01000001.1:0-496 GCF_002414845.1 Gordonia sp. UBA5067 | reverse complement strand
GTGGACTATGAAGACGAAGCGACCGGCGTGATGGTCGAAGACGGCCTCGGCGGTGGCGCCTTCCGTGAGGTGACGTTACGGCCGCGCGTCGTCGTTGCTGATGCGTCCATGCACGAAGCGGCAGCCGCAGCACATCACCAGGCCCATGAATGGTGCTTCATCGCGAACTCAGTGAACTTTCCCGTTCACCACGAGGCGTTCGTGACATCGCGATGACCGGCGGCGCCAATCGCGCTAGGGGATCAGCCGTCGGCGAGGTGATGGTTCACCGCTTCGCCGATGATCTGGAGGTTGCGCTCGACCGCGTCGACTAACGCAAAAGCAGATCCCGGGCGTGCGTGCCACGGGCCACGGACCCGAACAGCTTGAATTCGACCGGATGACGGCACCGACGAACGTCTGCCCGTCCGGCTGATCACACTCCGACATCGAACCCGAGGTCGACGTCGCAGGCGGCCTCGCCGCCACGGATCCCCCCGTTCGACCTCGGGGTGTC
>NZ_DIAX01000021.1:59339-73572 GCF_002414845.1 Gordonia sp. UBA5067 | reverse complement strand
GCCCGGATCGGAGTCGAGCGCGTCGAGCGACTCGGGCTTCGGCGAGGTGAACGCATGGTGCACCGCCGTCCACGCACCCGAGCCCACCGCCACGTCACCGGCCGCGGCGGCATCGTCGACCGCCTCGAACAGTGGCGCGTCGACGACCCAGGTGAACGCCCAGTCGGCGGTCGACGGATCCACCGCGTCACCGGGAGCCGGAATGAGTCCCAGTCGGGTCGCGATCTCGACTCGGGCCGCACCCAGCAGCGCGCGCTGGGCCCGGGGCGGTCCGGCGGCGAAGAACACGCAGTCCCCGGGCACCGCCCCCACGTGGGCGGCAAGGCCGGCCCGCTCACGCTCGGAGAGGTTCTTGGCAACCGGGCCGCCGAGGCTGCCGTCCTCGGTAACCAGGACGTACGCCAACCCCCTGGCTCCGCGCTGTTTCGCCCACTCCTGCCATGCATCGAGGGTGCGGCGCGGCTGAGCGGCGCCACCGGGCATCACCACCGCACCGACGTAGGGCGCCTGGAAGACGCGGAACGGGGTATCGGCGAAGTAGTCGGTGCACTCGGCGAGTTCGAGTTCGAACCGCAGATCGGGCTTGTCGGTGCCGTAGCGCCGCATTGCCTCGGCATAGGTGATCCGCGGGATCGGTGTGCGCACGTCGACGCCGATCAGTTTCCACAGCGCGACGAGGACTTCCTCGGCCAGGGCGATGACGTCGTCCTCGTCGACGAAGCTCATCTCGATGTCGAGCTGGGTGAACTCGGGCTGTCGGTCGGCCCGGAAGTCCTCGTCGCGGTAGCACCGCGCGATCTGGTAGTACCGCTCCATCCCGGCGACCATCAGGAGTTGTTTGAACAACTGCGGGCTTTGCGGCAGCGCGTAGAAGCTGCCCGGCTGCAGTCGCGCCGGTACCAGGAAGTCGCGCGCACCTTCGGGAGTGGACCGGGTGAGCGTCGGCGTCTCGATCTCCACGAAGTCGTGACCGGCCAGCACCGCACGGGCCGCTGCGCTCGCGCGCGAGCGCAGCCGGATCGCTGCCGCCGGGTCATCGCGGCGCAAGTCGAGGTACCGGTAGCGCAACCGCACTTCTTCGCCGGGCTGTTCATCGAGCTGGAACGGCAGCGGTGCCGATTCGTTGAGTACTTCGAGTCCAGCCGCACTGATCTCCACCGCACCCGAGGCGAGGTTGGGGTTCTCCGAGCCATCGGGGCGGACCTCGACGACACCGGTGACCGCGACGCAGAACTCGGCGCGCAAGCGGTGGGCGGCGGCGGCGACGGATTCGTCGCGAAAGACGACCTGGACCAGGCCCGAGGCGTCGCGCAGGTCGATGAACACCACGCCGCCGTGGTCGCGGCGTCGCGCCACCCAGCCGGCAACGGTGACGGTCTGGCCGGCCGACTCCCGGCGCAGCGAACCTGCGAGATGCGTGCGCAGCACTGAATGTCCCTCCAACGGGTCAGTTGAGATCAAGGTCGCGGTGATCAACGTGGTGGTGGTCTACACCGATCAACGCCCGAGTCTACGGTCCCGGGCCGCGCCGCGGCCAAACCGGCCTCGCCGTCCCCGCCCGATCGCCCCGCCCGATCGCCCTGCACGATCGCCCTGCGCGATCACTGCGGAAAATGTCGGCTGTGCGCGGCCGACCCGAATATGCTGGAATTCACTGATTGCGATGACAGGAGCACAATGACTTTCCAAGGCAGCGGCCCGCTCGACACCACGACAGTCTCCAGCGGAGGCCGTGGCGGCGGCCTCGGGGGCGGCCTCGGGGGCGGAAACCTCGGGGGCGGCCGGATCGCCATGGGCGGCGGCCTGGGCCTCGTCGTCACCCTCATCGCACTGTTTCTCGGCGTGAATCCAGGAAACCTGCTGGGCGACATGAATGCGCCGGCACCCGACGCCAATAGCGCGAACGATGCGATTACCCAGCACATCCAGCAATGCACGATCGAGAAGGCCAACACCGATTCGATTTGCCGCATCGTCGGCACCGTCGACAGCCTGAACACGGTGTGGCCGCAGCTGCTGCCGGGGTACACGGCGCCGAAGACCAAGATTTTCTCCGGTGCGGTCAACACGGCGTGCGGGCCCGCCAGCTCGGCGATGGGCCCGTTTTACTGCCCGGCCGACCGGACCGCCTATTTCGACCCGTCGTTCTTCGACACCCTCAAGCGGATGGGCGGCAGCAACGGCCCGCTCGCGCAGATGTACGTCGTCGCCCACGAGTACGGACACCACGTGCAAAACCTGACCGGCGCACTGCAGAAGGGCAACCGGATGGGCAACAACGGCTCGGTGCGCGTCGAGTTGCAGGCGGACTGTTTGGCCGGCGTGTGGGCGGCCCACGCCGACAAGGGCCCCGACGCGATGCTCGCGCCGCTCTCCAAGGAGCAAATCGCCTCGGTCATCCAGACGGCGAAGGCGATTGGCGACGACACCATCCAGGGCTCGAACTCCAACCCGGAAGGGTGGACCCACGGCTCGGCGGAGCAACGGTCGCGCTGGTTCTCGATCGGTTACCAGTCCGGCGATATGCGCCGGTGTGACACCTTCGCGACCAACGACCTGTAGTCCGGGTCAGGCCTGCTGGCCGGCCTCGCCGACCAGCAGGCGAATCTCCTCGACAACGCTGGGCAGCGGCACCTGTTCCTGATTGCCGGTCCGCAGATTCTTGAGTTCGGCGCAGCGTTGCTCCAGTTCCCGCTCGCCCACGACGAGGGCGAAGTCCGCGCCGGACCGATCGGCGGCCTTCATGGCACCCTTGATCCCCCGGTCGCCGTAAGCGAGATCCACGGCGATCCCGTGCGCGCGCAGCTGCGCGGCGAGGACGACTAACTCCGCCTTCGCCGCGGCGCCCATCGGCACACCGAATACGCGGCAGCGCGGCGGCTCGTCCTGCGCCACCCCCTCGGCGCGCAAGGCGAGGACGGTGCGGTCGACGCCGATGCCGAACCCGATGCCCGACAGGTCCTGTTTGCCACCGAGTTGACGCATCAACCCGTCGTAGCGTCCGCCGCCGCCGATACCCGACTGGGCGCCGAGACCGTCGTGGACGAACTCGAAGGTGGTCTTGGTGTAGTAGTCCAACCCCCGCACCAGGCGCGGATTGAGCTCATACCCGACGCCGAGGCGATCGAGGTGACCGCGGACGGCCGCGAAGTGCTCGGCCGACGCCGCGGAGAGATGGTCGACGAGCAGCGGCGCATCGGCGGTCAGCTCCCGGATCTCCGGGCGCTTGTCGTCGAGGATCCGCAGTGGATTGACTTCGGCGCGCGTCCGCGTGGCCTCATCGAGGGCGAGGCCGGACAGGTACTCGGTCAGCAGGGCCCGGTATGCGGGCCGGTCGGCCGCAGTCCCCAGGGACGACAGCTCCAGCCGGTACCCGGTCAGTCCCAGCCGGCGGTAGCCCTCGTCGGCAATCGCGATCACCTCGGCGTCGAGTGCCGGATCATCGACGCCGATGGCCTCGACGCCGACTTGTTGAAGCTGCCGATAACGCCCCTCCTGCGGCTTCTCGTACCGGAAGAAGGGGCCGGAATAGCACAGCTTCACCGGCAGCTGGCCGCGATCCAGCCCATGCTGGAGCACGGCGCGCATGACCCCGGCGGTCCCCTCCGGGCGCAGCGTCACACTCCGCTCCCCCCGGTCGGCGAAGGTGTACATCTCCTTGGACACGACATCGGTGGACTCGCCCACTCCCCGGGCGAACAATGCCGTGTCCTCGAACACGGGCAGCTCGATGTGTCCATAGCCCGCCAGCGACGCCGCGTCGGCAAGAGTGTCCCGGACCCGGGTGAAGTCAGCCGATCGAGGCGGGTAGTAATCCGGAATGCCCCGCGGCGCCTGAAATTCGCTCACAGTCCGAAACGTCCTTTCGAGGTGTTCGTCGGCTCGCCCGAACCGCCGATATCGACGAGGAACGGATTGGTCGCCCGCTCGGTGCCGATCGTCGTCTGGGGGCCGTGACCCGGCAGCACGACCGTGTCGTCCCGCAACGGCAGCAGCCGGGCCGCGATGGAATCGAGTAACTGCTGGTGATTGCCACCGGGAAGGTCGGTCCGCCCGATCGACCCCTGAAACAGGACGTCGCCCGAGAAGCAGGCGCGCGCCGGTGGGGCGCCCGGATCGGGGGCCCCATCCGCGTCGGGCAGGTCGACACCGAGCAGCACCGAGCCCTGGGTGTGCCCGGGGGCCAGGTCCACCGTGAAGCGCAGCCCGGCCAAGACCACGTCCTCACCATCGGTGAACTCGATGACCTTGTCCGGTTCATGAAACTTCAAGGCGCCGATCACCGCGCCCAACGTCCGGCCCATCCCCTTACCCGGGTCGGTCAGCATGGACCGGTCCGCCGGGTGGATGTAGCAGGGAATGCCGTAGCGCTCGCACACTGCGGCCGCATTCCAGGTGTGGTCGAGGTGCCCGTGGGTCAGCAGGACGGCCACCGGGGTGAGTTGGTACTCGGCGCACAGCTTGTCGACCTGATCCGCCGAGTCCTGCCCCGGATCGATGATGACCGCATCGCCACCCGGTCCGCCCGGCACAGCGTCAGCGGAGACGAGGTAGCAATTCGTCTGAAACATGCCCGCGGGAAATCCGGTGGTCAGCATGGCGCCATTCTCGCAGAACCGCACCGCGCAGGCCGACGCGGCCGACACCCGGTGTCAGCGCAACCCGCGCAGGACTGGCAGTATGGCACGAGACCTACGACCCCCTTGAGGAGAGTTGCCGCACGTGACCAGCAACGACGACCAAGTGACCAGCAACGAAGATCGCCGTCTGGCCGCCAAGCGCAAGCTCGAAGCCCGACTGGAGGCCGAGCGGGCCCGCCAGCGCCGTAGTCGCAACATCGTCATTTCCATCATGACCGTCATCACCCTCGTCGTCGCCGCGACGGCGGTCTGGCTCGCACAAACCTTCATCGGCACGGTGACCTGCGACTGGGGCAAGCCGCAGAACACACTGGCCGACACCGTCAAGGATCGCGCCAAGATCATCGGACAGCAGCCGGCCGAGCGCCGAGCCGAGGCGGAGAAGTACATGGACACGCTGGCGGCCGGCGTGTCCAAGGACCGCACCGTGGCGCAGCCTGCATCCAACGTTCCCCTACCGTTCCCCGGCACCCACCGATACATCAAGACCGGGTCCTGGTTTGCCAGTGCCACCACCCCGATGAACCTGGCGACCAACCACGGCGACCTGCCGATCACGCTCGACCACGAGTCCGCGCCGTGCAACTCCGCCGCCATCGAATCGCTGGCCAGAACCGGTTACTACGACGGCACCGACTGCCACCGGCTGACGCGCAGCGCAAGCCTCAAGGTCCTCCAGTGCGGTGATCCGACCGGCACGGGCATGGGCAACCCCGGCTGGACGAGTCCCGACGAGGCGCCGACCGGTCTGAAGAAGCTGCCCGGCACGCAGGACCCGATGATGGGTGCCGGCCCGGTTGTCTACCCACGGGGAACAGTCGCCATCGCCAACTCGAACAATGCGATGATGGGACGCTCCAACACCGGCGCGGCCCAGTTCTTCATCGTGTGGGCCGATTCACAGTTGACCCCGGACTTCGCGGTCGTCGGACATCTCGACGAAAGCGGGATGAAGACACTGGACGCGATCTCCCAGATCCCGACCACCCCGGGACCCGACGGAAACAAGGACAACGGCAAGCCGAACGATCCGGTCACCATCAAAAGCGCCACCATCGACTGAGAGACGGCGCGTAGGCCCACACAACGTGGGCCTACGCGGCTGACGTCACCCGGTAGACGTCATACACGCCCTCGATATTGCGCACCACGTTGAGGACGTGTCCCAGATGCGTCGGATCACCCATCTCAAAGGTGAACCGGCTGACGGCCACGCGGTCGTTGTTCGTCGTCACCGATGCCGACAAGATGTTGAGCCGCTCGTCGGCCAGCGCCTTGGTCACATCTGACAGCAACCTGTGCCGATCGAGTGCCTCGACTTGGATGGCGACCAGGAACACCGACGAATCCGACGGCGCCCACACCACCGGGATGAGCCGCTCGTCCTGCTGTCGCAACGACTCGGCGTTCGAGCAATCGGAACGGTGCACACTCACGCCGCCACCCCTGGTGACAAAGCCCAAGATCTCGTCGCCGGGGACCGGCGTGCAGCATTTGGCCAACTTGATCAGCACGTTGTCGACACCCTCGACGACCACACCGGGATCGCCGCCGGACCGGCGGCGCGGCGGGATCGTCGACGGTGTGGTGATCTCGGCAAGTTCCTCCTCGGCACTGTCGAGCCCACCGAGCTGGGCGACCAGACGGCTCACGACGCGGTGGGCCGACACCTGATTCTCCCCGACCGCCGTGTAGAGCGCCGTCACGTCCGGATAGCGCAGCTCGGCAGCCACTGCCGCCATGTTCTCGCCGGTCAGCAGGCGCTGCAAGGGCAGCCCACCGCGCCGAACCTCCTTGGCGATCGCATCTTTACCGGTGTCGAGAGCCTCCTCCCGCCGCTCTTTGGCGAACCACTGCCGGATCTTGCTCTTCGCCCGCGGGGAGACGGCGAAGTTCTGCCAGTCTTTGGACGGCCCGGCGTTGGGGGCCTTCGAGGTGAACACCTCGACGACCTCGCCATTGTCCAGCTTGCGCTCGAGCGCCACCAGTCGGCCGTTGACCCGGGCGCCGATGCAGCGATGACCAACCTCAGTATGGACGGCATAGGCGAAATCGACCGGCGTCGAGCCCGCCGGCAGCGTGAACACGTCGCCCTTTGGACTGAAGACGAAGATCTCCTTGACGGCTAGGTCGTATCGAAGCGACTCGAGGAACTCACCCGGGTCGGCGGCCTCGCGCTGCCAATCGAGCAGCTGGCGCATCCAGGCCATATCGTCGATTTCGGCGAGCTCGGTCCGCTTGTGCCCTTTGCGGTCGCCCCGGTAGCCGGTCTCCTTGTATCGCCAATGCGCCGCGATGCCGAACTCGGCCGTCCGGTGCATATCCGTGGTGCGAATCTGCACCTCCAGAGGTTTGCCTTCCGGGCCGATGACTGTGGTGTGCAACGACTGGTACACGCCGTATCGCGGCTGGGCGATATAGTCCTTGAAGCGCCCGGCCATCGGTTGCCATAGCGAATGGACGACTCCCACCGCCGCGTAGCAGTCGCGCACGTCGTCGCACAGGATCCGGATGCCGACAAGATCGTGGATGTCATCGAAGTCTCGGCCCTTCACGATCATCTTCTGATAGATCGACCAGTAGTGCTTGGGCCGCCCCTCGACGAGCGCCGACAGTCGCGCACCCGCCAGCGCCTCGTTGACCTCGTCCCGCACCTTGGCCAGGTAGGTGTCGCGGGATGGCGCCCGATCGGCTACCAGGCGCACGATCTCCTCGTAACGCTTGGGGTGCAGAATCGCGAACGAGAGGTCCTCGAGCTCCCACTTGACCGTCGCCATGCCCAGGCGATGGGCCAACGGTGCGATGACCTCAAGTGTCTCGCGTGCCTTGCGCGCCTGCTTCTCCGGCGGGAGAAATCGCATCGTGCGCATGTTGTGCAGCCGGTCGGCCACCTTGATCACCAATACGCGGGGATCACGCGCCATCGCGATGATCATCTTGCGAATGGTCTCGGCCTCCGCCGCGTTGCCTAGCGACACCTTGTCCAGCTTGGTGACGCCGTCGACGAGGTGGGCCACATCCGGACCGAAGTCGTCGGTGATCTGTTGCAACGAGTAACCGGTGTCCTCGACGGTGTCATGGAGTAGAGCGGCGACCAGGGTCGTCGTATCCATCCCCAGATCGGCCAGGATCGTCGCCACGGCCAGCGGATGGGTGATGTAGGAATCCCCGGACTTGCGGTACTGGCCTTCGTGTTGCGCCTCAGCGACGTCGTAGGCCCGCTGCAGCAGCGTGACATCGGCCTTGGGATACACCTCTCGGTGCAGCGTGGCCAACGGCTCGAGCACCGGCCGCACAGAGGAGCGCGTCGCCGTCATCCGCCGAGCCAGCCGAGCGCGGACCCGCCGTGACGCCGATGCCTGAGGCGTAGCCGGGTCCGGCGATGAGGCGATGGTGGGACCGGAGTCCGGCGACGTCACCGGCTGTGGCGGTGCACCGTCCACGGTACGAGCGGGTCCGGTCGTCGACGACTCGTCCATGCGCACTCCTCTCCGCAGCTGCCGGGTTGTTCAAGTCTAGTCACGCATCGATCGCCTCACCCGGTGACGAGCACGCGAATCGGAACCGGCGTCGCCAGCGCCCGTTCCACCTCGCCGCGGCCGTCGAGCCCGTCGAGCTCCATCACCGCCGCCACCGCCACGACCTCGGCTCCCGCCCGGGCGAGCAGGCGCGCGGCGGCCGCCATCGTGCCACCCGTCGCGAGTACATCGTCGACGATCAGAATCCGGCGTCCCCGCAAATCGAGGGCATCGGCAGGGATCTCCAGCGTCGCCGTCCCATATTCCATGTCATAGGTGCACGACCACACCGGCGGCGGCAGCTTTCCAGTCTTGCGCACCGCAATCACGCCGACGCCGAGCCGGTGGGCTATCGCACCGCCGAGTAGGAAGCCGCGGGCGTCGATACCGGCCACGGCGTCGACATCAAAGCCCTCGCTCAGCGCTTCGACCACAGCGGCGAACCCGGCAGCGTCGGCTAGGACCGGACTCAAATCCTTGAACACCACACCGGGGGCCGGAAAGCCGGCCACCGAACGCGTCAGGTCGGCGATGGCGGCCCGCGCACGCTGAACCGTCACGAGCGCGTCCAGCGATCCATGTTCCAGCCAGTACCGGTGCGGGCCCTACCGGCGATCAGCCCGGTGAGATCGTCAGACCACACCTGCTCGCGCGGAGTCGCGAAGAGCGGGATCGCGGCGAGATCGCGCCAAGCCGCGGCCTCCATGGCCCGCGACTGCGCAAGCTGGTCGCCGGCCACGATGGTCACCGAGAATCGGCTGACGCTGTCGGTGGCCTGCGGGTCGCGGAAGTCCCCGATGTTGAGTGGGTCGCCGGCAAACAACGTGTACGAGTCGCGGACCACATCGGCGGCGCCGGCGGCCGCGAAACTCGCACCCGAGTTCAGCAGCAGCACATCGGCGGTTGTGCCCAACGCGCGCACGGTGAGGTCGGGACTGTTGACGTCCACAACGTCGATCCCGGCCTGGCGGCACGACGCCGCGATAGCGGCCACCATCGCCTGGTGACGGGCGTCCGGTCCGAGGTAGCCGACGCGGACCTTCAACGGTGGTGCCGGCGCCCCATCCGGGCCTGCCGGGCGCTGCGCGGCCAACTCTCGCGCCCACGCGATATCGGGCCGGGCGAACCGCTGGCCGAACTGGGGGTTGATCGTGTCGGCCAGATCGCTCGCCGGTGTCAGGACGTGCAGGTTCCACGGCTGCGAACCATATCCGCTGCTCCGGGCCAACTCGTCCCGCGGCACGCAGGCCCCGAAAGCCTGGCGGGCCGACGCCGGGCCGAGGGCGCCGCGATGGGCCAGCACCAGCTGCTCGACCGACAGCGAGCGGGCGGCCGGCGAGACCCGCGGCCGCGGTGGCTCACTCCCCGCGGGCGCGGCCACGATCCCCACGGCTGAATCGGTCACGTCGAACCCGCCGTGCGCCACGCGCGCCGCGGTATCGGTGTTGCGGCCGTACACCACGATCGTCGGCAACGCGGCCGGCTCACCCCACCACTTCTCGTTGCGAACCAGGCGCAATCCGCCCGCCGGGTCGAAGGAATCGGCCCGGTAGGGCCCCGACGACACGAACCGGGCGGGGTCGAGGCGCCCGGTGGGCAGGGCAAACCCGGTGTTCCACGACTTCGCGACCGCGCCAATCGGCGCTGGTTTGCGTGCCCGGACCGCCTCGACGACCGAACCGATGCCCGCATCGCGGGCGACGATGTGGGCGGGCACCATCGATCCCGCACCGAACAGGGCGCGCCAGTCCCGGTAGGCGCGACCCCGGTAGAACCGGACGGTGGCGGTTGCCGACCCCGGTTCACAGTCGACGGCCTCGATATCCCGGTAGCCCGCAGTCGTCGCCGGCGTGAAACCGCGGAACCTCCCACTCTGGGCGGCCCACGCGAGGACCAGGTCATCGCACGTCCGCTTCACCCCGTCGGAGTAGACGGCCCGGGGTGAGAACGCGTACTTCACCGTCAGCACCGGTCCGGGAACCAGCTCGACCGTTCCGGTGTCTCGGTCGGAGATCACCTGCCCCTGGGGCCCCAGCAAGCTGAACCCGGCCAATACGCGCGAAAACGCCATGGCCACGCCGTCGGCGTTGCCCGCTTCGCCCGCCGGGTTGTAGGTGGTCAGCCGCGCGTCGGTCCGGAAATAGACTGGCGCATTCTTGTCGGTCCCGCAGCCCGCGACAAGTGGCAGCACCAGGACCGCCGAGCCGACAAGGAGGCCGACGGTCCGCAGACCGCGCTTTCTGTTTCGCACGCTGAGAGACTAGCGCGAACGCCGACGCTTCCCGGTGGGACGCGCGGCGCCCGTCTCCACTCCGGCGCCGGAGCCGACGCCGGCCGCCGCGTGCCGCCCGCCGGTGCGATCGGCCGGCACCGGTTCGCCGGCGCCCGGTCGGGTACGCCGGGTCAGGACCTTCTTGGTGTGCGCCGCGATCTCGGTGTTGCGTTCTTTGAGGCTCACCAGCATCGGCGTGGCGAGGAAGACCGAGGAGAACGTACCGACGACGACTCCGACGAGCTGGATGAGAGCCAGGTCTTGCAACGTGCCGACACCGAGCATCCACACGGCCACCACCATCAGCGCGATGATCGGCAGCACGGAGATCACCGTGGTGTTGATCGACCGCATCAGCGTCTGGTTCACCGCAAGATTCGCCTGCTCGGCATAGGTGCGCCGGTAGGTCTTCATGAACGACCTGGTGTTCTCCTCGACCTTGTCGAAAACCACGACGGTGTCGTAGATGGAGAACCCGAGGATCGTCAGCAACCCGATGACCGTCGCCGGACTCACCTCGAATCCGACCAGCGAGTACACGCCGGCCGTCACGATGACGTCGAAGAACAGCGAGGCCAACGACGCCGTCGCCATCTCCTTGTCGAACCGGATCGCGATGTAGATCGTCACGATCACCAAGAAGACGATGAGTGCGATCACCATCTTGCGTGTGATTTCCGCACCCCAGGTCGAACTGACGTCCGACGACGACACGTCCGCGCGCGTCAACTCCGGTGCAAATTCCGCCGCAAGAGCATCCATCACGCGGCTGGCCTGCGCTTCGTTCAAATGCTCGGTGCGCACCTGAATGGTCTTCGCCGCGCCGGAGCCGGCGGACTGCACCGTCTCCGGTCCGCCGCCGAGGGTTTGCGCGAAGACCTTTTCGACGCGGTCCACCGACACCGAGGCGCTCGTCGCCGGAATGGAAACCTGCGTGCCTCCTTCGAAGTCGATTCCGAAGGTGAAACCGCGCACCACCATCGACAGCAGGCAGATCCCCAGGATCACGCCGGTGACGAGGTACCACCGCTTGCGGTGGCCCACGATCTCGAAAGCGCCGGTACCGGTGTAGAGCCGGGACAGGAAGGAGCGATTGGCGTCGGCCTGGTAGTCCGCCTCGGCCACCAGCGTGTCCACCTCGTCGGACCTCGCCGACCGCGAACTGTCGAGCCGGAATCCGGCGGGCAGCGGATCGCCGCCGTCACCGACCGCCCGCTTGGACAAACCGTCGACGCTGTCGCTGCCGGGACCGCCTCTGCTGAAACTCATCGCTGACCTCCTCGTGCCGTGGCGGCGGGTTCGCCACCGGCGGCCTCATCGGCGCCGGCCGGGAGTCCGACGACTGCGCGGGCCGCTTCGCGCCGCTCGCGCGCGACATCGCTGACCGCACCGAGACCGTTGACCGACGGCTTGGACAGGAACCTCGATCGCGTCGCCAGGACCACGAGCGGATGGGTGACCATGAACACGACCATGACATCGAGAATCGTGGTGAGACCCAGCGTGAACGCAAAACCGCGCACGGACCCGACCGCCAAAACATAGATGACGATGGCGGCGATCAGGCTGACGGCGTTGCCCGTCCACACGGTGCGCCGAGCACTGGCCCAGCCGCGCGGGACTGCCGATCGGAACGATCTGCCCTCACGCATCTCGTCCTTGATGCGCTCGAAGTAGACGACGAAGGAGTCCGCGGTCATGCCGATGCCGATGATGAAACCGGCGACGCCGGCCAGGTCCAGGGTGAACCCGATCCACCGGCCGAGCAGCACGATCAATCCGTAGGACATCGCACCGGCGAGCAGCAGCGAGGCAAAGGTGAGAACCCCGAGCATCCGGTAGTAGGCCAGTGCGTAGAGCAGCACGGCGATCAGGCCGACCAGTCCGGCGAGCAGCCCCGCGTGCAGCGCCGACAGGCCGAGCGTCGACGAGACGGTCTCGGCATCGGACGCCTCGAACGAGAGCGGCAGCGAACCGTACTTGAGCACGTTCGCCAGGTCGCGGGCCTCAGTCTCGGTGAATCCGTTCTGACCGCCGGAGATCTCGGTGGAACCGGTGATCGTCGACTGGATCGCGGGCGCCGAGACGACACGCGAATCCAGCGTCATCGCCGTTTGGGTGCCGCGGTTCTCAGCGGTGTAGGTCGGCCACAGCTTCTGGGCGGCGCCCTTGAAGTCCAGCGAGACCGTCCACTGGTTCGTCTGCGGTGACAGGCTCGCCGCGGCCTGGCCGATGTCGCGACCGTCGATGATCATCGGCTCGAGGAGATAGACCTCTTTGCCGTCGGTGCTGCACGCCAGCAGGTACGCGTTCGGGTCGTCGTTGCCCAGCAGTGGGTCGTTGGCCTTCGGGTCGCAGTTCATCTTCGGCATGTATGCCTGCAGCGTGGCGATCTGCTGCGGCGTCGCCCCCTTCGGCGCCTGCCGCAACTTGCGCTGCTCCTCGATCGCGTCGCGCTGCTCTTGCGGAGTCGGCGCCGGTGCCGCATCGCCGTTCGGCTTCTCCTGGCCACCGGTGGACGGCTTGGCCGCCATCACCATCGCCTGGCCGTTGGGCGCCTTGGCGACCGGCCGGATGTAGAGACGCGCGGTCTGACCCAGGTTTCGCGCCTGACGGCCATCGTCGCCCGGCACGGTGATGACCAGGGTGTCACCGCTGACCACGACTTCCGAGCCCGCGACGCCGAGCCCGTCCACGCGCTGCTGGATAATCTGCTTGGCCTTGTCGAGCTGGTCGCGCTCAGGCCGCTTTCCGTCGGGCGTGCGAGCGGTCAGCGTTACTCGGGTGCCACCCTTGAGGTCGATGCCAAGCTTGGGCTCAGCCTGCCGGTCGCCGGCGAAGAACACCAACCCGAAGACGATGGCGAGTAGGGCGGAAAAGGCGAGCAGCGGCTGCCACGGCGGGGTCTCCCGCGCCGAACTGGAACGCTTCGCCGCTGGACGACGCGGTGTGGTCACGGTGGTTTGATCTCCTGCGGTGCTATTTATCGCTATTTATCGTCGGCCGAGTCGTCGGACTGCGCCGAGTCTGCCACGGCATCCGCGTCATCGTCGTCGACGGCGATCTCCAAACCGGCGCCCACATAGGTGTCGGCAGCCTCGTCCGAGGGCACCACACCGCGGACGGCCAACTTGTTCCACCGGCCCACCACGCCCGGAGCGATCTCCAGGTCGAGGAAGTCGTCGTTGGCGTCGAGCACGGTGCCGAACAGCCCGGACATCAGCTGGACGCGGGTGCCGGTGGTGATCGAGGCCTGCATCTGCTGCATCTCGGCCATCTGCTTCTTCTGCTTGCGCGTGCCCATGAAGAGCATCACGCCCATCAACACCAGCATCGCCGGGATCAAGAATTCCATGTCCACCAGTCTGCCAGACGCGCTAGTCGACCTCGTCGAACAGGTTGGGTTCGTCGCCGAGGCCACGCACGCCCCAGGTCGCACTTAGTGCATCGGCCGGCGGGACCAGGCCGAGATGATGCCAGGCCGCGGCCGTCGCGACGCGCCCGCGCGGGGTTCGCGCAATGAGCCCGGCACGCACCAGGAAGGGCTCGCACACCTCCTCCACGGTGGCCGGTTCCTCGCCGACCGCGACGGCCAGCGTTGACACCCCGACCGGCCCCCCACCGAAACCCTGGACCAGTGCGGACAGCACCGCCCGGTCAAGCCGGTCGAGGCCCCGGCCGTCGACGTCATAGACGGTGAGCGCGGCCCGCGCGATGGGCAGCGTGACCTCCCCGGTGCCGCGGACCTCGGCATAGTCGCGGACGCGGCGCAGGAGGCGATTGGCGATGCGCGGCGTGCCGCG
>NZ_DIAX01000021.1:15497-59198 GCF_002414845.1 Gordonia sp. UBA5067 | reverse complement strand
GCGATGCGCGGCGTGCCGCGCGAACGCCCGGCGACCTCCACGGCGGCATCGTCGTCGAGGGCGATACCGAGGATTCTCGCGGACCGGGCCAGCACGGCGACGAGTTCATCGGTCTCGTAGAACTCCATGTGCGCGGTGAAGCCGAACCGGTCGCGCAGCGGGCTGGTCAGCGCACCCGACCGCGTGGTGGCGCCGACGAGGGTGAACGGCGCCACATCGAGTGGGATAGAGGTCGCGCCGGGCCCCTTGCCGACGACCACGTCGACGCGAAAGTCCTCCATGGCCAGATAGAGCATTTCCTCGGCGGGACGGGCGATGCGGTGGATCTCGTCGATGAACAGGACGTCGCCCTCGATCAGATTCGACAGCATCGCGGCGAGGTCACCGGCCCGCTCCAGGGCCGGGCCGGAGGTGACCCGGATAGCCGAGCCGAGTTCACTCGCGATAATCATCGCCAGGGATGTCTTACCGAGGCCGGGCGGCCCCGACAGCAGGATGTGGTCGGGCGTACCGCCGCGCCCCTGGGCGCCGCGCAACACCAGTTCCAGTTGTTCGCGGACTTTCGCCTGGCCGATGAAGTCGGCGAGCGACCGCGGCCGCAGATTGGCGTCGAGCTCTCCGTCGGCCGCGAGCCGACCGGCGTTGACGGTCCGATCCTCGCCCTCCATGCGCTACATCTTTCCCAGCAGGGTCAGGCTCGCCCGCAGCGCCCGAGCCGAGTCGGCATCCGGATTCTCCGCCAGGACTGCCACCACTGCCTTTTCGGCGACCGCCGGGGTGAACCCGAGTCCGATCAGGGCCTCGGCAACCTCTCCCCCGACGGTGGTTCCACCGAGGTGCGGCGAGGCCGAACCGTCGGCCACGACGCTTACCTTGTCGCGCAGTTCGACGACGAGCCGCTCCGCCACCCGCTTCCCGATTCCGGGGACGGTGGTAAGTGCCTTGGTGTTGGACGAGGCCAGTGCAGTCGCCAATTCTGCGGGCTCATGAACCGCCAATGCCGCCATGGCCAGACGCGGGCCCACCCCGGTCACCGTCTGCAGCAGCACAAACAAATCCCGGGCCGCGCCGTCGGTGAAGCCGTACAGGGTCATTGAGTCCTCGCGGACGATCATCGTGGTGAGCAGTGTCGTCTCGGCCCCGCGTGTCAACGCCGCGATCGTCGCCGGCGTCACCAAGACGCGATAGCCGACGCCCGCGCAGTCCACCACCACGTGGTCGAGCGCGACGTCGACGACCGGCCCGCGCACCGCGGCGATCATTGCCGCGCCTGCATCGCGTTGGTGTGCGCCGCACGGAGCCGGGCTCGATGCACCCGCGCCAACTCGTCGGCCCGAGCCTGCGCCGCAACGAGTCGGTCTACCATCGGTCCGCGCCAGCACTGGCAGATGGCGAGCGCCAGGGCGTCGGCGGCGTCGGCCGGTTTCGGGCGCGTCTGCATGCCGAGAATGCGGGTCACCATCGAGGTGACCTGGGCCTTGTCGGCCCGCCCTGATCCGGTGACCGCAGCCTTAACCTCGCTGGGAGTGTGGAAGCGTACCGGGATGTCGCGCTGTGCGGCCGCGAGCGCCACCACCCCCGCCGCCTGAGCGGTGCCCATGGCCGTACTCACCTGTTGCTGGGCGAAGACGCGCTCGATGGCGACCACGTTCGGGTGGTGCGTATCAAGCCAGTGGACCGCGGCGGTGTGCACCGCCAACAACCGATCGGCCAAGTCCATCGAGGCCGGCGTCCGCACCACATCGACGTCCAATGCCGTCACCGAACGACCCGCACCCGATTCGACCAGCGCGATACCGCACCGCGTCAGCCCGGGATCGACACCCATGACGAGCATCGGCCCACCCTCCATAGTTTCGCGAACAACTGTTCGACAGTCTAGAAGGAGGGACCGACAACAGGCTGGACCGACACGCCCAATACGTCAGTCGTCGAGTTCGGCGAGCACCTCGTCGGGAATGTCGACGTTGCTGTAGACATTCTGCACGTCGTCGGAGTCCTCGAGGGCGTCGATGAGCTTGAAGACCTTGCGCGCGCCCTCGGCGTCTACCGGTACCTCGACGGAGGCGCGGAAGTCGGCCTCCGCGGAGTCGTAGTCGATCCCCGCCTCCTGCAGCGCGGTGCGGACGGCGACCAAGTCACCCGGCTCGCTGACGACTTCGAAGCTCTCGCCGAGGTCGTTGACCTCCTCTGCCCCGGCGTCGAGGACGGCCGTCAGGACGTCGTCTTCGCTCTGGCCGCCCTTGTCCAGCGTCACCACCCCCTTGCGGGTGAACAGGTAGGCGACCGATCCGGGATCGGCCATGTTCCCGCCGTTGCGGGTCATCGCGGTGCGTACCTCGCCGGCGGCGCGATTGCGGTTGTCGGTGAGGCATTCGATGAGCAGTGCCACCCCGTTGGGGCCGTATCCCTCATAGGTGATGTTCTGCCAGTCGGCTCCACCGGCCTCTTCGCCACCGCCACGCTTGCGGGCGCGCTCGATGTTGTCGTTGGGCACCGACGACTTCTTGGCCTTCTGGATTGCGTCGAAGAGTGTGGGGTTGCCCGCCGGGTCACCTCCGCCGGTACGCGCGGCCACCTCGATGTTCTTGATCAGTTTGGCGAACATCTTTCCGCGCTTGGCGTCGATGACGGCCTTCTTGTGTTTGGTAGTCGCCCATTTGGAGTGTCCGCTCATGGGCGAAGAGCTTACCGGGCGCCGGGAGCGACGCGAGCGGGCCCAACTACTACCGGGCGCCGGGAGCGAAGCGAGCGGGCCCAACTACTACCGGGCGCCGGGAGCGAAGCGAGCGGGCCCAACTACTACCGGGCGCCGGGAGCGAAGCGAGCGGGCCCGGTAGCTACTGTCGCACCCGATCGACGAAGTACTGGTGCACCCGCAGATCGCCGGTGACCTCCGGATGGAAGGAGGTCGCGACCACTGCGCCCTGTGCGACGGCGACGATCCGCCCATCAGCGGCCGGGTCTCGCGCGGCACCCGGCGGCACGGTCGCGAGAATTGTCACCCCTGCTCCGACTTCCTCGACCCAGGGAGCCCGAATGAAGACACCCCGCACCGGCGGCGCACCGGGGGCATCGGTGATGCCCGCGAACTGCAGATCTGTCTCGAATGAGTCGGTCTGGCGCCCGAACGCGTTGCGGCGCACGGTGATGTCGATCGCGTCGAGGTGGCGGGCGTCGGGCCGGGTGTCGAGAATCTTCGAGGCCAGCATGATCATCCCGGCGCACGAACCGTAGGCGGGGAGACCCTGCGCGAGCGCGGCGCGCAATGGTGCGTCGAGCTCGAACACGTCGAGGAGCTTGGAGATCGTGGTCGACTCGCCGCCGGGCAACACGATTCCGTCCAGGCCGTCGAGTTCGGCCGCACGACGCACCGGGCGCGGGTTCGCGCCGACCGCCCGGAGCGCCGAAACATGTTCGCGCACGTCACCCTGCACGGCAAGAACACCGATCGTTGGTGGCGTCATTGCTCCTCGGTACGCATCGGGATGCCTTGCACGGCCGGATCGGATATGGTCCGCGCCAGGCCCTCCTGGGTGACCGCCGCGACCATCCGGCCGCGTTGGTCGAACAGTCGGCCCTGGGTGAGCGCACGCCCGTGGCCGGCTGACGGCGACGTCTGGTCGTACAGGAGCCATTCATCGGCCCGGAACGGCCGCAGGAACCACATCGCGTGGTCGAGGGAGGCCGACTGCACTCGCTCGTCGCGATGGATCGCCGATGCCGAGCCCAGCAGCGTCATGTCGCTCATGTAGGCGAGGACGCAGATGTGTGACACCGGATCGTCGGGCAGCCGGTGGCGGTACCGAAACCAGACGCGTTGCTGTGCGACGAGGTAGTCCGACAGCTCCATCTGGTCGCGCGGCACAATTCGGATGTCGAAGTTCTCCCACTCGGCGAACAGCGCCCGATCCGATCCCGACACCGTGTCCCGGCGGTCGGCGATGTCGTCCGGGGCGATCACCGGCGGCATCCGATCCTGATGCTCGATGCCTTCGTCGCCGGCGATGTGAAAGGAGGCCGACATGGAGAAGATGGCCTCCCCGCGCTGTACGCCGGTGACGCGCCGCGTGGCGAATGAGCGGCCGTCGCGAATGCGGTCGACGAGGAAGACGGTCGGCAGGTCCGGGTCCCCGGGGCGCAGGAAGTAGCCGTGCAACGAGTGAACCCCGAACTCCGCTGGAACGGTCCGCGTCGCCGAGACCAGCGCCTGCCCGGCGACCTGGCCGCCAAAGGTGCGCCGCAGCACACTCGGATAGGACGGCCCGCGATAGATGTCGGTCTCGATCTGCTCTACCCGCAGGATTTCATCAATCATCGGCACGCATTTGATTATCCCTGATCGCCGCCCCGGTCGCCGCGGCGGGCAGGTGTCAGAGTTCGTCGAGCGAGATCAGTTCATCTTGCACCGCTCGGGCCACCAATCCGGCCTTGGTGGGCGCGGGGCGACCGAGGTCGGCGTACTTTGCACGGATACGGGTCAGATGGGTGTTGACCGTCCCCAGCGAGATGCCGAGACTTCCCGCCACCGCGGGCTTCGAGTCGAGCAGGAGCCAGGTGCGCAACACCTCTACCTCGCGGGCGGTCAGCGCGGGGCGGGGCAACTCCAGGTCGGCGGCCGCCGCGAGATGTGCGGTCTCGGCTGATGCGACTGCGGCTTCGGGCTCCGGTACCGGCCGCTCGAAGACGACGACGCCACCGGGCAGGCGACCGATCGGGCGGGCGGCGAACTCGACCTCGGCGTCCCGGCCCGGGGTACTGCTGCGCCGGCCGGGCACAGCCATGCGCCGTGCGGTGAGGTCGGCGAGCGCACGGGCCCGCCGCTGCGCCGCCTGTGCCGCCCGGCGGCGGGCAGCGTCCTCGGTCCGCCGGACTTCATCGTACGGGTGGTAGGCCGGGTTCCAGGGGGCTGCTGCAGTCATCGTCGTTACTCCTGTCGCGGGCGGGCACCGACGGTGTCTCGCGGTGTCGCCAATGACGTTATGGCGACGCCACCGACCAGGAAATGGGGAGAACTACCCATCCTGTATCGGCAGGTCACAGCAATATCGTGCGCGCAAACCCACGGCGTCAGGCCTGGTTTCGCCTCGCCTCGGCGTCGAGCAGGGGCAAGTCGGCGCGCGAGACCAGCTGCGACGAGAGCGCGAACTCGACGAGCCGGGCACGGCGATTGGTCGCCAACTTGCCGCCACCCGCGCGCATTCCGGGCACCCCCAACCGGTCGAGTTTGTCGCAGACGTTGTCGAGCTTGCGGTTGAACTTCGTCAGCGACCACCCCAGGCGGCCGGCCGCGTGGGCCGACGTCGGGATCGCGCTCGTGCCGCTCCCCTCGCGCCGCAGGATCTGTTCGGCGAGCACGACGATGAGCAGCCGCTGACTCTCGGTCAGCGCCGGCACGCCAACCGTCGTGTCACCGGTCTGGGTGGCCGCGGTGACCGCGGCAGCATCGGGCCCCGGCTTCGTGTGGATCTCGAACTCATAGGTCGTGGGGCCGGCGGTGAACACGACGACGGTGCGCCCGAACACGAGCGGCAGATTGGCTCCCGGCGCAATCTGGCCGTAGAACCCCGCCGCCGCCGCGACGACGGTCGCCGACAGGTGCGACCCGATGTTGGACAGGTACCAGAGGCCGGCCGCCCCCCGGTGGATCAGCAGGAATCGACGATGCAGATAGGGGTTGTCGTCAACGACGAGGTCTCCGTCACGGCCGACGGTGAAACGGCCGTCGTCGTCGAGGTCGTAGCGCTCACCGCAAAACTCGACGTATCCGTCGGCCGTCGCCTCAGGCATCGTCGGGCGGCCCCACCCGGACGACGACGACGGTCACATTGTCGTGGGCGCCCAGCGCCAGGGCACTCTCGACGAGCGTATCCGTGGCATCTTGGGCGGTCGCGCACTCGGCAAGTATTTCGCCGATCTCCTCGTCGGGCAGCTCCCCGCTCAATCCATCCGAGCACAGCAGCAACTGGTCACCGGGCTCGGTCTCAAACGAGAAGAAGTCCGCACGCGGCGGCACGAGGCCGGCGCCCAGCGCGCGGGTGATGACGTTTCGCCGCGGATCGACGCGTGCCTGCTCAACGGTCAGCATTCCCGCATCGACATACTCCTGCACCTGGGAGTGATCCACGGTGACTTGCTCGAAAACCCCGTCACGCACGCAGTAGGTCCGCGAGTCGCCGATGTTGAACACCAACCAGTGTGGCTTGTCGTCGTGGGTGATGAGGATGGCGCCGGTGGCCGTTGTCCCGGCCCGCCGGTCGCTCGACGTGTCGATCTCGCCGATCTCGTCCTGGGCCGAGACGAGGAGCTTCTCCACCTCGTCGCGGGTACCAGCCTGATCGCCGCCGACCCCGACGCCGGACAGGACCCGCAGCGCTACCTCGCTGGCGACCTCACCGCACTCGTGCCCGCCCATGCCGTCGGCGAGGAGGAACAGTCCGGGTCCGATTAGTGCACCGTCCTCGTTGGCCTCCCGCACCATGCCGACATTGCAGGCCGCCGACCACTCCAGTCGCACGCCCCCAACCTCGTCGCTCCCGGCGAGTACGTCGTCGCGGACGATTCCCGGCTCGCTCACGCGAGGGTTCACCAACCCCGCTCGGCGAGTCGGTGCGGCGCCGGGATGTCGTCGACGTTGATGCCGACCATCGCTTCGCCCAGCCCGCGGGACACTGTGGCGAGCATGTCCGGATCGTCGTGGAAGGTGGTCGCTTTGACGATCGCGGCGGCGCGCTGGGCGGGATTGCCCGACTTGAAGATCCCGGAGCCGACGAACACGCCCTCGGCGCCGAGCTGCATCATCATCGCCGCATCGGCGGGGGTGGCGATCCCCCCGGCGGTGAACAGGGTGACCGGGAGCTTACCCGCGCGGGCCACCTCGACGACCAGGTCGTACGGGGCCTGCAACTCCTTCGCGGCCACGTACAGTTCGTCCTCGGGCAGCGATGTCAGCCGGCGGATCTCGTCGCGGATCTGCCGCATGTGCGTCGTCGCGTTCGAGACATCGCCGGTGCCCGCCTCACCCTTGGAGCGAATCATCGCCGCGCCCTCGGTGATGCGGCGCAACGCCTCGCCCAAGTTGGTCGCGCCACAGACGAACGGCGCCGTGAACGCCCACTTGTCAATGTGGTTGCGGTAGTCGGCGGGGGTCAGGACCTCGGACTCGTCGATGTAGTCCACGCCCAGGCTCTGCAGAATCTGCGCCTCGACGAAATGTCCGATCCTGGCCTTCGCCATCACCGGGACGGAGACCGCGCTGATGATGCCGTCGATCATGTCCGGGTCACTCATCCGGGACACGCCGCCCTGCGCTCGGATATCGGCGGGGACGCGCTCGAGCGCCATGACCGCTACCGCTCCGGCGTCCTCGGCAATCTTCGCCTGCTCGGCCGTGACGACGTCCATGATGACGCCGCCCTTGAGCATTTCGGCCATGCCTCGCTTCACCCGGGAGGTGCCGACGTTCTCACTCACTGAAACCCACTCCTGTTGTTGCAACCACATTTACCCGAACAGTCTAGGCCAGCCGCAGGTCACCGAACCGATCAGGGCTGGCGGATCGACCTCAGGCCCGCACGCGTTCGATGATCTCGAAGTAGCCGGGCAACTGGGCGCGGCCCGCGAGGCGCAACCAGCGCACCGGTCGCCGCGTTGCCAGCGCCCGGGTATCGCGCACCGCATCGTTGTAGAAGCGCCGGGCCATTATCACCCGGGTCTGCGCGTCCGCGATCTCGGCAATCAACTCGGTGGGATGGACGAGACCCGCGGTGGCGGCCGCCACCCGGCCCAGCACCAGGGACATCTCATTCTCGGTGGCCTCGCGCTCGGCGAAAGGTGCCGCCTCGGCTCGATCGGCATCGGTGGCGAGGGTTGTGCCCAGCGCCTCGAGGTCGGGGTCCGCACCCTCGCGGAGCACGGCCGCGATGGCGCGCGCCACGACGGCCCGCCGGTCCAGTGCCGCCACCAGTGCCTGTCGGGCAAGGTCGGTTCGCACATGCAACCGGTCGAGGCGATGGGCGACCCGGTAGGCCCACAGCAGCACGAGGACGAAGAGCGCCCCCGCCACAATCAAGGTGATCGCTGTCGGACCCACCCGCTCACCCTTCTCGTCGCAAGCATCAGTCCACCAGCACGACGGGTCCGGCGGCGACGGTCACCGTCTCGTAGACGCGCATGATCTCGTCGGCGACTCTGGACCAGTCATACCGCCACGCCTGCTGCTCCCCGACGCGGATCTGTTCCTCGCGGGCGTTGTCGTCGGTCAGCAACTCGATCACCGCGGTGGCCAGGCCATCGGCGGACCCGACCTCGGCGAGCCGCCCGGCCCGGCCGTTGTCGAGTACCCGGCGGAATGCGTTCAGATCGCTGGCGATCACCGCCGCACCCGCCGCCATTGCCTCGACCAAAACGATGCCGAAGCTCTCGCCACCAAGATTCGGGGCGCAGTACACGTCGGCGGAGCGCAATGCGCGCGCCTTCGTCGCATCGTCGACGAGACCGAGGAAGACCAGTCGATCGGCGAACTCGCCGGCCCGCCGGCGCAACGCCGCCTCGTTGCCGCCGCCGACCACGAGCACGGTGACATCGGGGAACGCGTCGACGATCCGCGGCAATGCGCGCATCAGGACATCGATCCCCTTGCGCGGCTCGCCGTAGCGCCCGAGGAACAGAATCGTCCGCCCGGGGCGCGGGTATCCGTCGAGCGGAGTGGCGTCGGCGAAGAACGGTACGTTGACGCCATTGGGGATCTCGACGGCATCGGACCCGAGCGACTCCATCTGCCAGCGCCGGGCCAACTCCGAAACCGCAATCTTCCCCTTGATCCGCTCGTGATAGGGGCGCAGCACCCCCTGGAAGACGCTCAAGAACAGCGACTTCGTGGTCGATGTGTGGAAGGTCGTGACGATCGGCCCGTCGGCGACCACGAGCGAGAGCATCGACAGCGACGGCGCGTTCGGCTCATGGACGTGCAGGACGTCAAAGCGACCGTCATCGATCCATCGGCGCAGTTCCCGGTACGCATGCGGCGAGAACGTGACCCGCGATACCGAGCCGTTGTACGGAATGGCCAGGGCCGGGCCGGCGGAGACGACGAAGTCGGGCAGGCGCACACCCGACCCGGCCGGGGCCAAGACGCTGACCTCGTGACCGCGCTCGATGAACACCTGAGCGAGCTCCACGACATGGGCCTGCACGCCCCCCGGCACATCGAACGAGTAGGGGCAGACCATCCCGATCCTCATGTGGCCTCGCCCAGCCGGGCGCGGCGGGCCGCGCTCCAATCCGCCTCCCACAGCGGCTGCAACATATGCCAGTCGGCCGGATGCGCCGCGATATTGCGCTCAAAGGCCGTCGCCATCGCCTGGGTCGCCGCCGCCACGCCACCGCTCACATCGATTTCTTCGCCACACGAGGCCATCGAGTAGGGCGCGTCCAGGAACCAGACGTGCGCGGGGATGAGTGCGGCACCGGTTTCGATCGCCAGTTTCGCCGGTCCGGCCGGCATCCGCGTCGGCTCGCCGAAGAACGTCACCGGCACCCCCTGCCGGGCGAGGTCGCGGTCGCCGAGCAGGCAGATGATGCCGCCGTCGCGCAGTCGCGCCGCGAGTTCCCCATACGGCGGCTGCTCGCCGCCCGACAGCGGAAAGATCTCGAACCCCAGCGACTCGCGGTACTCGACGAAGCGCCGGAACAGCGACTCCGGCTTGAGTCGTTCGGCGACGGTGGCAAAGGTGCCATAGTGCTGGACGAGCCACAGCCCGGCCATATCCCAGTTGCCGGAGTGCGGCAGCGCGAGCACGACGCCCCGACCGCAATCGAGCGCGGTGTCGATGCGGGCCCGATCAGCTGCGGGCAAGTCGAAGTTCCCGGCGGCCTCCGCGGGGTCCATCGACGGCAGCCGGAAGGCCTCGCACCAATACCGCAGGTACGAGGTCATCGCATCGACGACGAGCTCATCGGGGACCTCGCCGGGCGTCGTACCAATCACGCGGGCCAGGTTGGCGCGAAACTGCGCGGGCCCGCCGTGGCGCCGCCCCACGACGGCACCGGCCTGGTCGAAAAGACTGCGGGCCAGGGCGTCGGGCGCGAACCGCAGCGCCGTCCACCCCGCTGCATATCCCGCGTCGGCAATACGCTCGGAAACGCGGACTCGAAGGTCTCGACCGGCCATGACGGCTAGTCCCCGTGCGCCTCGGGCGCACCCGCCGGCCCGGCCGTCCCCGCGGTGGGAATCAGCTCCCGCGCGCCGGGCGACCGGGCGATCGACCACATTCGCTGGCCGACGGTGATCACGCTCGCCACCGCCAGCACCCACATGGCGACATGAATGGCCCAGGGCACGCCCATCCCGGTCACCCCGGCCCCGACCAGCACGATGACCAACCGGTCCGGCCGCTCGATGAGCCCGCCGTCGCCATTGAGTCCGCTGGCCTCGGCGCGTGCCTTTGCATAGGAGATGACCTGCGAGGTGACCAGGCAGATCAGCGTCGCCGCGAACAGCCACCGATGCGTCTCGGTGACGATCGCCCACCACGCGAGGCCGGCGAAGATCGCGCCGTCGGCGACGCGGTCACACGTGGCGTCCAAGACTGCGCCCCACCTGCTGCCGCCACCGCGGGCTCGGGCCATTGCGCCGTCGAGCATGTCGAAGAGCACGAACAAGGTAATTACCGCTCCGCCGACGAGCAGGTGGCCCATCGGGAAAAGGGTGAGCGCCGCGGCGATCGTCCCCGCGGTGCCGATCAGGGTCATCGCGTCTGGGGTCAGCCCGGTGCGCAACAGCGCGCGCCCGATCGGCAGGGTCACCTTGGAGACCGTCCCGCGGCCCTTGATGCTTAGCACTACCGGAGCTCCTGCCACTTCGCGGAGAGAAGGCTGCGCGTGTCGCGCAACAACTGCGGCAGCACCTTGGTGTTGCCGACGACGGTGATGAAATTCGCGTCACCGGTCCACCGCGGAACGATGTGCTGGTGGATGTGCTCCGACAACGAGCCGCCTGCGGCGGCGCCGAGGTTGAGCCCCACGTTGAACGCATCGGGCGATGACACGGCCTTGATGACGCGAATCGTCCGCTGGGTAAAGGCCATGAGTTCGGCCGACTCGGCGCCGGTGAGGTCTTCGAGGTCGGCCACCTGCCGATACGGCACGATCATCGTATGCCCGGGGTTGTACGGGTACAGGTTGAGCACCGCGTAGACCGTGTCGCCGCGGGCGATGATCAGACCGTCCTCATCGGACATCCGTGGGATATCTAGAAACGGGTGCCCGGTGGAATCGGCTGGGCGCGGCTCCGCGGTGATGTAGGACATCCGGTGCGGACTCCACAATCGCTGAAGTTGATCGCTCATCGCCGCTTCCTGGCCGCCTCGAGCACGACGCCCATCGTCTCCGCGGTGGGCGAGTCGTTGCGGCGCGACTCCTCCCACTCGTCGATGGCGACCACGGCCTCGTCGACGGGAACCCCGTTGAGCTGCGTTCCGTCCCGGAAGCGGAAGCTGACGGCACCGGCCTCGACATCGCGTTCGCCGGCCAACAACATGAACGGCACCTTCGCAGTGGTGTGGTTACGGATCTTCTTCTGCATCCGGTCGTCGGAGTGATCCACCTCCGCCCGGACCCGGCGGCCCTTGAGCCGGTTGATCACCGCCTGCAGATGCGGTGCAAAAGTGTCCGCGACGGGGATGCCCACCACTTGCACGGGGGCCAGCCACACGGGGAAGGCGCCCGCGTAGTGCTCGGTGAGGACGCCGAAGAATCGTTCGATCGAGCCGAAGAGGGCGCGATGAATCATCACCGGGCGTTGTTTGGTGCCGTCTGGAGCGGTGTACTCGAGGTCGAACAACTCGGGCAGGAAGAAGTCCAGCTGAATGGTCGACATCTGCCAGGTCCGCCCCAGCGCATCTTTGACCTGAACCGAGATTTTGGGGCCGTAGAACGCGGCGCCGCCCGGATCGGGAACCAACTCGAGTCCGGAACTCTCGGCAACGGTTCGCAGCGTCTCAGTCGCGTCGTCCCACACCTCGTCGGTGCCGACGTACTTCTCCGGATCCTTGGTGGACAGTTCGAGATAGAAGTCGTCGAGGCCGTAGTCCTTGAGTAGCTGGAGCACAAAGCTGAGCGTGGTACCGAGCTCCTCGACCACCTGGTCCTGGGCGCAGTAGATGTGGGCGTCGTCCTGGGTGAACCCGCGGGCACGGGTGAGGCCATGAATGACGCCGGACTTCTCATAGCGATAGACCGAGCCGAACTCGAACAGCCGAAGCGGAAGTTCGCGGTAGCTTCGCCCGCGCGAATTGAAGATCAGATTGTGCATCGGGCAGTTCATCGGCTTGACGTAGTAGTCCTGCCCGGGACGCCGCACGGTGCCGTCGTCGTTGTACTCCGCGTCAAGGTGCATCGGCGGAAACATGCCGTCGGCATACCACTCGAGGTGTTTGGACGTTTCGAACAACTGTCCCTTGGTCACGTGCGGGGTGTTCACGAATTCGTACCCGGCCGCCGCATGCTGTTCGCGCGAGTAGTCCTCCATCTCGCGCCGGATGACTCCGCCCTTCGGGTGAAAGACCGGCAGGCCCGACCCGAGCTCGTCGGGAAAGCTGAACAAATCCAGCTCCGCGCCCAGTCGACGGTGGTCGCGCTTCTCCGCCTCGGCCAGCAAGTCGAGGTAATGGTCCATCGCCTCGGTGCTCTCCCACGCAGTGCCGTAGATGCGCTGGAGGTCGGCGTTGTCCTGGTCTCCGCGCCAATAGGCGGCAGAACTGCGGGTCAATTTGAACGCCGGGATGTACTTCGTCGTCGGCACGTGCGGCCCACGACACAGATCGCCCCAAATCCGTTCCCCGGTACGGGGATTCAGGTTGTCGTAGGCGGTGAGCTCACCGGCGCCGACCTCCATGACCGCTGGATCGTCACCGGCTCCCTTGTCGTCGACGAGTTCGAGTTTGTAGGGCTCGCCGGCGAGTTCGGCCTTCGCCTCGTCGAGCGAGGAATAGACGCGTCGGGAAAAGCGCTGCCCGGACTTGATGATCTTTCGCATCGACTTCTCGAGCGTGGCGAGATCCTCCGGGGTGAACGGCTCGGCGACGTCGAAGTCGTAGTAGAAGCCGTCCTCGACCGGTGGGCCGATGCCGAGCTTCGCGTCGGAAAAATGATCCTGCACCGCCTGGGCGAGCACGTGCGCCGCAGAGTGCCGGATGACGCTGCGGCCGTCCTCGGTGTCTGCCGCCACCGGCTGCACCTCGGTGTCGGTGTCCGGCGCCCACGACAGGTCGCGCAGGCCACCGGCCGGATCGCGTACCACGACGATCGCCTGCGCCCCTTTGTTGGGCGCCCCGATCTCGTGCAGGGCCGCGCCAGCCGTCGTTCCCGCCGGCACCAGGACGGCGGCGGGCACAGCGGATTCGGGTTGCGACGACACGGACGGACTCCTGGGGCGTTGGTCGGGAAGGGGCGGAATGCTGACATTCGCCCTAGATCGTATCCGTGATGCGCAGAGTCCGCGTGTGGTGGTCCCAGCTGGGTTCGAACCAGCGACCCCTCGCGTGTGAAGCGAGTGCTCTTCCGCTGAGCTATGGGACCGCGGGCCCACCGGATACCGGGAGCGCGCGAGCGCGCCCATCATTTCATGGGCCGTGGTGCGCGATACAGGGATTGAACCTGTGACCTCTTCCGTGTCAGGGAAGCGCTCTCCCGCTGAGCTAATCGCGCGGGTATGGAGTTGGTGGCGACAATATCTGGAGGTGGCGACGGGAATCGAACCCGTGTGCACGGCTTTGCAGGCCGTTGCCTCACCACTCGGCCACGCCACCACGCGAGGAACTCGCCTCGAGCGGATGACGGGATTCGAACCCGCGACCCTCACCTTGGCAAGGTGATGCGCTACCAGCTGCGCCACATCCGCATTCTTCGCGCCGCTCGCCGTGTCGTCTCCGTCGTGCTTGCGGTGCGAGTGGAAACACTAGCCGACCTTCCGAGCCAATGCCAAATCAACTGGTCAGCGCCACGGCCATCGAATCACGAGGATCACATTCCGGGACCGCAACCGGGCGCGCGAGCGCCGACCTAGACTTCGGGCATGCCCATCGTCGAGACCGTGACCGACTCCGGATCGGCCGGCGAGATCGCCGATGTCGCGGCGGCAACGTTTCCGCTCGCCTGTCCCCCGCACGCCCGGGCCACGGACATCAACGGATTCATCGACGCCCACCTGCGCGCCGCTGACTTCGAGACCCACATCAATGCTCATGACTCCGACGTCCTCGTCGTGCGCCCCCACGACGGCGGACCAATCATCGGCTACGCCCTGCTGCACCACCGCCCGCCGGCCAATCCCGTCGTCGCAGCCGCGGTGACGGCGTCCCCAGCGTCGGAGATCTCCAAGATCTACGTCCGGCCCGAGCACCACGCCCGACGGACCGCGGCCACACAAGCACCGTCGCGGGCGTTGATGGCCGCCGCGCGCGATTGTGCGCACGCCCGCGGCAGCGCCGTCATCTGGCTGGGCGTGAACCAGGAGAACGAGCGCGCACAACGGTTCTACGCAAAGAACGGATTCACCCGCGCGGGAACGAGGACCTTTGAACTGGGCGATCGGGTCGAGCACGACTACGTGCTCGTCGCAACGCTGCCCTAGCGGTGATGCCTAGCCGGGCTGAGCCGCAGTCGTCTCGGCGAACCGGGACAACGCCAGCAACCGCGACGTGGCGCGCAAATACTTCTTGCGATATCCGCCGGCGAGCATCTCCTCGGTAAAGATTTCGTCCAGCTTGCAGCCCGACGTCGTCAGCGGGATCCCGGCGTCGTAGAGGCGGTCGGCGAGGACGACCAGCCGCAGCGCCACCGACTGGTCCATAGCCGGCGACACCTCGGACACGCAGACGAGCGACACCCCGTCCACGAGGTCCTTGTATTTGGACGGGTGCAGGGTGCCCAGGTGCTCACACAGCGCCGTGAAGTCGTCGAGGCTGGCACCGGGAGTGGAGTTGGCCAAGTCTGCCAGCACCGCATCGGTGCGCGGCTCGGGCGCCGGCGGCAGGTCGCGGTGGCGATAATCGGGACCGTCTACCCGGACGGGCTGAAAGATCGCCGACAGTTTCCGGATCTCGCGCAGGAAATCCTGTGCCGCGAAACGCCCTTCGCCGAGCTGGCCGGGCAACGTGTTCGACGTCGTGGCGATCGACACCCCTTTGGCGCTGAGTTCGGTCAACAACCGGGAGACGAGCATCGTGTCCCCGGGATCATCGAGTTCAAACTCGTCAATGCAGATCACACTGTGCTCCGCGAGTCGCTCAACGGTATTGATGAAGCCCAGGGCACCGACCAACTGGGTCAACTCGACGAAAGTGGCGAAGGCCTTCGGCCCGGGCATCGCGTGGTAGATCGACGCCAACAGGTGCGTTTTGCCCACCCCGAATCCGCCATCGAGGTACAACCCGATGCCGTGGGCCGGGCCACTCCTGCGGCCGAAGAGTCCGCGCTTGCCGCCGCCGCGCACGGCGCGGGCACGCTCGGCGAAGTCGCGCGCCGACGCCAGCGCGGCCGCCTGACTCGGTTCGTCCGGGCTCGGAAGGTAGGAATCGAAACTCACGTCGTCGAACGTCGACGGCGGCACCATCTCGGCGACCAGGGCTTCGGGGGCGACGATCGGATTGCGATCACACAAATGCAGCGTCATGACCCTCAAATCCTATCCGGCCGGGCCACAATGACGTAGTGCAGATTCTCCGCAAAGCGAGCGAGGTCACACCCGACGAACTGCGGGTCCTCTACGCCTATCCGGACGGCGGTCCGCACGTCCGCGCCAACATGATCGCCAGTATCGACGGCGCGGCCGGACTTGAGGGTCGCTCCGGTGATCTCGGCGCCGACGGCGACCGCCGCATCTACCGGCTGCTTCGGGCCCTGTCGGATGTGGTGGTGGTCGGGGCCCACACCGCGATCACCGAGGGTTACCGGCAACCAGACGGGCCGGCGCTGGCGATCGTGTCCCGCTCGCTGCAGATCCCCGTCGACTATGCACCGCTGTCGCACCCCCGAACCCTCGTCCTCACCTGCTCGACCGCCCCGCCACAGCGGCGACAAGCACTGACCCGAGCGGGCGCAACACTCGTCGACTGCGGCGCCGACACCGTGGACCCGCGGGCGGTCATCGCCGAGTGCGCGCGACGCGCCTGGCCGGCCATCCTTCTTGAGGGCGGCCCCCGGCTGTTGGGATCCTTCGTCGCCGCCGACGCGCTCGACGAACTCTGCCTGACGACCAGCCCGGTGATCGTGGGCGGCACCGCGACCCGGCCGGTCCACGTCGACGCGGAGGCCGCGCATCCGCTGCGTTGCGCCCATCTCCTCGGTGACGACGACGGGTACCTCTACGCGCGATGGGTGCGCACCCGCGACCAATCGGGAGACGAGACGCACAACACCACCCGAGTGCCCCGCTAGTCTCGGTGCCATGCACTTGCACGGCGCACACACGGGCACCGCGGCCCGATTCCTACTCCTCCCCCTGACCGGCCTGCTGGCCGCCGGGTGTGCCGTCGGCCCCAACACCGGGCCCGCCGTGGTCCGCGACGGCGGCTCGCCCGGGGTCGCCAGCAGCCAGGTGAAGAAGGCACCCGCCTTCCCGGCGCTAACGGGGGTGAAGACCGACGTCGACTGGCGCGACTGTCCGCCCGCCATGGCCTCTCGGTACGGGATCACGCCTGCACCCGCGCTGACGGTGCAGTGCGCGACGATGATGAACCGGGCCGATCCGAACGTCGCGACCGGGGACTCGGTTACCATTCCGCTGATCCGCATCCGCCTCGCCTCAACCCCGGCCCAAGCAGCACCGATCGTGGCCGTGACCGGCACGGACCTGCCTGCGGGGCAACTCGTGCTCGCCCTGGCCAACGGACCTGCGGGGGCCGCACTGTTGGCCAAGCACCCCGTCGTCGCCGTCGAGCAGCGCGGCGTCGTGGATATCGACTGCATGACGCGCGCCGATCGCCGCATTCTTGCCGACAACGGCTCGGTCGGCACCGGCGACGATCCCCAGGCGCAGGTGAGACGCGTCGCGGCCGCGGCGCGCAGCGCCGCCGACTCGTGCACCGACGCCCTCGACGACAACGCGATGGCCTTCACCTACGCACAATCGGCCACCGATGTCGAAGCGCTGCGCCGCAAATGGGGTGTCGACCACATCGCGCTGCTCGGCATTGGCACCGGCACCCAGGTCGCATTGTCCTACGCCGCCCAGTACGCGCCGCGCGTCGGCCGCCTCATCCTCGACTCGCCGACTCCCTTCACCGGCTCGGCGAAGGATCGCGCAGCCGTCCGGGTGCGAGGAGTGCAGCAAGCCCTGGACCCCTTCCCCCGCCGTTGCGCCACCAATCCGGATTGCCGCGGGCAGGTGGCCGACCCGGGCGCCGTTCTGCGATCGGTCCTGGACAAGGCACGCGCCGGCACGCTCAAGGATCTCGACGACGCCACCGTCTCCGACGCGGTGATGACCACCGTCGGGCTGGCCACCGATCAGGCCGGCCTGCGATCCTTGGTTGCGGCGCTACAGTCCGCCGACCGCGGCGACCTCACCGACCTGACGACGATGACACGGCGAACTGCCGCCCTGCAGACACCCGACGGGATGCTGGTGAGCCGTTGCAACAATGTCACCGGGGCCGCCGGACTCAACGAGGTGGACGCGCTGACGGGCGACTGGGGCAAGCAATACCCACTGGTCGGCCAGACGATGGCGATCTCCCTGGCGCGCTGCACCGGGTGGGGCACCAGTTCCCCGGCCTCGGCGCCGGCGGGCTTCGCCGTGCCGCCGCTGGTTTTCGGGGCCGGTGCCGATCCGGTCAACGGCAGTGATCCGACCGTACTCGGCCAACTGTTCGCCGCCGCCCGCAGCCAGCCGACGTCGGTCAGTTGGGACGGGGTCGGATACTCCGTTGTCGCCCATAGTGACTGCGCGGCGCGCATCGTCAACGACTTCCTCGACGCAACGGCCCTGGGCGCGGCGCGCAGCCGGGCCTGCCCAGCCGGATAACGCAACCTCGTGTAGTACGGTTCGCTCGTGACGATTGCAGACCGTTACCTGTTCCCGCCTGTTTCGACCGAGCGGATCATCAAGGCCATCATGTGGCCGATCAGCATCATGATGGTCTTTCACAAGAGCGTGGTGCTCGGTATCAACGGTGACCGCACCGACGACTTCAAGCCGGTGTACGAAGCGGTGCTGCGGTTCCTGCACGGCCAGCCCGTCTACGCGGAGAGCTACCTGACCGTTGAACCCCACTATCTGTATCCGCCGTCGGGAACGCTACTCATGGCCCCGATCGCCTACCTCGACCCGGAGCGCTCGCGGTGGGTGTTCATCGCCCTCTCGGTGGCCGCCCTGGTGCTGTCGGCATACCTGCTGACGCGGCTGTTCGGCTACCGGGCCTCCTCGTGGGTCTTCCCGACGGTCCTCTTCTTCTTCTTCGTGTCCGAGTCGGTCGCCAACACCCTGATCTACACCAACTTCAATTCGTTCGTCCTGTTGAGCCTGGTCGGATTCCTCTGGTTCCTGCGCCAGGAGCGCCCGTGGCTCGCCGGGATCGCACTCGGGCTGACCATCGCGGTCAAACCGGTGCTGCTGCCCGTGCTGTTGCTGGCCCTGCTCAAACCGAAGATGTGGCGGGCCCTGATCCCGGCCCTCGGAATCCCGGTCGTCCTCAACCTCATCGCGTGGCGGATGGTCGTCGACACCGACAACTTCATGTCCCAGACATTCCCCTATCTGCGGGAGACGCGCGACTATTACAACTCCTCGATCGGCGGGCTCGGCACTTTCTACGGGCTGGCACCCTGGTTGATCCTGGTGTTGCGCGTGATGTTCGTCGCGATGGGCGCGTTCGGTGTCTGGTTCCTGTGGCGCTACTACCGCGACAAGGACGAGGTGCTCTGGCTGACCGCGTCATCGGGAATCCTGCTCGCGACGTCCTTCCTCGTCGGGCCACTCGGCCAGGGCTACTACTCGATGATGCTGTTCCCCCTGGTCATGACCGTTATCCGGCCCGGATCGCCAATGCGCAATTGGCCGGCATGGCTCGGTGTCTACGGCTGCATGACCTTTGACATCTACTACACGATCCGCAACCCCCGCTCCGAACACCTTCCGCAGAACTGGGAGGGTTTCGGCCGCAACCTGGAATACCTCACCGTCACCTGGGGCTGGTCGTTGCTGATGATCGCCGTATTCTTCTCGCTGCTGTGGCGCTACCTCGACTTGCGGCAGGCCCGGTGGCCCCGCGTCGCGGCTACTGTGGAGGCATGACCGACCCCACCGACTTCACCGCGCTCACCGACGACCAGTGGGCCCAGCGACTGACGCCCACCGAGTTCCGGGTGCTGCGCCGTGCGGGGACCGAGGCGCCGTTCACCGGCGAATACACGGACACGACGACGAACGGTGTCTACCGATGCCGGGCGTGCGATGCCGAGTTGTTCCGCAGTGATGCCAAGTTCGAGTCCCACTGCGGCTGGCCCTCGTTCTTCACCCCGCTGGCCGGGGAGCGGATCATCGAACGTCGCGACACCTCGGCCGGAATGGCTCGCACCGAGGTGCTGTGCGCGAACTGCCATAGCCACCTGGGCCACGTCTTTACCGGTGAGGGCTACGACACCCCGACCGATCTGCGCTATTGCATCAACTCGATCAGTCTGACGCTCGCACCAGCGGAGTAGCCCCTAGGGCAGTGCCGGCACCAGCGCCGTCGGGTCCACCCGGGGCCCGGTGAAGAACGGGATCTCAACACGCACGTGGCGGCGCGCCTCGGTGGCCCGCAAATCGCGCATCAAGTCGACGATGCGGTGCAGTTCGGGCGCCTCGAACGCCAAAATCCACTCGTAGTCGCCGAGAGCGAATGCCGGTACGGTGTTCGCCCGGACATCCTTGTAGCCCCGCGCAGCCTTGCCGTGATCGGCGAGCATCGTGCGGCGCTCCTCATCGGGCAGCAGATACCAGTCCAGCGACCGGACGAACGGGTAGACGCAAACGTAGGCGCCGGGGTCTTCGCCGGCCAGGAACGCGGGGATATGGCTCTTGTTGAACTCGGCCGGGCGATGCAGCGCGGCCCCACTCCAGAATGGATCGCACGCCCGTCCGAGGGCCGTTTCTCGCCGGAATCGTTGGTATGCCGCTTGGAGTTCCTCGATGGTCTCGGCGTGCCACCAGATCATGAAGTCGGCGTCCCCACGCATACCGGCGACGTCGTACACCCCGCGCACGACCAGGCCGTCGCCGGTGATGTCGTCGAGAAAGGCCACGAACTCGGCTGCGGCCGCGGCGCGATCAGTGGGCATATCCGCAGGACGCACGGTGAACACCGAGAACATCAGGTAGCGGATCGTGTTGTTGAGTTCGTCGTAGTTCAAACGGGCCATGGTTCCACGCTACCGCGCGGCGAGGTGGGCACCAACGGCGGCGGCCGCGGCCCGGGCCTGCCCGATGCACGCGGGAACCCCAACGCCGCGATACGCCGAGCCCGCAACAGCAATCCCGGCGGGCAGTCCGGCGATCACACCGTCGATACGCCCGTTGTGGCCAGGTGCGTAGCACGGCAGACCGTCGGGCCAGCGCTGCACCACCGCGTCGACAAGCGCAACGGCCGACGTGCCACACACCTGTGCCAGCGCCGCGGAGGCGGTCGCGATCAGTTCCCCGTCGGTGGCCGTCACCGGTTGTCCGAGACGGCCGAAGGACGCACGAACCCGCGGTGCCCCACCGCCGGCAACGCCGCTGTCCGCGGCATAGTGCGCCCACTTGCGCGAACTGAGAGTGATTGCCTTGACCGGATCAGCGCTCACCCCCCGGGCCAGTTCCTCGCCCGTCGCCGCCAGCACGCCGGACCGTTCGGGCAGCGGGGTCGCCGGGTCGACCGCCATCGCCACGACCGCCGACGAGGCGGTGGCAATGCCGCGCAGCCCGTCGGCGCTCACCGCCGCAACAGCTGCCAACTGGCGGGCGGCCACCGGCGCCGGTGTCGCCACGACGACACCGTCGTAGCCATGACCGTCCACTTCCCAGGCCGCACCCACCCGCCTCACCGGACCCACCGGACGGGTGAGGTACAGGTGGGCCGCTGCGGACTCGACAAGGGCGTCGACCAGTCGCCGATAGCCGCCGCGCAATGCCCCGAACACCGGGGCGCGCGCCTCGCCCGGAGCCGGCAGGAGGGCCGCGACCGCGGCGGTCAGGCTCGGCGCCCCCTCGTCAAGCAGTCGGGCAAGGGCCGGCAGAGCCGCCCGAACGCCGGTGTCTACGGCGAGGCACGCGTAGACCCCGCCGATCATCGGGTCGACGCTGCGGGCGACGACCGACGGACCGAACCGGTCGGCCACCAGCTCGCCCAACGAGCAGTCCGACCCGGGTGACCAGTTCAACGGCCTACCCGGCTCCCGCTCCATCCGCGCCGCGTCGACGTCGTCGACGAGCCCGCGGACCGCGTCTGCGGTCGCCGGGATACCCATCCAGGCGGGGCTCGGCAGTGGGTTGAGCCGCGCATGCGCCCACACCGCCGGCCGCGCCCCGGTGGGAACGACAACCTCGTCGTGCAAACCCAGCTCGGCGACCAGTTCGCGGGCCTCTGGCCGCCGCAGCACGAACGCCTCGGCACCGACGTCGGTCGGCCGCCCGGCCACCGGCACACCGTGGAGCTGCCCGCCAACGCGATCAGCTGATTCGTAGATGTCGATCTCCATCTTCGGCCCCAGCGCACGCCGCAGGCCGTGCGCCGCGACCAAGCCGGAAAGCCCGGCTCCGAGGATCGCGACCCGGCTCACGCCGAGTGCACCAGCTCGACAACCCGGGTGATCGCATCCGGGTCCGTGTCGGGCAGGACGCCGTGGCCGAGGTTGAAGATGTGGCCGCGCGCCCCGGCCGCCAGTGCCCGATCCGCGTCGGCGATCACCCGCCGGACGTGTTCGGCGATCACCGTCTCGCCGGCGAAGAGGACGGTCGGGTCGAGGTTGCCCTGCAGCGCCGGCCCAGGCCCGATCCGCGCGATCGCTTCGTCGAGCGGGACCCGCCAATCGACGCCGACAACATCGGCGCCGACCCGGGCCATCGGAACCAGCAATTCGCCGGTCCCGACGCCGAAGTGAATCCGTGGCACGGAGGCCGCGCCGCCGGTCTGGGCGGCGGCGATCTCGGCGAAGACGCGTGTGCTGTGCGGCGCGACGAATGTCTCATAGTCGCGCCGGGACAACATGCCGGCCCACGAATCGAATAGTTGTACCGCTTGCACTCCCGCCCGGAGCTGGACGATGAGGAAGGCAACGGTGATATCGGCGAGGCGCGCCATCAGCGAGTGCCACAATGCCGGGTTCCCGTACATCATCGCCTTGGTGTGCGCATAGTGACGGCTCGGCCCGCCTTCGATGAGATAGGAAGCCAGGGTGAACGGCGCCCCGGCGAATCCGATGAGTGCCGTCGGCGTCGGGTCCAGTTCGGCGCGCAGCAGCGCGACCGCGCGGCCAATGGCGCCGACCGCCTCGGGATCAAGGCGGCCAATAGCCTCGACATCGGCTGCCGTGCGCACCGGATGGGCGATCACCGGGCCCGTTCCGGCCACGATGTCGAGGTCGATTCCGGCTGCTTTGAGTGGTACGACGATATCGGAGAACAGGATTGCTCCGTCGGTGTCGTGGCGCCGCACCGGCTGCATGGTGATCTCGCAGACCATCGCAGGATCGAAACATGCTTCGAGCATCCCGCGATCGGCGCGGAGCGCGCGGTACTCGGGCAACGAACGCCCTGCCTGGCGCATGAACCACACCGGTCGGCGCGACGGCGACTGCCCGTTCGCCGCAGCCAACAAGGGTTTCACAACCGCCATTCCGCTCACGGCCACCACTGTGCCATACCGGCTATCGCGACCGGCGCGCCTCCCACGGCGTAAACCCGGTGCGGCTTACGTTTGACGGGTGATCCGATCAGGCCCTAGCGATGGCGGTGTCACGGCCGGCCGGGCAGGCGACCCCGCCGATTTCGCTTTCGCCGTGGCGTCGTTGCAGAGTGCGAAAGTGCGCCCCGACATCGAGGTCTCGCCGATTCGCCCGCCCCAGCGGCTCGCCCCCTTCAGCTATGCCGTGGGCGCCGAGGTCAGTTCAGCCGAGTCCGACGACGTGCCGACCGACTCCTCGGGATCTGCGTTCGGACGTCTCATTCTGCTCTACGATCCCGAGGGCCACGACGCCTGGAGCGGCACGATCCGCCTGGTCGCCTATATCCAAGTCGACGTCGAAGCGGACCTCGCCGGCGACCCCATGCTCCCCGAGGTCGCCTGGAGTTGGCTCACGGACGCGCTCGGCGTACCCGACGGGGAGAACTCGACCCCGCCGGGTGTTTCGGCGGCCGACCGGCCCACCCTCACCGCGCTGGGCGGTACCGTCACCTCAACGAGTTCAGTCCGCTACGGCGACATCGCCGGGCCGCCACGCGCCCACCAGCTGGAGCTACGCGCCTCGTGGACGGCACTCGACCCGACACTGCGCCCCCACCTCGAGGTGTTCTGCGAGGTATTGGCCACCGCCGCCGGTCTGCCACCGAGTGGAATCACCGCGCTGACGAGCTTGCGACAATGACGAGCTTGCGACAATAAGGAAACATGGCATCCACGCCCACCCCCGACAAGTCCGATCCAGCCGACATCGACAACCCTCCTGATCCGCTACTCGCCCCCGCTGACGGCGTGCCGCCGGTCCTCATCGAGCCGGGCGAGTTCGCCGACGCGGCAGCTCGCCTGCGATCGGGGTCGGGACCGATCGCGCTGGACACCGAACGCGCCTCCGGCTTCCGGTACTCCCAACGCGCCTACCTCATCCAGATCCGCCGATCCGGGGCCGGCACCCTGCTCCTCGACCCCATCGACCATCCCGACCACCTCGGCGAACTCATCGACGCGCTTACCGGGCCGGAATGGGTGTTGCACGCCGCCGATCAGGATCTCCCCTGCCTGCGCGAACTGGGCTTCTCGTGCGAGACGCTCTACGACACCGAACTGGCCGGCCGACTGCTCGGCTTGCACCGGGTGAATCTGGCCGCGATGACCGCACACTTCCTGGGCCGCGAGTTGCGCAAAGGCCACGGCGCTGCGGACTGGTCTAAACGACCGCTGCCCGACGACTGGCTCAACTACGCCGCTCTTGATGTGGAGCTACTCGTCGAACTCCGTGACGCCATGGACAAGCAGTTGCGTGCCGAGGGAAAGGATTCGTGGGCAGCCCAAGAGTTCGCGTATGTCCTTACCCGTCCACCTGCGCCGCCGCGGCTGGGCCGATGGCGGCGCACCTCGAACATCCACAGCCTGAGCACCCGCCGTCAGCTCGCCGCGGTGCGGGAATTGTGGCAGGCACGCGAGGAACTCGCTCAGAGTCGCGACGTCGCCCCCGGCCGCGTCCTTCCCGACTCGGCGATCATCGACGCCGCGCGCGTCAATCCCGCGACCGCCGAGGAACTGACCCGGCTCGCAGTCTTCGGCGGACCGCGCCAGCGGCATCACGCCCGCCGGTGGCTGGCGGCGCTGCACCGCGCCCAGGCACTGCCCGAGGACGAGTTGCCCGCGCGCACCGCTCCGTCCACCGGTCTGCCGCCGGTCAATCGATGGGAGCAGCGCAACCCCGAGGCCGCGGCACGAGCCGCCGCGGTGCGCCCGGCAATCGCCGAAATCGCCGAGTCGGTATCAGTGCCCGCGGAGAACCTGCTGGCCCCCGATCTGGTGCGACAACTCTGCTGGGCGGGAGTATCGGCGTCGCCCGGAGCCGTCGACGAGGCGCTCGCCACCGGGGCGGCCCGCCCATGGCAGCGAGAACTGACTCGGGACGCAATCGCCACCGCGCTTGGCCGGCTCTAGTCGGAGTCGCTGCGCACCGCAGTCCCGGTGTCTACCCCGATCGGCGAGTCGAGCCGCTGCGACACGCTTTCGGTGATCGTGCGCGACAACTCCTGGGCAGTGAGCCCGAGGCTGGCGAGGATTTCACCGCGTGAGGCCGCGGCCACGAACTCCCGCGGAATGCCCCGTTGCATAACCGGAACCGTGACGCCTGCGGCGGCCATCGCACCGATGATCTCCGACCCGACTCCCCCGTCGACGAGGCCGTCTTCGAGCGTGACGACGAGCCGGTGATCGGCGGACATCTCGATGATCGAGCCCGGCACCGGTAGCACCCACCGCGGGTCGACGACGGTGACCTCGATGCCGTGGCGGGCGAGGATCGCCGCGGTATCGCACGCCGTCGCCGCAAAGGCGCCGATTCCGACGAGCAGCACGTCACCGACCGGCCGCGCTGAGGTGGAGGTGCTGCGGTACAGGATGTCGACACCGTCCACGGTCCGCTCGATTGCCCGAATGTCTTCGGGTACCGCTCCCTTCGCGAATCGGATCGCGGTGGGACCGTCGTCGGTGCCCAGCGCCTCGTCGAGCTGTTCGCGCAGCCGGACCGCGTCGCGCGGAGCGGCCACCCGCAAGCCGGGAACCATCGCCATCAACGACAGATCCCACATGCCGTGGTGACTCGGCCCGTCCGGACCCGTGATCCCGGAACGGTCCAGCACCAGGGTGACCGGTTGCGCCAGCAGGGCCACATCCATCAGCAATTGGTCGAAGGCACGGTTGAGGAAGGTGGAGTAGATCGCGACGACGGGGTGCAGGCCGCCCAGCGCCAGCCCCGCGGCGGAGGTGAGCGCGTGTTGCTCGGCGATACCGACATCATAAAGCCGGTTCGGGAATCGCTCGCCGAACGCGGTCAGCCCCGTCGGAGCGGCCATGGCCGCGGTCACCGCCACAATGTCGTCCCGGCGCCCACCTGCTTCGACCAGGGCTGCGGAGAATACCGACGTCCAGTCCGGTGCGGTCACGGCCGCGGCCCGGCCGGTGGCCGGGTCGATCACGCCGATCCCGTGCATCTGGTCTTCCTCGTGATCCTCGGCGGGGCCGTATCCGTTGCCCTTGCGAGTCACCGCATGCACGATCACCGGCCCGCCGAATGACTTCGCCTGGTGCAACGCACTCTCAAGCGCAGCGATGTCATGACCGTCAACCGGTCCGACGTACTTGAGACCGAGGTCGGCGAACAGGGCCTGGGGCGCGAGGAGATCCTTGATACCGCTCTTTACGCCGTGCACGACCGCATAGGCCGGGTCGCCGACGACGGGCAGTTGCCTGAGCAGCTTGCGTCCCTCGCCGAGAATGCGCTCATACCCCGGCTGCAGTCGAAGTCCCGACAGGTGTTGGGCGAGCCCGCCGATCGTCGGGGCGTAGGACCGTCCGTTGTCGTTGACGACGATCACCACCGGCCGATTGGCGGCCGCGATATTGTTCAGCGCCTCCCAGCACATGCCGCCGGTCAGCGCCCCATCACCCACGACGGCGACGACGGTGCGGCGCTCACCGCGCAACTCAAAGGCCTTCGACAGCCCATCGGCGTACGACAGTGCGGCCGACGCGTGGGAAGACTCGACCCAGTCATGTGGGCTCTCCGCGCGCTCCTGATAGCCCGTGAGCCCGCCGCGCTGGCGCAACGCATCAAACCCCGCGGCGCGACCAGTGAGGATTTTGTGGACGTAGCACTGGTGGCCCGTGTCGAAGATCACCGGATCCGATGGGGAGTCGAACACCCGATGGATGGCCAGGGTCAGTTCCACGACACCCAGATTGGGGCCGAGGTGGCCGCCGGTCGCCGATACCTTCGCAACGAGGAATCGCCGGATCTCACCGGCGAGGCGGTCCATCTCTTCGCTGGTCAGATCGGCGAGGTCGTCCGGGGAGTTGATCGACTCCAACAGACTCATCGTCGAGTCCTCCTGTCCAAATCTGTCGCGGGCTGGGCGAATGGGTCCAGTCTACGGACGCCCGAACCCACGGTTTGCGCGGCGGCGCTTCACGGTCGAACGAGCAGTGCCATCGCCTCGACATGGTGGGTCAATGGAAAGGCATCGTAGGCTTTCAGCCGATCCAATCGGTATCCTGAGGCGATCGCGCGCCCGATGTCACGGGCGAATGCGGCCGGATCGCAGCCGACGTGGACGATCGCGGCGGGTTCCGCCGCGGTGATGACGTCCATCACGGCATTGCCGACCCCGCTGCGGGGTGGGTCGAGGACGACGATGCCGGGCGCGGGCAGATTGGCCAGCGTTGCCGCCGACACCGCCGCGCGATGCGTGTGCACCGGCGAACCGTGAAAAGTCGTCCGCGCCGATGCCAGCGCATCGGCTTCGGTGTCGACGATGTGCACGGCCCCCGCCCCGCGCTCGATCGCGGCCCCGGCGAACACCCCCGACCCGCCGTACAGGTCCCACACGGTGGCGTCGAGCGCCCACTCCGCCAACCATCGGCCCGCAGTGCGCGCGAACACCTCCGCGGCGCCACGATGAGCCTGCCAGAAGGCCGCAACCGGCAGTTCCCAGGTTCGATCGCCGACCCGATAGCGTGCCGTCGGGCCGCCCAGGAGGACTCGCGGCGCGCGCGGCGGACCGCTCTGCGCCCGTCGCCGCTGTGCGCCGGCCCGGCCGCCGCGCACGGATGGCGGTCCGGCGACCTCGGCAAGGTGGACGGCATCGTCGTCGTCGTGCACCGCGATGACCTCGGACCCGGCACGCAGATCGGCCGGGTCGAGCGTGCCGAGCGCGTCGCTCAGCGCGGGGGTGAGTGCGGCGCACCGGTGCGCGACGATCGCGTTGCTGTGGATCGTGCGAAAACCCAGCGCGGACCGATCGGCGGCGACGCCCGCCCGTGCACGGATGCGCCATCGATGCCCCGACTCGCCGCCGGGCATCCCTTCGACGACAAGACCGGCGGGCACCTCGACGCGGCCGATACGGGTGAGTGCATCGGCCACAATGGTCGCCTTCGCCCGCCGGATGCCGTCCGTGGTGCCAAATGCCAAGTCGCAGCATCCGGCCCCGGCGGCCGCGGCCGGACAGGACACCGGCGTCCGATCCGGTGAGGGCACTACCACCTCGAGGACGTGCCCGCGCCACCACGCTGCACGCGAATCATCGGTGATCTGCACCAGCACCGTCTCCCCCGGGAGCGCACCGGCGACGAACACGACCCGCCCATCGATGCGGGCCACTCCCGCACCGCCGTGGGCGAGCCCGGTGACGTCGCAGCGCACCGGCGCGGGCACCATCACGGTCCGACGCCGCGCCGGGTCTCCCCCGGCGCGACATAGTGGGGAGCCTCCTTGCGACGCTCCGACGAACTGAGCAACCACGGCACCGACGTCACCATGACACTCGGCTCGAACAGCAGTCGGCCCTTGAGGCGCAGTGCGGACTGATTGTGCAGGATCTGTTCCCACCAGTGACCCACGACGTACTCGGGGATGAACACGGTGATCACGTCGCGCGGATTGTCCCGCCGGACCCGCCGCACATAGTCGACGACGGGTCGCGTGATCTCGCGGTAGGGCGAAGCGATCACTTTCAGTGGCACCGTGATGTCGCTGGCCTCCCACTCCGCCACCAGCTTGCGCGTGTCCCGGTCGTCAACGTTGACCGTGATCGCCTCGAGGGTGTCCGGGCGGGTGGCGCGGGCGTAGCGGATCGCCCGCCGGGTGGCCAGGTGCAGCGACGACACCAGCACGATTGAATGGGTGCGCGGCGGCAACACCTCGTCCTCGTCGACGGCCGCGTCAAGTTCGGCCTGCACCGTCGCATAGTGGCGGTGGATCAACTGCATCAGCACATAGAGCGACATCATCGCGACGATCGCGATCCACGCGCCGGCCAGGAACTTGGTGATCAGCACGACCACGAGGACCGTCGCGGTCATCACCAAGCCGATCGCGTTGATCACCCGCGACCGCTGCATGCGGCGCCGGCCGGCCGGATCGGACTCGACACTCAGCAGGCGCGTCCAATGCCGCACCATCCCGGTCTGACTCAGGGTGAACGAGACGAACACGCCGACGATGTAGAGCTGGATCAGCGCAGTCACCTCACCGCCGAACGCGACGACGAAGATGATCGCGGCCAGCGCCAGAAATACGATGCCGTTGGAAAAGGCCAGCCGGTCCCCGCGCGTGTGCATCTGGCGAGGCAGATAACGGTCCTGCGCAAGAACCGAGCCGAGTACGGGAAAGCCGTTGAACGCGGTATTGGCCGCCAACATCAAGATGAGCGCCGTCGAAATGGCCACCACATAGAACGCCGGGCTGAAGCCGCTGAACACCGCCTCGGCGAGCTGCGCGATCATCGACTTCTGGCGATAGCCGTCGGGGATTCCGGTCAGCTCGGTGCTCGGGTTGGCGACGTACTTCACGCCGGCCTCCCGCGCGAGCAACACCAGGCCCAAGAGCAGTGTGATGGAGAACCCGCCGAGCATCAGCAGCGTCGTCGCCGCGTTGCGCGACTTCGGCTTGCGGAAGGCCGGCACTCCGTTACTGATCGCTTCGACGCCGGTCAGCGCCGCACACCCCGAGGAGAAGGCGCGCGCCAGCAGGAACACCATCGCCAAACCCGACCAGTGCCCGGGCTCGGCCTGCAGGCCGAAGCCGGCCGTCTCGGCGCGCACCCCGTTGCCGAAGAGGACCCGGGCAAACCCCCAGCCCAGCATCACCAGGACGCTGAAGATGAACAGGTAGGTGGGTGCTGCCAGAAATGCACCTGATTCGCGCAGGCCCCGCAGGTTGACCGCCGCCAACAGGACGATCGCGGCCACGGCGAACCACACCTTGTGGCGGTGCACCACGTCGATGGCCGATCCGATGTTCTCCACTGCTGACGCCATCGACACGGCGACGGTCAGCACGTAGTCGACCAGAAGCGCACTGCCCACCACCAGGCCGGCACGCGGCCCGAGGTTCACCGTCGCAACCTCGTAGTCACCGCCGCCCGACGGGTAGGCGTGCACGTTCTGGCGGTAGCTGGCCACCACGACGACCATCACGACGGCCACGGCCACCGCCACCCATGGGGTGTACGCATAGGCGGAAAGGCCGGCCACGGACAGGACGAGGAAGATCTCCTGCGGCGCGTAGGCCACCGACGACATCGCGTCGGAGGCGAACACCGGCAACGCGATGCGCTTGCGCAGCAGCGTTTCGCCCAGCCGATCACTGCGAAACGGCCGGCCTACGAGTAGTCGCTTAACCGCGACTGGCACCTGGGACAGGGTGGACACCACGATCACACTAGGCCGAACACCGCCAACGCGCGAACACGCCGCGCGGGTCATGTACGTTCATCACCGTGCGGATAGTCATTATGGGCTGCGGCCGGGTCGGAGCCTCCCTGGCCGAAGCGATGGAACGTCGCGGCCACACGGTTTCGGTGATCGACCGCGACCCCACCGCGTTCAAGCGGCTGAGCCCCGAGTTCGCCGGAACAACGACCGTCGGCATGGGATTCGACCGCGAGGTGCTGACCCGCGCCGGCATCGAGAAGGCCGACGCATTCGCCGCCGTGTCCTCGGGGGACAACTCCAACATCGTGGCTGCGCGCGTCGCCCGGGAGACTTTCGGTGTCGCACGGGTCGTCGCCCGCATCTACGATGCCCGCCGCGCACAGGTATACGCCCGGCTCGGCATCCCGACCGTCGCCACCGTTCCCTGGACGACCGAACGCTTCGTCGCCGAACTCGACGACGACGTCGACACGGTCGCCTGGCGTGATCCCAGTGGCAGTGTCGATCTCATCGAACTCGACATCGATGAATCGTGGATCGGCACATCGGTCGCGAAATTCGCCGAGGAGACCGGTTGCCACGTCGTGTTCCTCAATCGGCTCGGTCGCCCGATCCTGCCCGAGCCCCGCACCGCATTGCAGGACGACGACATCGTCTATGTCGCGGTGCGCTCGGCCGATCGAGCCGCCGTCCGTGCCACCGCGGGCGCGCCGCGCCCCATCCACGACTGATCCGCAGGAGAGTCCAGTGAAAGTCGCGATCGCCGGTGCCGGCGCCGTCGGGCGGTCCATTGCCCGCGAACTCCTCGCCAACCGCCACGAGGTCACCCTCTTCGAACGAGAGGCCCGCAAGGTCGACCCCGAGTCGGTGCCCGGCGCCGGTTGGATCACCGGCGATGCGTGCGAGTTGACCAACCTCGAACGCGCCGGACTGCAGGACTACGACGTCATGGTGGCCGCCACCGGTGACGACAAGGCCAACCTCGTCGTCGCGCTGCTGGCCAAGACCGAGTTCGCCGTCAATCGCGTCGTCGCCCGGGTCAACGATCCGCGCAACGAGTGGCTTTTCGACGAGGATTGGGGGGTGGACACCGCCGTTTCCACCCCGCGGATCCTGGCCTCCCTGGTGGAGGAAGCGGTCAGCGTCGGCGACCTCGTCCGCCTGATGACCTTTCGGCAGGGGCAGGCCAACCTGGTCGAGATGACCCTGCCCGACACCACCCCGCTGGCCGGTCGCCCGGTGCGCAAGCTAGCCCTCCCGCGCGATGTCGCGCTCGTGGCAATCCTGCGCGGCAGCCGGGTCATCGCTCCGCAGCGCGACGATTCGGTGGAAGGCGGCGACGAACTCGTGTTCGTCGCACCCGAAGATGTCGAAGACGAGTTGCGCACCGCGCTCCATCTCGCCTGACGGCGGCCCTATCGCGGCGGCGGCGTCTCGGCGGCGTCGGCCCGTGCCGCGATCTCGTCTTCGCCGCGGTCGGCTCGGCGCACGAGCAGGACCGTCGCGCCGACTGCGAGGATCGTCAGCGGCCACCCCATCGCGATGCGCGTGGCGGCCAACACCCCGGTGTGCCCGGTGTCGTACAAATGCGATTGCACCAGATAGCGGGCGATGAACACCGCTGCCCAGACGCCGGTGGCGACGTCATAGGCGATCAGCGTCGGCCGATGCCGGCGCCAGGCGGTGCCGTCACCGTTGATGAGGTTCCAGACGAGCCCCACCAGCGGCCACCGCACGATGATGGACACGACGAGGACCGCCGAGTAGACGAGCATCGTCCAGATGCCGAATAAGAAGTAGCCCTTCGCGCTCCCCGTGCGATGCGCGATGTAGGCGCAGATCGCGACACCGATGAAGCCCGACAATGCCGGGCTCACGTCCTCGCGCCGAGCAACGCGATAAAGGAGAATCGCCGTAGCGACGGCGAGGGCCGCGATGATCGCCCCGGTCAGTCCGAACCAGGTGTTGGCGGGGACGAAGACCAGGATCGGAAGTGTTGAGTACACCAGGCCGGACACGCCGCCCATCTGGTCGAGCAGCGTGCGGGCCTCCCGCTCGTCCTCATGGTCGGGCGCGGTGGGCGTTCGGCCCTCATGGTCTGGCGCGGCCTGCGATTCAGTCACCGTCGAGGTCGTAGTACGGGTTGAAGATCACCTTGACGCCGTCGTGCTCACCGATGCGGCCGGTGACCCACAGTTTTCGGCCCGGTTCGATTCCCGGGATCCGGTTGCGGCCGAGCCACTTCAGGGTGACGGTGTCGGTGCCGTCGAAGAACTCGGCGACGACCCCGGCTTTGGCATTCTTGGAGCACGTCTGCACCGACCGAAGTTCACCGAAGATCCGGACCTCTTCGCCCCGCGCGCAGTCCGATGCGCACCGGGCGCCCTGCGATCGCGACTCGTCGGCGATCTCTGCCGCGTCGGCGACCTCGAGGTCCTCCACGAGCCTGCGCGTCATCCGTCGCAGATAGCCCGCTGTCGCCATCACACCCTCCTGGGCGAGAGAATTCCTACATTGCGATGCCCAGGGTAGACCTTGCGGAAGGATCACGTCATGCCCCGTCCCCTGTTGGCCATGCCCGGTACCGGATCCGACGGCGACTACGTCCAGCGGGCTTTCGGCACCGCGGCCGCCGCCGCAGGGTTTTCGCTGGTAGCGCTGGAGCCGGGAACCGACCTCGCAGCCGGCTACATGCGCGCGCTGGACGCGGCCGCACGGGCCCACGGGCCGATTCTGGTCGGCGGCATATCCATTGGGGCCAGTATCGCCGCGGCGTGGGCCGCCCGAGTGGGTCCGCAGTGCTGCGCAGGCGTGTGGGCCGTGCTGCCGCCGTGGTCGGGAGTCCCCGGGGCGAGCCCGGCTGCAGCCTCGGCGACCGCTACCGCCGACGCCCTCGAGCGCGACGGCCTGAGCGCGACCCTCGACGGAATGTCCGCCAGCAGTCCGGGATGGTTGGCGGCCGAACTCACCCGCTCGTGGACGGGTCTCTATCCCGGACTCATCGGACAATTGCGTGGCGCGGCCGCCCTCGTCGGCCCGGAACCTGCGACGCTGACCCGATTGGCGGTTCCGCTGGCGGTCGTGGTCAGCGACAACGACCCGATTCACCCGGCGGCCGTCGGCGAGGCGTGGGCGAAAGCAGCACCGCGCGCCGCCGTGAAGCGCACGACCCTCGACGTGTGGGGCGCCGATCCCGCGGTGTTGGGCCGTCTGGCCCGCGCGGCCTGGGACGAGATGCACCACCCCACATTCCCGGCCTGAATCGGGGCGGAACGGGCGCTAGCGCGCCCTCCTGCCCTGACGCAGCCGCTGCATGGCGGTGCCGCGGGAGACCTCCTCGCCCGGCACCGGGCCGGCGGGCGGCTGCGCCACGGCTTCACGGGCCGGGGACTCGTAGGTCACGGACTCGTGGGCCACGGGCTCGTACGCATGGGAGTCGGGCTCGCGGCCCGTCTCGGTGAACTCCGGCGGCAGATCGTCCAGCGCGAGCTGACCGTCGTCGACCATCTGTTGCTGCGCCATGCGCACCTGCTCGGCGAGAACTTGGGGAAGTATCAGCGGCAGCGGTTCCCGCGGGGGGTAGGGCTCGGCTCCTCGGCGCACCACCGATTCGGCGAGGACCGCGCGGGCCAGTTGCGCCAACTGCGGCGCGGTCTGCGGCGGTCCACTCGCGACGCAGCGGACCATCCATCGGGGCCCGTCGACACCAAGGAACAGGTGACTCTCGTCGCCGGGCACCTCGGCGATGATCTCCCGCCCCCAGTGCCCTTCCTCGGTGCGGATCACCGCGCCTTCGGCGCGGATGGAGTCGGCCAGTTCACGAACCACCTCGCGCCACTGGCCCGGCGACTTGGGAGCGGCGTACGCGGCCACGGTCACCCGCCCGACCGGGGTGAGCAGAAACACCGCCTCGGGCTGGTGGTCCACCGACATCTCTACACTGACCTGCCCGCCCTCGACGACCGGGACGAGTACCGATCCGAGGTCCAGGTGCGAATTGGCCAGTTCCTCGGCAGAGGTCGCCAGGTCCGCAATGTCGTAGGGGCCGGCCGCCTCCCCGACCCGTGCCTGTCCTGCCATATCCTCGTCCTTCCGCTTACAGCGCCGCGTGCCCGCCGCTCGATCCATAGCCGCCGACACCCCGACTCGTATCGTCGAGTTCGTCGACCTCCTCGAGCTCGGGCAACTCGACCCGCTGGACTATCAACTGCGCGATTCGATCCCCGCGCTTGATCGCGATCGGCTCGGTGGGGTCGAGATTAATCAAGCAAACCTTGATCTCCCCGCGATAGCCCGCATCGACGGTGCCCGGCGTGTTGACAATCGACAGCCCGGCGCGCGCCGCCAGCCCCGAACGCGGATGGATCAGCCCGACCGTTCCCACTGGGAGCGCAATCGCGATTCCCGTTCCGACGAGTTGTCGGTGCCCGGGTCGCAGGTGGGCATCGGTTGTCGAGTACAGGTCGACACCGGCGTCACCGGGATGGGCCCGCGCCGGCAGTGGCAAATCCCTGTCGAGACGGCGGACGCGCAGTAGTGCGGGTGACGGAATTCGATCGGACACACCCGCAGACTACGCTGAGCGACGTGACTAGTGACGCCCAGACCGATCGATACAACGAGCGGCTGTGGTTGCCCCTCTGGTGGTGGGTGGCGGCCGCGGTTCTCACTGCCGTTCTCGGCTACGAGATCCGACTCGGCGCGCACCGCGCGGCCTGGAGTTGGTGGGTGTTCCCCGCGATCGCCGTGCTGCTCATCGCCGTGCTGGTGTCGATGGGCCGCCGTCGAGTCCGGGTGAGCGCCGACGGTGAGTTGTCCGTGGACGGCGCCCGGCTGCCGCGCGCGGTCGTCGGACGGGGCGCCTCGGTCCCGCCGAGCGCCAAGAGCGCGGCCATGGGGCGACAGCTCGATCCCGCCGCCTATCTCGTCCACCACAGTTGGGTCCACCCGATGGCCCTACTCGTGCTCGACGACCCCGATGACCCCACCCCGTACTGGCTGGTCTCTACCCGACACCCGGATAAACTGCTCGCGGCCATGGGTATCGCTGATGCCCGGCTGGAGGGCACCGCCGAGGCCCCGGTGCCGGTCGAACCCGAGGGCTCCCGGGTCACCCGAGCACTGAACACAGTTCTCTACGGCCCGCTGTTGTGGTTGATGTTCCGGCTTCCCCCCGAGACGATCCACCGATTCGCCTCCGGCGTCATCCGACTCGTTGGTGCGGTCCCGGGTCTTGGCCGCGTCGTGGGCCGGGTGCTCGTCGTCGACGATCCGATCCTGCGTCAAGATGTGCTCGGCACGAGCTTCCCCGGGCCGATGGGTCTGGCGGCCGGGTTCGACAAGGGTGCCGCGGCCGCCCGGTCGTGGGGTCCACTCGGCTTCGGATACGCGGAGATCGGCACGATTACCGGGCAGGCACAGCCCGGCAACCCCGCCCCCCGATTGTTTCGGCTTCCCGCCGACCGCGCCCTCGTCAACCGCATGGGATTCAACAACCCCGGCGCCGAAGCAGCTGCGCAGCGGCTGGGCCGGGCGCGAAGGTCGGCACGCACGCACCGGGTGCCGATCGGCGCCAACATCGGAAAGACGAAAGTGGTCGACCTCGCGGCCGCGGCCGACGACTACACGCACAGTGCCGCACTGCTCGGTCCACTCGCCGATTTCGTGGTGGTCAACGTGAGTTCACCCAACACACCGGGGCTCCGTGACCTGCAGGCCGTCGACCAGTTGCGCCCGATCCTTTCCGCGGTGCGGGCCGCCACCGACCGGCCCGTCCTGGTCAAGATCGCGCCCGACCTCGCCGACGCCGATGTCGACGCGGTCGCCGATCTGGCCGTCGAAACGGGCCTGGCCGGCATCGTCGCCACGAATACGACGATTTCGCGCGACGGCCTGACGTCGTCATCGGACGTCGTTGCGCAGGCCGGTGCCGGCGGCCTGTCCGGTCCGCCGGTCGCCGCACGATCACTTGCAGTCCTGCGGCGCCTGCACGCCCGCGTCGGTGGCCGGCTCCTGTTGGTGAGCGCCGGGGGCATCGAGGATGCCGACGACGCCTGGGAGCGGATCCGCGCCGGCGCGACCTTGTTGCAGGGCTACACCGGGTTCATCTACGGCGGGCCGCTGTATGCCAACCGGATCCACGCCGGGTTGGCGGCACGCGTGCGCGGCGCGGGATTCGCCTCGCTCAGCGAGGCCGTCGGCTCCGGTGTCTACTGCGAATAGCGGCCGACGATGGTGGACCGCGCGATGGCGTGGCTGAAGAGGTTGAACCCCAGATACGCGGGGGTGGCCTCGTCGGGCAGGCCGAGCGACTCCACATCGACCGCGTGTACCACTACGTAGTAGCGGTGCGGCCCGTGCCCGGCGGGCGGCGCAGCACCGACGAAGCGCCGCAGCGACGCGTCGTTGGCGAGCGTCACCGCACCGACCGGTAGCGAACCCGGCGCACCGTCCCCGGCTCCGGCTGTCAAGCTGGTCACCGACGCGGGGATGTCCGCGACCGCCCAATGCCAAAAGCCCGACGCGGTCGGCGCGTCCGGGTCGTAGACGGTGACGGCGAAGCTGCGCGCCGCCGCGGGGAACCCCGACCAGCTCAACTGCGGTGAAACATCCTGACCGCCCGCCCCCATGATCCCACTCACCTGCGCCGACGCCAGAGTCGTGCCGTCGGCGATATCAGTCGAAGTGAGCTCGAACCCCGGCAGGTGCGGCAGGGCCGCATAGGGGTTGTAGGAACTGTCCGGCATGGCGGTCACCTCTCGGTTGGGTGCGACGCGGCGGCGGTCGCCGGCGCGCTGTGCAATAGGAAATGCTCGAAAACCTTGGTACCGAACAACACTGAGTCCACCGGCACGCGCTCGTCAACCCCGTGGAACAGCGCAGCGAAATCCAGTTCGGGTGGCAGCTGCAACGGGGCGAAGCCGAAGCACCGAATTCCCAGTTTCGCGAAGGCCTTCGCATCGGTCCCGCCCGACAGCATGTAGGGCACGGTTCGACCCTGCGGATCATAAGTCAAGATCGCCTCGTTCATGGCGTCGACGAGGTGGCCGTCGAACGTCGTCTCATACGAGTCCAGGTGGGTGATCCACTCCCGCTCGACATTCGGGCCCAGCAGCGCGTCAATCTCGGCTTCGAAGGCCGCCTGGCGTCCGGGCAGCACCCGGCAGTCGATCACCGCCTCGGCGGTCTGCGGGATGACGTTGGCCTTATAGCCGGCATGCAGCATCGTCGGGTTTGCGGTGTCGCGCAGCGTCGCACCGATGATACGTGCCAGGCCCCCCAGTTTGAACAGCGCCGTTTCAAGGTCTGGGGTGTCAACTCCCAGATCCAGGCCAGTCTCCTCGGCGGCCACGGCCAGGAATGCGGAGACGGCATCGGTGAGCACCAGCGGGAACCGATGGGTCCCGATGCGTGCGACGGCCGCCGACAACTCGGTGACCGCGTTGTCGTCGTGCAAGAAGGACCCGTGCCCCGCCGTCCCTTTGGCACGCAGGCGCATCCAGCACAGGCCCTTCTCCGCAGTCTCGACCAGATACAACCGCCGCTGCTGTCCATCTGGCCGGTCGACGGTGAGCGAGAAGCCACCGACCTCCCCGACCGCCTCGGTCACGCCGGCGAACAGATCGGGCCGATTTTCCACGAGCCAGTGCGATCCCCAGGTGCCGCCGGCCTCCTCGTCGGCCAGGAAGGCGAAGACCAGCTCGCGCGGCGGAATTGTGCCCTCCCGGGCGAACTGGCGCGCCAGCGCGAGGGCCATACCCGCCATGTCCTTCATGTCGACCGCGCCGCGTCCCCAGATGTACCCATCGGCGATGGCGCCGGCGAAGGGGTGCACCGACCAGTCGGCCGCCTCGGCCGGCACCACGTCGAGGTGACAGTGCACCAGGAGCGCGCCCGCGGTGCTGGTCGGGTCACCTGCCAGCCGAGCGATGACATTGCCCCGACCAGGCTGCCCAGACTCGATATAGGTGGTCTCATACCCCACCTCGGCGAGTTGATCGGCAACCCATTTGGCGCATCCCTCCTCTCCTTTGGTCGTCTCCGGCTCACCGGTGTTGGAGGTGTCGAACCGGATCAAATCGGCAACCAGGTCAACGACTTCGTCGAGCGCGCGGGGTGTAGTCACACCACCATTATGCGAATTTGGGGAATCGTGTCGTCCTCGGTTAGGGTTATCGCGCACCGAGTCCGAGTGGCGGAATGGCAGACGCGCTAGCTTGAGGTGCTAGTGCCCTATTAACGGGCGTGGGGGTTCAAGTCCCCCCTCGGACACACTCGTCTTGAGTCGCGACATCCTTTCACCGGGGTGCCGCGGCTCTTTTCGTTTTGGCGAGCCGCAGCCGGTGAGTCGACTTCGTAGCTCATCCGCCCGACCATCAGATGCGCGACTATTACAGACGTGGACGCATCCGAAAGCCCCGCCGGGGCAACCTCCGGTTCCCCGGCACACCGCCGGGGCTTTTGGTCACTCGCCGTCGGCTTCGCCGCACTCATGGCGTTCACCACCATCCCGACGACGATGTACCCCGTCTATCAAGATATCGATCACTTCCCCACGTTCATGATCACTGTGATCTTCGCGGCATACGGGCTCGGTGTGATGGCGGGTTTGTTCTTCGTCGGACACCTCTCCGATCACTTCGGGCGGCGCAAGGTATTGGTGAGCGCCATCGGCGTCGAGGTGATCAGCGCGCTCATCTTCATCTTCTCCACGCACGTATCGGCACTATTGGCAGCGCGGTTTCTGTGCGGATTCGGCATCGGCGCGGTCACCTCGACAGCCACCGCCGCCCTCCTCGAGCTACGCGCCAGGGCTGCGCCCGATGAGTCTCCACGGCTGGCAACGACGGTTGCGAGCGGGGTCAACCTGGGTGGTCTGGCACTCGGCCCGCTGATCGGCGGGATCTTCACACAATGGGCGCCGAGCCCGTTGACATCAACCTTCGTGGTCTTCCTCGGTCTGTTGCTGGCCGTCGGCGTCATGGTGGTCGCGATCCCGGAAACCGTCGCCCCCCATAGCCGCCGGTTCGTCTACCGTCCACAGCGGCTGCAGGTCGACCCCCGTCGGCGTGGCGAGTTCCTTGCCGCGGGCGTCGCGGCCGCCGGAGCCTTCGCGGTAATGGGCTTCTTCACCTCGCTCACCGGAACCTTCGTCGGCGGAAGCTTGCGCATCAACTCGTATTTCGTGGTCGGACTGACGGTGTTCGCGATGATGGGCGCCAGCGCGGTGTCACAGGTCCTCCTCGCACGTCTCACGCTGCGGCCCAAAGTGGCCTACGGGCTGTCTGGGATGGTGGCCGGGCTGATCGCCCTCGCAGTATCGGGTGCGGTCCTGTCATTCCCGTTGTTCCTGGTCGCCGCCGTCGTCGCCGGCGCCGGGGTGGGACTGGTCTTCAGCGCGGCGATAGAGACCGCCGGTGCGATCTCTGACCGTGATCACCGCGGCGAAACCATCGCCGGAATGTTCCTCGCGGCATATGTGGGAATCACCCTGCCCGTCATCACCGTCGGGATGGCCCTCACCTGGTTCGCCGCGCCGACGGTGCTGATCACCTTCGCCCTGATCGTGCTGGTGGTCGTGACGGCGTCGACGAGTGCGATGATCCGGCAGACTCCCGGTTAGTCAGCCTCCCGGCGGATTGTTGGGGAACGCCGACTCGCGCTAGGGTCCGGTCGTGGCCACTGCCCTTTTTCTCGACTGCGACACCGGGATCGATGACTCGCTGGCGCTTACCTACTTGCTCGCCCAGCAGGACGTCGAGATCGTCGGGGTCGCCGCGACGGCCGGAAACGTACCCACTGACGTCGTGGTGGCCAACAACCTCGCCTGGCTCGAACTCTGCCGACGAACCGAGATTCCCGTGCACGTCGGTGCGCAGAACCCGATAGCCTCGCGCCTGCGGACCGCCGAGGACACTCACGGCCCGCATGGGATCGGCTACGCCGAACTTTTCCCGGCATCGACCCCGCCCAGCGATCTCGATGCCGCGCACGGATGGCTGCGTGCGGCCGACGACCATCGAGGGGAGCTGATCGGCCTTGTCACCGGGCCCCTGACAAACCTTGCGCTCGCGGTTCGGGCCGATCCCGAGTTACCCGGGAAGCTGCGCCGCCTCGTGATCATGGGCGGCGCCTTCGGTGTCCCCGGCAACACGACGCCCGTCGCAGAGTGGAACACGGTCGTCGATCCGGAGGCCGCCGCCGAGGTCTTCGAGGCGTTCAGCCGATTCGATGCACCCGACCCCATCGTGTGCGGGCTGAACATCACCGAACAGCTGGTCATCACACCGGCTCATCTCTGTCGCCTCCGAACCGACTCAGGCGACGCACTGCTCGCGCGGCACCTCGCCGAGGCACTGCGCTTCTACTTCGAATTCCACGATTCTCAGAACGAAGGGTACGTGGCCTACCTCCACGACCCCTTTGCCGCGATGGTCGCGCTAGATCCCGACCGCGTGTCCGGTATCGCCGCACACGTGGCGGTCGAACTCAACGGTGCCCTCACCCGGGCCATGACCGTCGCTGACCGGCGTGGCATGCTCGGGCCGCCCAACGCCCAGGTGGTCACGCAGGCCGACACCGACGCCATGCTGGACGAACTGATCGACACACTCGCCGGTTATGCCCGCCACCTCAACGACGCCTAGGAGTTTCGGCGCCGTCGACGAAATACCGGGCACAGCCGGCGCGATACCGGTCACCCCGGATGAGCAGACCGGTCGAGCGCGGCGAGTAGCTCGGCGGCGCCGAGCGTCGGGGTGAGGTCTCCCCCGACGATCCGCGCTTCGACGCCGGCCCGCACGGCCGCCACGGCCGGGTCGGCGGCCAGCCGGGCCAGCAGCGCGTCGTGGACCATCGTCCACATCCAATCGACCTGCTGACCACTCCGGTGCGCGTCGAATCGCCCGCCGTCAACCATGGCTTGCCGGTGTCGCAGCACCGCGGCCCAGAACTCGTCGACACCAGCGTTCTCGATCGCACTCATCGTAAGCACCGGCGGGGTCCACCACGCATCGTGCGGGTAGATCAACCCGAGCGCGCCGCGCAGCTCGCGGGCGGCCGACCGCGCCTCGTTGACATGCTTGCCGTCGGCCTTGTTCACGACGACCACGTCGGCGAGCTCCAGAACGCCCTTCTTAATCCCCTGCAGGGCGTCACCGGTGCGCGCCAGCGTGAGAAAGGTGAACGTGTCGACCATGTTGGCGACGGTCACCTCGGACTGCCCCACCCCCACGGTCTCCACCAGCACGACGTCGTATCCGGCCGCCTCGACCAGCACGATCGTCTCCCGAGTCGCCTTCGCCACCCCGCCGAGAGTGCCCGCCGTGGGCGATGGCCGGATATAGGCGTCCGGGTGCGCGGCAAGCCGGCCCATACGGGTCTTGTCACCGAGGATTGATCCGCCGGTACGGGTCGACGACGGGTCGACGGCGAGCACGGCGACGCGGTGGCCCTGCTCGATCAGGTACATCCCCAGCGTCTCGATCGTCGTCGATTTGCCCACCCCGGGCACTCCGGTGATACCCACCCGGAACGACTGGCCCGAATGCGGGGTCATCGCCAGGAGCAACTCCTGCGCTTTCGCCCGATGCTCGGGATTGGTGGACTCGACCAGCGTGATCGCGCGCGCCAAGTCCGACCGTCGACCGGCCAGCACACCGGCACCGAGCAGCGTTGGATCGGTGCGGGCCGGACCAGCCGCCACTACGCCCCCGCGCCCGCGCCCGACAACTGTAGACCCAGGTTGTCGGCCAGTTTCGTGATCAGTTCGACCGCCGAATCGGCGATCACCGTACCCGGCGGGAAGATCGCCGCGGCCCCCGCCGAATAGAGTTCGTCGAAGTCGCCGGGCGGGATGACCCCGCCGACCACGATCATGATGTCGGGGCGGCCCGCCTCCGCGAGCGCATCACGAAGTGCAGGCACCAGGGTCAAGTGGCCGGCGGCCAACGACGACACGCCAACGACGTGAACATCGTTGTCGGCAGCCTGCGCAGCGACCTCCTCCGGGGTCGAGAACAACGGGCCCACGTCAACGTCGAAACCGAGATCGGCGAACGCGGTGGCGATCACCTTCTGGCCGCGATCGTGCCCGTCCTGCCCCATCTTGGCGACCAGGACGCGCGGTCGGCGGCCCTCGGCCCGCGCGAACTGTTCGACGAGCGTCGTCGCGGCGTCGATGTTGCCCGATTCTCCCGCCTCGTGGCGATACACACCGCTGATGGTACGGATCTCGGCCTGGTGCCGTCCGAAGACCTTCTCCATCGCGTCGGAGATCTCTCCTCCGGTCGCGCCGTGGCGGGCGGCGTCGATGGCGAGTGCCATCAAGTTGGTGTCCATCGATCCGCCGGGCTGTCCGGCGGCCCTCGTGAGGGCATCGAGGGCGGCCTGCACCTCGGCGGAGTCCCGATCGGCCCGCAGCCGCGCCAGCTTCGCTAGTTGCTCGGCGCGCACCTTCGAATTCTCGACCTTGAGGACCTCGATCTCCTCGTCGTCGTCGACCCGGTACTTGTTGACGCCGATCACCGGCTGGTGACCGGAATCGATGCGCGCCTGAGTGCGCGCGGCCGACTCCTCGATGCGCAGTTTGGGTAGCCCCTCACTGATCGCCTTGGCCATGCCCCCGGCCTCTTCAACCTCCGCGATGTGGGCGCGCGCCCGGTCGGCGAGCTGCGCGGTGAGCCATTCCACGTAGTTGGACCCTGCCCACGGATCGATCGGCCGGGTGGTACCCGACTCCTGCTGCAGCAGCAGTTGGGTGTTGCGGGCGATGCGGGCGGAGAAGTCGGTCGGCAGCGCCAGTGCCTCGTCGAGGGCGTTGGTGTGCAACGACTGGGTGTGGCCCTGAGTCGCCGCCATCGCCTCGACGGCGGTGCGCGCCACATTGTTGAACACGTCCTGCGCGGTGAGCGACCAGCCCGAGGTCTGCGAATGCGTCCGCAGCGACAGCGACTTGGCATTCTTGGGGTTGAACTGACTGACCAGTTCGCTCCAGATCAGCCGAGCAGCGCGCAGCTTCGCGACCTCCATGAAGAAATTCATGCCGATGCCCCAGAAGAACGACAGGCGCGGCGCGAACTTGTCGATGTCCAGGCCGGCGGCGAGGCCGGCCCGGATGTACTCCACGCCGTCGGCCAGCGTGTACGCCAGCTCCAGGTCGGCCGTCGCGCCCGCTTCCTGGATGTGGTAGCCCGAGATCGAGATGGAGTTGAACTTCGGCATCTTCGCGCTGGTGTAGCCGAAGATGTCGGAGATGATTCGCATCGAGGGATCCGGTGGATAGATGTAGGTGTTGCGGACCATGAACTCTTTGAGGATGTCGTTCTGGATCGTGCCGGCCAGCTTTTCCGGCGGAACGCCCTGCTCCTCCGCGGCGACGACGTACAGCGCAAGGATCGGCAACACGGCGCCGTTCATCGTCATCGACACCGAAACGCTGCCCAGGTCGATACCGTCGAACAGCTGTCGCATGTCCAGGATCGAGTCGATGGCAACGCCGGCCATTCCGACGTCGCCGGCCACGCGCGGATGATCGGAGTCGTAGCCGCGGTGGGTG
>NZ_DIAX01000021.1:5188-15195 GCF_002414845.1 Gordonia sp. UBA5067 | reverse complement strand
CTGGCGGATCGTCCACGGCTGGTTCACATACATCGTCGGGTACGGCCCACGGATGAACGGCAACGCCCCCGGCACCGTGTCCAGCGGATAGGCGGGAGCCACCGTGTCCCGATCGGCCCGGGTGTAGATCGGTTTAACATCGATCTGCTCCGGGGTCTGCCACACCACCTGTTCGGGTGTGTAGCCGTGCGCCATCGCGGCCGCTTCGATGCGGTCATTCGCGTGCTCGAGAGTGACCGGCGGCTCCGGCGATTCGGAACGCAGCGGCACTCCGGCGAAAGGCGGGACGGCGAAAGGCGGGACGGCGAAAGGCGGGACGGCGTTCATGCGGGAGCTCCCGTCGGTGCGGACCCGGTGGCCAGCAGATCCAGCAGTTCGGTCAGGACGGCGACGGCATCGATTCCCGCGCGCAGCGAGCCGTCGGGCAGTGCGGCCTGATCGGGCCACTCTTTGCCGGGGCCGGCGAGGTACACACGGCTGACTCCCGCACCACGAGCGGCGGCCAGCGCAGCGGGACCGTCAGCAGCGTAGCGCGCCTTGGTGCCGCACAAGACGGCGATCCGCGGGGAGTGTTCGGCGACGAGCCCGGCAAGTTGATCGGCTGTCACCGGGCCGGGGTTGATCGCAGCGATACCACCGGCGGCCAAGAGGTTGGCGATGAAGGTGGTGCGCCCGTTGTGTTCGGCAACCGGGCCGAGCGGGATGAGCAAGGCGCTGGGACGTGCCCCGTCGGCGGCAGCAGCATCAGACCGGTCCCGCAGTGCCTCGAAGTGGCGGGCGATCCGCGCGAGGTTGGGCGCTGCGCCCGGCAGGCTGGTCGCCGACGAGGCCGCCGTGCCGAGCGACGGTTCGTCCAGATTGGGGAATTCGCTGACGCCGGTGACCGGAGTCGATCGCGTCGCGACCGTCGCGTCGCGATCGGCCAGCGCAGCGGCGATGCGCTGCGCGATTGAACCGTCGGCCAACGCCGCCCGGTACCCGCCCCGCGCCTCGACGTCGGTGAATACCGCCCAGGCGGCATCGGCTAGATCGTCGGTGAGCGACTCGATGTACCAGGAACCGCCGCCGGGGTCGAGGACCCGGCCGATATTGGACTCCTCCAAGAGCAACAGTTGGGTGTTGCGAGCGATCCGTCGCGCGAAGGCCGGTTTGGCGGTTCGTTCCTCGACGGGGATAGCTGCGTCAAAGGTGTGCACGGTGACCTGGTCTGCGCCGCCGACGCCGGCACCGAAGGCGGCAACGGTGCTGCGCAGCATGTTCACCCACGGGTCGCGCTGGGAAAACATCGTCAGGTCGGTCACGGCGTGCGTCACCGCCGCACCGGCATCGGGAACGCCCAGTACCTGCGCCACTCGAGCCCACATCAGGCGCAGCGCGCGCAATTTGGCGATCGCGCCGAATTGGTCATCGGTGACGCTGATCGCGAAGGTCAGCTGCCGAAGCGCCTGCCCCGGGGTCAGCCCGGCTTCGACGAGGTCCCGGACATGCGCGACCCCGGCGCCGATGACCAGCCCGAGCTCGGTCACCGGGTCGGCACCACCCCCGGAAAAGTCCAGGCCATCGACCCGCAAAGTCCGGATCCGCCCAGTGCGGTCGGTACCGGCGAGCTCGACGGCGAGCGCAGTGGCGTCGGCCTCGTCGACGGTCGGACGCCCGGAATACGCCGCGGTCAGTGGCGACAAACCCAGCGAATGGGCGGTCGCGACGGTCGGCGGCGCCTCCTGCGGGGGCGTCGGCGCGGCATCGAGGATGCGCAGAAACTCGCGGGCGGCGGCAATGCCCTCGGCGTCGGCGCCGAGGGTCACCGGCAACAGATCCAGGTAGACCCCGGTAAGCACGGCAGCCAGGTCTTGAGTGGTCAACCCCTCACCCACCCGCAGCCACAGTCCGCTCGTGCCGTTCTGACAGGCACCGAGAATCTGCTCGTTCACCGTCGACGCCGACGCGGTGTCGTCGCCGAATCGCTCGGTCACCCGCCACCCCAGCACCGCGTCGCGGACGCGATCGGCACCGCGCACAAACGGGAACTCGCCGGGCAGCCCGGGCTCGGCCGTCTCGTCGAGACGGGTGTACAGCGGCCGGACGGTCAGTCCACCGGGAATCGGGGTGGACAGCAGCTCAGTCGGGGTTCCGGGCAGGTCGCCGACCTCGACGCGACGGGACTTCGCCAGCACCGCCGCCGCCGACTCGGACCACTGCTCGTAGGCCTGAGAGAGGGACATCACACCGCCTTCCATCGTGTAGTTCAGACCATAGACGATCGCGCGCCGTGCTCCGCCGCTGACTCCGCGTTCCGGCGAGCAGTACCATCGCGGCTGTGAACGACGGCCCGACACATCACCCGCACACCGGGGCCGAACTCGCCGCGGCCGACCTCCGGGGGACGGTGATCCGTCGGCTTATCGCCGTCGGAGTCGTCATCGCCGTCATCATGGGCACCTCGTATGTGGTCCCGACGCGCGGGATCGTCGACGCAATCGAGTCGTGGCGGGCCGGGCTTGGACCAACGTTCCCAGTCATCTTCTTCACCTGCTACGCACTGATTACGATCTTCCCGATTCCCCGATCTGCCTTCACCTTCTCGTCGGGGATCTTGTTCCCCGCAACCCTCGGTCTCGCCGGCGCGATGTCGGCGACCATGTTTGCGGCGACGGCCTCATTCATCGCCATCCGGCTGATCGGCCGCGAGAAGGTGCAGCCCTACCTCAAGCAGCCGGTGGTGCGGGCGATCGACGCCCGCCTCGAGCGTCGGGGCTGGCTGGCGGTCGGGTCGCTGCGGCTGATCGCGGCCTGCCCGTTCGCGCTCGCCAACTACTGCTCGGCGTTGTCGTCGGTGCGGCTGTTCCCCTACCTCGTCGCCAGCGTCATCGGTGTCTTCCCGGGGACCGCGGCCGTCGTCCTCCTCGGTCACTCGGTGACCAGCGGACCAAATCCGTGGCTGATCGGCAGCACCGTCTTCTTCTTCGCGCTGGGCATCGTCGGCCTCGTCTTCGACGCCAAACTGCCCGTTGACGCGCCGGGCGGGTCGTCCCCCGCTCCCCCGCTGACTTAGCCCGCTTCGGCGGTGACGAAGTCGATGAGTTCCTCCACCGCACGCAGCAGCGGCACCTCGATGTCGCGGTAGTCGCTCACCCCGGAAAGGACCCGGCGCCAGCCGTCCCGCGGTGCACCCCAGCCCAGTGCGGTGCACACGCCGGTCTTCCAGTCGGTACCGCGCGGAACGACGGGCCACGCACGGATCTTCACCGAAGCCGGCTTCACCGCCTCCCACACGTCAATGTAAGGATGACCACAGACGAGCACATGCGGTCCGACCGAACCTGTCAATCGATGCTCTTTCGACCCCGCCACGAGGTGGTCCACCAGGACCCCGGCCCGCCGGCGCGGGCCCGGTTCGAACTCGGCGAGCGCATCGGCGAGATTGTCCAGGCCGTCCAGACTCTCCACGACGATCCCCTCGGCGCGCAGATCGTCACCCCAGACGCGCTCGACCAGCGTCGCGTCGTGCACCCCTTCGACGAAGAGCCGGCTGGCACGCGCCACCCGGGCCCGAGATTGCGCCGCCTTGCGCGACCCGGAGGCCGTGCGCGCCGCCCCGGAAGCGACGGTCGTCGTGGGCCGCGCCAGAGTCACCGGCTTCCCGTCGATCAGAAAGGCCGACGGCCTCATGGCGAAGACCCGAGTCCCGCCGCGGCGATCCTCGAGGCGGACGAACAACCCGTCGTAGGACTTTTCGAAGCCCACCACCGCGCCGCAGTAGCCACTGGCCACGTCTTCGACGACCAGTCCCTTCTCCGCCGGGATCACCGGCACCTGCGGGCCTTCGCGGCGGGGCGCGGCCAGAATGTCGCGGCCGTACGGGTCGTCCATCACGATCGCCCAGCGTAGATCAGTCGCCCTCGGACCATGGCGAGCGACGCGCAGGCAGCATCGGTTGGCGACTAGGCTGGTTCGCGTCATGGCCGCGATTCCCCATCCGAACAGCCCGCCAGCTGAGTCCGTCTATCTGCTGACCACCCTCGCCCCCTGGGCCGCCGCCTTCGGTGCGCGCCGGTGCGCCGGCGACGACCTTCTCGACGAGTTGGCGGCGTTCGGGATGCCGGCCGTGATCGTCGACGCCGAGAGTGGCGCACGTACCGGCTGGCTCGAGCTTGCCCGATCGGCGCGGTCGTGGTCGGTTCGCCTACCGGCCCCCGGAGCGCCAGATGGCCTACCACCGGGCCCGGCCGCGCACGCCGCCGGTGTAGTCGGCGAAGCGCTGGTCGTCGACACCGGCGCCGCCCCCCTACTGGTCATTCCGCAGCGCGATCCCGATCGCGCAACCGGATGGATCGCGCACCGGCCCGGTGGTCCTGTTCCGCCTCCGGCGGAGATGGGTCTGGGTGAGGCGCGGCTGTCGCTGCTCGACGCAATCGGCGGAGCCACCGCGGTTCTCACCGGCTTGCCCGGCGCTTCCGACGGGGACGCGGCGACCCTGCGCGCCGAACTGGCCGCCCAGGTGTCGCGCTTCCTGCCGGTACTGCCCCCCGGTGCCCATGCACGGGCCGCCGAAGTCGCCTCGCTGGCCGCCCAAGTTCTCGCGACTGGTGCGCTGGCCACGGCTCGGCGGGCAAGCTTCGGTCTGGCGGGCGCCCACTCACAGGAACCCGACCGGCGCCTCGCCGAAGTGGCTGCCGCCGCACGGGCCGCCCTGGCCGCGTCGGTCAATCGGGTGATCGACGAATACACGCGCCACGCGGTATGAGGCCTTCGGCCCCCTTCAGGAGGGCCCGCAACACCCTGATCGGCAGCCGGCGCCGTTGTCCCCGCAACCGGGCGCATCGAGGTCGCCGTAGCCGTCGGCATACCGGTCGACGATGGCTGCGACGAGATCGGTGAACCGGGGATCGGTGCCAACCGTGTCGGCCCGGACATAGGCCAGTCCCAGATCGGTGGCGAGATCCGCCAGCTCGTTGTCAAGGTCCCAGACGACCTCGAGGTGATCGGAGACGAACCCGATCGGCGCGACGACGACTTGTTCGACCCCCGACTCGGCGAGAACTCTCAGATGGTCGGCGATATCGGGCTCCAGCCAGGCCACCTCGGGCGGCCCCGAGCGCGACTGCCAAACCTGGTCGTAATCCGTTCCGGCTTCGGCCCCGGCGCGCGTCAACCGCCGCGCAACCGCTGCCGATGCCTGCGCGACCTGCCGGGAGTAGAGCCCGCCACCGATCGCCTGGTCAGCGCGGGTCGGGATGGAGTGTGCGGTGAAGACGAGCCGGAACTCCCCGTCGGGATCGGGCAGGTCCGCCACGGCACGACGCACCGCGTCAGTCTCCGCGTCGAGAAACGCCTCTTCGGCCCAATACTGCGGAAGCTTGCGCAACAGGACCGGATCATCGACGCTTCCGGGCTCCCGCTGCGCCAGATCGGCAACGGCCCGCGCGATGTCCTCGTGGTACTGCGTGCAGCCGGAGTAGCCACCCCAGGCCGAGGTCGCGAAGACCAGGATCCGCCGGTGACCGTCGCGGTAGATCTGCACCAGCACGTCTTCGACGTACGGATCCCAGTTGCGGTTGCCGAAGTACACCGGCAGATCGTCGCGGCCACGTTCGGCCAGGCCCGTGCGCAGCGCCACGATCATGTCGCGGTTGAGCCCGTTGATCGGCGATGCGCCACCGAAATGGTAATAGTGCTCCGCGACCTCGTCGAGCCGGCCGCGCGGCACGCCTCGCCCCCGTGTGACGTTCTCGAGGAACGGCAGCACGTCCACGGTGCGCTCCGGCCCGCCGAAAGACAGGAAGAGGACCGCGGTAAACCGCGAGTCGTTGCCGAGTGGGCTCACTTGCCCTCGAGCATCTCCTCGGGGAACCAGGTGTTGTGGCTGGCACCGCCGTCGACGTAGATGATCGACCCGGTCGTGCCCGGCAGGAAATCAGATAGGACCGCGCACACACTGGTGCCGACGACACCCGGATCGTCGACGTTCCAGCCGATGGGCGAGGCGCCGTTCCAGTAGTCGTTGAGCATGTTGAGCTTGCGGGCGTCATCGGTGGCGGTTCCGGCGATTGCCTTGGCGGCCAGCGTCTTGATCGGACCGGCAGCCACCAGGTTCGACCGAATCCGCTTGGCGTAGCCGACTTCACGGGCGACGTAGCGGTTCACCGACTCCAGGGCGGCCTTGGCCACACCCATCCAGTTGTAATCGGGCATGGCGGTGCGCGGATCGAAGTCCATGCCGACGATGGAGCCGCCCTCGTTCATGACGGGCAGCGCGGCGCGGGCCAGCGCGGCGTAGCTCCACGCCGAGATCTGGAACGAGCTGGCGACATCGGGGCCGGGCCCCTCCAGGAACGGCAGCGCGTCCGGGCCCATCAGCGTGCGCGGGGCGAAGGCGATTGAGTGGACCAGTCCGTCGATGCCTTCGGGTGCCAGCTCGCGCACCCTGTCGGCCAGCGCCCCGAGAGACTCCTCGTCGGTGATGTCGAGTGGAATCGCCGGCGGCACTTCCTGCGGCAACCGCTTGGCGATGCGGTCGATAAGTCGTAGTCGTTCCGGGATGCCGGTGATGATCACCTTGGCGCCCTGCTCCTGCGCGACCTTCGCCGTCGAGAAGGCGATGGAGGCGTCGGTGATGATGCCGGTGACGAGAATGGTCTTGCCGTCGAGGATACCCATGGTGACTCCTGAGTTCTGGTGGATGGCTGGTGGTCGGTACGCGGGCCCTAGTGACCCATGCCCAGTCCGCCGTCGACGTTGATCACGTTGCCGGTGACGTAGGCCGAATCATCGGAGGCGAGGAAGGAGACGACCGCGGCAACATCCTCGGGCTGCCCCATGCGCTTGGCTGGAATGGCCTGGTCAACGGCGGTCTTGGTGTATTCCTCCGGTAGCGCGCGGGTCATGTCGGTGTCGATGAGACCCGGCGCGACGACGTTCGCGGTGATGTTGCGGCTGCCGAGTTCACGAGTCACCGAACGGGCCAAGCCGATGACGCCGGCCTTGCTCGACGCGTAGTTGGCCTGGCCGGGGGTACCCATCAGGGCGACGACCGAGCCGAGGTAGATGAAGCGTCCCCAGCGGTTCTTGAGCATGTTTCGGGTGGCCGCCTTGGTGACACGGAACGCACCGGTCAGGTTGGCGTTGACGACGCGCTCGAACTGGTCGACGTCCATCCGCATGAGCAAGGTGTCCTCGGTGACACCGGCGTTCGCGACGACCACTTCGACGGGCCCCTGGTGCTCAGCAACCTCGGCGACCGCCCGGTTCACCGATTCGGTGTCGGTGACGTCGCACTGGACGCCGAAGAGGCCGTCGGGAACACCGGATCCGCGGTGGGTCACGGCAACCTTGTGGCCGTCGGCGGCGAGCCGCTGTGCGATGGCCAGACCGATGCCGCGGTTGCCACCGGTGACAAGAACTGAGCGCGAGGTAGTCATGGGTACAAAACCTATCGTGTCGCGGGTCGTGGGAGAAAGCTCGGGTCCGCTGGGGCGCTTACGGGCCCGTCACGGCAGGCGCTGGTTGAGCACCAGCGCGCCGGCCGCGCCGAGCAGGACGAGGACTGTGCCCGCGAGGATCCACGGGTGGGAGTTGTCGCCTCGCGTCGTCTCATAGCCGATCTGCTCTTGCAGTGAACCGTAGACGGCGTTGAGCTCCTCGAGGCTCGAGGCGGTGAAGAATCGGCCGCCCGGCGCACCCAGCTGGGCGATCTTCTTCAGCGTCGCGTCATCGACCGGAACCGGGATGCGTTCACCCTCGATCTCCACGACGCCGGTTTTGGTTCCGAAGGAGATCGTCGAGATCGGGACATGGCGCTCCCGCGCCTTGCGCGCCGCGGTGAACCCACCGCGCGGCGCATCGGGGCTCTCCGGCACCGTCTGCTTGCCGTCAGACAGGAGGACGATGTGCGCGGGCGGCGCCTCCTTGTCGCCGCCGAGGAGCGAGTTCAGCGTGCGGATCTGATCGAGCGCGGCGAAGATGCCCTCGCCGGTCGCCGTCTTGTCGTCGAGTTGGAGCTTGTCGACGGCCGCCTTGGTCGCGTTGTGGTCGGGCGTCGGGCTCACCAGCGTCGTCGGTGTCCCGGCGAAGGAGATCAACCCCAGGTTGATGCCGTCGGTCAGGTCGTCGGCGAACTTCTTCGCCGCCTGCTGTGCTGCCTTAATGCGGGTCGGGGCGACGTCGGTCGCGTTCATCGATCGAGAAACGTCGATGACCAGCATGACCGTGGCCTTGTTGCGCGGCACCTTGCGGTCGGCCTGCGGGCCGGCCAGCGCGACCGTCAGCAGGATCAGCGCCACCGTGAGGAGCGCGAACGGCACGTGGCGAAAGCGATCGGTCCGCTTCGGCGTGACCGTCTTCAAGATCTCCAGGTTGGCGAACTTCATCGCGCGCGAGGTCCGTTTGCGCTGGATGTAGACGTAGAGTCCGACGAGAGCGGCGACGACGAGCAGGCCGAGCAGCCACCAGGGGTTCGCGAGCATCAGCCCACCCCGGCCGCAAGTCCGCGGCGGCGCCCACCGATGAAGCGCACGGTGTCGGCGATCCAATCATGGTCGGTGCGCAGGGTCATCACCGGTCCGCCGCAGGCGCGAATCGTCCGGTGCACCTTGTCCTGGTGGGCCTTGGCCGCGGCCGCGAAGTCATCGCGCACCTGCTCGGTGATGACCACATCGTGGATCTCTCCCGATTCAGCATCGGCGAGCCGGACATCGCCGATCACGGGCAATTCCAGGTCACGCGGATCGAGGACCTCGATAGCCAGCAACTCGTGGTGACCGCCCACGGCGCGCAACGGACGATCCCAATCGATCGGTCCGAGAAAGTCACTGATCACCACTGCCATCCCCCGTCTGCGCTCCGGTCGACGCAGGGCCTCGATACCGTCGCGCAAGTCACCACGCACCGTCGGCGAACTGCGATGCGTCGTGGCGACCTTCTTCAAGAGGTTCTGCGCGTGGGCCCGGCCGCCGCGCGCGGGGACGCGCACGATCTCGTCGCCGGTGACGATGATCGCGCCGATCCGATTGCCACCGCCAGCCGTCAGGTGCACGATGACCGCGGCCGCCGCCACCGCCAGATCGCGCTTGGTGCGACCGACGGTGCCGAAGTCCAGACTGCCCGAAACGTCGACGACCAGCCATGTCTCCAACTCACGGTCGGCGACCATCTGGCGCACGTGGGGCACCGTCGTTCGGGCGGTGACCGCCCACTCCATCCGGCGGATGTCGTCGCCGGGCTGATAGGCCCGCGCCTCCCCCGGCTCCGACCCGGGCCCGGGAATGAGCCCGAGGTGCTCGCCTTGCAGCACTCCGTCCAGCTTGCGCCGAACGGTTAGCTCGAGGGTGCGCAATGCGGCCGTTAGCGCCGGGTCGGTCAGCAGACCGTCCGCAAAGGACGGCAGACCGCTGCTACTGCCCGGCATGCCGGATGTTGCTCGGCGGCGTCGGGACTGGGCCGACCGGCGCCGGGTTCGGGATCGCCGGTATCTGGCCCGGCGCTGCCGCCGCATTGCCACCGTTGGCGTTGACCGGAGCCGCCACGACTTGCGGCAGGCCCACCGTCTGCAGGACGCGGACAATCACGTCATCAGCATCGACGGAGTCGGCCAGCGCATCGTAGGTCAGCACCAAGCGGTGGCGCAGAACGTCGGGGGCGATCTCCACGATGTCGTTCGGCACGACGTAGTCACGGCCCCGGACCAGCGCCAATGCGCGAGCCGCGGCGATAATTCCCAGGGTCGCGCGGGGGGATGCGCCGTAGGCCAGCCAGGAGGCGACTTCGGTCATGCCGAGGTCGGCCGGTCGACGGGTCGCGTTGATCAGGCGCACCACGTAGTCCACCAGGGCGTGGTGGACGAAGACGTTGGCCGATGCGTCCTGCAGGCGAATCATCGTCTCAGCGTCGAGTACCTGTGTGGCCGTGGGGGGAACGTTGCCCATCCGATAGACGATTTCGCGTTCCTCCTCGACCGACGGGTAGTCGACCAACACCTTGAACAGGAAGCGGTCGCGCTGCGCCTCGGGCAG
>NZ_DIAX01000021.1:1289-4999 GCF_002414845.1 Gordonia sp. UBA5067 | reverse complement strand
TTGATCTCGTCGGCGAGCAGGAAGTTGGCGACCACCGGGCCCAGTTCGGTGTCAAACTCCTCGCGGCCCTGACGGTAGATGCGGGTACCGATGAGGTCGGTCGGCACGAGGTCCGGGGTGAACTGGACGCGCGAGAAGCTGCCGCCGACGACTGTGGCGAACGTTTCGACGGCCAGGGTCTTGGCCACACCGGGAACACCCTCGAGCAGGATGTGACCGCGGGCGAGGAGTCCGACCAGGATGCGCTCGACGAGCTGATCCTGGCCGACGATGACTCGCTTGACCTCGTAGATGGCCTTCTCGATCAGCTTCGAATCGGCTTCGCTGAGCGCTGCGGAGTGCTGCTGGCCGTTGGCGGGCTGCGACGTCAAAGCCCAACTCCTGTCGTCGGTATTCGCGCCTGGTCACGAGGGAACAGTCGCGGTCGGTGTGGATCGGTCTGCACCAGCCTAGCGGCGCAACCGGGGTTAGGCGATCATGGCCGGTCCGCGCGTCCGCCGGTGGATCGACCTCCCTCGACTACCAGAGGCGCACGACCATCGGCATCGCACCACCGAGTCGCACCGGCGAGACCTTCACGACGTCACCCGACTGTGGTGCCTCGATCATCTTGTTGTCGCCCACGTAGAGGGCCACGTGCTGGCTGGCATTGGCGCCCCAGAAGATCATGTCGCCGCGCTGCATCTGCGCAATCGGCACCTGCGGGCCGGCGGTGTACTGATAGCCGGTGTAGTGCGGCAGGTCGTACCCGATGCCGGCGAACGCGTAGATCATCAGGCCCGAGCAATCGAAGCCGACCTTGTTGTAGTCGCCGTGCGCATCGGCCACTCCGCCGTCGCGGATCCCCTTGGTCGGGCCGTTGCCGTCTCCGCCGCCCCACGCATAGGGCAGGTTCAGCTGCGACATCGCACGGTTCACGACGACTTCGACCGCCTGCGGTCCGCGCAGGCCCGGCCGAACCTGTCCGCCGCCACCGAAACTGCCGGTACTGCCGAACAGTGCGCCGAGCGAACCGGTAGACAGTCGCGTCAGCGAGCCGTTGCCTCCGGTGCTGGTCACGTCGCTGCCGCTGAGCCCGAGTTCGTCGAACAGCTTCGACTGCGGGATCTGCTGTGATCCGATCACCGTGGCCAGCGTCTTCTGCGCGACGTCCATCGCGATCTTCGCGGCCGCCACGGCGGCGTCCATTGCCGCCTGGTTGACACCGCCGCCGTCGACCAGCGCGGGCAGACCCGGGATCGCCGGTGCCGAAACCCTGGTGGTGACACCCCGAAGGGCGTTGAGTTTGTTCTGCGTCTCGGCCCGCTTCGTCAGCAGCGCGACCTTGTTCCGCTGCTGCGCGGCCATCGCCTGCTGCGCGGTCTGCACGGCACCGATCGCATCGCCGCGACGACTTGCCGCACTGCGGACCGCCGAGGATGCCTGACGCCGCGATGCCTCCGCCGTCGCGGCGCGGTTGGCCTTCTGGTTGCGCGCGATCTTCAGCTGCTCGATGGTCCGGCGCTGGGCGGCGCTGACCCGATCGAGGACGCCGACCTGGTCGAGCACCTTCTGCGGGTCGTCGGCGGAGATGTAGTCGCGCATCGTGCCCGCTGCGCCCCGGCGGTACGCGCTGGCCGCGTAGGCGTCGAAGGACTTCTGGGCCGACGCCAGTCGCCGATCGGCGTCGACCAAGGACTTGCGGGCGCCCTGCGCCGCGACGGCGGCGAGGCGCTCGGCCACGATCGAGTTCTGGAAGTCGACGAGGGCGCGGTTGACGGCCTCTCGCTTGACCGCCAGCGTGTTGTCCAGATCCGTGAGGTTCTGGTCGGTGGTGGCGATCTGGTTGACCAGGCGCGAGATCTTCGCCGCCTTCTGATCGGTGGGCGCGGCACCGGCCGCGCCGGCCACCAGCGTCGATAGGGCGACCGCACTCACCAGCACACCACCGCGAAGCATCGCGGTGAGCCGGTGGCTCGTTCGAATTGCTCTGGTCTTCTGGTTTCGCCTCACGCCATTGCTCCTCAAATCCGCGAGGTGTACATCAAACGTCACAGGAACCTCACCTGCGACATCTGCACCGTACGTCACATCAGAAAGCATGGGAAACACCAGAAACAGAATTACAAACGTGGGATTACCTGCGCCGATGCTGTGATCAGCGGAAAAGGACCGGAATGTCCGGATGTCTCACTTTGGCAACATCAACGGCGGCCGCGCTCTCAGCGGCCGACCGGCGCCCGACTATCGGTATCGCCGGCCGCACCCGTATCACCATCGACGGCCGAAGACCCCTCGTCGACGGCTGCGCTGGACCGTGGCCCGGTGCCGCCCCGACGTGCGCGTCGCGTGGCGACCAGTCGGGCACCAACGGCCGCCACCAGGACACCGAGGGTCAGGACGATCGTGATGGCAGTCCAGTTCGTCTGCGGAGCCGTCAGCTGGTCGACCATCTGGCGCGCCGCGCCGGGCGGGTCGGTGAGCGTGAGATTCTGGGCGGCCTCCTCTTGGACCACCCGCGCGAACTGCGGTCCGGAACTGCCGACCGAGTCCGGCCCGAGCACGATCACGGTGCCGCCGGTCTTCGGTTGCAGGGTCAGCGCGATGTCCCGGTAATACGTGAACTTCGGCTGCTTGTCCGTCAGGACCACGACCTTGATGTCATAGCCCTTCGCCTTGGCATCGGCGACCACCGCCTTCAGCGCGGGAATCTGCGCGACCGGCCCGGCGACCCCCTGCGTCTGCAAGTCGCGCGCGATGGCCTCGATATCGATGCTGTCCGGCACGCTGGCGCCGTACGGAATCGTCGGTACCGCAGAACTGGGCTCGGGACTCATCGCAGGTGCGCCTTTCTCGCTACGCCTTACTTGCTGCGCAAGAGTACGACACAATGGAATCGCGCCGGGCCAGCAGCCCGCGACATCCCCGGCCTAGTAACAGTACACCCGTACTGTTAGGCTGAGGGTGTCGCGCCTATCGGTTGGCGCAGCAGACCCGGATCAACCCGACACAGCCCGTCGGTCCGTGCTGGCGCAAGCCCTCGTCAGCACGCCGAGGACACTAGAGGAGATGTTTTCGAAGTGAGTATTGATTCATTCGGCGCCCGCGGCACCCTCGAGGTGGGCGACAAGTCCTACGAGATTTTCCGTATCAACACCGTGAAGGGCATCGAGCGGCTCCCCTACTCGCTCAAGGTGCTCGCCGAGAACCTGCTGCGCACCGAAGACGGCGCCAACATCACCAAGGACCACATCGAAGCACTCGGCAACTGGGACCCGTCCGCCGATCCGAGCATCGAGATCCAGTTCACGCCGGCCCGCGTCCTCATGCAGGACTTCACCGGCGTCCCGTGTGTCGTCGACCTGGCCACCATGCGGGAGGCCGTCGCCGCCCTCGGCGGCGATCCGAACAAGGTCAACCCGCTGTCCCCGGCCGAGATGGTCATCGACCACTCCGTCATCCTCGACGTCTTCGGCCGCGCGGACGCCTTCGAGCGCAACGTCGAACTCGAGTACCAGCGCAACTCCGAGCGATACCAGTTCCTGCGTTGGGGCCAGGGCGCCTTTGACGACTTCAAGGTCGTCCCCCCGGGCACCGGTATCGTCCACCAGGTCAACATCGAGTACCTCGCCCGCGTGATCATGACCCGCGACGGCCAGGCCTACCCCGACACCTGCGTCGGCACCGACTCGCACACCACCATGGAGAACGGCCTGGGCGTGCTGGGCTGG
>NZ_DIAX01000021.1:0-1049 GCF_002414845.1 Gordonia sp. UBA5067 | reverse complement strand
GGCGGCCATGCTCGGCCAGCCGGTGTCCATGCTCATCCCGCGCGTCGTCGGCTTCAAGCTGACCGGTGAGATCCAACCCGGGGTGACCGCGACCGACGTCGTGCTCACCGTCACCGACATCCTCCGGCGGCACGGCGTCGTCGGCAAGTTCGTCGAGTTCTACGGCAAGGGCGTTGCCGAGGTGCCATTGGCGAACCGTGCGACGCTGGGCAATATGAGCCCCGAATTCGGCTCCACCTGCGCGATCTTCCCGATCGACGACGAGACCATCAACTACCTGCGCCTGACCGGCCGCACCGACGAGGAACTCGCGCTCGTCGAGGCCTACGCCAAGGAACAGGGCATGTGGCACAACCCCGACCAGGAGCCGGAGTTCTCCGAGCACCTCGAACTCGACCTGGGCACCGTGGTGCCGTCGATCGCCGGGCCGAAACGTCCGCAGGACCGCATCCTGCTGTCGGAGTCGAAGGTCGCCTTCCGCAAAGACATCCACAACTACGTCGAAGAGCATCACCACGCGCCGAAGAACGGCCTCGACGAGGGGCTCGACGAATCTTTCCCCGCATCCGACCCGGTGTCGATCACGCCGAACAGCGCCACGTTGTCCTTCGCCGACGACGACGCAGTCGAGTCGGCGGCCAACGGCGCCCACGGGCGCCCGAGTAAGCCTATCGAGGTCACCTCGGACGGCAATACCTTCATCCTCGACCACGGTGCAGTCGCGGTCGCCGGCATTACCTCGTGCACCAATACGTCGAACCCGTCGGTCATGATCGGCGCCGGCCTGCTGGCACGCAATGCCGTGGAGAAGGGCCTGACCTCCAAGCCGTGGGTGAAGACCAACATGGCACCGGGGTCGCAGGTCGTCTCCGACTACTACGAGAAGGCCGGGCTGTGGCCCTACCTGGAGAAGCTCGGCTTCTACCTGGGCGGCTACGGGTGCACCACCTGTATTGGTAACACCGGCCCGCTGCCCGAGGCGATCAGCGCCGCCGTCAACGACAACGACCTGTCGGTCACGGCTGTGCTGCTGTCTCTTATACACATCT
>NZ_DIAX01000014.1:16736-17225 GCF_002414845.1 Gordonia sp. UBA5067 | reverse complement strand
GTCTTCACCGAGGATCTCATCGAGACGTGGATCCGGATCAAGCGGGAGGACGAGATCCTGCCGACGCAGATCCGCCCACACCCTTACGAATTCCAGCTCTACTACGACTGCTGAGCACGGAATACCCACACTGCCCGTTCACCATTGGTGGACGGGCAGTGTGCGCTTCGGGCTTATGCTGCACTACCCGACGTCGCCGTCCCGTAACACTCGACGAAGGATCTTGCCCGTCGCCGTGGTGGGCAGCGAGTCGGTCACCACGATCCGACGGGGACGCTTGTACGCCGCCAAGTGGCCGCGCGTATAGGCGTCGAGGGCTTGGAGCAACAGCGCAATCATCACGTGCGCGACCAATCCGGTGATGTGGAACAGTGGCGCAATGCCAAGGATCACGTCGTCACCGGTCAAGCCGACCCAGTCCCGGTAGGTCTGCGCGTCGAACGTCAGGTTGTGATGGGTGTTCATCGCCCCCTTCGGCTGCCCGGTGGT
>NZ_DIAX01000014.1:0-16629 GCF_002414845.1 Gordonia sp. UBA5067 | reverse complement strand
CCCCTTCGGCTGCCCGGTGGTGCCCGACGTATAGGTGAGCACGGCGATATCGTCAGACGCCAGATCCACCGGTGCGGGCTTTGTGCCGTCGTGCTGACTGATGACCTCGGCCAACGAAATAATGCCCGCTGGTGTGGATCTGGTGACGCCTTCTTAGAATTTCTGAACATCTCCAGAGTGAGCGTTCCGTAGGTTTCACCGTGACTAGCGGGCCTCCTCACCGTGCGTTTGTCAAGGTGTGCGGACTAGCTGACGCCTCCGGACGCACCTTGCCCGAGCGCAGCGCCACCCAGGCAACAACCGCAGTTCCGATCAGGATTGCTGCGGCCACCCAGGACGCCGCATTCTGTCCGACGACGAACGCCCCTCGTGCCACAGTCAGCAACTCGGCTGCGGCCGACGCCGAGAGATGCGTGGCCCCCGCCGCCGCTCCCCCGAGGCTGCGTGCTGCCTCGCCGGTTGCCAGGTCCGGCGGAAACTTCGCTCGGTACACCACGTTGAGCACGCTGCCGAGGATGGCAATACCCAGCGCGCCACCGAGTTCACTGCTGGTCTCCAACAGGCCCGACGTCGCCCCGGCACGGGCGCGCGGCGCGATCCCGATGACATGGTCGGTAACCATCGCCGTCGTCGCCACGACACCGGCGGCGATCATTCCCGCACCAACAAGAATCACCGCCAGCGAATTCGAGCCGGTAAGGGCACCTAGGACGACGAACCCGGATGCGGCGACGAGCAATCCCGCGACAATCACCGGCGGGCGGCCCACCCGGTTTGCTGACCCTGCTGCCAGCGGCGCCGCCGCCGCGACAACAACGGACGGGGCAATGCCCAGGAGCGCGAAGAAGCACACCAGATTCGTCCAGATCGAGGTGGCTAGCGCACGGTCGGCCAATAGCCGCAGATCGAGCATCGGGTCTGGCAGCACGCGCTGCCGGTAGACGAACACCGCACCCACCCCGAACCCGACGGCAAGAAGGCCAACTCGAGAAGCCGACCAACCGTCGGCCGCAATGTCTTTCACTCCCGCAATGAACGGCAGGATCGAACCGAGGACAAGCGCCGAACTCAGTAGATCGACCCGTCGAGTCGGATCGGCAGTATCACCGGGAAGCACCAACGGCGCAAGAACAAGTAACACGACCATTACCGGGATGTTGATCAAGAACACCGAGCCCCACCAATAGTGTTCCAGCAACACCCCGCTGATGATCGGTCCTACGGCAACACCGCCGGTGAGGACCGCATTCCACGTTGCAACAGCTTTAGTCCGGGCCGCTTCATCGTCGAAAACGTGCCGAATCATGGCAAGGGTCGACGGCATGAGCGTGGCCCCGGCAACGGCAAGGAGTGCCCGCGCGCCGATCAGCATCTCCACGGAGGTGGCGAAGGCGGCCAGGATGGACGCGGCACTGAACGCAGCAGCACCCGCCAGGAGGAGTCGTCGGTGGCCGACGCGGTCGGCCACCGCGCCCATCGTCAGCAGTCCACCGGCGAGGATGAAGCCGTAGATGTCGAAGATCCACAGCAGTTGCGTCGGACTCGGCGCCAAGTCGGCCGCAATACCCGGTACCGCGAAGAACAGCACCGACACATCCATCGACACGATCAGCATCGGCAGACACAGGACGGACAGGGCCAGCCACGGCGAGCGTCGTATCATTAGATCCTCCTAAGCAGTTTATAATATATACAATTGTTCCCCCGATTGATGGTAGGGAGTTTCTGCGTGTGATGCAAGCAGTTCTTTTGTAGGATGTAGCTATGGCCCCGACCAATCCCACGAACCCAGCACTCCCCCGCTACCTTGAAGCGCTCTGGGGTATCGAACCGGCCAAGCCCCGACGAGGACCCAAACCGACGGTCACCGTCACCGACATCGGGCGGGCGGCCGTCGCCCTAGCCGACAACTCCGGCTGGGAAATGGTCTCCATGAAGGCCATCGCCGAGTCTTTGGGAATGACCACGATGTCGCTCTACCGCTACGTCGAGAGCAAAGACGACATCGGCGAGATCATGGTCGACGAAGGGCTGGGTCCGGCGAATCTGGACTATGGCAAGCACCGATGGCGAGCATCAGTCGCGATCTGGGCCGACGCCTTCGCCACCCGGTTGCGCAGCCACCCCTGGCTGGCGACGATGCCCATGGCCCGGCCACCGCTGGGACCAAATGCGTTGTCCTGGACCGAAGCCGGCGTGCGCGCCTTCGACGACACGCCACTTTCCGGGCAGCAGAAGATGAGCGCCCTGCTCCTCGTCGATGGCTTCGTCCGCAACCACATTCGCCAAGCCAGCCAGATGGGGCTGATCGGTCCCGCTCCGCGCAACTCCCGCCCGCCATACGAGACGATGGTGGCCTCGTTGGCTGACCCCCGACATCATCGGAGCATCCTCGCGGCATTGGCCTCGATGGATCCCGCTGCCGAGTTCGACGACACACAGTTACGCTTCGGACTCTCGGTACTCCTCGACGGTCTCGACGCCCTCATCGCATAATCGAACTGCTAGGTTGGGGGCCATGCGCAAATCCGCCTTCGTCCCCGCTCTCGCCGCCGTCACCGTCCTCGCCCTCGCCGGGTGCGGCTCGAACGACAAGAAGAAGGACGAGGCCGCGCCGGAGAGCGGCACCTGTCCGACCGCGGCCCCCGCCGCCGACGCCAAGGCCGACTGGACGCTCACCGGAACCACCGGGTCGATCAAAGTCGTCGCCCCCACCGCGACGCATGCACCCGGTGTGACGGTCCAGGAGCCGTTTGCGGTCGCCCAGACCACCGTGCACACCCTCCACGAGGGCAAGGGCGACAAGGCGATCGAGGTTTCCCAGATGGTGTCAGTCTGCTACCTGGGTGTCAACGGCCGCACCGGGAAGGTCTTCGACAGCGCGTATCAGCGCGGCACCCCGGCGTCGTTCCCGCTCACCAACGTCGTCACCGGTTTCCAGAAGGCCATCGTCGGACAGAAGCCCGGTGCCACCGTCGCCGTCGCCATGACTCCCGAGGACGGCTACAAGCCGATGGGCGGTCAGGCCGACGCGGGTATCGAGGCCGACGACCCACTGATCTTCGTCCTGCAGATCCGGGGCATCGAAAAGACCGACGGCAGCGAGTAGCCGCGCGGTCAGCGCTCGAGCGCCGCGAACAGTTCCTGGTTGAATTCGAAGGCGCGGATCGCCTCTGCGGTCAGCGCATCGGTGGCCTCGTCGCCGAGTTCGAGTGCGTCCAATCGGTCGCGATAGCAGTCCTTGTAGCGCTTGAGCTTGTCGATTCCATCGAATCGATAGAAGCTCAGCGCATCCTCGGACACCCCGTAGAGGTTGCGCAGCTTGCTTGCGATGATCTGTCCGCCCGACAGGTCGCCGAGGTAACGCGTGTAGTGGTGCGCGACGAACCGCGCTGCGTCGTGCGCACTGGCCTCGATCGCCGCGACATAGTCGGCCGTCGCCGGGAGCATGCTCAGCTCCGACGGATCGACGCCCAGCGCGACGAGGTCGGATTCCAGTGACGGCGTGCGCCGCAACCGCTCATCGAGAACCGCGGCCGCGACCGGGTGCGATGCCAGCCGGTCGCCGGCGCTCTCGAGCGCGCGATAGACGAACAGGAGCTGCCCGGCGAGGGCCACATAGGCGTCGGCGTCCAGCCGGCCGTCCATGAGCTCGGTCACGAACGCCGACCGCTCCGCCCGCTCGTGTGCCCGGGCGGTTGCCTCCCGGAGCACATCGGAGGTCGGGCCGAGCGAGTCCTTCGTAGCAATTGCCATGTGTCCGATCCTATCAGCCGGGCACATAAGGTAAGCCTAAGAAGGAGCCTGTGGTGGTTCGGATCTGCGGCGGCGGAATCGAGGGTCAGCGCGCGACGAGAGTAACAATGAGCACCCGGTGATCGGTGCCGGCGAGCTCGACCGTCCGCACCTTTGTCGCCACGAATCCGCGGCTGATCACGTGGTCAATCGCGACGACTGGCCGGTGCCCGATCTTGTCCGTCGGGTAGGTGGGCAACCACCCGCCGCCGGCCTGGTCGGTCGCGTCTTCGATGCCGCCGGCCAACAGGTCCCGATAGTGCTTGTGGTCCCAGGTGGCGTTGAAGTCGCCGATGGCAATCATCGGACCCGGCGGGAGCTTCTCGATGTGTCCGCGCAGCGCCTTGAGGTCCTTGATCGCCAGTTCGCCATATCCGGCGCCGGGCACCGGCGCACCCGAATGGACGGCGAGGACCCGGGTCCCGGGCGCCCCCGGCAGGTCGGTGACCGCTACCAGATTGTGCAGGACCATCCCCGGCAGTTTCGCTCGGCCACGCTGCGGGGCCCGGGTGAGCAGCACCGTACCGGTGGCCCCGGGGCCCGGCCAGGCAAATTCGTTCAGCCCGGCTGTCGCTATCGGCGACGCCACGATCCGGGTGTACGCGTCAGGCGTGACCTCCTGAAGGCTGACGACGTCGGGCCGCACGTCGCTGACGATGCGCGCGAGTTCGGCGACATCGGCCGCCCCCATCATCAAGTTCGACGACAGCACGGTGATCGCCGGTCCGCCGGTGGGCGCCGGCGCGGCCCGCCAGAGCGGTAGCTGGGTGACGAGAACGGCACCAACGACGACCGCTGACACCGCGACCAGGACCCAACGGCGGATGCTCGCGAACACGAGTACCGCGGCGCCCGCCGCGAGCACCGCCAGTGGCACGGCACTGGTCGGATAGATCGTCAGATTCCCCTCGGCGGGGTAGTAGTGCAAAACCACCGCGCCGACTCCACACGCCAGGAGCGCAAGGCCGACCAGCAGTCCGCCCAGCCGGAGTACCTTGCCGGTCATCGGGCCAACTCTATCGGCGGGCCGCCCCGGGCGGCCGGCCGGGCGCGGTGCGTCCTCACGCCCCGAACACCTCGGTGACCACTGCTTTGGCGCGCCGGGTCACCCGCAAGTAGTGCTCCAGGAATTCCCCCGCCTCGTCGGGCGGCCACCCGGCGGCAAAGGCGACGGCCCGCAATGCCGCCCCCGGCCCCGGCAGCTCGTCGACCGGCTTCCCACGCACCAGCACCAACGCGTTGCGGGCCTTCGTGGCCGTCAGCCACGCGTCGCGCAACAGCTCGACCTGCTGTTCGGGCAGCAGGCCGTCGGCCACGATCGCGTCGAGCGACTCCAGCGTCGACGTGTTGTGCAGCGACGGGTGGTCGTGGGCATGGCGCAGCTGGACCAGTTGGACGGTCCACTCGACGTCGGCAAGGCCACCGCGCCCCAATTTTGTGTGCATGGCCGGGTCGGCGCCCCGCGGGAGCCGTTCGGCATCGACTCGTGCTTTGATCCGCCGGATCTCGCGAACCGCCTCCGGCGAAACCCCTCCCCGGGGATACCGGATGCCGTCGACCATGTGCAAAAAGCTCACACCCAGATCGTCGTCGCCCGCCACCTGGTGCGCCCGCAGCAGTGCCTGAATCTCCCACGGCTGCGCCCACTGGTCGTAGTAGGCCCGGTAGGAGGCCAGCGTCCGCACCACCGGACCGTTGCGCCCCTCCGGACGCAGGTCGACGTCGACTTCGAGCGGCGGGTCGGCACTGGGCGTACCCAGCATCATTCGCACGTTCTCGGCGACCGTCTGCGCCCACTTGAGTGCCACCGTCTCGTCACCGCCATCGAGCGGCTCGCACACGAACATCACGTCGGCATCCGAGCCGTAGCCCAGCTCACCACCACCGAGTCGGCCCATGCCGATAACGGCGATCTGCGCGGGCGCCTCCTCGCCGGGGGCCAGCGACTCGGCGATGACCACCTGCAGTGCGGCGTTGAGCACCGCGGCCCAGACCGACGACAGGGCGGCGCACACCTGCGGCACATCGAGCATCCCCAGGACGTCGGCCGACGCGATCCGCGCCAGTTCGGCCCGGCGATGGCCGCGCGCCACCGCGACCGCTTGCTTGAGGTCGGTTCGGCGGACCGTCGACGCGATCAACCCCTTGGCGACCTCGTCCGGCGCGATGCCGATCAGCTTCGGCCCTTCGGCGCCGTCGCTGTAGAGCTTGATGACCTCGGGAGCGCGCATGAGGAGCTCGGCGATATAGGCCGAGGTGCCCAGCACATGCATGAGCCGCTGAGCCACGACACCGTCGTCGCGCAGCAACCGGAGGAACCAATCGGCGTCGGCGAGTTCCTCACACAGCCGGCGATAGTTCAGCAGGCCCGCGTCGGGGTCGGGGGTACGGCTGATCCACTCCAACAGTGACGGGAGTACGAGCAATTGGATCTGACCGCGCCGTCCCGGCGTGGATGCGAGTGCCCGAATGTGCCCGAGCGCGCGCTCGGGCTTGGCGTATCCGAGTGCGGCGAGGCGGCGCTGGGCCGACTCGCTGGACAGCGTCAGCTCGTCGGCCTCGAACCGGGTCACCGACTCCAACAGCGGCCGGTAGAAGAGCTTCTCGTGGAGCAGCCGGATCCGCATGCGCTGCGACCGCAGGTCGCTGCGCAGCACCCCGGCTGCGTCGAGGTCCCCCGTCGGCCGGATGTGCGCGGCACGCGCCAGCCAGCGCATCCCCGCCTCATCGTCCGGAACGGGCAGCACATGCGTTCGCGACAATCGCTGCAACTGCAGCCGGTGCTCGAGCAGTCGCATGAACTGATAGGACGCCGAGAGGTTCGCCCCGTCGTCGCGGCCCACATAGCCACCAGCGGTGAGCGCGCCCAGCGCGGCAACCGTCGCTTGCACGCGCAGCGATGCATCGACGCGGCCGTGGACCATCTGCAACAACTGCACGGCGAACTCGACGTCGCGCAGACTGCCGCTGCCGAGTTTCAGATTTCGTTCGCGCAGGTCGGCGGGCACCAACGACTCCACCCGGCGCCGCATCGCCTGGACATCGACGACGAAGTCGTCGCGTTCGGCCGCCGTCCACACCATCGGGGTGACGGCGTCGACGTATTGCGCGGCCAGCGCCATGTCGCCGCACATCGCGCGCGCCTTGAGGAGTGCCTGAAATTCCCACGTCTTCGCCCACCGCTGGTAGTAGGCGACGTGGCTTTCCACGGTCCGCGTCAGCGCGCCGGCCTTGCCCTCCGGTCGCAGCGCCGCATCGACGTCGAAGAACGCCGCCGATCCGACGCGCATGAATTCCCCGGCGATGCGGGCCGACATCGAGTCGGCGGGCTCGGCGACGAAGATGACATCGACATCGGACACGTAGTTGAGTTCACGGGCGCCGCACTTGCCCATGGCGATGACGGCCAGTCGCACGTCGAGCGGGTCATCACCACAGGCTTGTGTGATCGCCACGGCGAGAGCAGCAGTGAGCGCCGCGTCGGCCAGGTCGGCCAACAGGGCCCCGGCCTCGGGAATGGAGACGTACGGCTCGTCCTGCACCGTCGCCGCCACGTCGTGGGCGGCGATGACCAGAAGCTGGTTCCGGTAGGCGCGCCGAAGCGCATGCACCGCGTCGGGTCCGGTGACCGCTGCACGGAACACCAGATCGTCAGGTTGTGCGGATGAGTCTGGGCGGGCCTCGACGGCGGCCAGCATCGCGGTGCGCAGGGCTTCGGCCGAGGGCAAACGGGTCGCGGTCAGCAGCCGCCACGCCGTCGGCTCGGCAACCAGATGATCCCCCAGGGCGTCGGATGCGCCGAGCACGCCGAACAACCGTCCACGAAACCCGGTGTCCTCGACGATGAGTCGGGCAACGTCGGCCCACTCGTCACCGTGCTCGCCCAGGGCCTCGCGCAGTCGGACCAGCGCCTTGAGGGCCAGATCGGCGTCGGCCGCGCGCGACAGCGCCCAAGCCACGTCAACCCGATCCCGGGTGTCCCACCCGAGCACGGCGAGGTTCGATGCGGCCTGTGCGTCGAGCAGCCCGAGCCGCCCGGCACTGGGTGTGGATCCTCGGCTCATGACCGCCTACAACGGCAGGTAGTTGCGCAATTCGAACGGCGTCACGTGGCTCCGGTACTCGGTCCACTCCGCCCACTTGTTGCGCAGGAAGTAGTCGAAGACGTGCTCGCCGAGAGCCTCGGCGACCAGCTCGGATCGCTCCATCTCGTTGAGCGCGTCGGCCAGACTGCCAGGCAGTTCCCGGTAACCCATGGCCCGACGTTCCCCGGCCGTCAGCGACCAGACGTCGTCCTCGGCCTCCTCGGGCAACTCATAGCCCTCGGCGATGCCCTTCAAACCGGCGGCCAGCAACACCGCGAACGTCAGGTAGGGATTACACGCCGAATCCGGGCTGCGAACCTCGATGCGGCGCGACGAACCCTTGTTGGGTGTGTACAGCGGCAGCCGCACCAGCGCCGAACGGTTCGCCCGGCCCCAAGTAGCCGCCGTCGGCGCCTCGCCACCGTGGATGAGACGTTTGTAGCTGTTCACCCACTGATTGGTCACCGCACTGAGCTCGCTGGCGTGATGCAGGATTCCGGCCACGAACTGCTTACCCACGGTCGACAATTGCATCGGGTCGTCCGGGTCGTGGAAGGCGTTCTCCTCCCCCTCGAAAAGACTCATATGCGTGTGCATCGCCGAACCCGCGTGATCGCTGAACGGCTTGGGCATGAACGTCGCCGAGACGCCCTCGTTGATCGCCACCTCCTTGATGAGGTACCGGAAGGTCATGACGTTGTCGGCCATCGAGAGCGCATCAGCGAAGCGCAGGTCGATCTCCTGCTGCCCGGGCGCGCCCTCATGGTGTGAGAACTCCACCGAGATGCCCATCGACTCGAGCGCGTCGATTGCATGCCGGCGAAAGTTGGGTGCGGCGTTGTGCACCGTTTGGTCGAAGTAGCCGCCCCGATCGGCCGGCTGGGGCTCCGAACCGTCCGTCGGCGAGTCCTTCAGGAGGAAGAACTCGATCTCCGGGTGGACGTAGCAGTTGAAGCCCTTCTCTGCGGCCTTATTCATCTGGCGGCGCAGCACCTGGCGCGAGTCCGCCCAGGACGGCGTGCCATCGGGCATCACGATGTCACAGAACATGCGCGCCGAGTGATGCCGGCCGTTCGAGGTCGTCCACGGCAGGACCTGGAACGTCGACGGGTCCGGCCGGGCGACGGTATCGGCCTCCGAGACACGTGAGAATCCCTCGATTGCCGAGCCGTCGAAGCCGATCCCCTCGTCGAACGCCCCCTCCAGCTCAGCCGGCGCGATCGCGACCGACTTCAGATATCCGAGCACGTCGGTGAACCACAGGCGCACGAATCGAATGTCACGCTCTTCGAGCGTCCGCAGCACGAACTCTTTTTGCCGGTCCATGTTCGCCGAGCCTAGAAGCAACCTGTTACGAGCGTGTTACTTCCTCGCGTTTTGGACAGTTCGGCGCACCCCGCTCGGCCCCTGTGACGAACTGCACTCACCAATCCGTTGGCCCGGCCCGAGCGCGGTGGAACAATCGGTGGTGTCCGCAGTCAACCCGGGTACCCGACAAGGGACTCGAGGCAGAAAAGAGACAACCATGTCCGACGCATCCGTGTATGGCTCAGCCGGTGAACAGCCCCGTCGCGCGACCCGTGTCCAGCATCTGGCCCAGATGAAGGCGGACGGCCACAAGTGGGCGATGCTCACCTGCTACGACTACTCCACCGCCGCCCGTTTTGATGAGGCGGGCATCCCCGTGCTGCTCGTCGGGGATTCCGGCGCCAACACTGTCTACGGTTACGACACCACGATCCCAGTCACACTCGACGAGATGATCCCGCTGATCCGCGCCGTCGTGCGCGGCGCACCGCACGCCCTGGTCGTCGCGGACCTCCCATTCGGCTCGTACGAGGCGGGTCCTCAGCAGGCACTCGAATCATCGGTGCGCTACTTCAAGGAGACCGGCGCCCACGCGGTGAAACTGGAGGGCGGCGAGCGCGTCGCCGCCCAAATCGCCACGCTGAGCGCCGCCGGGATCCCGGTCATGGCGCATATCGGCTTCACTCCGCAAAGTGTCAACGGTCTCGGCGGCTACCGCGTTCAAGGCCGCGGCGACGGCGCCGACCAGCTGATCGCCGACGCGCTCGCCGTCCAGGAGGCGGGGGCATTCGCCGTCGTCATGGAGATGGTCCCGGCCGAGTTGGCGGCGCAGATCACCCGTAAGCTCACCATCCCGACGGTCGGCATCGGCGCCGGCAACGAAACCGACGCGCAGGTCCTCGTCTGGCAGGACATGGCAGGGTTGACGAGCGGAAAGACCGCAAAGTTCGTCAAGCGCTTCGCCAACATCGGCGACGACCTGCGCGATGCCGCAGCGGCCTACGCCGACGAGGTGGCACGCAGCACCTTCCCCGGCCCCGAACACGCTTACTGAGGCGCGCGCCGCAACCGTCCGCGTCAGACCGCGTACTTCGCAAACGCCTCTTCGAGGCAGGCAGCGAACTCATCGGGGTCCCGCACAGCGGCCGGATCGGAGTTGATGCCGAGCAGGACGCTCCCGTCATAGGTGAGCAGGCCGATGTTGATCGCCGCCCCCGCCTTGGGGGCGAACGGCACCAGTGCAAGCACTTTCGCGCCGCACAGGTATACCCCGACAGGCGGACCGGGGACGTTTGTCGCGGCCACGTCGACGCCCTTCATCAGCGCGGCCGCGAGCCGCTCGGTCAGCGCAGCGGGCAGCAGTGCCATCGCCTTGTAGAGGACCTCGGACAGCTCGAGCGCCGGATCTTGCCGCGCGTCCTCGATCAGCCCGTGCAACTGCGCCAGGCGGGCCGTGGCGTCGACATCGTCGGTGGGAAGGACGAATCGCGCGGGCACCCAATGGTTCCCGGTCACTGCGTCGGCGGGGGTGCGCTGGTTGACCGGCATGTTCACCCGGAACTCCGACAACGCGTGTCCGTTGCGCCGATGGTAGGTCCCGAAGGCATCGGCGACCGCGGCGACGAAGACGATATTGAGGGTGACGCCGGCGGCCCGGGCCGCCCGCGTGATTGGCTCGAGCGGAACTTCGATCATGTTGAACGCACACGTGAGGGAACGGTCGCTCATCCACTCTGACTTGGGCCCGCCGGGCGGAGCTATCATCGCGGCGAATGCGGCTGCCGTGCGCACCCCCGAGACGGTGGTATCGATCGGACTGGTCAGCAGGCCCCGCGCAGCGTGGACGTACGCCCTGGCGGCGCCGACTGCCGTTTCCTGAAGCGCGGCCGCCTCAAAGGCCGCAGCCTGCACGAAACGATCGATCAGGCCCGCCGGATCGGCCACCGGGGCGGGCGGCATCGGCCCGAGGTCACCCGGGTCGGATTCGAGGTCGAACAACGATGCGCTCATCGCCAGTCCGCCCATCCCGTCGGCAACACTGTGGTGGACCTTGTAGATCACCGCGGCCCGACCGTCGGCCAGATCGGTGAGGATCGCGATTTCCCACAGCGGGCGGGAGTGATCGAAATCCTGGTCGCCCATCCGGGCGGCGTAGGCCAGTGCCGCCGGAATATCGTCGGCTCCCCGAGGAAGGCGACGCCACCGGACGTGATAGCCCGGGTCGAAGTTCGGATCAGTCTCCCAGCGCGGCGGCGCCGGCGACAACGAGTTTCCCACCGCCCGCTCACGCAGTCGAGGGAACAGTCGAGTCAACCGCTCGGCACGCTCGGTGACCTTCTCCCGGTCGGGTGGTCCGTCGAGCACGATGAAGGCGATGATGCCCGAACGCAGTAGCGGGTCGCCCTCGATGCCGTACAGGACCGCGTCAAAAGCGCCCATCCGATCGTTTCGCTGTGCCATGGACCAATTCTGACCCAGGGAGGCCCTCCGTAGGACGGTGTTGGGGTCAGAACGGTGGTGAACAGGGACGGCCGGCCGTGAATCTTCGACGGGTCGCCGCGCAGCGCCCGCATATCGGCGATGGCGCCCATAGTCTTGGGGAATGCGCGAGTTGTACCCGGCCATCGACCCCCACGATCACGGCCATCTGCCGGTCGGCGACGGCCAGGAAATCTATTGGGAGGTGTCGGGCAATCCCCATGGAAAGCCGGTGGTCTTCGTCCACGGCGGACCCGGTGGCGGCACGTCGGCCAAGCAGCGCCGCTTCTTCAACCCCGCGGCCTACCGCATCGTGCTGTTCGACCAGCGCGGGTGCGGGCAGTCGCGACCCCACATCGCCGACGGTGCCGACCTCTCGGTCAACACCACCGGACACCTCATCGCCGATATGGAGGTGCTGCGCAAACATCTCGGCATCGACCGCTGGCAGGTGTTCGGGGGCTCGTGGGGCTCGACGCTGGGCCTCGCTTACGCGCAAACGCATCCTGCGCGCGTGACCGAGCTGGTGCTGCGCGGTATCTTCCTGCTGCGCCGCAGCGAGATCGACTGGTACTACAACGGCGGCGCGGCCGGCATCTTCCCCGACCGCTGGGAGGACTATCTGGCACCGATTCCCGTCGCGGAGCGCGGCGGGAATCTGGTAGCGGCGTACCACCGTATCCTCACCGGGCCCGACCGGCCGTTGGCCCAGCAGGCCGCGGCGGCCTGGACCGGATGGGAGACCTCGACGAGCTACCTGCTCCCCCAGCCCGAATCCGCCGCTGACGACCCGCGCTTCTCCCTCGCGTTCGCCACTATCGAGAACCACTACTTCACCCACGGCGGATTTCTTCGCGACGGTCAGCTGCTCGACGAGGTCGATACCATTGCCGACATCCCTGCAGTCATCGTCCAAGGGCGCTACGACGTCGTCTGCCCGATGCGTAGCGCGTGGGATCTGCACTGTGCGTGGCCCAGCACCGAACTGAGAATCGTCGACGACGCCGGGCACGCATCGTTCGAGCCCGGCACCATCGACGCCCTGGTTGCCGCTACCGACGGCTTCGCGAACCGCTAACGCGGGGGCGGCGGCATGAAGGGGCTCTGGTTCGATGCCGACGGTGGGCCCGATCCCGACGGTGGGCCCGATGCCGGCGGTACACCGAACGGCGAGGGGCCCGTGCCGGGCACCCCCTGCTGCGGTCCACCCTGGTACGGGGCACTCGGAGTCTGTCCGGCCTGAAACTGGGCGGGCATTCCGGACTCGGGTGTCGGGTAGCCGGCGGCCCCGGACTTGGACTTGCGGATGAGGGCAAACACGAGCAGTCCGACCAGCAGCACGGCGACGATTCCGACGAGCGGAATGAGCCACACCCACCAGCCCCGGCGTGACGACTCCTGCTCGGGGCTCGCCAGCGTCACGCCATGACTGTGCAGATACTGGCGCAGCGCAATGTTGTCGGTGACGAAGCCGAACTCCGATGTCTCGTCTTTGGAGACCGTCTTCATCGAGTTGGTGCCGATCACCTCGCCATCGGCGTTGACCGTCGGACCGCCCGACATCCCCTTGCCGATCGTCGCCGACACCTCCGTCTGGGCCACACCGCTGGGATTCTGCTGGCGCGATGAGACGGTGCCCGTCTTGAAGGAGGGCTGCGGCAGCGAGATGTCGTCGCTCACGCGCCGCACCTGGCCCGGGAAACCGACGCTGGTGATCGCTTCGCCCGGTTTCGGGACGACCGCGGAGATCGCGAGCGCGGTCAGTTCTCCCGGCGTGGAATTCATTTTCAAAATGGCATTGTCGCCATCTTTGAATGACTGCGCACTGACCACTTGGACGGTGGTCCAATCACGAATGACCTGGTTGGGACCCCCCGGCTGCTTGACCCGGACCGCCGCCGATGGTCGGTCCCCATCGCCACCGGCGCCGCGGACCGCCCAGCCCTGCGCAGTCGCCTGCCGGTAGATGTTGGTCGCCCACGCACTGTCTCGCGACCACCGTGCCCCACTGGTGAACGGGATCTGCGCCTGGCCCGTGATGGTCATCTGCAGGATGCCACGAGCCTGAATGTTCGCTTCACTATTCCCACCTCGCCTGGAAGTCCACCGGGGTCGACCGGATTGTCCGACTTGGTCAGATTAGCCCTTTTGAACCTTCGCGGCGCACTGCCGGGCCAAGCCGAAATCAGTCAACCGGACGACGTCCCCGGCTGTGGTGGCGCGGGGGGGCGATGCCCTTGTCCGGTATCAGCGACCGAACGGCTGACCGGGGTAACCCGGTTGCGGACCGGACGGCGGGAACGGACCGGACGGCGGGAACGGCGTCCCGGGTTGCGGGGCGCCGAATCCGGGCGTCGGGGGCCGGGGCGCAGCAGCGGGCGGCCCGAACTGACCCAGCCCCTGCGCTGGCGGCTGTGGCTGACCGAACGGCTGCGGCTGACCGAACGGCTGCGGGCCCGCACCCCCGGGTCCACCCGGTCCGCCGGGGTAATACGGCGGCGGTCCCGCCTTGGGCTTGCGGCGCAGACCCAGCAGCAGGCCCACGATCAGCAGCAGCGCAACGATGCCGATGAGCGGGCCGAGCCACACCCACTTGTTGAGGCCGGACGACTCCTGGTCCGCGCTCACCAGGGTGACCCCGTTGCTCTGCAGGTACATGCGTAGCGCAATGTTGTCGGTGACGAAGCCGAACTCCGATGTCTCGTCTTTGGAGACCGTCTTCATCGAGTTGGTGCCGATCACCTCACCGGCGGAATTGACCGTCGGACCGCCCGACATCCCCTTGCCGAGTGTCGCCGACACCTCGGTCTGGGCAACGCCGCTGGAATTCTGTTGGCGCGACGAGACGGTACCGGTCTTGAATGACGGCTGCGGCAACGTCACGTCGTCGCTGACGCGCCGCACCTGCGCCGGAAAGCCGACGCTCGTGATTGCCTCGCCGGTCTTGGGGGCCTCCTTCGCGATCGGCAGGGCGGTGAGCGGGCCGGGCGATGAATTGAGCTTCAGAACAGCGTTGTCACCGTCTTTGAACGGCTGCGAGGCAACCACCTGAAGGGTTGTCCAGTCGCGAATCGCCTGGTTGGGCCCAGAGGCCTGCTTCGCCTTGACTGAGACCGATGGCGCATCACCATCTCCCCCGCCGCCCCGAATGGCCCAGGACTCGTTGAGCGCGCGTTGATAGACCGCCACCGCCTTCGCCTTGTCCCAGTTCTGCTTCTTGGCCAGGTCGAGTACGACCTGCTCGCGCAGTTCGTTCTTGAGACTCTCGTCGGCCGTGTTGACGCAGTGACCAGCGGTAGCGATAAACCCGGTGGGGTCGACGATGTATCCGGTACATGCCGCGGCAACCTGAACGTCGTCCGACCACTGGGCGCCGTCGTTGAACGGAATCTGCACCTGCCCGGTGAATTCCACCAGCAGGAACACCAGCGCCTTGCCGACCCTGTCGTTCACGGACACGGGGTCGGCGACGGCCGGCCCCACACCGCTCACCAATGCGAGTGATGCGGCGAGTGCCACCGCGGCCGCCTTGATCGTCCTGTTCACCATTACTCCAATTCCGAGTGGGCCAGAGCCCTCAGCAACCGGCCGAGAGTAACACGCAGAAGCCCAGGCTAACCGGCTGCGGGCGCGAACAAGATCCGCCGCTCCCGGGGGTCGGCTTCCGCCAGCAGCACGCCCAGCGCCTGCCCTGCGCGCAGGTCGCCGCGGCAGGGGGCCAGCACCGGCGGGTCGGCGACAAAGACCTCGGCCGGCCGGTGCGCCCGCTGCGGCCGGGTGACGACGGCGTCGAAGCGCTCCCCGACGGCATTCGCCAGTACCACCGCCTCGGCAAGGTCGATCGACTCCCGGTCGGCGCGGCTCGCCAGTCTTGACGACTCGCGGATCCCTTTGGGCAGTTCAGGCAGGGCGTCGAGGACCCACTGCGGTACCGGATCACCGGCCGCCACCGCCACGCACACCTCCGTCGCGAAGCGGTCGGGCAGCCGGCGCAGCGGCGCGGTGACATGTGCGTAGACCGAGGCCAGGCCGGAGTGCTCGGTGACCGGTTCGGCCCCATCAAGTATCGGCGCCGGTAGTGCGAGATAGTCCGAACCGCTGAGCAGGCTCGTCGTCGCCGACATCAGCGCGAGTGTTCGCGGACTGTCGGCGGGTTGTCGGGCGAGGAACTGACCGACCGTGAGTCCGTCACCCCATTCGACGCCGAGGGTGTGGGCAAGCCCGCGCAGTGTCTTGATCGCCGCGTCCGGTGGTGCTGGCACGGTGCGTAACAGACCGACGTCCGCGTCGCGCATGATCTTTCCGGCCACCATTCCGGTCAGCAGCGACAGCTCGGCGTTCCACTCCTCGCTGTCATACCGGACGGCCAGGCCGATAGTCCACCGCCCGTCGGTACGGGTCACCTCCTGCGCCGGCAGATCGAGGGTGATCCGTCCCTGCTCGAGCGCCACCCGTCGGCGCAATTGGCCGAATGCCGGGAGCGCCGAAATCGACGGATGCAGGGTGCCGCGGGCGGCATCGGCTGACACCCCCGCATAGTCGAGCTTGGCGACGACGTGCACGAGCGCCCGGCCCACGGCCACACCGCCGCCGGCCAGGTCTCCGACCCTGCCGTCGGCCGCGACACGCAGGGTCCAGACCACGGCGGGCCGGTCGACGCCGGGAAGCAGTGACCCACTGCCTTCCGACAACGCCCGGGGATGCAGTGGCACAGCGCCGTCGGGGAAGTAAAAGGTGGTGCCGCGCCGCCTCGCCTCAATGTCGAGCGCCCCGCCGGGCACGACCAGCGCGGCCACGTCCGCGATCGCGTAGTGGACGAGGAATCCGCCGTCGGCGTCGGCCTGCAGATGGACGGCCTGGTCGAGGTCCCGCGCCGCCAACGGGTCGATCGTGACAAACGGGAGGTGGCGGAGGTCGTCGCGCTGCGCCGCGAAGGAATCTGGCTCTTCGGACTTCAGAGTGC
>NZ_DIAX01000061.1:1387-3850 GCF_002414845.1 Gordonia sp. UBA5067 | reverse complement strand
CGCACTCTGAAGTCCGAAGAGCCCCCATTGCTGACGAGGTCGGTCGCGAGTTCGCCCGGGCTGATCTTGGCTATCGGGCCGAGAAGATCGTCATTGAGTACGACGGTGCAGAATTCCACGAGACCCCGGCGCAGCAGGCTCACGACATGGCGCGAGATGCGAAGCTGGAAGCCCTGGGGTGGAAGGTGATTCGGATCAATGCGAAGCGCCTTTTCGAAGAGCCGTGGAGCATCCTGACTGAGATTGAGCGAGCGCTACACGAGCGAGGCAGGTACTGACTGCCCACTCGGCGACAGTGAGGTGCCCACTCGGCGGGGTTGGGGTGCCCACTCGGCGGATCAGTAGACGTCGCGCAGGTAGCGCTTATCCTTCTTGAGCTCGTCGACGTAGTGGGCCGCGCCACCGGAGTCGAAGCCTCCGTGTTTGGCGACGATCTCGTGTAGCGCCTCGTCGACATCGTGGGCCATCCGGGTCGCGTCGCCGCACACGTAGACGTGCGCCCCGCGCTCCAGCCATGCCAAGAGGTCGGCTCCGTTTTCTTCCATCCGGTGCTGGACGTAGTCCTTGTGCCCCTGGTCGCGTGAGAAGGCGAGGTCCAGTCGGCTCAGGACGCCGTTGGCGGCGAACGCCTCGATCTCGTCCCGATAGGCGAAGTCGAACTCGCGGCGCTGGTCGCCAAAGAACAGCCAGCTCTCCCCGGTCGCCCCGCGCGCCGCCCGTTCGTAGAGGAACGAGCGGAACGGGGCGATACCGGTACCCGGCCCGATCATGATGATCGGCACATCATCGGCCGGCAGGCGGAACGACCGGTTGGGGGTGATGAAGACACCCACCTCGTCGCCGACGGCTCGCCGGTCGGCCAGGAATGTCGTGGCGCAGCCGCCGTGGTCGCGGTCAAATGACCGGTACCGCACCGTCGCCATCGTGATGTGCACGCTGTTCCCGTGCTTCGCCGGGGATGATGCGATTGAATAGGCGCGCGGCGCGAGCGGGCGCAGCTCGCCCAGTAACTCCTCGCCGGTGATCGTCAATGAGGGGTCGACGTTGAGGACGTCGAGCACGTCACGCCCCCACAGCCACGCCTCGAGCGCCTCACGATCACCGGTCTCCGACAGGTGGGTGAGCTCGGCGTCACCGCTGCGCGTGGCGACGTAGTCGACGAGGTACTTCGAAGCCGTCGAGATCTCATAGTGACTGGTCAACGCCTCGCGCAACGTGCGCTCGCTGCGGCGGTCGACGATCACCTCATCGCCGGTCGCGCCCAGGCGTTCCAGAATGCGCTCAACGGCGGCCGGATCGTTGACCGGTAGCACCGACAAACCGTCGCCGGGCTGGTAGTCGATGCCGCTGTCGCCGAGTGTCAACTCGATGTGGCGGACCTCTTTCGCCGAGCCGGCGCCGGACAGCACGCTGTTCGCCACAACGGTCGCCCGATAGGGGTTTCGCCGGCTCCAGGAAGTCTTGCGCGCGGGCTGTTGTTCGGGTTCCGGGGGCGCACTCACCGGCGGTGCGGGAGGTGTGGTGATCCCGGCGAATTGATCGAGTGCGCGCGGCAGCCACGTGTCGATCGCCGCCTGGAAGTCGACGTCACATTCGGCGCGTGCGACGACGCGCCGCGCGCCGAGTTCGGCGAGGCGGGTGTCGAGATTGATGGCGGTCTGACAGAAGCCGTCGTAGCTGGAATCGCCGAGTCCGCACACGGCGACCTCGACGCCGTCGAGGCGGGGCGCGTCGTTGCTGGCCACCGCCCGCCACAGGTCCGCTGCGTTGTCGGGCATGTCGCCCTCGCCGTAGGTGGAGACGACGATAAGGATCTTGCGCGCCGCCGCGATATCGGCGATATCGACTTCGTCCATGTCGGCGACCCGGCACACCAGGCCGCGCGGGGCGGCGAGGCGTTGCACCTGGACCGCGACCCACTCCGCATTGCCCGACTGCGTGCCGTAGAGGACGAGTAGTTCTTCGCCGCCGGCCGGCGCCGTGACATCCGGCCGTGCCTTCAACCCGGCGAGGTACCCTGCGATCCAGGCCTTCTGCTCGCCGGTCAGCGGTGTATCGGGCGTCGGGGGAGAGGCGAGCAGGTCCATCGGGTATCGGTCCCTATCGGTAGGCGGGTGGTTCGGCAGGCGGCAGACAAACGGCCGTATCAATGTATCGGTCGGGAATGCCCGGGGGACAGGTGCTGTTAACCCGGTAGGCGGTCGGAGGCCATGATTTCGGGACATCGTGCCCCGCGTGGCATACTGGATCGTCGAATCCAGTCCGGTTCCGGTTCACACTCGGCAATCCACCGGGTGACCCGGCGACCATGAAAGGGACACCATGAAGAAGGACATCCATCCGGAGTACGTGGCCACCACCGTCGTGTGCGGCTGCGGTAACACGTTCGAGACCCACAGCACCAAGTCTGATGGCCGGATCAACGTCGAAGTCTGCTCGCAGTGCCACCCGTTCTACACGGGC
>NZ_DIAX01000061.1:0-1295 GCF_002414845.1 Gordonia sp. UBA5067 | reverse complement strand
CACCCGTTCTACACGGGCAAGCAGAAGATTCTCGACACCGGCGGCCGCGTCGCCCGCTTCGAGAAGCGCTACGGCAAGCGCGAGAAGAAGGCCACCGCCGACAGCTAGCGGGTCAAGTCGAAGCGGCGCCCGGCGTGCGATTGCGCACGCGCGGGCGCCGTGGCGTTTGTCCGGGCACGCGCTGGCAGAACAGGAAGGCACGCAATGGCAATCGAGCAACCGTCGGCGATCGACGATGTCCTTGCCGAGTATGCGGGATTGGAGACGCAGCTCTCCGATCCGTCGCTGCACGACGACTCGGCCAACGCGCGCCGCGTTGCCAAGCGCTTCGCCGAGCTCGGCCCGATCATGTCGACTCACACCAAGCTTGTCGCGGCGCGCGATGACCTCGCCGCCGCCACCGAGCTGGCCGATGACGACCCCTCCTTTCTCGAGGAGATCCCCCCGCTGAAAGCGCAGGTCGCGAAGCTCGACGAGACGCTGACCGACCTGTTGGCCCCGCGTGACCCACACGACGGCGATGACGTCGTCCTCGAGGTCCGGCCCGGCGCCGGCGGCGACGAGTCGGCACTGTTCGCGGCCGACCTGGTTCGCATGTATCTCAAATACTGCGAGCGGCACGGCTGGAAGGCGCAGGTGCTGGGCGCCACCGAGTCCGATCTCGGTGGCTACAAGGAGGCGACGCTGTCCATCCGGGCGCCGCAGGCCACCCGTGACGGAGTCTGGTCTCGACTGAAGTTCGAAGGCGGTGTGCATCGGGTGCAGCGCGTCCCGGTCACCGAGTCGCAGGGCCGGATCCACACCTCGGCGGCGGGCGTGCTGATCTATCCCGAACCCGACGAGGTGGCCGAGGTGGAGATCGATGACAAGGATCTGCGCGTCGACGTCTACCGCAGCTCAGGCAAGGGCGGTCAGGGGGTCAACACCACCGACTCGGCGGTGCGGCTGACGCACCTTCCGACCGGGATCGTCGTGACGTGTCAGAACGAGCGGTCGCAGCTGCAGAATAAGGCGCGGGCGATGCAGGTGCTTGCCGCGCGGCTGCAGGCGCAGGCCGAGGAGGAAGCCGCGGCCACCGCCGCGCAGGGCCGAGCGGCACAGATCCGCACGGTCGACCGCTCCGAACGGATCCGCACCTACAACTTCCCGGAGAACCGGATCGCCGACCACCGCATCGGCTTCAAGGCCAACAACCTCGACTCGGTGCTCGGCGGCGACATGGATGCGCTGCTCGATGCCCTCGTCGAGGCCGACAAGCAGGCTCGACTGGCCGCGCAGTGATGCCGCGCGAGCAC